>JAPPMB010000064.1 GCA_028819255.1 Bryobacterales bacterium | reverse complement strand
CGGTCCTGACCGCCACCGCCCGGTCTGCCTGGAACTCCCGCTTCCGCTCCCGGCTCGCCACCACGTACCGCCTGCCCTGCTTGCGCAGCCACGCCACGTTGTCTTCGGTCGCCACGCCCTTGTCCATCACCACCACGGCATCCGCCGGCACCTGCAGCTCGTCCAGCATGCCCTCCAGCGTGCTGCTCTCGGCCACGTTGCCCGGCAGCACCTGCGAACGCCGCACGAACCCGCTCCCGTCCAGCACCACGCCCAGGGTCAGCAGCGGGCAGTCGCTGCGCTTCTCCTTTGAGCGGCCCCGCTTCGCCTTCGGCTGCCCTTGGGCCTCGCCCTCGAAATAGGTGTTGGTGAGATCGATGAGCGTGACCGTCGTCTGCTGGCCGAACAGTCGCATCGCCCGCGAGAAGAGGCGCGCCTCCAGCGCCTCGCGATGCCGCAGCAGGAGGTCGCCGGCACGGTAGAGCGCACTCA
Organism: Bryobacterales bacterium; assembly: GCA_028819255.1. Taxonomy (GTDB): domain Bacteria; phylum Acidobacteriota; class Terriglobia; order Bryobacterales; family UBA6623; genus VXMF01. The sequence continues at coordinate 171,097 of JAPPMB010000064.1, read as the reverse complement.
GGCCCATGGTTTCGAAGTCGCAGCCGAGCAGTTCGCCGAGACCGCTGCGCTCGCGCAGCCAGGTCCAGGTGGCGAGTTCGGAGGCCGGGGCGGCCATGCGGCCGACCAGCACGCCGAGAGCGGCATGGCGCTGGGGACCGGTCAGGCCCAGTTCCTGCAGCAGGTCCGGCAGGCCGAACTGCTCGGCGGCCCACAGAGCGACGTGCTCGACGCCGATGCTGCGGGGCCGCGCCAGCTGCAGCGAATCCACGTCGACGCTTTGAAAGTCGGTCGGGGGGGCCACCTTCCGCGACGGGTCCGGATCCGACGCAGGATGGTGGAGCGGGACTCCGTCCCGCAGCAGGCGCTCGGCGATGCGCTGGGCCTCGGCCTCGACGGCCGGGGGCGCCTCGAGGGGCAGGAGAGCGGGCCGAGGGGCGAGGATCTGCTCGACGCGCCTGCTGAGAGTGCGCCAGTGCTCACGCCGGATGGGGAACCGGGAGCCGAGGTTGAGCAGCGTCTGCTGGCGGACCTTGGCGCCGATCCGCCAGGAACGGACGAGACGGTAGGTGAAGTAGGTCTTGCCGCCGTGGGAACCGGTCCGGGTGCGGCAGACGAACATGCCCCCAGTGCATCACGGAAAACAGGGGGCGTCAACCCTTGTGGACACTTTATGGTACTACATTACAGATTCTGGGATGTTCCCCCAATAGAATCAACAACTTACGGGTCAAAAAGGCTGAAATTCGGCCGAAATCGCCCATCAGCTGACAAACTTGGGCTAGAGTTAGTGCCGAAGAGCTTGAGTTAGTGCCATTGAGCGGCGCACGGGCCTTTCACGCGCCCGCCCCCTGCGACAGGTGTCGAGCCGCCACGAGGTCAGCGGTCGCCGACCTCCACGACAGTTACACCGGCCCCCCCGTCCTGCTGCTCCGCCTGATAGTACTTGGCGACATGCACGTGAGTGGCGAACATCTGCCACAGCCGACTCCGCAGCACATCCTTCCCGAATCCATGGATCACCCTGAGGCGCGACCGATTGGCAACCACGGCTCGGTCGAGAAACTTGTCGACGTCGCTCAGCGCCTCTTCGGCGGTCTTCCCGATGACATTGATCTCGGAAGGCACGTCTCCGGGCTCCGACGCAGTCTCGAGACGAATTCCGGCGGGAAGAGCCACGGGACCTTCATCCCGGCTCTCGGCCTTCGAGATCTCGCTCGTTGCGACCTTCAGCCGCATCCTGCCGGCCAGGACCTCCCATCGGCCCGCGCCGACCTTGCGCACGATCTCGCCGGTTGCGCCCATCGAATTCAGCCGGACCCTGTCGCCGGCGGCGTATTCGTCGCCAGGGTCGCCGAGCCGCTAGGCGGCACGGCCGCCGAGCGCCGAGGCCACATCTCCGCGCACAGCGCGCCGGAAGCCCCCGAGCGATTGCGCCGCCCTGCGACGGACCGAGCGCCGTGCCTTGCCCGACGCGGACTGCACCCTTCTCACAGCGGCGTCCAGGGCCGACTGGAACCGTTTCTCCAGCTTGCGGGCCAGTTCCTCGATGCGGGCCTCGGTCTCCCGACGAAGCTCTCTTGACCGCCGGGCGTTCTGGTCTTCAATCTCCCGCTTGCGAGCCTCGAATTCCCTCGCCTGGGCCCGAGCCTCGCTGGCGAGGGTCTCGTACCGGCCAGCCTGTCGACGCAGTTCCGACAGGAACTGCTCCACCTGCTCGCCGGCCCTCCCCTTGAGGCTGCGCGCCCGCCTGACGACTTCGGACGGCATGCCGAAGCGCTCCGCCATGTCCAGACCGGCCGACTGCCCGGGAACGCCGGTCTGCAGCCGGTAGGTCACGCTGAGCCTCGCCTCGTCAAAGCCCATCGACGCTGTGAGGATCCCGCCAGCGCCAGAGCCGTACATTTTGAGCTCTGGCAAGTGTGTCGAAATGATCGCGAAGCCGCCCGTCGCCTGCAGCCGCTCCACGACCGCGATCGCAAGGGCGCCGCCGTCCTCCGGATCCGTCGCCGTCCCAAGCTCGTCAAGCACCACCAGGCTTCCGCGAGTCGCGCTTTGGAGAATCGCCGTCAGCCTCGACACGTGGGCCGAGAACGTGCTCAGGCTCTCGCTGATCGACTGGGCGTCGCCTATGTCGGCGAGAATGCGGTCGAACCACGGAAACTCCGCGCTCTCGGCGGGCACGGGGATGCCGGCCTGTGCCATGGCGGCCAGAACACCGATCGTCTTCAGCACCACGGTCTTGCCGCCCGCATTCGGCCCGCTCACGATCATCGTCCGCAGTCCGCCGTCGAGGTGGACGGTCATCGGCACCGGACGCCGGCTGACCTTCGACAGCAGAGACTGGAGCACTGGGTGTCTGCCTTCCCTGATCGAGACCCGCCCTTCAGCCGGACTCCGGAACCGTGGCAGGCAGCAGTCGAACGCCACACAGAACCGCGCCCGGGCGAAGAGGTACTCGAGATCCCCGACGGCCGTGACGGTCGCTGCGATCGCCGATCGCTCCGACCGAAGGCGCGCGCTCATTCTGCGAAGGATCCTGAGGATCTCGGCCTGCTCGTCCTCGCGGAGCCTCACCAGCCGGTTGTTCTGGACGATCGTGTCGAGCGGTTCCACGAATACGGTCTGGCCCGTTGAGCTGGCCCCGTGCACGATGCCGTCAATGCGTGACTTCCACTGTGCCTTGATGGGCACGACGGTGCGTCCGTTGCGCATGGTGACGTACCGGTCCTGCAGGGCGCCCGAGTCCGCGTATTTTCGGACGAACCGCTCAAGCGAGGTCTCTACGACCTGCCTCTGCTTCTCGATGAAGCGTCGCGTCCTGGAGAGTGCGGTGCTCGCCAAACTCGAGATCTCGTCGTTGGGCAGGATCTTCCCGGCAAGCTCGGAAACGAGAATGCGCAGGTCGGGAACCGCGCTCCCGCGGGCATGCAGACCGGGCCGGGCAGCCGGGTCCTTCAGCAATGCGGCCCGGTGGACCTCCGCGGCGGCCAGCAGGTCGAGAATCTCGCGGATCTCCCTGGCATCAAGCACGATGCCTTCCGTCGAGAGCCTCCGCACGGCTTCACGGACGTCCGCGATTCCTTCGAACCGCGGCACAGGCGGGGTCTCCAGCTCGTCCGCGCGCTCGGCGGCACGCAGCCAGCCGGCACACTCCGCGACCGTCGAAAGCTCGTCGCTGGCCACGTCGGCCGATTCCAGCCGCGGATTGGCAATCAGGTCGTCAATGCGGGCGAAGCCGAGCGGACTGAACGTGTACCGGCGCAGAAGGGCCGCAACCTCGCCGAACTCCAGCGCCTCATATGGATTCGAGAGCATTGTCCGATCCGGGATCCTCAGTTCCCGGCCGCCATGCGGTGGGCCTTCTGGATGACCTCGGCAGCGCCGGGCGTCAGAGGCAGGCCCCCCAGTCCGTCTACAGGAAGCCACTGGGCCTCTTCGGCGTCATCTCCCGCACGCAGGGAGCCTCCTGTCACTTCGCAAAGGTAGTCGAGCACGACGTAGTGAGCGCCCGTTCCAACACGTCGGGGCAGCCGTTCATACACCTCGACGAGGGCGCCCACGCGCACATGCAGGCCCGTCTCCTCGAACAACTCCCGCTCGACTCCTTCCGTCAGCGTCTCCCCCATCCGGAGCTTGCCGCCCGGAATCGACCAATACCCCTTCGCCGGCGCAACGCCGCGCCGGACGAGGAGCACGCGGCCATTGTCAAACACAAGGCCACCCACTCCCAGTATGGGGCGACTCCCGAATTGCTGCTTCGCACCAAGCGAGCTCATGGCCGGAAGCTGCTCTCGAGGCCCGCCGCTCCCCCGAATCTAGCGGACGTAGAGGAACTCCTTGAGATTGAACAGTGCATGAGCGAGATCCGCCCATTCGTCGGCGCCGGCGCTCTGCCCCAGGTAACCCAGGCTGCGGTCGAGTTCCAAGGGATCCGGCGGCCGCCCGAGGGCTGCCAGGAACATCGACCTGACAGTCGCCGATTTCGGCGCCGTCCGGGCAGCCAGCCGCTCTCCCCACAGATTCGCCTGACCAAGCACCAGTGGGCTGTTCAGCATCGTCAGCGACTGGGCCGGGACGTTTGTGACGTCCCTCTGTCCGCGCGTCGAGGACGGCTTGGGCTGGTCGAACACCTCAAGGAACGGGTTGTGGGCGTTTCGGCGGATCTCCTGGTAGACGCTCCGGCGGCCTTCCCCGTCCAGCGGCCCCTTGGGCCGGTCACCCTTGGTCTTTCCTTTGGCAAACGCGTAGTAAACGTTGACGGACGGCCCCATCAGCTTGTCGTCCAGTTCTCCGGAAACCGCCAGCAGGCTGTCGCGAATGACCTCGCCCTCGAGACGCCGGACGGGCATGTGCTGGACAAGCGCGTTGCCGGGATCGATTTCCATGGCGCGTTCGGACGCCTCGCTGCTCTGCTGGTACGTCGAAGTGAGGATCAGGCGCCGGATCAGCCTCTTGAAAGACCAGCCGTCCCGTACGAAGTGGTCCGCCAGATAGTCGAGCAGCTCGGGATGGGACGGAAGGCTGCCAACCCGTCCGAAGTTGTCAACCGTCGCAACCAGGCCCCGCCCGTAGAGGTGGCTCCAGACGCGATTAACGATCACGCGGGCCGTGAGCGGATTCCTAGGGTCCGTCACCTCCTCGGCAAGCCGCAGGCGCGTCGTGCCCGGGTCAGCGTAAGCCTCACTGCCCAATGCGGCCAGATAGCGCCGTCTGACCGGCTCTCCCTGGTCGTTGTGGTTGCCCCGCACAAGCAACTGCTGATCAGGTCCCGCCTCGTCGAGCACGCTGGGCGCGCGACGGTAGACGGGCACCTCGTCCTCCAACGCCCTATAGTGCGCAACCAGCCCGTCAAGTCGGACCGAGGTCCCGAGTGATGACGGCAGCACGCGGTTTCGAACGAAGAAGTCCAGATAGTCGGCCTGCGAAGGCGAAATCGATCCGTCCCGCCAGGCCGCGACGGCCTCCCGAAGACGATGGGCGTAGTGTTGGGCCAGGTCGGCCTCGGTCTGCGGCGGGTCCGCCTCCAGCAGGTATTCAATCGCCTCATCCAGATCCTTGGGAGCCACATTCTCGTCGTGAAAGGCGACAGCCAGAGCTCCAAAGTGCGACCGCCCGTCCGTTGGGCGCTGGGGTCTCGGCTGCTTGCGCGAATCCTCCTGGTCCAGCGCGAAGTTGGTTGCGTCCTCCACGGTCGCGAACTCGAGGTAGGCGCTGAACCCCTTCCAGTACCTGGTGTCCCAGCCGGCCCAGACCGGCGCGTCCGACTTGGGCGAGTAGCGCTGCCAGTAGATTCCCGCACGAGGCACGGCGTAGTTCTCCACGATCAGGCGGACTACGCTGAGACCGGATCCCTGGACCTGGAACGAGATGTAGTCGCTGTCGATCGTGAATCGCTGCGTCTGCAACACGCCGTTGTGACGCCGAGACAGCAGGCCGCTGTGCACACCCGGCCGGTAGATGCCCTCGACGATCCGGTCGCCGGCGGGGAGAATCGAGTACTCCCCCGCACCCGACACGCCTTGCGTCGTGCCGACTCCGAGTCGCATCCAGCCCTCGTCACTCTCTGCCAGCTTCCAGATTTTCTTGAACTTCGCCTTGTTGAAGGCTTTCCGAAGAGCCCGCTGCCGCTTCCACCCGGACGCGATGCGGTCCCAGCCGGACTTGATTCCCTCGCTGGACCGGCCGGACAGGTCGAACCAGGGGAACAGAGGGCTGTCAGGGTCACAGGCAGCGGCTTCGAGAGCCCGGGCGATTGCCTCGTCCCCGCTCTGCAGCCTCGCGGCAAGCCCGTCGGCGGCTTCCATCCAGACCACGGCGAGGGCATCGCGAATCTCCGCCTTCGCCTCCCTCAGAGCATCTCGGTTCCTCAGCAGCACCTCCGGGACGTCTACCGCCCTCTGGACGGGTCGTGCGCTTCCGAGAATCCCGAAGAGGGCGTAGTAGTCGCGTTGGCTGATCGCGTCGAACTTGTGATCGTGGCACCGCGCGCAGGAAACGGTCAGTGCCTGAAACGCCTTCGAGAAGACGTCGATCTGGTTGTCCGTCCACTTGACCCTGTCTTCCCAAGGGTCGACAGGCTGGAATCCGTGCTCGATCATCCGGTAGTGGGCCGTTCCGAGAAGGGACTCGTTTACGCGGAGCGTCTCGTTGTAGCGAGGTGCGGGCAGCAGGTCGCCGGCCAGATGCTCCCTCACCAGCTGGTCGTACGGCACGTCGTCGTTGAAGGCTCGGATCAGGTAGTCCCGGTACCGCCACGCCTCGGGAATGTCGGGGTCACCCTCACTCCCGTGGGACTCCGTGTAGCGCACCAGGTCCATCCAGTGACGGGCCCAGCGCTCACCGAAGTGCGGCGACGAAATCAGGCGCTCCACCACGGTGTTGACCGCCCGGGGCGAACGGTCCTGAAGAAACTCGTCGATCTCACCTGGCGTCGGGGGAATGCCGGTCAGGGCAAAGGACAGTCTGCGGAGCAGCGTGTAGCGGTCCGCCGCGGGCGCCGGCCGCAATCCCTCCTCCTCGAGCCGAGCGAGAATGAACCGGTCGATCTCGGACTTCGGCCAGTCCTCGTCCCTTACCAGCGGGGGGGCCACGGGCTGCACGGGCTGCCAGGCCCAGTGCTGCCGCCTTCGCGCTTCCAGATCGAAGGCCTCGCCCGGGTCGGGCAGGCCTGCCGCGCCCTCTTCAGGCCAGGGCGCACCAGCGTCCACCCAGTCTGCGAGATCCGCGATCCGGTCGGCGTCCAGACGGCCGGTCGGGGGCATCAGCGCCTTGGCCTGACCGCGAACGGCCCTGAGCAGGAGGCTGGCAACGGAGTCTCCGGGCACCACAGCCGGGCCTGAATCCCCACCGGCCAGCATGCCCGCCCGGCTGTCGAGGCGCAAGTTTGCGAAGACGCTGGGCGCCTCCGCGCTGTGACAAGCGAAGCAGTTTTCGGCCAGGAGAGGCCGCACGTTCTTTTCGAAGTGCTCCAGGCCGTCTTGGCCGGCCACCGGCAGGCATGGCGCCAAGGCGACCAGCGCAAAGCCCGCCACGACACGCCCGACCCACAAGGCTCGACTTTTCCGGCTCACTCTTCCCTGCCCGTATTGTACGGAAGCCAGACGGCATTCCGCACGGAGAGATGTCCAGGTTTCGGTAGACTTGACGGAGGGGATGGACGAAGCGCTATCGCAGTTCTTTTCCCAGGTTCATTGGTCAGTTCTCCTCGCCGGCATTGCGGTATCGCTGCTGGTCCTTGGCAAGGCCGCAGATGTCCTAGTGGACAAGGCGGTCGAACTCTCCGAGAGCCTGCGGATCCCGCCGATGGTGGTCGGCGCGACCATTGTGAGCCTAGGGACGACCGCGCCCGAGGCCGCGGTGTCGGTCCTGGCGGCGGTTGAGGGATCGCCCGGCCTAGCGCTCGGCAACGCCGTCGGTTCGGTCATCGCCGATACCGGGCTCATTCTCGGTCTTGCCTGTCTAGTTGCGCCACTGCGGCTGGACCCGAAGATCGTGAACCGCCAAGGATGGATCCAGCTTGGGGCAGGTGTTCTACTGGTCGTCCTGTGTCTTCCCTGGTCGCGTCCGGACCAGGCGTTTTCGGAGGGCGGCACGCTTGCCCAATGGAGCGGATTCGTCCTCGTTGCCCTGCTGGCAGCCTATCTCTACATCTCGGTGCGCTGGGCAAGCCAAGAGCGGGCCTCGACCGTCGCATCCGAGGAAGCTGCCCGCAGCCCGGCGTGGCTGACGCTGGCGCAGCTGGCGGCCGCGGTGGCGTTCGTCGTGATTTCAGCGCACGTGGTGATTCCCGGGGTGACGGAAGCGGCCATGCGCGTGTCCGTGCCCGAGAGCGTCATTGCGGCCACATTGGTGGCCTTTGGAACCTCGCTGCCCGAGCTGGTCACGGCGGTCACCGCAGCCCGCCGCGGCCAAGGCGAACTGGCCGTGGGCAACGTCATCGGGGCAGACATCCTGAACGTGCTCTTTGTGGCCGGCACCGCCGCCGCGGTGACGCCGACGGGTCTGCACGCGGGCGGCAATTTCTTCACCGTTCTCTTCCCGGCAATGCTCTTCATTCTGGTTGTGTTCCGGGTGGGAGTTTTCGCATCGAGGGACGTCCTCAAGCGGGGTTTCGGTTACATATTGCTGGCCGCCTACTGCATCTACATCGTGGCCGGGTACTACCTGCTGCCCGAGGGAATGCCCGTCGGGTAGGCGGAATGCGTGGGGCGTGACTCACGGCAAGCAGGGGTGTGGCGAGCCGACCGCTCCATCTCCGCCGGGAGTGCGACCTCGAATGGCTTCCGGCCCCGCCCGTATCTGGACTCAGCTGACCCCACGGTCCACCCTCGCGGGGGCGAGAAGGGGTGCCGACCGGGAGGGCCTTGCTCACGGCCCGACCTTGATCGCCGGCGGGCTCGACGGAGAGCGCACGATCAAGCATGGCGTCCATCTTCTGAAGACGGCGGAGGGGTCAGCCGAATCCTCCATGTTGCGACCTCGGTCGAAATTTATCCTCTTGATCAGGAGAATAGTCGGATTCCAGTGGTCTCCCAACCTCTCTTCAGGCATTTCGTGGGCGAATTCCTGGCCGACTCGGCGGCAACGCCCCTGCCTTCGTTCACGCCGCGACGGGTTCCGGGCACGAACCGTTTTTCCGGCAAGGCCACTGCTGTCTATGGTGTGCGTCGGGCGAGCAAGACCACCTACATGCATCAACTCCGCGCCGAGCGGGTTTAGCTCGGCACGCGTGTGGAGCGCTTGCCGTACGTCTCGTTCGAGGACGAACGGCTCGCCGACATCAAGTCCGCTCAGCTCCGCACGCTCATTGAGGAATCTGATCGTCGGTCGCCGGAACCGAGGGGCGACTCGACGGTGACTTGGTTCTTCGATGAAATTTGACGGCTGGCCGCGCCTCCGGAAACTCAAGATCCGGAAGGTGCGTAGCGGCATCGCACACGACTGAGCGGGACAGATGGGGCTCGCCCATGGAGTGTGCTCCGAAGTCAACTTTCACCTCTGGACGCATGGTCCCGAGTGGCTCGAACAGCGGATCGCACCATACGCAGAGGCACTCGGACTCCGGACGAACCGGTGCCTCGAAGCCGGCGCGCGCAAGGTCCTCTCCTACGAGCGGACCGTCCCGGTCGCGGACTCACCCTGCGAGGCGATGACGGATCGCCTTTGTCCAACGCTTCTCCTGACTGCGGTTGGGGGAGTGCCGCCTCGCCGGCACCGGCGGCCAAGTCCGGTGCGAACCTGCGGATGTCATAGGTGATGCCGATGTCTTCGGAGAACCGCCGGATCGCGCACCACACCTTGGACAGCGAAGTGCCGCCTTGGAACACCAAGTGCTGCTCAAGAGCACCTTCGAACAGAACGCCGAGAATCGCTACGACCCAAATGTCCTTCTCGATAACAAAGGTCCTTTGTCCGGCGCTTCGCCCTACCACTTGCAGGGCGTCACGCCTCTCGTCGGCCAAGAGAGACGGGTACGCTGCATCATCCATCGGCGAGGCGCACACTCAATGGTTCCGCTATCCACGTGGGCATGTCAGTCCGTGCGGCGGCAAGCTCATGCAGGTCTTCTCGGGAGAGCGTTGGCAGAACGGCGTCCAGACTCTTCTCAATCTCGTTGGGACCTAGCCACGCGATGGCGCGGATCACCACCCCGGCCGTTCGGTGTGGGGAAGCCAGCTGCCAGCATGGTGCGTGGAGCAATTCCACGGGATGGGCACCAAAGTGCAGGAGACGTTGGGGCCGGAGGTGGGATAGATCGATCGAATCGTGTTCTGTGTCGCTAGGCCAAGCCAATTGGCCGCGTCCCCGCCATTGGGAACGATAGTCTCGCTTCGCAGTTCCGACAGGGCGCTGAGCACCTTTTCGAGACTGGGCGCGGGAAGCCCGAAGCGGGTCTGGATCCAGCGCATAAGGACTCCGTGGCAGATCCGCATGAGCCGATCTGCGCGAGCCAAGCGAGAGAGTGCCTGGCTCACGGCCCCGCGCGTGCCACGGTGGAGCAACGCCGCCGGACTGATCGGCGTGGCCTCCGGCAGGGCCTCGGCGTATTCCATGATGCGCTCAGGCAGGCTCTTCATGGCTACTCCCTCCTCGTCATTGTCTAGCCTATTCATCTTGCGCGTCCTCCTCCGAGGCAATTGAGCCGGCCCGCTGAACACGGACCCGATGCCTACCCCTTTCCTTGGTTCCGGCGCGACGCGACGGCCCCGCCCAAGACCAATCTTGCAGACGCGTTACATTCTCCGACGGGATCTTGGTCGGGCACCGACGGGGGCGTTTCCAAAGCAAGTTGCGGGGCACCCCGAGAGGGCGTTCACCTCGCTGGACGTCTCCAGGTCCCGCAAGGATCTCGGACATTGCCTGAGGGGTGACCCTCGTGGATTTCCGTCTTCACCGCTACGGGCAAGGACACGCCAGAGCAGCAGTTCGCTACGCGAGTGGGGGCGTTCCCCAGATGCACGGCCCTGAGGCCGACTACATTCCGCATGAAGACGCTGCGCGACCCGAACATGATGCGCCGGATCGGAGGTGCGCGCTCGCCGTCGTTGGGGAAGGCCGACCGGGTCCTGGCGTTGATGGCCAAGGACACTCGGAACTCGTGCAGTCTGCCTCGACCAGCCTGCGTACCCGGTGTCACAGACACCGGACTTGACGGGTGGCCGACGTAGGCAGCGGCGCTCGTCTCGGAGCGGCCGGGCCTCCCTGAATTTCCGAGACCGACGACCCCGTCGAACGGATCGATCGCAGTCGGAAGTCGATCCGGTCCGACGCAATGGCGGTTCAGGGCTTGATCAGCCCGGCTTCGGCTAGGTAACTCCATACCGCATCCACGGATTCGTCTGGTGTCTCGGTGCTCGAGTCGGTCCGGACCTCAGGGCTTTCCGGAACCTCGTAAGGATCCGACACGCCGGTGAAGTTCTTGATCTCACCAGCCAGGGCCTTCCTGTAGAGACCCTTCACATCCCGCTCAACGAGCGTGCTCAACGGGCAGTAGGTGAACACTTCCACGAAGTTCTCCGTTGTCGCGCGGACCTCTCTCCTCAGGCGACGGTACGGCGAAATCGCCGCCACAATCGCGATGACTCCGTTGCGCGACAGGAGACCGCTCACGAATCCGATCCGCCGGATGTTAGTGTCACGGTCCTCCTTACTGAAGCCGAGGCCCTTCGACAGATTCGTCCGGATGACGTCCCCGTCAAGAACCTCGACCTTTGCACCGGCGGCCCGAAGGCGTCTGGCAAGCAGGCTCGCGACCGTTGATTTGCCGGCTCCCGAGAGTCCGGTCAGCCAGATGGTGACTCCTTGGTGATCCATAGCCGATCCGCTGACCCGGGGGGGCCTGGTGTGTTCGTGGGACGAGACGTCGCTAATGCACTACGTAGGGTCGCCGTGCCGGCAGGACTTCATCCAGCAGGAGATCGAACTCACGCCGCACTCCGGTTGGCGAGACGTGCATGCCGCATTCCTTGTCCTCGTCGTCCTCCCACCACCATCGGCCCGCCCGGGAATGTTCTCCGGGACGCACGGGCCTGGTGCACGGCTGGCACCCGATGCTCGGGTAGCCCTGCGCGTAAAGAGGATGGAGCGGGACGTTGTGCTGAGAGGCGTACTCGAACACCTGCTCCTTCCGCCAATCGACGAGCGGCGACAGCTTCACGATACCACCGTGTTCCTCGTCCAATGCCACCTTGTCGATCTTGCCGCGTCTGGCGGTCTGGTCCCGCCTCAGACCGGTGACCCACGCATCGAGGGTCGCTAGCCTGCGCTTCAGCGGGCGGACCTTGCGGATTTCGCAGCACAGCTTCCGCTTCAGGGTGTCCTCATAGAAGAGGTTCGGACCGTGCAGGGTAAGCATCGAGCCCAGCTCTTCAGCGTCCGGAGTCACCAGCTGAACGGTGATGCCGTACCGCCGCCGGTACTCCGCAATGAGCCGGTAGGTTTCCTCGTGGAGCCGCCCGGTGTCGATGCTGAACACATTGAAGCCGCTCCCGACCAGACGGGCTGCCATGTCGATCATCACCGAGCCCGTAGCCTGGAAACTGGTGCAGATCGCCAGACGGTTGCCGAATTCCGAAAAGCCCCAGCGCAAGACCTCCTCGGCCGTCGCGTTCCGCGAAGGCCAGGTGAACCTCGGTTCCGGCAGAGTCACGAAACCTCCCTTGAGGCCGAAATGAGGATCTCGGCCACCTCGGGCCGCGTGAACTCCCGGGGCGGCATCCTGCCTTCCCGCAGCATCCGGCGCAGCTCGCTGCCCGAGAGGTGGACGCGATGTTCCCGAGGGTGTGCGCAGGTCTTCTTCGACGCCATGCCCTCGCACGTCCGGCAGTAGTGGACAAAGTCGAAGAAGATGGGCTCGATCCCGATTTCGCCGGGCAGGAACTCCGAAAAGATCCGGTGAGCGTCGAACGGGCCGTAGTGGCTGCCCACCCCAGCGTGGTCCCTTCCGACAATGAAGTGCGTCATCCCGTAGTTCTTTCGGATCTGGGCGTGGAAGACGGCCTCCCGCGGGCCCGCGTAACGCATCCAGCCAGGGAAACCCGCCAGCATCACGTAGTCCGGCGAATAGTAGTTCCGCAGCAGGACGTCGTAGCAGGCGAGACGGACCTCCGGCGGTGTGTCGTCCGGCTTCGTCTCGCCGAGCACCGGGTGGATCACAAGGCCGTCGGCCGTCTCCAGGGCAATCTTCGTGCAGAATTCGTGAGCCCGGTGGATGGGATTGCGCGTCTGGAAGCCGACAACGGTCTCCCAGCCTCTGTCGCCGATCAGGGCGGCGGTGTCACGAGGCGAGATGGGCAGTGACCCCGGGACATCGAGTTCCCATTCCGGGAAGAGCTCGACCGTCCCGGCGATCGAATACGGTCCCGCGCCGGCCAGCCAGCGGACACCGGGGTGGCTGCCGTCACTGGTGCGGAAGACCGTGTCCGCGTACAGGTCCTTTTCAAGCGGAAAGATGTCCTCGATGCGAAGGATCCCCGCCGGGGCATCGCCGTCCATCAGAACCACCTGATCCGCCGAGGCCAGACGCGCCCTAGTGACGGAATCAATCGGGAACACCGGTGGGATGCTCCAAGGCTCACCCGTGGTGAGGTGCATCGACTGGCAGACGGAACGGGTCTCGACCGAGTTCAGGAACTTCCGGATCGGCGCGTACCCGCCCTCAGCCAGCAGATACAGATCGCTCAACTGGCGAAACGAAGCCGCATACGAGGCGACCGGTGGAGACAACTCACCTACTCCCACTACCGTCGCCGCGGGCATCTGAGGCCATTATACCCTTTCCCGATCGGAATACTCGGGATTGCTGCCAGCCTCATTCGGGAGGGCGCTCCCGGTCGCGGCGGACCATGTATTCTCGCAAGGATCCGTCCATACCCGGCATCGGCTCGATTCCCGTCTTCTCGATCCTCTTGTTGGAGAGTGCCGAATAGAGCGGGCGCGTTGCGAGGAAAGGAAGATCGAGACTTCTCGCCGCGACGAGATCGGCGGGACACGCAGCCGTCCTAGCGATTCTCCCCGCGAACTCAAACCAGCTGACCGCTTGCCCTCCCCCCAGATGGTAGAGACCGAATGGAATCCGGCGCTCCAGAATGTCGACGGAGCGAATGGAGACTGCCGGACCGTATGTCGGCGACGCGATGGAGTCTTCCGCAATTCTAAGGCGGACGCCCGCGGCGCACCCTCGCAAAACGAACTCCACGAAGTTGCCGCGCTTCGTGTAGCGGCCCGGGGGCCCGTACAGGCCCGCCACCCGCAGCACGTAGTGGCGCGCGCAACCGTGCTGGACGAACAGCTCCCCCGCCAGCTTCGAAACACCGTAGGCCGAGCGGGGAGCGGGCATGTCTTTCTCTTCGTACGGGGTATCCTTGTCGCCGCCAAACACATAGTCGGTCGAAAAGTGCAGCAACGTGGCTCCCAGCCGCTGGCAGGCCCCGGCGATCGTCCGGACGGCGAGCGCGTTCACCCGGAGGGCGTTCTCAGGTTCCCTCTCCGCTCGATCCACGTGATTGTAGGCTGCTGCGTTGATGACCCAGTCGGGCCGGAAATCCCGAATCTCGCTCCGCACGGACTCCTCGTCCGCAATGTCGCAGTCGTCCCGGCACAAGGCATGGACTTCATGGCCCCGGCCTCGGCACTCGCGGACCAGATCGATACCGAGCTGGCCGCCGGCCCCAAGGAGAAGCGCTCTCAAGGAAGCAGCCTAGCGATCAGTGCGGGCAACGAGGCGAGCGGCTGCCTCGAGCTCCGCTCTGGCACGCCGGGCCTCGGCGGAAGCCTGGCTGATCGAGACCGGCTCGACCTCCTCGCGCCCTCCGGCCATGTCAAAGAGGCGACCGTCGTCATAGAGTTTCCAGCGCTGCGTCCGGACCCATTGGCCGCCGCGCCCGGAAGCGTAAGCCCAATTCCGGCCCGACCCCTCCCCGCCACGCAGGCGGCCGGCGAGGCTCACTCCGTCCAGACTGGCCCCGGCCGTTCCTCCGGCTAGTTCCACGAATGTTGGAAGCCAGTCGCTGAAATCCACAAGGTCGTCCACGACCTGCCCGGCGGGAATCGTACCCGGCCAGTTCGCAACAAGAGGGACACGGGTCCCGCCGTCCGTCAGCTCGCCCTTTCCGCCGCGGTAGGTGCTTCCGTTCCACGTAAACTCGATGGGCTGCTTCAGCATCTCGTTGCCCTGGGCGGTGTAGTAGCTCGCCCTTGGAGAGCCGTTGTCGGCAGTGAACAGAAAGAGCGTCCTCTCACGAATTCCCAGCTCTTCCGCAGCATCGACCAGCCGGCCAACGAGCTCATCCATGTTTTCGACCATTCGCCCGTAGCTGTCGTAGTGGCCTTGCGGGCCGAGCGGGGGCGGATGACCGATATCGTCGGTCACGTCGTGAGCCAGCGCCATCGAGTAGAAGGCGAAGAACGGCTTTTCGCGGTTGGCGCGCATGAATTCGACAAGGAGATCAACGTAGACGTCCGGACCGTAGCGGTCACCCACGTCCGGCCGGATCCTCCCGTCCTCGTAGATCAGCGGTCGATAGTATCTGGGACCCTCATGCCAGCCGAACAGCGACCAGCGGTCGAATCCGAGACGCTTCGGGTGGTCGGGATCTTCCCGAAGCAGGGTCAGCTGCCACTTTCCCGCCACGGCGGTCGCGTAGCCAAGCTCTTTCAGTCGGTTTGCAATCGTCTCGCCCTCAAGGGCCTTTGGAAAAGTTCCCCAAGGCGCATTACCGACCCGAAACGGATACTTCCCGGTCATTAGCGTGACGCGCGTGGGATGGCAAACGGGCATTGAGTAGCAATGGCGAAATCGCGCACCGCCGGCCGCCAATCGATCGACTCGGGGAGTGGAGTAGGAGGTTCCGCCGTAGCAGCCGATTGCCTGGTCGCCAACATCGTCGGCGAGTATGAAGACGATGTTCGGCTTCTCGACCGCGAGCGCCGACACCGCGGTTCCGAACAGGGCTGCAATTCGCAGGCAGTCGGCAAACGACATGAGAGTCCATGATAGCCGCACCCATGCGAGGGCAAGATCCCGCTCGAGAATCGGCAGGTCTTGTGTTGGGATCCCATGGAACCCTCGCTGGGCATTTGGTCGGAGGGTGGAGTTGGGTTGCGCTACGGTCTGCCCGAGCGAAAGGAGCGCTCCCAGTGGATCGCAGAAAAGCGCACAATTCCGGCCGGGATCCTACACGGGACCTCAATCCCGCCGCCACACCGCACCTCGGGAGGACAGCCTGAGGAAGATCATGCGCTCGACGATGGTCCGGGGACATCAACAGGCATCTGGCAGGTCGCGCGATCTAACGGGTGCGGGAGCGACGCTTGGGCGCTTCTCCAGTACCGGCTTGGTGGTGGCGGCGCCCGTTTCGTACCATGAGTGCGCAGCCTGAGTGGATAGACCTCGACATGAAACGCCGGCTCGCCATCGGCTCCTGCGGTTCCCAACCTAAACGCCTAGGACGCCGGGCCGCTGACCAACTGCTGCCCGCATGCTCCGAAACCGAGCTGTTTCTGACGCGATGTGATCTCAGGTCGGTCCCAAGGCAACCTCCATGTAGGATGAGGCACATGCTCAAGGCTCTCGTCACAGGCGGCACGGGATTTGTCGGCAAACATCTCTGCGGACTGATCGAGACTCCAAACGTTCTCACTCGGTCGCCGGAATCGGCCCCTTCGGAACTCTGGAAGGCCGCATGCTTCCGCTGGATTCCGAACAGCGGCCAGCCGCCCCCCGAGTCGCTTGACGGGTGCGAGGCGGTGTTTCACCTGGCGGGCGAGCCTGTGGCGGAAGGTCGCTGGACGGCCAGCAAGAAGGCCCGCATCCGCGACAGCAGGGTCCTCGGCACACGAAATCTTGTCGCGGGCATGCGAAACCTGAAGGACTGTCCTCCAGTGCTGGTGTCGGCGTCGGCCGTCGGCGCCTACGGAGACCGCGGCGACGAGATCCTCGACGAGCATTCGCCGAGGGCGGCGGGGTTCCTCGCCGACGTTTGCCATGCGTGGGAGTCGGAGGCAATGCGCGCCGAGGAATTCGGCGTGCGCGTGGTCACCATTAGGGTCGGACTGGTCCTCGGCAAGGAAGGCGGCGCACTGGCGAGACTTCGTCCCATCTTCAGGCTCGGCTTTGGTGGGAGGCTGGGAAGCGGCCGCCAGTGGATGCCGTGGATTCGGGTGGAAGATCTGGCCAGACTGTTCGTGTTCGCTGCGGAAAACGAATCGCTGCGCGGACCGGTCAACGGCAGCGCGCCGAACCCCGTCAGCAACCTAGGCTTCACCAAGGCATTGGGGCACGCGGTGAGTCGACCAACGCTGTTCCCCGCCCCGGGCTTCGCTCTTCGACTGGCACTCGGCGAGTTCGCGGAGGTGCTGCTCGCCTCCCAGCGTGTCGTCCCCAAGGCGGCGGCAGATGCCGGCTTCACTTTTCGATACGAAACGATAGGCGAGGCCCTCTCCGATCTATAAGCAAGCCGCACGGTTCAAGGACGCGAGCTCTCGAGAGACAGCACACCTGAGAGGGTTGATCGAATAGACCAGCAGCTGTGTCCGCCATCCGGGTGCCGGAAAGCGGCCGCGCCCCCCGCTCGCCGCCCACAGTGAAATCGGGGTAGGACGCGCCCTCAGTCGTCGAGGTGTGCGCATGTCGTCCGCACTCGTCGATCGCTTGTGCCAGTCCTTCCGCACCGGCGATCAGTCCGGATGTTGACAATTCCGGCGAGGGATGTGCGACGGCCGGCAGCTCTCGCCGCTCAATGCCCATTCCGGCCGGCGCTTGTCGGTCACGCGGGGCTCAACAAGCCAGTGCCGCTTGCCCTGCACACTGGCAAGACGCCGTCCGGTCTCGCGATCTGGCGACCGATTCGAGCAGTGCGGCACTTCGGCCGCGTGGCCTTGGTCCCCAGCAGGGGCGGCGAACTTCTCGAGGGCGTCAGTTCAAGTCGGTACTCGTTCCTCACCGCCTCGTCGTCTGATTGGTTGAACCTGAGAACCGGCGGATTGTCTCGGCGATCGAGCGCGTCGAATCGCCGTCGCGAGAGGGCGGCAAGGAAGGAGGATTCCATGGGCAGAACTAGGACCCTGACAACGGGTGCCGCGCTGGGGCTCGCATTCCACTTGGGAACGGCCTCTGCGAGCCCTTTGCCGAGTCCTGAACCCGCGGTCTATTCGAAGGGGCTCCGCGCTCGCATCGAAGGAACGAGGCTGCGCCCGGCAAGGCTCGTGTTCACGGACACGCACGTGACCGTCGAATTGCACGGAAACGATTCGGAGACGTTCGGCTACGAGGCGATCCGACTCCAGCGGAATCGCGCGCCTGCACACTGGTCGCTACTCGACAAGCAGTACTGGCTTGCAACGCTCCCGGGAGTGCCGCTCTACTATCTCCTTGGCCCGTATTCCCTGGCAGGCTTCCTTGGCGCAACACATGCGGTGGAGCTGTCACGCTGGCTCGCGAGTCGTGGCAGCCGGCATCGACTGGGCCTGCACTCCGGGGATCCGCACCGATGCGCAGAGCTGGCGCTGCCCCGCGACTCGAAGCTGCGGCGCGCGATACTCGACGAATTCGCGCGCCGGTTCGCAAAGAATTTCGGCGTCCGTCAGCCCGGCTCCCTCTCTCTCCGCAAGCGCGGTCCCCATCTGGCAAGGGGCAGCCGGGTGCCGGACTTCGTGCTCGCTTCGCTGGAAGGCAAACCTTGGAGCCTGTCCAAGCTGCGCGGCAACGTCGTTCTTCTGAATTTCTGGGCGTCATGGTGCGAGCCCTGCCGTCAGGAATTGCCGCACCTGCAGCAGCTTCATGAGCGGCATTCCGATGACGGCCTCGTCGTGCTCGGCGTGAGCGACGAGGATCCGGAAACCGCCCAGCGGTACCTGAGAGAGCACGATATCGACTACCCCTCGCTGCACGACGGGGACGGCAGTGCGATGCAGAGCTACCAGATCAACGCGATTCCAACCAGCTTGATCATAGGCAGGGACGGTGAACTGCTGGAGCGAGTGGAGGGCTACACGCCGGCCAGCACTTTCAGCAAAGCTCTCAAGACCCTGCTTACGCGGACTTCCGGAAGTCTGGGCTCTGGCTGGTCGGCTGGGCTGGACGACACGGGCAGTCAGACTGCAGGTGCAGGGAGACGTTAGTCGGCGGCCGACCTCCACAGCCGAGAGCATGTCCGAACTATGACCTGGCGGGAACTTCATATCTGAGGTTCCCTCAACCGCCGTGCAGCAGTTCGAAGACATCTGGTAGTCGGCTCCCGTATCCACTGGGCAGGCGTGTCCGGTGGCCTCCCTGCACTGAGGCGGAAGCACATCTTCTGCCAGGCACAGCCGTGGCTTGCGCCGTTGACCGCAATCTGGAATTGACGTCCGAGGTGGTTGGTGAGCGGATGCTCGCGAGGGACCGGGGCTCGAGCAGCCGAGAGGGCCGGCCTCTGGAGCCGCTCTGGGCACTGCCCGGCAATCGGCGGCCAGGACCGGATCCAACGCGGATCGAGGAGCCGTCGCGCCCCCTGCAGCGCTTGTCCCGGCTCGCGAGGCAGCGTCGGGACCTTGGTAGACTGCGAAACGCCTCGCTATGGATCTCACGCGCAAGTCCGCGCTGGTCACTGGGGCCAGCAAGGGCATAGGAAAGGGAATCGCCAGGCGCCTGGGGGCTCTTGGCTGCGACGTCGCGGTCAACTACCATTCGGACTCCAAGGGCGCGGAGGAAGTTGTCAAGGCCGTTCGCCAGGACGGCCGGACCGCTTTCTCCGTTCAGGGGTCCGTGGCGGAATCCGCCCAGGTCCAGCGAATGTTCGACACGGTTCTCACTCGATTCGAGCGTCTCGACATCCTCGTCAACAACGCCGGAACACAGGTGTGGTCGCCCCTGCTCGACCTTCGCGAGGAGGACTGGGATCGCGTCATCGACACGAATCTCAAGGGCTGCTTCCTGTGTACGCAGCTTGCGGCGCGGCACATGAAGGACAAGGGCGGCGGACGCATTGTCAACATTGGATCAGGATGCAACAAGGTTGCATTCCCGAATCTCGTCAGCTACACGGCCAGCAAGGGAGGGATGGAGCAGTTCACGAAGGTGGCGGCAGCCGAACTGGGCAGGTACGGCATCACGGTCAACTGCGTGGCGCCGGGCGCCATCCTGATCGGGAGAACCAGTCGGGAAGCCGACGACTATGCCGGACAGTGGTCGAGGCTCACACCGATGGGAAGGGTGGGCTACCCGCGCGACGTGGCCGAGGCCGTGGCCTTCCTGTGTACGGACGCGGCGGAATTCGTTTCAGGTCAGACACTGATGGTCGACGGAGGGATCTTCACGCGCGGGCCTTGGGCGTACTGACTCGCTTCCCAGGCGCTCAGGAATAATCAGCCCCCGTCAGGCTCCGCAGCACGGACTCCTGCCAGTTCACGAGCTCCCTTTCCAACTGCTGATGGGTTTCCGGGTTGTCGCCGGCGACGTCCCGGCTCTCAGCCGGATCCTCCCGCATGTCGAAGAGCTCCCGTCCGGGACCGTCTTGGCGGTCCCCGTCGAGAACGAGCTTGTATCTGCTGTCAAGAATCGCGCGCGGGCCGGCGAAGTCCGTTGGGTCGGGAGACTCGAAGTGGAAGTTGCGAAAGTGGCGGGTGAGTCTGCCGTCCATGTACTTGACAAGAGGCGTCGTCCCCTTCTGCAGCTCCGGATCAATGTACGGCTCGGTTTCCAGGTCTCGGTCCGGTTCGAACCTCCAGAAGCAGATCGGACTGGGCCGCGCCTCCATGGAGCCGTCCAGGAGCGGAACGAGGCTGATTCCATCGAGGGGGCGGTCCGGGAGAGGCTGGGCGGTGAGCTCGCACAGCGTCGGGAGGATGTCGCTGGTCACAGCGTTGACGGCGGTGCTGGCGGGCTGGGCGATCCGCTCCGGCCATTCGATCACCGACGGCACTCGAACGCCGCCTTCATAGACGCTCCCCTTGCTGGCTCGGAGCGGCGACTTGAAGGTGCTCTCGGACGGGGCGCCATTGTCGCTGCAGTACCAGAGCAGCGTGTTCCGGCGGAGTTCGCTGTCCCGCAGGTAGTCCCGCAAGTCCCCGATCGCGCGGTCCATCGCGGTGATCTCCGCATAGCGGGCCTGCAGGATCTTGTCGAGACGGACCCTCGTCCGAAGCCCCGTCTCCATGGAAGTGATTGCCCCCGTTGACTCCTTCAGGCCCTCGGGCAGGTCTGAGTACGCTTCGAGATCTTCCGGGAGACCGCTGTAGGGCTCGTGCGGCGAGCCGAACCACACGACGACAAAGAACGGACGCCCGGACTCGGCGGCCCTCTCGATGAACCGCCTCGCGGCGTCGATCACAATCTTCGAGCTCTCGCCTTCATGCCTCTCAGGCGGCCCTCCGTTTCGGGACAGAAACGGGTTCATCTCAAAGAAGTTGTCGTGAGACAGCCATTCCTCGAAGCCGAACGCGCCCGGGTTGGTCGGGGAGTCGGCCTTGACGGGCCCAAGATGCCACTTGCCGAAATGCCCGCAAGCGTACCCGGCCTTGCTCAGAATCTCGGCGATGCCGATTTCCTCCGGACGGACTGACCAGTTTGCACTGAATGTCCCGTAGCGGTTCGGATGGCGCCCGGTCATGACGCTGCCGCGAGTGGGGGAGCAGACGGGAGCCGCCGAGTAGAAGCGGTCAAGGCGCAGCCCGGACGCCGCCATCTCATCGAGCACCGGCGTCGCCACGTGGGGATGCCCGTTGTATCCCGTCTCATGCCAGCCGTGGTCGTCGCCCATCAGCAGCACGACGTTGGGAGGAACGGCCTCGGCCGGCGCATCCGGAGCGCACGAGAGTCCCCCGGCTGCGGCTGCCGCAGTGGAAAGGAATTCTCGTCTCGATATCGACACTCGCATGGCTGGTCGGCCCTATCGTCTCACAGCGGATCCCGTCTCCGACATAGGCTAATCTGTCACCTTGCCGGGCATTCCGCGATGCCCGGCACCCTCTCATGAAGATGAACTGGTACAGCGTGATTGCTCCCGGCCTGATGATGGCTGCGACTGGTGTCGGCGCGGGAGACCTCGTGACGGGAACGCTGGCCGGAACCGAACTCGGCACGACCGTGTTGTGGGCCGTGCTTGCAGGAGCGTTCCTGAAGTTCGTGCTCAGTGAAGGAGTTGCCCGCTGGCAGCTGGCGACCGGCACGACGCTGCTCGAGGGCTGGAACGACAGGCTGGGGTCCTGGATTCGCTGGGTGTTCCTCGCCTATCTGACGCTCTTCACCGTGGTTGTGGGCCGCGCCCTGGCGAATGCGTGCGGGATCGCCGGCACTGCGCTGCTTCCCATCGGCGCAGCGGAAGACTCTGTCCTGTACTGGGCCGTCATCCACTCCCTTGTGGGGGTGGCAATCATCCTGCGAGGCAGCTTCAAGGTCTTCGAGTCGGTCATGTCCGTGCTGATCGGGTTGATGTTCGTCACGGTGGTCGCGACAGCGGCGATGATCGCCCCGCCGCTTTCCGAGATCGCGGCCGGGTTCGTTCCGTCCGTGCCTCAGGGCGGGCAGGCGTGGGTGCTGGCAGTGCTCGGCGGCGTGGGAGGCACTGTCACACTCCTGTCCTACGGCTACTGGATCCAAGAACAGAATCGCCGTGGCGCGGGAATGCTCCGCACCTGTCGAATCGACCTGGGAGTCGGAAACGGCGTCACAGCGGTGTTCGGATTCTGCGTGATCATCATCGGCTCGCAGATCGACGTGGAGGGCGGCGGCGCAGCCCTCGCCACACAGATGGCCGATCGCCTTGCAGCGGCCGCCGGTCCGATCGGCAAGTGGGTGTTCCTCGTGGGTTTCTGGGGTGCAGTCTTTTCCAGTCTGCTCGGAGTCTGGCAGAGCATCCCGTACATGTTTGCGGATTTCGTGCGCCTTCGCAGTCCCTCGTCCGGCGATCTGAGGGGTTCGACGCCCTACCGGGTCTCTGTCCTGCTGGTCGCCGTCGTTCCGCTGTTTCTTCTGAACGCCCCCGTAAGGCAGATTCAGCTGACCTACGGCGTTCTTGGAGCCATGTTCCTACCCCTGCTGGCCCTCACGCTGCTGCTCTTGAACGGCCGCCGCGCATGGGTGGGCCGTGCAAACAGGAATCCGCTGTGGATCAACCTCGCGCTCGCAGCATGTCTGGCCTTCTTCGCCGCCCTTCCCTTCCTGGGCGGCTAGCGACGTCGAGCCGCCCGGGCTACCGATCGCCCCACCGCATCTTGCTCCGCAGAACATCGAAGTAGGACATGGTGTTGGTCTGGACGATGTCGACGGTATGGGCCGCCTTCCAGGCGCGGATCGAGTCCTCCGGCTTGAGGTGGCGGCCGACCTGGCCGTCGACGCTGAGGTAGTTGTCCTTGTCGCCGGCGGAGACCCGGATCTCGACCTTGGCAGTGGACGGGAGCACGACAGACCGATTCGACAGCGTGTGCGGGCAGATCGGCGTCAGGACAAGAGCGCCCACGTCCGGAGACATGACCGGGCCGCCGGCCGACAGGGAATAGGCGGTGGAGCCCGTCGGGGTCGAGAGTATCAGGCCGTCCGACCTGTAGTCGCAGACGTATTCCCCGTCGGCGTAGGCCGCCAGGTGCAGAAGCCTCGCGACCGCTCCATTCGCCACTACGACATCGTTGAGAGCGAAGAAGCGGTCAATTTCGGCGCCGTCCCGGACGAGCCGCGCCTCGAGAACCATCCTCGAGTCGAGCCGAAAGTCCGAATGCGCCACGCTCTCCAGTGCGGCCGGCAGCTCATCCGGGCCGGTTGTCATCATGAACCCGAGACCGCCGAGATTGACCGCCAGCAGCGGGATCTGCCGCTCGCCCACCGCGCGGGCCGCGGAAAGCAGCGTGCCGTCTCCGCCGAGCACCACGATCAGGTCGCAGTCCTTCGGCAGCCGGTCCCGGGACTTGCCGTCGCTCCTGCCGAGATAGTCCGCCGAGGAGTTGTCCACCGCGATCTCGATCCGGTGTCGCGCCGCCCACCCCTGGAGGTATCGCAACAGGGCCGGAATGTCCTGCCTGTCCGGCTTGCTGACGGCGCCAATTCGACGGAGCACTATGCCCCCTCGCCTTCCGGACTCAGCCTGTGCCTGCCGTGGACCAGAAACTCCCGGTTTCCGGATGCTCCCCGGATCGGGCTCCGGATCGAGCCAACGGACTCGAAACCGCACTCGGCCATTGCGGCACTCACGGTCTCGACAACCCTGCGATGCTGTGCGGGGTCTCGCACGATGCCTCCCTTTCCGACCTCTCCCTTCCCGACCTCGAACTGCGGCTTCGCCAGGACTACGGCCGGCCCACCCGGGCGAAGGACCTTGGGAATCCGCGGGAGGATCTTCGTCACCGAAATGAAACTCACGTCACAGCACACGAAATCGACGATTTCACCGACATCGTCAAACAGGAGATTCCGAGCATTCAGCTTCTCCCGGACGATGACGCGCTGGTCGCACCGAATTCTCCAATGCAGCTGGCCGACGCCGACATCGACCGCATGGACCCGATCCGCTCCGTGCTGCAGAAGGCAGTCGGTGAATCCGCCAGTCGAGGCGCCGATGTCGAGGCAAACCGCCCCCTCGACGTCGATTCGAAAGTGCTCGAGCGCAGCCTCCAGCTTGAAGCCTGCCCTGCTGACGAACCGGGGCTTCTGGCGAACCAAGCGAATCGCGACATCGGAGCGGACCTGCCGGCCGGGCTTTTCTGCCTTCTGCCCATCGACGAGGACCTCGCCGGCCATTACCATGGCCTGGGCTCGGTGTCTGGATTCAACGAAGCCCCG
Source organism: Bryobacterales bacterium (assembly GCA_028819255.1). GTDB lineage: Bacteria > Acidobacteriota > Terriglobia > Bryobacterales > UBA6623 > VXMF01. Next base: position 146,868 of record JAPPMB010000064.1, on the reverse strand, counting down.
CTTGACAAGCAACAGATCCAAACGCATGCGCGCCAAAGCGGTTCAGTTCGCATTGTCTCATGAAGGTCGGGCGGTCCCTCGCGAACTTTGCGTTCCCCGGGGCTCCGAGGAGGATTCGTATCCGGCTTGGTCCGGGAGAATCCCGGACGCCACGGGCACACCGACCGAAGCACTAGAGGCTCTGTCAGGCGAATCCTAGTGCTCCGTACCCTCGCTGCACACCCTGTGCGCCGGCAGCATGAGCTGGTCGTTCCCCCGACAAGCTGGTAGGCTCACGTCGCTCGGTCTTTGAGACCCGCTTCCGAATCGGAGAGTCCTCCACTCCCGGCTTCTCTTCGTAGTCGGGTCGTGTTCCCTCGTCGTCTGCAACAGCACCTCCAGCACGAAGTCCGGCAGCCGGCCCCATGCTGCGACGGAAGGCAGACGCGATCCTCTTCGAACGGCACGCTGCTTTCCGCGGCCCGCGCGGTGGGCGACACGAACTGCTCCAGCGGCTGCGTGGTCGGTGACTACGATGGCGACGGAGATCCGGATCTGTATGTTGGGAACGACGCCGGAGCCAACTTCTACCGCGAGAATAGGGGCGACAGCACCTTTGAGGACGTCAGCTGGGTGTCCGGGGCTGTCGTCAGCGAGCACGGCGAGGCCGAAGGGTCGATGGGGCTGACGGTCGGCGACTACGACAATGACGGCGACGCTGACATCGTGGTGGTGAACAAGAACGATCGGCCGGCCGTGCTCCGGAACGACGGTGGAAACGGCGGGAGCTGGCTCGTGATCCGTCCCCAGGGCGTCGAGAGCAACCGCGGCGGAATCGGCGCTAAGGTGTACGTGGAGGCAGGAGGCACCTGCCGCTATTTCGAGTTCGAGGTGCGGGGAAGCGACGGCTATCTTCCCGGAAACGACCTGCGAATCCACGCCGGCCTCGGAACTGAAGAGGCAGCCGATGTGGAGATCCATTGGCATTCGGGCCGGCGCGACTTCTTCAGAGCGGTCGTCGTCCGCCGCTTCTACCTGGCGACCGAGGGCCGGGGGACACGGGTCGACTCACCGGCTGCCGCTGCCCGGAGACCCTGACGAAGACCACGCACGCGAGTGGGCGTTGCCCGGATTCAGATCGGTGCCCGCTGCCGCATCGCAGCCGCGACTCCAAGTGACGCGCCCCAAGAGGGCCGGAACGGGTGGCGACACGGGCTGCCACGGCACGCGATTCGGACCAAGATCTTTGGCGACGAGCCGAGACGCCTCCGCGCATCCGTACTTGAAGCGGTGGATTGAACGGTCGGGAATGTGGCAAGTGCCGAGGGTGAGGGGCGATCTGGGCGCAGCCGACCTGAATTCCCACGCTCGTCGTGAGAACATGTGGCCCCTGGGATACGGGGATCAAGTGCCGGTGGACTGTGGACGCGTGTGAGGAAGGCATGGGAGGCAAGCGCCAAGCTGTGAAGCCGTGCCAGCCCGGCGCCGCCTCGGCATGACGATCGCGGGAGCTCTTGAGGTCGCGTCGGCGAGCGACGGATCCTGACTGGGGATGTGCTGCGTGCCAGGAACAGACCACCTCGATCCGGGAATTGCAGCGGGTGGAGACCGATCGGTGTCCTCGGCGGGATGGGATCACGGCATGCCGGACTGCGCCGGCCGGGTTCGACCCGAGCGTCATTCAGTGACCCAGCCGTCGATTCCTGCACATCCTTGACGGGCGTGGGAATTCAGGTCAGGGTAGACGCAGAGTGGAGACTGCGATCCTCCCGCTGAAGCAAACGTCCACATCACGGCCGGCCTGGCGACCTCGTTTGCCGTACACGCCCGTATAGAGGAAACTGCCGTCGCTGGCTTCGTAGGCCTGGTCGACAGCGTTCGTGTCGACATCGCATTCGACGATCTGCGGCATCGCAGGACCCGCGGGCAGGCTAGGCAGGTTCACATTCCAGAACTCCCCCCGGGCCAGCGGCCTGCGAAGCAGGCTAGGGAGAATGTCCCGCACCCATCCGGTAGCCCTCTGCCAGTCCTCTTCGCTCAGGACGCGATCACGATAGTGCGACACGGCAATCGCCGGAAGACCCAGGAGGGCTGCTTCTCGAACGGCGGCCACGGTTCCGGAATAGTAGACGTCGGCGCCGAGGTTTGCGCCGTGATTGATGCCTGCAAGCACCCAGTCGAATCGATCGCGCATGGAGTGAGCGGCGAGGCGGACGCAATCCGCGGGCCAGGAATCGACCTCTATGCGCCTCGCGTCGATGCGTTGGGTCCGGATAGGCCTGGAAGTGGTGACTTGATGGCTGCAAGCGGACCGCTCCTGCCCCGGTGCGACCACGATCGAGCGGGACCCCGGCGGCAGAGCCGCCTCCAGCGCGGCAAGCCCGGGGGCCTCGATTCCGTCGTCATTTGTCAGCAGGAACCTCAACGGCATCCTCGGAGACATTGAAACTCCATTCTTGCAAAGGCAGTGCGGAGCCGGACCGCCTCTCACCCGAGAGCGGTTCGAAACCAGTCCAGGGCCTTCCGCAGCCCGTCGTCCAGCGACACCTGCGGTTCCCAGTCGAGTACGCGTCTCGCCTTCCCGATGTCCGGCTGCCTGCGCCGGGGGTCGTCCTGGGGCAGCGGCAGCCGGAGGATCCCGCATTCGGTCTCCGCCAGCCTCTGCACCTTGCGAGCAAGCTCAAGCACGGTCACCTCCCGCGGACTCCCGATGTTGACAGGCGACGGTTCGGAGCTGACCGCAAGGCGCATCAGCCCCTCGATGGTGTCTGAGACGTAGCAGAAGCTCCGGGTTTGCAAGCCGTCCCCGAAAACCGTAAGCGGCTCACCTCGCAACGCCTGCACCAGGAAGCCCGGAAGAACTCGGCCGTCGTCCGCCTTCATGCGCGGGCCGTAGGTGTTGAAGAGCCGAGCAAGCCGTGTCTCGAGTCCGTATCGGTCGTGATACGCCATGGTCAGAGCCTCGGCGAACCGCTTCGATTCGTCATAGACGGCCCGAGGACCCACTGGATTGACATTGCCCCAGTACGTCTCCGGCTGCGGATGCACCAGCGGGTCCCCGTAGGACTCCGAAGTTGACGCCTGCACGAAGACTGCAGCATCCTTGCGAGCGACTTCCAGCATGTTCCGTGTGCCGACCGAACCCGCCAAGAGGGTCTCGATGGGCCTGTCGAGGTAGTCCTTGGGACTTGCCGGCGAAGCCAGGCTGAACACGGCGTCGAACCCGCGGCATTCCTTGAATGGTTCGCAAACATCATGGATCAGGAGCCGAAATGAGCGACACCCCCGCAGATGCTGGAGATTCTCGGCCCGCCCAGTGCTCAGGTTGTCGAGGGCAACGACTTCGTGACGATCGGCGAGCAGGCGGTCGCAGAGGTGAGAGCCGATGAAGCCCGCACCACCTGAGACAAGCACCCGCAAACCCGAGGATCTCCAATCTCAATCGTAGACGGCGGAAGCCGCTCCGCTGCCTGCCGGTCGGTCGCCCCATCGCGAGAGCGTCGCGGCGACGGTCTGCATGCGGTGCCTTCAGTCCCCCGAGGCATGCCGGCGCCACACCGGAACTGAGGGCTGTGGTCCGCAGTTCGCGAGGTGTGCGGGTCGCCCCAGAGCCAATGCTCAGTGGTGCGTCGCGGCAAAATATGACCGGTCGGTCTGAGGCGCACCACGGGCGCCGCCGGCCCTCCGCGAACGCTGCGGAGGGCAGTCTTCCTTTGCTTCCGTGCAGTTGCGGTCAGTCCTCTTCAGGCAGCAGAACGAATTCGGGGTAGGCCTCGATTCCCAGTTCGCCCACATCCTGGCCGTGCGCCTCGACATTCGCTGACACGCGAGCGCCCATCGTCCACTTGAGGACATACCAGAGCAGCAGCGAGGTGCCGAATGCGAACGCACCGATAACGACGATCCCAAGCAGCTGGACCCCGAAACTGCCACCGCCCGCAATGCAGACGGCGAGCGTCCCCCACACGCCGCAGAACAGATGGGCGGGTACCGCGCCTACGACATCGTCGACTCTCAACGATTCCAGGAACTTCATCGCCGACACGCAGACCGCTCCGCCGATCGCTCCGATGACAACGGCCCAAAGGTGGCTCACGATATCCGGAGCTGCGGTGATCGCAACGAGACCGCCGAGTGTTCCGTTCAGCCCGGCCATGAGGTCGATGCGTCCCAGAATCGGCCGGGAAATCAGGATGGCCGTGACCACACCGGCCGCAGCCGCGAGATTCGTGTTCGTGAAGATGTTGGCGACGGCAACCGCGTCAACCGCCCCGCTCAGGGCCAGTTGCGATCCGCCATTGAACCCGAACCATCCAAGCCACAGGATGAAGACGCCCAGCGTGACAGCCGGAACGTTGGACGGAGGAGTCAACTTGACTGAGCCGTCATCACGGAACTTGCCCTTCCGCGGCCCCACGACCAGCGCACCCGCGAGGGCCGCCCAGCCTCCTGTGGAGTGGACGATTGTCGATCCGGCAAAATCCTTGAATCCCATAGCGCTGAGCCAGCCGCCGCCCCAGGTCCACGCACCGACTATCGGATAAATGAAAGCGGTCAGGACTGCGATGAAGACGAAGAATGACCAGAGCTTGACCCGCTCGGCCAGCGCACCGGATACGATCGACGCCGTGGTAGCCACGAACACCATCTGGAAGAACCAGTCCGACATGACGGCGTGGCTGTTGCCGATGACCTCGGCAGCGGCTTCCGCGTCGCCCCCGAGGAGTTGGACCTCGGCAGCGGACGTACCGTAGAGGAGCCTGAGCGCACCGATGAGTCCGCCTTCGCCGACACCGACGTACATGAGGTTGTAGCCGATGAAGTAGAACGTCAGCCCGGCGATGGAGTAGAGGCCGATGTTCTTCAGACAGATCATTGAGGCGTTCTTAGTGCGTACAGACCCTGCCTCGAGCATCGTGAATCCCGCCGCCATCCACATCACCAGAGCTCCCCACACCAGGAAAGCGAGAGTGTTGAGGATGAACTGGGCTTCGCTGTCGACCGCCGCGTGAGCCTCGGTCGGGGCCAATGCAAGCAGGGCCAGCGCGCCGGCCCTCGCCAGCGGTCTGCAGATTCGTCGTGACCATCCTCGAATGAGCTCCCGAAGAGACTTGAGCCTTGTCGTTCGCACAGTTTCCTCCTCCTCCGACGTCTCTTCCATTCCCAACGAAACCGGTCCCGCGGCAAGTTCCTGCTGGCGCAGGAACTCCAGCGGCGGCCGGACGATGACTTCCCGCTGAGAGACGAGCATCACGGGCACCAAGATCGTATCAGCCTCCCGCCTCCGGTCTCGCGGCCCCGCAGGGCCGGATCGCGGATTCGGGACCGAAGGTTCACAGGGCTCCCGGAGTCCATGCCCTGCCCGCGTCGGAAACGTCACCGCCATGGGGCCGAGTCGACCGGCGACCGGTTTACCGGAAGACCTTGCACGCCCCAATCTCCTGGCCCCGCCCGCGAAGAGACGCAGCGGGAACGCCAGGAGCCCCTGTGGCCGGCGGCCTCGACCCACTACGGATCTGGTGTCGCCCGACAAGTGTCGTGGGTCGGAGCAGCGCTTCCGCGGGCGCTGCATGCCGCAATTCCCCCTGACCCTCCGGAATTGGATGTGATTCTGACGGAACAGAACATAATTGAGTGATGATTACCTTGCGAATTATCGAACTGACATTTCTGTGGTTGCTCCTGATTCAGAGCCGTTAGACTCTTGAATACGCGCCTCATTGTCCCAGACATACACCGTATTACTGCCGAATGAACCGAACCATGGGTCCGATTTGTCCCGCTGATTCGCTGCAACTCGCGATTCGCTGCCTTGGTTACTCAGTGGTCGGCTGGACAAGAATCAATCCCGGTCATTCGCCAGCCATGGTATATACTTCCGCAATGAAACGTCGGAATGCCCTCAAGCGACTCGCCGGTGTCGGCGCCATGCCTGCGCTCGCCCTCCCGTCCGCGTCGGCCCAGGAACAGCGTGCGAGACGCGGTCTCCCGGATGTCAAGATCACCGACGTCAAGTCGATCCTGACGGCCCCTCCCGGCTTGCCGAGAACGGTCATCGTCAAGGTCGAGACGAACGAGCCAGGATTGTACGGATACGGGTGCGCAACGTTCACGCAGCGGGCCAGGGCCGTGGTCACGGCCGTCGACGAGTTTCTGCGCCCCTTTCTCAAGGGCAAGAACCCGGACCACATTGAGGACATCTGGCAGACGATGTACGTCAGCTCGTACTGGCGCAACGGACCCGTGCTCTACAACGCGATGAGCGGTGTCGACCAGGCTCTGTGGGACATCAAGGGCAGGCGCGCCAACATGCCGGTCTATGCGCTCCTCGGCGGGAAGGCCAGGAACGGCGCCGATGTCTACCGGCACGCCTCCGGGTCCAGCCTGGAAGAGGTGGAGGACGCCGCGCGCGCGTACATTGAGGAGGGTGTGCGCCATGTGCGCATTCAGGTCGGCCTCCCCGGAAACGCGAACTACGGTGCCCGGAGCAGTGGCGGCAACCCGACGGGCTTCCTCGGCGCTCCGTCGGGCGGTGATCATGCGGAGCGAATGTATGAGCCGACGCCGTACCTGCTCAGCGTCCCGAAGCTCTTCGCGCACATGCGCGGGAAGCTCGGCGACGAGATCGAGCTGCTGCACGATGTCCACGAGCGGCTCACGAATCCCCAGGCGATGTGGCTGCTGAAGCGGGTCGAAGAGTATCGGCCGTTCTTCATTGAGGATCCAGTTTCACCCGAGCAGATCGGCTATTTCCGGCACATGCGGTCCCAGACGACCACTGCGATCGCCATGGGCGAGCTTTTCAACTCGCCCCACGAGTTCATCGGTCTCATCGCGGAACGGCTGATTGACTTCATCCGCGTTCACATCTCGCAGATCGGCGGACTGACGCCGGCCCGAAAGCTGGCAGCCCTCTGTGAGTGGTTCGGCGTCCGCACCGCATGGCACGGCCCCGGGGACACCTCGCCGGTCGGTCACCTCGCAAACATCGCCCTGGACGTGAGCTGCTACAACTTCGGCATCCAGGAAGCGCGAACCTGGCCGGACTCCGTCCACGAGGTGTTTCGGGGGTGTCCCCGACTGGAGAACGGGTTCTTCTTTCCGAATGAGTCTCCCGGATGGGGCATGGAGATCGACGAGGAGCTGGCCGCCAAGTACGACCTTGACTCCCGTTACGACACGCCGTTCGACTACAGCTGGGGGACGACCCGCCGAAGGGACGGCTCGATCATCCGCCCGTAGGAGACCCCGCGGCGAGCCCCCGGGCAAGAGCCGCGACGATCTTGTCCACGTCGTAGACGCAACCGTTCCAGGTTCCGCCGCTGCAGGCCTGCATCGCTGCCCAAAGGCGGGTGTCATCGGGGATGCCCGGATGGGGCGAGAGATCCTCTCGGACGCTGCGTGAGGCCAGCACCCGCGTGCCTTCCTCGGGGCCGACAGCCTTGGCCCCCTGGCCCACCAGATCGATTGCTCCCCGAAGCCGCCTGCAGTCGATCTCGATCCGCAGGACATCGCCGTCCACGAGCTTTCCGATGGGCCCGCCCGCAAGGGCTTCGGGACCGACATGTCCAATGCAGGCCCCGGTCGAAACGCCCGAGAACCGGGCGTCGGTGATCACTGCGACCTCCTTGCCGTAGGAGACGTGCTTGAGGGCCGACGTGATCTGGTAGATCTCCTCCATGCCCGAGCCCAGCGGACCGCAGCAGATCAGCGCCATGATGTCGCCGGCACGCACATCGCCCCGCTTGATCGCCCGAATGGCATCGGCTTCCCGAGTGAAGACCCTGGCAGGTCCCTGCTTGCGATAGACGCCGTCAGCGCCGATCAGGGATGGGTCGATGGCCGTGCTCTTGACGACCGACCCTTCCGGGGCAAGATTCCCCCTGCAGAACGTGATCGTGCTCGTCAGGCCGCTGCGCTCCGCCGCGCCGGGCGCGTAGATGACTTCGCCCGGGCCCACTCCGTCGATCTCCGAGAGGCGCTTCCGGAAGACCCTTCGCCGCTCGCTCGACTCCCACAGTTCGAGCATCCGCCCCAGCGGCAGGCCAGTGGCGGTAAGAGCGCCGAGGTCGAGCAGGTTCAGGCCTCTCAGGTGCAGCATGACCTCCGGCACGCCTCCGGCCATGAACACCCGCACCGTAGGGTGGCCGACCGGTCCGTTCGGCAGCACGTCGACCAGTCGAACGACCTGGCAGTTGACGTCGGCCCAGTCGCCGACGGATGGGCGCCGGAGGCCCGCGCAGTAGGCCACTGCCGGGAGATGCAGAAGCAGGTTGGTCGAGCCGCCGAAGGCCGCGTGGACCACCATGGCGTTACGAAGCGCCCCCGCGGTCACGACCTCGCGAACCGTCAGGCCGGCCCTCGCCTGCGCCATCACGGCCTCGGCTGATCTGCGGGCAGCATCCTTCCAGACCGCCTGGCCGGATGGCGCCAGCGCGGAATGGGGAAGCGCGAGGCCCAAGGCCTCGGCGACCACCTGAGCCGTTGCCGCCGTACCGAGGAACTGGCAGCCCCCCCCCGGCGACCCGCAAGCCCGACAGCCGAATTCCCGGGCTTGATCCAGGCTGAGCTCGCCGTGCGCGAACCGCGCGCCGATCGTCTGGACCTTTCCCGCGTCCTCCCCGTCGCTGGGCGGCAGAGTCACGCCTCCCGGCACTAGAACGCAGGGCAGATCGTGCATGGACGCCAGTGCCATCATCATGGCCGGCAGACCCTTGTCGCAGGTCGCGACGCCGATCACGCCGCGCCGAGTCGGCAGGGACCTGATGAGGCGTCGCAAGACTTGCGCGGCGTCGTTGCGGTAAGGAAGCGAGTCCATCATTCCGGGGGTTCCCTGCGTTCGCCCGTCGCACGGGTCGCTGCAGAACCCGGCAAAGGGTATGGCGCCTCGCTCGCGCAGCTCGACCGCCGCCTCGCGCATCAGGAGGCCCACTTCGAAATGACCCGTGTGGTACCCGAGCGCGATGGGCGAGCCGTCCTCGGCGCGAATGCCGCCCTGCGTGCTGAGGATGAGGTACTCGTCCCGGCCGAGGTGGGCCGGATTCCACCCCATGCCGGCGTCCTGGGTCCAGCCGAAAATGTCCCCGCTCGGGAGTGTCCGGAGCATGCGGGGCGTCAATGGAAGCTGGCCGGACGGTCCGGGCGCGTCGGTCCGAATGTCGTAGATCGATGGGTCGTCGGACGAGAACAATGTGTCCATGGCCTATCAGTGTGTCCCATTCCTATCTCCGCGCGGGATGGCGGTCGAGAGTCGCCCGAGGCCTCCCGGGGCTGACCAACGACGGCCGGTCGCAGACGGATCAGGACGGAGGACGGCACAATTCGGGCTCTCAGGCCGCGCGCGGCGCCGGCGCGTCCGGTGTACGCAGACTCGCTAGCGTGGACTCCAATTTCGGCATTCCTTGACGAGGGCGCGTACTACCCTATCGGTACGGTGCGGCTATTCGAGGGGCTCTTCGTTTTTCTGTTGGCTGCGCCGGCCTGGGCCGCTCCACCGAACATCGTCCTGATCATGGCGGACGATCTGGGTCCGGAATGGATCTCCAGCTACGGCGGCGAGGGAATCGAGACACCCAACATCGACCACCTGGCAGCGGGTGGAATGGTTTTCCGGAACGCCTACTCCATGCCGCAATGCACGCCAACGCGCGTGACACTGCTGACGGGACAGTACCCTTTTCGACACGGCTGGACAAACCACTGGGATGTGCCGCGCTGGGGAGCGGGGTGCCACTTCGACCCGGAACACAACATGTCGTTCGCCAGACTGCTGAGGGATGCCGGGTACGCGACCGCCATCGCCGGCAAGTGGCAGATCAACGACTTCCGTGTCCAGCCGAACATCCTTTCCAGACACGGATTTGACGAGTGGTCCGTCTGGACGGGCGGCGAAGGGGGCAATCCTGACAGCAACGCCCGTTACTGGGACCCGTACGTGTACACCAACAAGGCGGCCAGCCGCACCTACAAGGGCAAGTTCGGGCCCGATGTCTTCACCGACTTTCTCGTCGAGTTCGTCCACAGGAACCGCGACCGCCCGATTCTGCTCTACTACCCGATGGTGCTCACCCACGGCCCCTTCGTCCAGACGCCGCACGAGCCGTTCGCGTCGACACCGCTGGAGATGCACAAGGCGATGGTCCGCTACACGGACTACCTCGTGGGCAGGCTCGTCAAGGCGATCGACGAAGCAGGAGTCCGCGACAACACGATCGTGATCTTCACAACGGACAACGGCACCACCCGAAGAATCCGGGGGCGCCTCAACGGCCGGCTGGTAGTCGGGGGAAAGGGCAGGCTCACCGAAAACGGCCCTCGACAGCCGTTCATCGCCAACGGCCCGGGGCTCGTGCCGGCCGGAGCCGTGACCGACGAGCTGACGGACTTCTCGGATCTGTTTCCCACGTTCTGCGAGCTCGCAGGGGCGGAGTTGCCTGGCGGGGTGCGGCTGGACGGCAAGTCGATGGCGAACCTGCTGCTGGGAAGGGAGCAGGTCGGACCGCGGGAATGGATCGCGGCCATGGGCTTCGGGCCGGCGGTCCTCGACGAGCGTGGCGTCCGGGGGGTCCACGACTATGCTCCGCGCGTGGTGCGCGACAAGCGCTTCAAGATTCACGTCGTTGACGGCGAGGTGCGTGAACTCTACGATCTGTTGCAGGACCCCGGCGAGACGCAAAACCTGCTGGCAAGCAGTCTTCCGGAACACCTGGCGGCCTTCCGGAAGCTGAGCACCGCAATCCAGGGCATGCCGCGCATGGACGCTCGCCCTCGGTACGACCCCCTGCCGTCCCAGCCCTGGGACGTCACGATCGAAAAAATGGGCCGAAGGCCATGACGAGCTCGGCGTCGCAGAAACGAACCGCTGTGCAGGGAGCGCTGGATTGCCACGGGTGATGGCCCTGGACTGGGGGACGCGCCGCATTGGAATCGCCGTCAGCGACGAGCTCGGCATCGCGGCCCATGGACTCCCCACGCTCGTGCGGAAGAACATCCGCACGGATCTTGACAGGCTAGCCGCCCTGGTCCGCGAGCGCGGAATCGAGATGGTGCTCGTAGGGCTGCCGCTGCACATGGACGGCCGTCCGAGTCGGTCGTCGAACCTGGCGACCCGGTTCGCACGTCGCTTGGCGAAGCGCGCGGGAGTCAAGGTCGAGATGCGGGACGAGCGGCTGACGAGTTGGGAGGCGGAAGATCTGGCCCGCTCTGCACGAGGTCGAGGGAGGACGGACCAGGCGGCGGCCGCTTTACTCTTGGAGGGCTACCTTGCCGACACTCGCACCTAGGCGCGCCGTACTCCTGACAACCGCCGCCCTTCTAGGGTGTGGCGCCGGCGCAGGGCCGCAGGAGACGTTTCCGGAACCTGTGATTCTGCAGATCGAATTCGGTGCAAGTTCGCAACAGATCGCAACAACGCTCGAATCTCGAGGGGTGATCGATTCCAAGTGGGCGTTCCTTTGGGAGAGGGCCTGGAATCGCGATGCAAGGCTTCTGGCCGGAGAGTATGCATTCGAGCGCCCCGTCGCCGCCGCCGAAGCCTTTCGCATGATTTCGGAAGGGCGGGTGCGCCTGTACTCCGTCACCGTGCCGGAGGGTCTCAACCGATTCCAGGCCGCTGAGGCGGTCGCCCGATCCGGCATGGTGGACCGCGAGGAGTTCCTTGCGCTCACGGCGGATCCGACGCCCGTGAAGGACTTCCTGCCGAAGGCCGAGACCTTGGAGGGCGTCCTGTTTCCCAACACGTACAGCCTGTCGCGAACCTCGACCGCGCAGGACCTGGTCGAGGCGATGATCTCGCAGTTCCGAACGACGCTGGCCGATGCGTGGCGGCGGCGAACCGCAGAAATGGAGCATTGGGATGCGCTCGTCCTGGCATCGATGATCGAGAAGGAGGCAGTCGACCGGACCGAAGCGGGTCTTGTGTCGTCGGTGTTCCACAACCGCATCCGGCGCGGCATGCTGATGCAGTGCGACCCGACCATCATCTACGGACTGGTGCTCGAGGGTCGCTATCGAGGACGCATTTACCGCTCCGACCTCGCGGACCCGCATCCCTACAACACGTACGTCCATGGCGGTCTGCCGCCAGGCCCGATCGCCAGCCCGGGACGGGATGCCCTCCGGGCGGCATTCTCCCCGGACAAGAGCGATTTTCTCTACTTCGTCGCCAAACCCGGTTTCCGCGTCGGCCACGTCTTCTCGAAGACGCTCGCGGCCCACAGCCGAGGGGTGCGCGCATGGCGTCGGTACGAGCGGACCCTGCGCTGATGGCGGAACGGCCGGACCATCTACAGGAATTCGACCGGATCGACATCGACGATGAGTGCCGTGGCGGGCCACTGCCGCCGTTCCGCAAAGCGACGGGCCCTCGCCAGGACCTGGGCCACGGCTCCTCTGCTGACCGACTTGATGAGGAACTGAAAACGGTATTCGGTCCGCAGCTTCACCATTGGGGCGGTCGCGGGGCCCACCAGTCTCAGCCCGTTGGGAGGCGGCTGCAGGTGCTCGGCAAGTTCGGCACTCATGGCGGCGGCCTCGGACAGGCTGGCGTTGCGAACGACGATCAAGGCGAGGGACGTGAAGGGCGGGTACCAGAACGCCTTGCGGAACCCGGTCTCACGCCTGTAGAAGGCCTCGTAGTCCTGCCTGGACGCCAGTTCCACCGCATAGTGGTCCGGATTCATGGTCTGGATGAGCACCTGGCCGGGCTTGTCGCCCCGACCGGCCCGACCGGCGACCTGGGTAAGCAGCTGAAACGTGCGCTCGGCTGCCCGAAAGTCCGGCCGGCCCAGACCGACGTCCGCATCCACGACACACACGAGCGTGACATTCGGGATGTCGTGGCCCTTGGCGATCATCTGCGTGCCGACCAACAGGTTCGAGTCCCCTCTCCGGAACCCGCCCAGGATCGTCTCGTAGGAGTCGCGGCCCCTCACCGTGTCGCGATCGAGCCTGGCGATCCTGGCATTCGGAAAATGCCGCTCGAGCTCTTCCTCGACCCGCTCGGACCCACTCCCGTGAAAGTGCAGATACTGCTTCCCGCACTCCGTGCAGCGGTTCGGCACGGCCTCGGAGCGGTCGCAGTAGTGGCAAAGCAGGTGGGTGTTCCGCTTGTGGTAGGTCAGGGTTACGGAGCAGTTCGGGCACTCGACCCTGTGTCCGCACGAGCGACAGAGCACGTATGTCGAGAAGCCCCGGCGATTGAGGAGAATCATCGCCTGCTCGCCGCGCCCGAGACAGCCCTGCACCGCCTGGATCATGGCCCGGGAAAACAGCAGTGTCTTCCCGGTCTCTGTGAATTCCCTGCGCATGTCGACGTTCCGGACGGCCGGCAGGGGCCGCTCCATGATGCGCGTCGGCATGCTGAGCAGGGTGTATTTTCCCGTCCGGGCGTTGTGACGCGTCTCGATGCCCGGCGTGGCGGATCCCAGCACGACGGGTGCGCCCGCCGCGCGGGCCCGGACGATCGCCACGTCCCGCCCGTTGTAGCGGGGCGCCGTGGACTGCTTGTAGCTGCCGTCATGCTCCTCGTCGACGACCACGAGCCCGAGGTCGGGCACCGGCGCGAAGATGGCGCTCCGCGTGCCCAGCACGATCCGCGCCCTGCCGTCCCGGATCCTGTGCCACTGGTCCGATCGCTGGGAATCGTTCAGGGCGCTGTGCAGCAGGGCCATCCTGTCCCCGAATCGCGCGAGAAACTCGGACGCCAGGGCCGGGGTCAGCGAGATCTCGGGCACCAGCAACAGAGAGCACCTTCCCAGACCGAGGGCTTCCTCGATGGCCCGCACGTATACCTCGGTCTTTCCCGAGCCTGTCACGCCGTGGAGGAGGAACGTCTTGAATCGGGACTCCCGGATCGCTCCGACAACTGCGTTCAGGGCATTTTCCTGGGACCGGGTCAGCTTGACGCGTTCCCGAGGCGGGGCGGGTTCGCCGTAACGATGCGTCGCGTCCAACACCACCGCGCCAGTCCTGGCCAGCCTGCGTGCCGTCGGCACGGCGTCCCGCCGCTCGACCGAGAGCGCCCGGAGATCGTGGCGTCCGGGATTCCGCCGCAGAAACTCCAGCAGCCATCGCTCGCCCGCGCCAAGTCTGGCTGGAGCCAGGGCCGCGTCGCCGAGTTCGACCGCCAGTTCGGCGCCGCGAGCCATGGTGGGGTCCCGCGTCTCCAAGACCACCCGAACCCTGACGAGCCCTCGCTTCTCAAGCCGTCGCACCGCATCCCCGGCCCCGGGGTGCTTTCGGGACAGGTACGGCAGGGTCAGGGACCGGTTGGCCAGCGAGGCCAGGACCTCCGCATCTAGATCGACGGCGATGACGGTCGCTTCGAGGACCGCCCTCCCATCCGCGGTCAACGAGACAACTTTCTTCCGTCGCGTCTGCCCGCGCAACGGCAGCATCGACTTGAGAACCTCTCCGAGCGGCGTGCAGTAGTAGCGGGCGATCCAGCGGCCCAGGTCGAGGAGCTCGCGACCTAGCGAGGGCTCCTCGTCCAGGAGCCGCTTGACGGACCGGACCTTGAAGTCGGGCCGGTTCCGATGTACGCCGACGATCACTCCGGGGAGCGTCGCCCTGCGGAAAGTGACGAGGACGCGGCATCCCGGCCGGGCGGCCGCGCGAACCTCGGTGGGCAGCGAGTAGGTGAACGGTTGCTCCAGAGGAACCGGCAGCGCAACCTCGCAATACTCCGGCGGGTTAGCGCGTCGCGCCGACTTCTTCCTCACTCGACGTAGGGGGCCAGCAGTTCGGCCCAGATCGCATACCCTGCATCGTTGAGGTGCAACTGGTCCTCGACGAACAGGTCCGGCCTGGGCTTGCCGTCCGGGCCGAGCAGCGGAGTGCCGACGTCAACGAACGTCACGAGCGCGTCTGCCTCGGCGACCGCGCGAATCCTGGAGTTCGCCTCACGGACCTTCTCGATCACGTGCCAGCGACGGAGGCTCGGCTTGATCGCAACGAAAACGACATGTGTCGCCGGCAGGCGCTCGCGAACACGGGCGACGAGTTCGCGGAACTCGCTCTCCACGGTGTCTGGGCTCTTTCCCCTCCCGATGTCGTTGTCCCCCTCGTAGAGAAGCAGCGTCCGGGGCTCGAGCGGCAGCACGATGCGATCGAGGTGGCGCAATGCGTCGGCCATCTGGGATCCGCCGAACCCGCGATTGATCAGGCCCCGGCCGGGAAACGCCTTCTCCAGGTCCCAGCGACGGAAGCTCGAGCTCCCTAGGAACACGACGCCCCCCTTGGGAGGCGGATTCGCGCGGTCCCTCTCCTCGAATGCGCGGATCGCGGCCTCCCAGCGATCGGCGCCCGCAGGTTCGGGCTGCCCGGCAGCCGGCGGAACGAGCGCGGACAGCGCAGCAAGGACGGCGACCGCAAGGGCCTGGCGGGAGGGATGTGGGGGGATCATGCTCGGCAACCCTTCAGCATAGTCCGGCCAGGCGGCTCGGCTGCCGGGAAGCGCCCCCGCCTGGACTACACTGGATTCGCGGCATGAGAGTCAGTCCGCCCGCCAAGATCTGGCTAGCCTTGGGAGCCTCGCTCGCAGTTTCGGGCGGCTTCGCAATCGTCATTTCACTGCGGGATGGCGGACTGACGATGTGGGCGGGGGTGGGCCTCGTTGCCGCCGGGTCGGTGGCCCTCCGGATCGGTCTCAGCAAGTCCGGAGAGGGCGTGGAGGCTTTGAAGCGGCCCCTGGCGGGGCCGTCGACGCGGGCCGCCGTCGAGCCCGAGCTGCTGCGGCCGGCGCCTCGCAGAGTGCGAATGACGGCCCGAGGCAAGACCGTGGTTGCGTCCTGGATGCTCGCAGTTGCAGCATTCGCCGGTTTCGCCAACGAGCACTACTCCCGCCTGCAGGCCCCCCATTCCAAGCAGAGGCTGGAGAGGGAGGGCCTGGATGCGATGGCCACTGTCCATTCCCTGCAGGCCAGGGAGCTGGAGAACGGCAGGACGCTGTACTTTGTCGGCTACAGCTTCGCCACTCACGACGGATCGCCGGTGCGCATCAGCCGCAGCATCTCGGAGCGGGTCTACAACCGTCTCTCGGAGCAGGCGACGACGAGGGTCGTGTACATGCCGAGCAATCCCGACAATCACTACCTGCCCGAGATCACCTCGCCGGCCTCAACGCGCTTCGTGTTCTTCATCGGGGGCCTGCTGCTGGCTGCGGCCGGCTTCTCCGAAGCGCAGCGCCGGCTCCACCGCCGTCTCGTCGCCACCGGCTCGGCCGTTGCGGGACTCACGGCCGACGTGAGACGCAGGGGCGGAGTGCGGTCGTTCGTTGTCAACTACGAAGTGGCCGGCGAGATTCGCTCGGTACGGGCGCGCGAGCGCAACCGGAACCTGCGCAGCGGGCAGCCCGCCACGGTGCTTTATGATCCTTCAGCCTCGGGCAGGGCTGTGATCTACCGGCTGGCTCTGTACCGCGCACAGGCGTAGGCGTCCGCTCAGAGGCCGGATTCCTCGAGCAGCCCCGAGAAGACGAGCGTCACGTCCACAAGCCCCCGGGCCTCATCAACGTCGATGCTCCAGGAGGTGCGCTTGAGGTTCTCGAACATCGCGTCGGCCTTGACGCGGTCGAGGAAATAGGCTGGGTACCGCACGTCGAACACGTCGCCGGCCTGCATGCCCCAGCGCTTTCGCACTGCGGGGGCCGAGAGGATGTCGAGGCCCTCGATGAGGAGCCGCGAGAACCTGTACTGCGTGCCGGTGGAAATGTGGACGTCGAGGTGGACCCGTCGGTCCTCGTGGTCCACGCGCTCGTCGAACGTCGCGTGAGCCTTCATGTAGCCGTGGCGTTTCAGTCCCTCGCCGATGCGGGCCATGGTGTCGTAGGCCGCCTTCATGTTGGCCACATGGCCGGAACCGATCAGGCTGACCTTGTCGAGCGTCTCCTCGTCGATCGGCATGGGGTCCGGCCAGTTGATGTCACCCCAGAGATAGACCTCCCCCTGCTCGACGTGAACCTCGACCAGCAGGCCCTCGGAATCCGGGTCCGGATGCGCGGTGCAGGGACAGAACTTCACGTTCATGTAGCCCAGTTCCGTGTAGAGGGGTCGGGCGTTGTAGTGCAGCAGCTCGTTGAGGCGGGACTCCGAGTACGGCTCGCCGCGGACCGAATGATTGAAGATCCGCTGCAGTTCCAGGGCTTCCACGTGCCCGGTGTTCTCGAAGCGCGCGAACGCAATGTTCGATGTCTGCTTCTCAGGGCCGACCACCAGTTCGAACTTGCCGTCCCCGGCCGGGAGGATGTTCGCAACCACCTCCTCTTCCCCGCCCTGCTCCTTCCACCAGCCCTGCAGTGCGTTCACGACCATGCGCACCATCGGCCCGCCGCCCGGCGCCACGCCGACGAAGATGGGCAGCCTCTCCTTGAGCAGGGCCACCAGCTGCGCAGGGTCCGCGTCGAACCCATTGAACCGGACGGGGAACAGCTCCGGAACCTCCTGGACGATCACGGTGAGCCTGTAGCCGCCCTCCAGGGGCTCGAACCGGTAGCGCAGGCTCTCGAAGACGCCGGTCTCGTTCAGCCGGCGCAGCGCGAGGTCGAAGTCCTTCTTCCGGACGGGCTCGCCGATCTTCAGTCCCGTCACGGCCGCAAGGTCCTCCGCCGAGAATCCGCGGTTCCCTTCGAATTCGATCGCGCGGAGCGGGAACGCATCCTGCCCGGGCGCAACGACCACGCAGACCAGCGCGACGGCCACCGCGTGAGCCGCTGCGGTGCGAAACGGCGTGCTCCAGCTCATAGAGGCCCTAGTTATCTCAGACTGGCCGCGCGCCGTCGGCGTTACGAGTAGATCGCCTCAATCTGCTCCGCGTACTTCTCGTTGACCTGCTTCCGACGCACCTTCATGGTGGGCGTGAGCTCGCCGCCGTCGATGGAGAATTCGGCGGGAATGAGTGCAACCTTCTTGATCCTCTCGAATCTAGCCATGCCCTCGCTTCTGGATTCCACCTCGCTCATGACGCGATCCTGAACCCGCTGGTCGGCGCAAAGCTGCGCATTGTCCGCGAACTCGATGCCCTCGGACCGAGCCCACCCTCCGAGCGCTGCAAAATCCGGAACGATCAGGGCGCTCGGAAAGTTGCGGCGCTCGGCGATGACGACGGCGGTCTCGATCAGTGGGCTGGCCTTGAGGCTGCTCTCGATGGGGGCGGGAACGATGTACTTTCCGCCTGAAGTCTTGAAGAGGTCCTTCTTGCGGTCGGTGATCGACAGGAAACCGTCGCCGTCCATCTCACCGATGTCTCCGGTGTGGAACCAGTCGCCGTCCATCACCTCGGCGGTCTGCTCCTCCATCTTGAAATAGCCCTGCATGATGTTGGGCCCCTTGACCAGGATCTCCCCGTCCTCGGCAATGCGGACGTCGACATTCGGGATGACCTTTCCGACGCTGCCGAGCCTGACGTTCTCTGCTGTGTTGATGGAAACCAGGGGGGAGGTCTCGGTCAAGCCGTAGCCCTCGTAGATCGGAATGCCAAGCGCATGGAAGAACTCCGCCAGGTGGGTGGCGAGCGGCGCCGCTCCGGACACGAAGAAGCGCATCCGGCCACCCAGCCTCGCGCGAAGCTTGCTGAAGACGAGCTTGTCCGCAATGGCGTGCTTGATCGCAAGGAGGAACGGCAGCGGCTTCCCAGCGATCCGATACGGCGTGGCCGCCATGCCCGCATTGAGAGCCCAGTTGAACAGTCCCCGACGGACTGCGGGCGCCTCGGCCATGGCGGCCATGACCTTGCCGTGGACCTTCTCATAGAACCGAGGGACCGCAAAGGCGACCGTTGGCCGCACCTCGTTCATGTTCAGCGCCACCGTCTCGATGGACTCGGCGTATGCCACGGTCGCGCCCGAGCTGTAGTAGAGATAGTCCGCTATCCTTTCGGCGACATGGCTCAGCGGCAGGAACGACATGGCGACGTCGCTGGCGTAAACCTCGATCATCGAGTCCCTGAGATTGGTGGCCATGTTGGTGTGGGAGAGCATCACTCCCTTGGGGACCCCGGTCGTGCCCGACGTGTAGATGATGGTCGCCAGCTCTTCAGGACGGACGGAGTCAATCGCCTGGTCGAAGCGCTGCCTTGCGGCGACATCCGGCTCGCCGTCGCCGATCATCGAGCTGAGGCTCGTGACACCCTCGCGGTCAACTGCGTCGAACGCGATCACGGACCCGAGGTCCGGCAGCTGATCGCGGACCGAGAGCACCTTGTCCACCTGATCGGTCGTCGAGCAAAAGATCCCCCTAGCCTCGGAGTGCCCGAGCAGGTACCGAACCTGCTCCGCCGGCAACGTGGGATAGATCGGGACGCTGACGATCCCTGCAGTCATCATCGCGAAGTCGGCGACAGCCCACTCCCAGCGGTTCTCGGAGATCAATGCGAACTTGGCACCCCGGCCGATTCCGGCGGCGCGCAGTGCCAGGTGCAGATTGATGACGCGCCGCTCCAGTTCACTCGAGGAGATGGGAGCGTACGCACCCGTTTCCTTGGTGAGAGCCGCGTCGGGCTTGCCATGAGCGACAGTCTTTCTGAAGAATTGCGCTAACGTATCCGCCATGTGAGAAACTCCGTAAACGGGACAATCCTATCATGGTTTCGTTCGTCCCCGGAAGCCGGGTCGCCGCCACCTCGACCGCCCTAGGGGCGGCGGCCCAAACCACTGGCTGGAATCCCAGTCCCGCCGGTCGGGCAAGCCCCGGCAGACATGTGATGGTCCGAGCCAAAAGGCGGGAGCAAGGCCGGTCCGCGCCGTGGCTGACCAATGGCGCGTCGGCCAGACCGTGGGGTCTTTGAAGATCCTGCCCGCGATTGATCGGGCCTGAAACCCCTTTGGCGGATTGCGCCGCCGAGGCGGACATCGTGAGTGCCCTTGAGAGCCTTGGCCCCCTTCGAGCCTCCTGCAAAGCGATACGATGGGCGTGCGCATCCATGCCACCCAAGGACACGGTCGAACAGTCAGCGGAACTCGAGTCCGTCCCGGAATTCCGGGCCGCGGGGACGCCGACAGACGAGACGGAGCGAGCGCGCCTGGTCCTGTCCCTCCTCATGGCAGAATGCGCGGCCGTGCTGGACGAGGATCTGTCCTTGGTCGAGCCGGTCGGGACCTTCCATCCCGAAGAGCGCTGAATTCAAGGTCCGTACCGGACGGCCTCCGGAATTCACGCAGTCTCGAACCGCACTGCGATGTTTCGAGCACCATCCGGCGCAAGGTGCAGCGGGATGATCCTGGCCATCCGGCGGTAGAGGCACGCACCCGCCTTCCGGGAGCTGCAGTAGTAGACCGTTGCCTCGACGCGCAGCTTCCCGTCCGCATCCAGGTCGAAGGACGCTTCTGCCAGCCCATCCGCCAGGACGGCGGAAAATGCCCGGTCGCCGAGGCGCAGCGTCACACCGGAAGCGACTTCTCTGGCGAACTCATGTCCTTCCGGGAGACCCACCGCGACCTTCAGGTCGAGGGGCCCTCCGCGGACTGCCCGCCCGGCAAGCGTCTCCGTGGTCGGCTCGGGAGGAAGAAGCCGGGACATGTCGCGGAGCCTCCAAGTGGAAACGACACCGGTCTCCACGTCGACCATTCGAATCGCGTGATTGTTCGTGTCGGCAACGTACAGCACACCGTCGGCGTACGAGAGGCCGGCCGGCTCGTTGAACGCCGCCTCCGGGCCTGAACCGTCGCGGAATCCGGCTTCCCCGCTTCCGGCGAGTGTCCGCACGGTCAGCGTGCTCAGAGCGATGGACTTGATCTTGTTGTTGTACGTGTCGGCGACGTAGAGGACCCCGTCGGAGTGGGCGACGCCCATCGGGTGCTGCAGCAGGACGTTCTGGCCAACGCCGTCGACATCGCCGAAGTCGAACAGGCCCTTGCCGACCACCGTGCGCACGTGCCCTCCCCTCGGGTCCAGCGATGCGGCCCGAATGGAGCTGACCTCGCTGTCTGCGACGAACAGGCTCTCCCGGTCGCTGGTCAGGCCAGTCGGCTGGGCCAGGGCCGCCGCCAGCAGCGGGCCGTCCAAATGGTCCTCGCGCCCGCTGCCCGCGTGCCCCGCGATGTACCCGCTCTCGAGGTCGATGCCGAACACCTGGTGGTTTCCGGCCATCGCCACGAAGAGGACGCCATGGGCAGTCTCGAGATCCCATGGAGAGTTCAGCCTGCGTCCGGCAACGGGACCCGGTGCGCTGCTCCACTCCGTGTCCTGGCGGCCATCGCCGACGACCGTCGTCACTGTCCGCTCGGTCAGGTCGGCATCGCGGATCGAGTGGTTCCCGGTGTCCGCCACATAGAGACTTTCGCCGACGAGGGCCATTCCCTGGGGCTGCTTGAACTTGGCATCCGCGGAACGGCCGTCCGCGAACCCGGACTCGCCGCTTCCGATCGTGTCGAGCACCGACCCGTCGTGCAGCGACGCCACCACGATTCGGTGGTGGTTGGTGTCAGCCACAAAAAGCCTCTTCCCCTCGCCGTCCGCCAGGACCTTTCCGGGGAAGGACAGCACGGGTGTCGCAGCTGGAGGCGATTCGGGCCGCGGTTCCACGGGACGCCTCAAGATCCCGCCCTCGGCATCATAGTGCTCGATCAGCTGTGAGATGACACGTTCGAACAGGTCGTACACGCGCTCGCCCGAATGCGTGCCGAAGATCTTTCCGAGCGGATCGATCAGCATGAAGCTCGGCCATGCCCGAATCGCATACTCCTGCCACACCCGCATCTCGGAATCGTTGACGACGGGGTGCTCAATGCCGTGGCGCAGGACCGCCTCGCGGATCCGCTCGGTGTTCTTCTCGGCATCGAACTTGGCCGAATGCACCCCGATCACAACCAGCTCGTCGGGAAACCTGCGCTCAAGCCGCTTGACGTCCTCGAGTGCGTGCATGCAGTTGATGCAGCAGTATGTCCAGAAGTCCAGGAGCACGATCTTGCCGCGCAGCTGGCCCATCCGGAGCGGCCGGTCGACATTGAGCCACTGCAGCCCGGACGGGAACTCGGGGGCGCTGACCGTGCCGGGCCTGATCACATTCGGGGATTCCGCGCCGGCCATGAGCCCATCATGGCAAACAGGGGCTCCACACTCTCCCCGCCGGCCGGCGGCATCCGCCGCTTCAGGAGAGCCCGGCGCGAGCGCCGCGGGCGCGGGTCCGTGCCACAATGCAGGTCTGCGGCCGAGTTGCGCGGAGACGTTCATGCGAGCCGTCGCTTCCCGGCCGCCCCCCTCCCCCACTGCGGCGTGCCGATGGAACGATGCATCAGGACGTAAAGCGCATCTGTCTCTGGTCCGGTCCCCGGAACGTCTCGACAGCCCTGATGTACTCGTTTGCCCAGCGCGGCGACACGGAGGTCGTCGACGAGCCGCTGTACGCACACTTCCTTCGAGTCTCGGGAGCGCAGCATCCGCTCCGCGAAGAGTGCCTTGCCGCGCAGAACGCGAACGGCGAGGAGGTGGTCCGTCAGGAGATTCTCGGACCGGCCGAACGTCCGGTGCTCTTCTTCAAGCAGATGGCGCACCACCTCGTCAATCTCGACCTCTCATTCATGGAGCGGACGGTGAATGTCTTCCTGACGCGAGATCCCGAGCGGATGCTTCCGTCGCTGCAGCGGAGGATCGGCCACCCGACACTGCGCGACACGGGGCTCAAGCGCCAGTGCGAGATCCTCTCCATGCTCGAGGGTTGGGGGCAGAGGCCGGCCGTCGTGGAATCCCGCAATCTGCTCCTTGATCCCCCGGGCACGCTGCGCGCGCTCTGCGCTCACCTGCGAATACCGTTCGACCGATCCATGCTGCGATGGCCGTCCGGCCCCAAGGCGTACGATGGTGTCTGGGCGTCGGAATGGTACCGGAATGCGCATCGCACAACGCACTTTCAGCCGTACCGCGCGAGGACCGAGCCGTTTCCGGGCAAACTCGGCCCCTTGCTGGAGGAATGCCGGCCCTACTACGCGATCCTGACCGGACGGTCCATCGGCGCCCGCCCGGCGGCCACGGGGCGTGACGGCGGAACATGGCCTCCCTCACACTAGTAATTCCGGCCTACAACGAGGCCCGCCGCCTGCCAGCCACTCTGCGCACCGTGGCAGCGTTCATACCGAGCGGGCCGTACGATCCGGTCGAGGTGATCGTGGTCGACGACGGCTCAACCGACGGCACTGCCGAATGCGCAGCGGAGCTGGCAGACATCGTCGAACTCCCGGCCGCGAAGTTTCGTGTCCTGCGGAACGGCCGGAACCGCGGCAAGGGGCACAGCGTGCGGCGAGGAATGCGGGAGGCACGGCACGAGTGGGTCCTGTTCTCGGACGCTGACCTGTCAGCGCCGCTAGAGGACATCGAGCTGCTGAAGCAGGCGGTGGAGGCGGGGCCCTTCGACATCGCGATTGGCTCCCGCGGGCTGGACCGGTCCCTGATCGGGGAGCGGCAGCCCCCGTACAGGGAATTCGCGGGGCGGGTGTTCAACCGGAACGTGCGGCTCCTGCTGGGCCTGAACTTTGCCGATACGCAATGCGGCTTCAAGCTCTTCAGCCGGGAGGCTGCACGGCAAGTCGCCGAGAAACAGCGGATCGAGCGGTTCGGGTTCGACGTCGAACAGCTCTACATAGCTAGGGAACTGGGCCTTTCGGTCGCCGAGGTTCCGGTGCGCTGGAACAACGCGGAAGGCTCGTCGGTGGGCGCACTGGAAGGGATGGGAGCGTTCCTCGACGTATGGACGGTGATGATCAACGGCCTCATCGGCCGCTATCGCTGACGCCCCGCCGCCCGTTCCGGACGACCTGCATTCAGGCCAGGGATCCGGAAGCGTCGATGCGCTCGGCTCCCAGATAGGACCGCAGGGCATCGGGGATGACAACGGTGCCGTCCGCCTGCTGATAATTCTCGATGATGGCAAGCCAGGTGCGACCGATGGCCAAGCCGCTCCCGTTCAGGGTGTGGACGTATCCCGGACTCACCCGGCGGCCGATGCTCCGCCTGAAGCGGATCTTGGCCCTTCGGGCCTGGAACTCCTCAAAGTTGCTACACGAGGAGATCTCCTTGTATTCGCCCAGACCGGGAAGCCAAACCTCGAGATCGTAGGTCTTCGCGGCGCTGAAGCCTGTGTCCCCGCTCGAGAGCAGCACCTTTCGGTAGGGCAGGCCCAGCCGCCGCAGGATCTCCTCCGCGTCCGCCGTCAGCCGCTCCAGCTGCTGGTAGCTGGATTCCGGGCTGACGATCTTGACCAGTTCGACCTTCTGGAACTGGTGCTGGCGGATCACCCCGCGGACGTCGCGTCCGTAGGAACCGGCTTCGCTGCGAAAGCAGGGGGTGAACGCCGTCAGCGAAACAGGCAGATCGGCGGCTGCGAGCGTCTCTTCCGCGTAGAGGTTCGTCAGGGGAACCTCCGCAGTCGGGATGAGCCAGTAGTCGGTCCCCTCCAGCTTGAAGAGATCGTGTGCGAACTTCGGGAGCTGCCCGGTTCCGTAGAGGGTCCGCGAGTTCCCGATGAAGGGAGGGAGGATCTCGGCATAGCCGTGCTCGCCCGTGTGCACGTCGAGCATGAAGTTCATGAGCGCCCGCTCAAGCTTTGCCCCGGCATTCCTGTAGACGGCGAACCGCGAGCCGGCGATCTTCGCGGCGCGCTCGAAGTCCACAATGCCCAGCTCGACGCCCAGCTCCCAGTGGGGTTTGGGCGCGAAGGGGAACTCAGGTCGCTTTCCCCACCTGCTGATCTCGACGTTGGCCGTCGCGTCCCTGCCGGCGGGGACGGTCTCGTGCGGGACATTCGGGATTCTGCTCAGGACATCCTCGAGCGCCGCGTCAAGCGCCTGGACGGAGGCTTCGCGCTCGCGGATCTCGGCATGGACCTCCCGCGACGCCTTGACGATGTCCAAGGCATCCTTGCCGGCGCGACGCGCAATCCCCACGCGCTTCGACAGCGCGTTGCGCCTCTGCTGCAGGGCCTGGATCTCGGTGACAGCCGCCCTCCGCCTGGCGTCCGCGGTCGCGAACTCGTCCAGGATTCCGGCGGGCGCCCGGTAGGCGAGGCGGCCTTTGACCTCCTCGAAGTGTCGGCGCAAGAACCCGCGGTCCAGCATGGTCGAGCTTGAGGGATCCCGGCGCGAGCGCAGAACTCGGGAAGCGTTGACCAGTGAGCGGCACATCGCTCCGCCGGCCCGCCGGGTCAACTCGGAACTTCAGTATGCCACGCCTGCCGGTATCGGGCGCCCCCCTCTCCGGATTGCCCCGCCAGGGCCGTGCGAGCGAGACGGCGGACTCTGCGGCAATCCGCTCTCGGGATGCCTCCGGCGCCGCTCTGGGGGGCTGCCGGCCCTGGATCGGCGTTGTTAGTATGGACGCATGAGCGAGCGGGGAAACCGGCACCGCAGACCGGTCATTTCGGGCCCGTGGACGCTCGCAGCCACCATCGCCGGGGTCGTCGCCCTGGCGCTCGCGACCGCTCCTGCGACTCCCGCCGAGTGGGTGGGGGCCGAGAAGCTGGATGAGGCGATTCACGGCGCCATCGCCGAGGGGCTGACCCCGGGGGCTGTCGCGTGGATCGAGTCCCGCGGCGAGAGGCTCCACTACAAGAGCTACGGCTCGCGAAGCATCGTTCCGGATCGCGAGCCAATGACTCCCGACACCGTCTTCGACTGCGCCTCGTTGACCAAGGTCATCGCGACGGCGCCCTCGATCATGTTGCTCGTCGAGGAGGGAAAGGTCCGCCTCAACGATTCGGTCGCGAGATACCTGCCCGAATTCAGCGATCAGAGCATCACGGTTCGCCAGCTGCTGACCCACTATTCCGGGCTGCCCCCCGTGCTCAAGCTGGACCCGCCCTGGAGCGGATACGCCACAGGAATCGGTCTCGCGATGAGGCAGCGACCGACCCACCCTCCGGGGTCAAGGTTCGTTTACAGCGACATCAATTACATCCTCCTAGCGGAGATCATCCGCGCGGTGAGCGGTGTTCCGGTCGACCGGTTCGCGAGCCAGCGGATCTTCGAGCCGCTGGGCATGAAGGACACAATGTTTCTGCCTCCGGAGAACCTGCGGGCTCGGATCGCGCCGACCGAGCGGCTGGGGAATGGGGAGGTTCTCAGAGGAGTGGTCCACGACCCGACGACCCGCGCGATGGGGGGGGTCTCGGGCCAGGCCGGTCTATTCTCCACGGCAGAGGACGTGGCGACGTTCGCCCGCATGATGGTGAGCGGAGGAGAGGTTGACGGTGTCCGCATACTGAGTCCGTTGAGCGTGCTTCGGATGCGCACTCCGCAGAGTCCGAAGGGCAAGGCCGCCCGGGGAATCGGCTGGGACATCGACACGGCGTATTCGTCACCCCGCGGCGACCTCTTCGGAACCGCGTCCTATGGTCACACGGGGTATACGGGACCCTCTTTGTGGATTGACCCAGACAGCGAGTCGTTCGTCGTCCTGATGACGAATCGGGTCCATCCAAGGGCCTCGACGTCGGTGGTTAGGCTGCGAAGCTTCGTCGCCTCGATCGTCGCCGCCAACCTCTCGCCGGAGACGGCGCTCCCGCCGGAAACGCGGCGCGACGGCCCGCCCCTCCGGGACATGCCTTTCTACGCAGAGGTCAAGACCGGCCTGGACGTGTTGGTCGAAGAGAACTTTGAACGGTTTCGGGGAAAGAGGGTTGGGCTGCTCACGAACCACACCGGGATCGACCGCACCGGCCGCCGGAACATTGACTTGTTCGCAGCCGCCGACCGGCTAAGCCTGGAAATGATATTCTCGCCGGAACATGGGCTCGAGGGCATCCTCGACCAGCCGGAGGTTGGGGACAGCGAAGACCCGGTATCCGGCGTAAAGGTCCATAGCCTCTACCAGGGCGAGCGTCGCAGGCCCGCAGTCGAGTTGCTGGAGAGGATCGACGCCCTGGTTTTCGACGTCCAGGACATCGGAGCCCGGTTCTACACGTACATCACGACCATGGGCTATGCCATGGAGGCGGCGGCGGCGGCCGACATCGAATTCTACGTCCTGGACAGGCCGAACCCGATCAACGGCACGAGCGTCGAAGGACCGATCCTGGAAGACGCGCTGGAGTCGTTCGTCGGCTACCACAGCCTGCCGATACGCCACGGAATGACGGTGGGCGAACTGGCCCGAATGTTCAACAAGGAGCGCGGAATCGGCGTCGATCTGACGGTAGTGCCCATGCAGGGATGGGATCGGCGCCTCTGGTTTGACGAGACGGGGCTGCCCTGGGTGAATCCTTCACCCAACATCCGGACCTTGGATCAGGCCACGCTGTATCCGGGAATCGCGATGCTCGAATGGCTGGAAGACTATTCCGTCGGAAGGGGAACGGACACTCCGTTTCGATTCGTGGGGGCCGACTGGATCGACGGAGCGGAACTGGCGGCCGCACTCCACCGCACACCGGTCCCGGGAGTTCGGGTCTATGCCAGGAAGCATCGGCCGCGCGCATCCGTGTTCGAAGGCACGCTGATTGACGGCGTTCAATTCACGGTCACGGACCGGCGCGCACTGGAGCCGACCCTGCTGGGATTGGCTCTCGCCGCCGCGTTGCGCGACCTCTACCCAGACAACGTGGACTTCACGCTGTCCGAAAAGCTGATCGGAAGCCGAAATGTGACGGACGGCCTGCTGTCAGGCCGGTCCGCCACAGCGATCAGCGATGGGTTCGCTCAGTCGATCACCGAGTTCCGCTTGAGACGGAGCAGCTTCCTGCTGTACCAGTAGGCACGTCGGGCATCAACCGGCCGGCTTGCATGACGCCACACCGGCGTTGTGAGCCGAACCAATTAGCCCTTGTAGGCTTCGCGGATCTCGTCGATCCATCCAGGGCGCCGCCCTCGACGCTTGCCCTTCGCTAGGTTGTCCATGGCGATGACGGCGGCATCAATGTTCCGGCGTTTCTGAATGTAGGTCTCCAGGAACTTCCGCGTTCCACGCGTGTCACCCTCCGCCTCCAGAGCACTGATGACGTTCGAGGCCTTGATCCGCTCCTCCTGCAACTCCGAGAGGATCTGCGCGATGTTCATATTGGTTCTTCCTTTCCAGCGATGAAGTGCCAGCCGCCTCGACAATCGTGTGCCGTCCGGCCGCTGGCAATGCGGGTCTTGGAACTCATCGTGATGAGAGAATCCTGACAAGCACCAAACATGAATGTAGCAAACTGTCTCAGGGGCTGTCAACCGGCCTTCCGCTGCATTCTTTGCAAATGGAGGGGACGGTCTCCAAGGAGTCCGGACTGCGCAGCGGAAGGCATTGTCGGCAACTGAGGCATATTGCCGAAAAGCGAAGAGAGCGGCAGGGAGCCGAATCATGACCGGCATCGCCTCGAGATCGGATGTTCGCCGTCCGGTCAGGCGAAGGCAGTGCTGCGGTCGCCGATCCTGCCCTCGGCAGAGGGAGCAAGGTGGACGAGGGTTGCTGAGGACGAAGCGCCACATCCCGAAATGCACGTTCGGGGACCGAACGAATTCACCGGCAAACCCAGAAGCCAGAGCACCGGCCGCCGCCAGACTCAACGCCATTTCCGTCTTTGCCTCGTTCGACAAGTCCCGAACCGTGGATGGTCCCGGCGCCGAATCCGACGGCACAATTCGTGCTCTGTTCTCGCCATTCGGTCCCGACAGGCGGCCGCAATGCCGGCGGCTGCCGTCCGACAGTCCCCGTTCCTCCCGCCCAAGGCAAGCCGCCGCCTGCAGACCACGCGGGGGAGTGACCCGCCGCCGCCAATACGCCGGTCTCACAAAGGCCGGGCATGGCCTTGCTGTCTGGGCCGGAGGTCTTAGATCGATATGAACAGACGTCGCGACACCATCGGCCGCGGGCAGAAGAGCGGCCGTGCCGGACCCTGGTATGGAAAGAGTTCCGAGCGCCTCGAAAAAGCGGTGTCAGGTGCTGTGAAGGCAGCCTTGGCCCGCATGGCTTGCACGACTGTTGGAGAATCGCGCAGGAATCCTCCTAGAGACTCGGGACGGCCAAAGCGCCCGGAACACGGCGTCGGCCGTGCGGCATACCACGCGGCAACAAGCGGGTTGAGGCAGTGCTCCCGCCCGAATGCTGCCGGCCGGTTGCGGGGAGTGCCGCCGTCGGAAGTGCCGGGCAGAGTGGCGCATGGACGCAAGAAGGTCCGCTCTTGCGTGTCTTGCGTGCTCCTTGCAGATGTGTGCAATCGAAGCCCGTAGAAGAGGGCTGGCTCTCGAACAGGTCAACCGGCGCTCATTGAAGTCGAGGGCCAGACCCCAGTTCCATTGGCTGCAGAAGTTTCCCGGCCAGAGGTCCATCCGAGAAGGAATCCACGGAGCAGTAGCAAGCAGAGACCCACCAGCCGCGTCGCCTATCCCCGACGAATCGGGGCCAGCCCATTTGCCGACAACCGCCGAGTGACTGACGGACGGCCATCCGGGGGGATGGTTCCCGACGCCAACGAACCCGAGCGCCGACCCCGGTGGGAAGCGGGCCGTTTGCTTCGAGCCTTTCCTTTGCCAAGCGTCTCAACAAAGCACGACGTGGATCCTCCTTCCCCATGAACGGCTGGTCGGCGGGATCAAGGCAGACGTGCGCCCGGTTGCCGAACCCCCTTAGCCCTTGGACCAGTCCCAAGTCGCCATCAGCCGAAGCCGGGACCGCCACAGCCTCCGCAACAGCAATGGTGGCTCGGTCACCGTGCACAGCAGTTTTCCCGCGCGAGACCTATCTTCATGACTCCGCGGGGTTGAGCGGCGTGGTCTTCCGGATAAGCCGCGCCGCATCAATTGAATCCTGGCGGCGGAACATCGATCCGGCAAGGGGTCTCAGGAATCTACCGAGAAGCGATTCAGACCGTCGAGGTCTCGCACGCCGCGGGCGGGACGCAGGTTTTCGGCACTTGCCCGCATTTCCTGCGTGCGTGGAACGGCATCGCGGGCCGAACCGAGACGCGCGAAAGCGCGCGCTGCCGGAGGTTGGGATGGAAGGGACGGAAGACGGTTCACGCTGCGCATCCATGCGGGCCGCCGCGAGGACGCCATCTGCGAGGGAATGCAGTTTGCTGAATTCCGAGTGCACGGCCCGTAGAGCGGTTCCGGGATGGCGGAAGCGGTCCGCTAAGATCATCGCCCTCTAATGATCATCGCCCGCGCACGGCTGTCGCAGGCCGGCATGCACCGGACCCGGGACGGAGCCGGTGGAACTTGCGGCCTGCACCGCAACATTGCCTCCGAGGGCTGCGAGAACTTCCTGGAAGCGCCTTGCCGAGCAGCAGATACGAGCCGCTGCCTGACATCCGACTGAAATGCCACCGTACCGGCGGTCGCGGCCAGCGGGCAATCCCGGGACGGACTGCTCGTCATGGGGAAGGCGGCCGGCTACCCTGTCCCGTCGCGCCTCCGACGATCCCGCTGCCGGACACCTTGCGCGGTCCCACCAACCCACTTCGACGGCCCAAGAGCCCGCCGAATCAGGATGACTTCGCACGCCCAAGGTTGCACAGCGCCCGCCTTTGTCCTATACTCGCTCTGAGATAGGTACCGTGCGGTTCGTGATGAGAACGTTGCGAATCGTGTCGGATTGTGCCATGATTCCCAGAATGCGTCGACCGACGCTCCCGGAGTTCAGAATGAATCTGAGAAACGCTACGCGAACCGCTCTAGCCCTCTGCCTGCTTCTCATGGTAGCCGCGGTCGCGATTCCTAACCCCCAGGAAAAGCAATACAAGGACAGGGCTGAGTACGACCTCATCACCAAGGTCTATGGCGAGCAGAATCCAGCCAGCAAGATCGTCCTCTTGGATGAGTGGAAGGAAAAATACCCGGAAACCGACT
Organism: Bryobacterales bacterium; assembly: GCA_028819255.1. Classification (GTDB taxonomy): domain Bacteria; phylum Acidobacteriota; class Terriglobia; order Bryobacterales; family UBA6623; genus VXMF01. The sequence goes on along the minus strand of JAPPMB010000064.1, from coordinate 116,147 downwards.
ACAACTTGGAACGGCTGCAGTTCTATCTGGACAGCTACCAGAAGACCAGCAAGACCGCGGAGGCGGTTGACGTGGCCAAGGAGCTGCTTGCCGTGGTTCCCGGCAACTTCGCGGCGAACTACGCCATTACCCTCTTCACTCCCTATCTGGGCCGGGCTGACGACGGAACGATCGGAGACGGAATCAAGGCCGCGAACGAGCTTCTCGGGGTGATCCCCACGCAGTTCGGAACCAAGCCCGACACGGTGGCCCAGGACGCGTGGGACAATGCCCGCAGCCAGGCCGAGGTCGCGGCGCACCTGACAATCGGCTGGGGCCAGATGCAGAGGAAGCAGAATTCCGAAGCCGAGGCGTCGTTCAACAAGGTCCTCCAGCTGGACCCGTCGCGCGGACAGGTCTCCTACTGGCAGGGCCAGGTCATACTGGGCCAGAACGATGCCGAAAAGTACGATGTTGCCTTCTTCCACTTCGCTCGGGCGGCGATCTACGACGGGCCGAATGCCATGGCTCCGGAGGGCCGCACGCAGGTCCTGGACTATGTCCAGAACATGCTGAAGAAGAATTACGGCGAGAACAGCTTCAATGTCTACTGGCCGAGGTTCGAGGAGATGGCCGGGGCGTCGGCCTTGCCGGCGGAGAGGATCGAGCTCAAGTCGGACCAGCAGCTGGACTTCGAAGCCGAACAGAAGTCCCGCAAGGAAAACCCCCTGCTGTGGACTTTCAAGGATCTGAGGAAGGCTCTGACCGGCCCCCAAGGCGGCACGACCTGGGGCAACCTCAATGGCGCGCTGAGTCCCAAGATGCGCCTCTACGTTGTTTCGGCGACCCCTCCCGAGCGTCCCGGCACGATCAACTTCAGCAGCGAGCCAGGCGGATCCGTAGAGGTTGTCGTCAATCTGGAGAACCGGCGCCGGACAGGTGTGCGGTCCGGCACGATGCTCACTTTCGAGGGCGTTGCCGCCGGCCTGCGGGCCAGCCCGTTCCGACTGACTCTCAACGACGGAAAAATCGTTCCCTGATGGCTGCCGCGGAAGCGCATTGTCGGTTCCGCCCCTCCGGTAGGCGCTGCCCGTCTCGGACGTGCTAGGCTGAATCTGCCGGTCCACCGGCACTCTTGCTTTTCAGCAAGCTGCGAGATGAGCATGACGCGACGCTTCCATTTCCGTCCGGGAACAATCCTGTCCAGCCTGGCGGCGGCACTGCTGCTGACTTCCAATTCCCCGAGCCAGACGACCGGCACGGATCCGTCTCCAGCTTCTCCGGCCATGGTGGAGCTCGCGTACGCGCCCGAGGACGGATCCATGTTCGAGATCACTGAGACGTTCGAGCGGGTGACGGACATGCCGGGGCAGGATCCGATCACCGACCTCCGGACACGCGTGAGCCGGATGCTCGTCACCTGCACCGACGAGGGGTACACGAACTCGGTCACCGTGGTGTCGCAGTCGCTGACGAGGAACGGCAGCGAGGTCGCCAGCCCCGTCAACGCCGCGCTCAGGAACCTGGTGCTGACCTATAACCTGTCCAAGGACGGCACGATGACCGGCATAGCCGGCTACGGGCAGTTGCCGGAGGCCATGAAGGGCAGATTCGCGGCGCAGGTGGCGGCCACGATGGCTCGCATGCTCAACGTCGACGCCCTGCAGCGGCGGGACGAGGAGGCCTACGGATCGCTTTACGAAGGACTGATCGGCTCGACCGTCACAGTCGGCGAGATCAGCGTGTCAGCGGCGGCCCAGCCCCTGCCCCTCGGCGGCTCGGCTGCCGTCTACTCGGTGTCGACCTCGGAGATGGAAACGGACGGCCCTCTGGTTCTCCGCCAACTCTTCAGCACCGATCCCGAATCGCTGGCGAACGAGTTCGAGACCGTTGCGGTCCCCGCCCTGCAGGAAGCCGCCACGCAAGGCATGGTCACCACCATGCTTCCGGAAGATCATGTGAGCGCAGCCGTCTCGGGGCGTGCGTCCACGGTGATTGATCCCGCCGGGCTGCTGGTGGGAAGCAGGGAAGTATCGATGACGTTCGAGTTGGGCATGGGCAATCCGGACGACACTGCGTCCCCGAACATGGTCCGGATCACGGAGACCAGCAGGTTCGAGGCGGCCAAGGTCGAGACCGAGATGATGGTGGAGCAGACCCCACAGCAGTAACGCCGGGGCCAGGATGCCGGTGTTCGTCTCACCTCCCGGGCTCGCAGACCCGATGCGATGAAGCTGGCGCTGGCCCAGCTGAATCCGACGGTCGGAGACTTGCGAGCGAACACCGACCGGATCCGGCGCTTCGCCGAGCGCGCCGCGGCCGGGGGTGCGGATCTGGCCGTCTTTCCGGAACTCGCGATCAGCGGCTACCCCCCTCTCGACCTTGTTGACGCCGCGCGCTACCTGGAGGCGAACGAGGAGTGCCTGCGGGATCTCGCCGATTCAACAGCCGGGCTCGAAATGGCGCTTGCGGTCGGCTACTGCGGGACGAACGAGGACACTGGACGGCCGGCCAACTGCGTGGCCGGCATCCGCAACGGCCGGATCGAGCACCGATCGACCAAGGTGCTCCTGCCGACTTACGACGTCTTCGACGAGGCCCGGTACTTTGCTCCCGGCCGGCAGCCGGGCATCTGGAACGTGGGGTGGAGGCGGATCGGCATCACCATCTGCGAGGACGCCTGGAACGACAAGCAGTTCTGGGTGCGGTCCAGATACGCGCGAGACCCGGTGGAGGAGCTGGTTTCGCGGGGCATTGACCTTCTCGTCAACGTCTCGGCATCCCCATACCACATGGGCAAGCGGGCCTTTCGTGCGGACATGCTGAAGGCCGCGGCCGTGCGGCATCAGGTTCCAGCCGCACTCGTCAACCAGGTCGGGGGCAACGACCAGCTCGTCTTCGACGGGTCCAGCTTCGCAATCGACGCGGCCGGGATCGTCCGGGCCCGGGCCCGGTCCTTCGAGGAGGATCTCGTCTATTGGGAAACGGACGGCGAGGGAGACCGGCACGGCCCCGACTGGACAGGGCCCGACGCCAACGAGGTGGAGGCGGTGTACGACGCCCTGGTCACCGGAACACGCGACTACGTCAGGAAGTGCGGTTTCGCAAAGGCGATCATCGGCCTGAGCGGTGGCATTGACTCGTCGCTGACGGTGGTCATCGCGGCAGAGGCGCTCGGGCCGGAGAACGTCACGGGCGTGGCCATGCCCGGACCCTATTCGTCGGAGGGAAGCCTCACCGACGCGGCACACACCGCAAGCGCGCTCGGAATCGCGTTCGAGACCATCCCGATCGAACCCGCGTTCAGGGCCTTCCAGCAGCAGCTGTCCGCCGTTTTCGTCGGGACCGAGCCGAACATCGCCGAGGAGAACCTGCAGGCCCGAATCCGCGGCAACATCCTGATGGCGCTCTCGAACAAGTTCGACGGGCTGGTCCTGACCACGGGAAACAAGAGCGAACTGGCGGTCGGCTACTGCACCATCTATGGCGACATGTGCGGCGGCCTCGCCGTGATCAGCGACGTCCCCAAGACGCTGGCGTACAGACTGGCCGCGGTCGGGAACCGGAGGCATCCGGACGCGATACCCGTGTCGGTGATAAGGAAGCCGCCGTCCGCCGAGCTTCGCCCGGACCAGAAGGACTCGGACTCGCTCCCGCCGTATGAGGTGCTGGACCCGGTGCTGCGCTTGTACGTGGAGGAAAACCTGTCGGTCTCGGAGATCGCCGCCGAACTGGGGCAGGATCGGGACTTGGTCAGGCGGATCTCCGGAAAGGTCGACCGAAACGAGTACAAGCGGCAGCAGGCGGCGCCCGGCCTGCGGGTGACATCGAAGGCGTTCGGCATGGGCCGCAGATTCCCGATCGCCCAGCGCTACGTTCGCTAGGCTATGGACTGAGGGTCGGGCTCCCGTCCATCCCTCGAAGGAGCAGATTTCGTATGGCACTTGTGAACCGGGCGTGGCGGACAGTAGTGCAGGTAGCGTGCGCGCTGGTGGCCGTTGCGGGCGCGGGCGCCCTGTACCTGTACTGGACCGGCGCCAGCGTGGGCCTCGCCGGATCCGGGAAGTTTCCCGTCGTGGAATACGTCGACAACGAGTCGCGGTTCCGCGAACTCGAGGAGGACCGTGCGCGCGAAGCGTTTTCCCTGGCTCACCCTGAAAGGGGGGATCTTGCCGCTTCCTCCCATCCGATGGCGAGGCCGGCCGCGGCGCCTGCATCTGCCGGCAATGGCGGAGCGAACTACTGGACCGACTACCGCGGCCCACTCAGGAACGGCATTTACGACCAGGCGCCCGTGAGACTCGACTGGCCTCCCGAAGGGCCGCCGGAACTGTGGCGCCAGCAGGTCGGCGGAGGCTACGCCTCGATGGTGGTCGCCGACTCGCTGGTGTACACGATCGAACAGCGCCGCAACCGCGAGGTGGTGGCGGCGTACGCGCTGGAGGACGGCAGGCAGGTGTGGGAACATGCCTGGACCTCCCGGTTCAGCGAGTCCATGGGCGGGGACGGCCCCAGGGCGACACCGACATGGTCCGACGGCCGGGTCTACGCCCTCGGCGCGAACGGCGACCTCGCCTGCCTCTCGGCAAGCGACGGCTCGCCTGTCTGGAAGCGCAACATCCTGCGGGACGCCGCAGCGTCGAACCTGACTTGGGGCATGGCCGGAGCGCCGCTCCTGGTGGACGGCATGGTGGTGGTCATCGCCGGCGGAGGCAACGGCAGGTCACTGTTCGCGTATGACGAGCTCACTGGCGAGATCCTCTGGTCGGCACTCGACGACAAGGCCGGCTACGTGTCCCCGCAGGTCGCGACGCTGGCTGGGCGCAGGCAGCTGCTTCTCGTGACCGGCACGCGGATCGTGGGCGCCTCGCTGGAGGACGGTTCCGAGCTTTGGAGCCGACCCTGGAAGACCAGCTACGACGCCAATTGCGCCCAGCCGCTGGTTGTCGACGACAACCACGTCTTCGTTTCCTCCGGCTACGGCCATGGCGCGACGCTCCTGCAGATCTCGGCGGTCGGTGACCGCTTCTCGGTTGAGGAGGTCTGGTTCAACCGCAACATGAAGAACAAGTTCAACCCTTCGGTGCTGGTGGACGGAGTCGTGTACGGACTCGACGAGGGCATTCTGGCGGCGGTCGACGTGCGAAGCGGGGAGCGCCACTGGAAGCGGGGGCGCTATCGCTACGGCCAGCTACTCTATGCGTCCGGGCATCTCATCGTGATCAGCGAGGACGGGGACCTCGCCCTCGTCGAGGCCACGCCGGACGAGTACCGCGAGCTCGTCCGCTTCGAGTCCATTCCCGGCAAGACCTGGAACGTTCCCGCAATCGCGGACGGCGTGCTCCTGGTTCGGAACCAGACGGAGATGGTGGCGTACGACCTGCGCTGACCGCGGTCGCAGGGTCGTCGGCTCCTACCGACGAGAGTGAGTCGCATCGAGCCCGTCCCGGTCGCTGTGGTCGGGGCCGGAAGATTCGGCCAGCACCACGCCCGCGTCTACGCCTCCCTGCCGGAAGCGGACCTGGTCGGGGTCGTCGACAGCGACCTGGACCGGGCCCGCGAGATCGCCGCCCGGCACGGCTGCGAAGCGTACCCCGCTGCCGAAGCACTGCCCGATTCGGTCTGCGCCGCCAGCCTCGCGGTCCCGACGGTTTGCCACGCGCCGGTCGGAGACCCGCTCCTGAACCGCGGCGTGGACCTGCTGGTGGAGAAGCCCATCGCGCCCGATCTCGACTCCGCCGACCAGCTCATCGCGGCGGCCGAGAATGGCGGACGCATACTACAGGTCGGACACCTGGAGCGCTTCAATCCCATCGTCGAGGCAGCCGCCGAAGCGGCGACGCTGCCGCTCTTCTTCGAGGTGCACCGGATGAGCCCGTTCAGCCCGCGCAGCCTCGACATCGACGTGGTGCTGGACCTGATGATCCACGATCTCGACATCGTTCGGTCCATGGTGGACTCGGACGTCGACAAGGTCGACGCCAGCGGTCTCTCGGTCGTCTCCGGACAAGCTGACATCGCAAGCGCCCGCATTCAGTTCGAGAACGGCTGCGTGGCGAACCTGACCGCCAGCCGGGTTTCGACCGAAAAGATCCGCAAGCTGCGGTTCTTCCAGCCGCGCGAGTACGTCTCCCTTGACTACGTCAGGCGCACAGGCGTGCGGATCACGCTGGACGACAGGAACCGGCCCCGTTTCCGGACTCTGCCTGCGGGCCGGGGGGAGCCGCTGCAACGGCAGCTGAGCTCCTTTCTCGCCTCTGTCCGCGACCGGTCGCAGCCCCGTGTCAGCGGACGGGACGCGCGGGAGGCGCTGGGGCTCGCACTTAGAATAGGGAAGGCGATCGGCGAGCACTCGAGGCTGGTCGCAAAGACCTTGGCTGCCAGTGGGCGAATTGGCTAACCCGGACCACGAGGAACTCCTTGTTCTGATTGAGGATTACGGCCGCAGTCTGGGCCGACGTCTAGCCAGAGCCCGCCTGGTCGAGCTTCCACCCAGCAAGCGGCCGCTCTGGATCCAGGTCCGGGACTTCCCGGAGAGACTCGCCTGGCAGCGCTCCCGCCAGCCCGAGGGCCTGTCACTTCCTCCGGGGCCCGGGCCGGGGCCGCAGTTTGACCCGGCGCGGATCGACCCGGTTCGGCGCTATCGGGAATCGCCCGGGACCGGCACATGGCCTCCAGACCTTCTGACGCCGCTGGCACTGGAGGTCCAGTGGAAGAAGAGTCGCTTCCATTCCTGGGCCTGGCAGGCGCGGGCCGCTGCCCTACTGCTCCACGCAGTGCTGTTCGGATTGATGCTGACCCCGACGGTGATGGAGCTCGACATGTCCAAGCCGGCCGACTGGGACGCGATGCGGATCACGCTCGTCACGCCGCCCCTGGACGACCTGCCGCCTCTCCACGGGGAATCCAAGATCCCGGGAGAAGGCGAGGGGGGCTTCCGCGGGCTCCCGCGACCCCCGGTCGAGCCCGCTCCCGGTCCCGAGCCGCTCCCGGAACCTGAACCGGAACCCGAACCGGAGGAGACTGCGGAGGTGCCGCAGCCTGTTGAGCCCGAGGAGCCGGAACCGTCCGAGGAGCTGGCTGCGCTGGACGAGCCCGAGGCATCCGAGGAACCCGAAGAGGAGGCGGAGGCGCCGGTCGCCAAGAGCCCCGTCCCTGCGCAATTCCGCCGCGGGACGGAACTCGCCAGATCCCGTGACCCGCGGCTGCTCCCGATGCCCAGGGCGCCGTCCCGCAAGCGGGCCGTGCTGCAGATTGAGAATCCGAAGGCCTCGATGCCCAGCCAGCAGGGCCGGGCGCAGCTCGGCACGCTCGAGCTCACGGCCCGGCCCGACCAGGTGATCGAGGGGGCGATCCAGCAGATGATGCGCGGAGGCGGTTCCCGCCAGGCGGTCGGGGTCGGGGTCGGCGGGATCCCCACGTCCGGCATCCTGCCGCCGGGACCATCGGATTCCGGAAGCCTGGTCGAGCTCCTGAGCGACCCTCGGGGAGTCGACTTCCGTCCGTACCTGACCCAGGTGCTGGCCGCGGTGCGGCGCAACTGGCTTGCCGTGATCCCCGAGAGCGCCCGCCTCGGGATGAGCCGCGGGAGGACCCTGATCCAGTTCTCGGTTTCGCGCGACGGAAGCGTTCCCAAGCTGGTGATCGCGAGAAGTTCCGGCACGGCTCCGCTGGACAGGGCGGCGGTTGCGGGGATCAGCGCCTCCAACCCGTTTCCGCCCTTGCCGGGCGAGTATCTCGGCAAGGACATCCGGCTGCAATTCACCTTCCTGTACAATATCCAGAACCCCTGAGGGGCGGTACCGAGCCCGAACACCGAGTCGCCAACCTCGCAGTACCGGCCCAGATCGCCCCCGAACGGCTCGGAGGGAGTAATGACGACTACCCGGAGGGAGTTTCTGGGCGGCATCGCCGCAAGCGGCGCGGTCGCAGGGATCCACGGCTGCGGCGGCATCCGGCCGTGGAACATTGTCTGGATCATCGCGGACGACCTGTCTCCGGACCTGTCCTGCTACGGCAGCGAGGACGTCAGCACGCCCAACATCGACCGCCTCGCCGCCGAGGGCGCGCTCTTTACGAATGCGTACGTGACCGGTCCGGTCTGCTCGGCCTCCAGGTCCGCCCTGATCACCGGTATGTACCAGACGAGCATCGGAGCCCACGCGCACCGGAGCCACCGCGGCGACGGGTACGCACTGCGGCCCGAGACGAGGCTGATCACCGACCACTTCCGCGACGCCGGCTACTACACCGTCAACGACAACGACAGCGGGCTCGGCGGGCGCAACAAGACGGACTTCAATTTCGCGCATGCCCGGCCGTTCGACGGATCGAACTGGCGGGACCGGGAGCCGGGGCAGCCGTTCTACGCGCAGGTCAACATCTTCGAGCCGCACCGCGGCCGTCCCCCCGACGTCTGGGGGTTCACCAGGGGCAAGCTCGAACCCACGGATCCGACCGGAGTGACGCCGCCGGAGTACTATCCGCAGGACGAGATTTCGCGCGTCGACTGGGCCGGCTATCTGGACGCAGTACGTCTCCTGGACGAGAAGGTCGGGCTGGTTCTTGACCGGCTCGAGGAAGACGGGCTTGCCGACCACACCGTGGTGGCCTTCTTCGGCGACCACGGCCGCCCGATGCCGAGGGACAAGCAGTTCCTGTATGACGGCGGCATACGGGTGCCGCTCGTTGTTCGCTGGCCCGGCCGCCTCGAGCCGGGCAGCGTGCGCGACGAGCTGGTCAGCGCGATCGACCTGTCCGCCACGTCGCTGGCGATCGCCGGGATCGAAGTGCCGCAGAACATGGAGGGTCAAGTCTTCCTGGGAGAGCAGAAGATGCCCGACCGGGAATACGTGTTCGCAGCCAGGGACCGCTGCGACGAGACCGTCGACCGCATCCGCGCGGTCCGCGACAAGAGGTTCAAGTACATCCGGAACTACCATCCGGACCGGCCGTACATGCAGCTGAACCGGTACAAGGAGGTTTCCTACCCGATCTGGCGGCAGATGCAGCGGCTCGAGAAGGCCGGGGAGATCACTGCGGAGACCTACCCGTTTCTCGCCAAGAGCCGGCCCGAGGAGGAGCTCTACGACACTGTCGAGGATCCGAATGAACTGAACAATCTCGCGAATTCGCCGGAGCACCAGGAAACCCTGACCAAGATGGCCTCGGCGCTCGATCTCTGGATCCAGCACACGGGCGACATGGGAGAGGTGCCGGAGGATCCTGCCATCGCGGCCGACTGGGAGGAGCGCATGGCCGGCGCCTACACTGACGCGTATGCGGCATTGGCGGAGCAAGAGGCGCCTTGGCGCTGAATAACGCGCCTCTGGCGAGTCTCTGCGCCGTCGTCAGCGTTCTCGGGCTCGGCGCGGGCATGTCGGGCCGCGCCGCCCTCCTGGGCATGTCGGCCGTCGCTCTGATTGTGCTGCTGTCGGCCATTGCGCTGCGGGCGCCGGGCCGGCCGTCGGGGATCGTGCTGGCCGCAGTGGCCGCATGGGGGGCGGTGTTCTGCGCGCTGCTGGCGCTAGGCTTCCGCCTGCACGACCCAGCCGGACCCCTGGTCGTTGTCGGCGGATTCCCGGTGGGCACGGCAATGCTGATCTACGGCACGACGCCCTTAGGAATCTTCCTAGGCGTGCTGTACGGTCTCGCTTTCGATCGGCTCATCCTGCCACAGGACAGGCAGCGCGAATTCCTTCGCCGGTTCGGAACCCAGTAGCGTCCGCATCCTCATGCCCACCGCCGATTCCCAACTGATCCTTGCCTGCGTCGTCGTGTACCTAGCCAGCTGCGCCGTCGTGGGCTTCTGGGCGATGCGGCGGACGTCCTCGACAGTCGATTTCTTCCTTGCCGGAAAGTCGCTCGGCCCGCTGGTGGTCGTCATGGCAACGATCTCGAGCGTCATGAGCGGATTCGGGTTCGTGGGAGGCCCGGGCCTGGTGTACGAGTCCGGCACGAGCTCGCTCTGGATGGTCTTCGTGGCGTCCTTCAGCCTCCCGGTCGCCTTCATGCTGACCGGCAAGCGCCTGCGGCTCCTCGTCGAGGTCCGACCAATCCTGACTCTGCCGGAAGCGGTCGCCGCCCGCTACGGCGGGAGTGGGCCCGCCATCGCGATGAGCGTCGCAATCGTTCTGGGCGTGCTCGGGTACCTTGGCACGCAGGTGCTGGCGATCGGAACGGTTCTGCAGGCTGTGCTCGGAATCGACCTCCTCGCCGCCCTCGCGGTCGGCCTCGGCGTACTGGCCTTCTACGCCATCGCGGGCGGAATTGTCGCAGGGGTGTACACGGATCTGTTCCAAGGGCTGCTGATGCTCGGCGCCGCCGTCGCGGTGCTCGCCCAGTGCCTGAAGGTCGGCGGCGGGATGTCGGCGATCACCGAGACGCTGTGGGCCATGGATCCCGACTACATCGGGCCGTGGGGAACCCGCGGGGATCTGGCGGCCATGAGCTGGATGCTGCTCTTCGGGATCGGGGCGGCGGGCCAGCCGCACGCGATCACGAAGCTGATGATGCTGAAGGACATCCGACAGCTCAAGTGGAGCGCTTTGGCCACGGGACTGAGCTACCTGGTGCTGGCAATGCTCTGGATGGGGATCGGTCTGGCGATGCGGACGCTGGTGGCTCGCGGCGACCACCCCGCACTTGAGAATCCGGACCTCGCCGCGCCGACCTTCCTTCTGCACTACACGCCCGAGCTCCTGGCCGGAATTGTGTTCGCGGGTCTGCTGGCGGCGATCATGTCCACAGCCGACTCCTTCCTGAATCTCGGGGCGGCGGCAGTTGTGCGCGACATTCCGCTGGCACTGCGGGGAAAACCGCTTGAGCACGAGCTGATGTGGTCCCGTATCGCGACGGGCTCACTCCTGCTGCTCTCCGCCCTGTTTGCCCTTTACATGGAGAATCTGATCGCTCTCCTAGGCACGTTTGGATGGGGCACGTTTGCTGCGGCGATCGTGCCCAGCATCTGCATCGGCATGAATTGGAAGAGGGCGACCGGAACGGCCTGCGTGGCTTCGATCGCGACGAGCATCGCGCTGAACTTCGTTCTTGAAGTTGCGGCCCGCCACGGCCATCAGCTGCTGCCGCCCGGGCTGGCCGTAGGAGCGGTGGCCCTGCTGGCGTCCACATCCGTGTTCGTCTGGGTCTCGCTGCTGACTCCGAAACGAGAACTTGCCCCCGACATGGACGCGTTGCTAGACGTCTAGGCGACCTGCCCGGTCAGAAGTGGGTGAATCCCTCCGCCGCGAGGGCGACCCGGTCCCCGCCCGTCTCCAGCCACACGCCAGTCCCGGGCTCGACGTGCCCGATCCGCGTGGCAAGAGGCTCGGGGGGGACAAGGGCGTTCGGCGGAACTGTGAACAGCAGCTCGTATTCCTCCCCCGAACGGATGGCATCCTCGGCACGGACACCGGGAAACAGCGGCACGAGCACGGGATCGATGACGACGGCCAACCCGCTTGCGACGGCGAGGCGGTTGGCGTCGATCGCCAGACCGTCACTGAGATCGATCGCGGCCGAGGCCGGGATCCCGCGCAGCTCCCTGCCCAGTCCGAGGCGGGGGCTGGGCTCGCAATGGCGCCGAACTGCGGAATCGTCTGGCGCGGGGGGCCCCTCGCGATGGAGCCTGGCCAGTCCAAGGCCGGATCCTCCCAGCGTTCCCGAAACATGGAGCGAGTCGCCCGGGCGAGCCCCGCCGCGCGTGAGAGCCGTTCCGGCCTCCACGGTTCCGATCACCGTCGTCGTAGCGACAAATCGTTCGCCTCCGGCGATGTCGCCGCCCACCAGAGCCAGCCGCTCCGCTCCGGACAGCTCCGCAGCCTGCCGCATGCCGCTCTGAAACTCGTCATGCCACGCCCCCTCAGCCCAACGGGGAATGCAAAGAGTCTGCAGGAAGAATGCGGGGCGGCCGCCCATGGCAGCGATGTCGCTCAGCGACCGGACAAGAGCCTTCCGTCCGAGAGCGGCGGGAGGGTGCCTGCCTGGCAGGAAGTGCCGGTTCTCGACGATCTGGTCGGAGGTGACCAGAAGGTCGTCAGGCGAGCCCGGAAGGCGAAGAACGGCACAGTCGTCTCCTCCGGCCAAGGCCACCCAAGGATTCTCGCGCCCTCGCCAGAGGGCCTCGATGGCGGCAATGAGGCTGACCTCGGTCACAGAACGATCCCTGGCCGAATTCGCGGGTCCGCCGTCACCGCAACACTTGGGCTATAATATGACGCTGGCAGTCGAAGCCGGGCCGAAAATTCGTCTCGATTCCGCCCATTCGTGTGGCGAGTTCTTGTTCGCGTCTTCTCCGGTAGAGCAAGGTCGGCCAGTCACTACGATAATTCATGCGAGGCAATCGATTCCTTGTCATCCTTGCGCATCCGTCCTACGGGCGAATCAAGCGCTTCTCCGTCCCGCACGCCGCCCTCCACGTCGCCTTTGGCGTCGCAGTCCTTGCACTCGTGGTGGCGATCGGCCTGTCGGCGAGCTATTTCCGCCAGTCATCCAAGGCTGAGCGCCTCGCCGCGGAGAACGAACTGCTCCAGAAGGAGTTCAACAGCCTTCAGCTGACCATTGAGGAGCGCGACAGGCAACTCGAGTCACTGAACGGCCTGGCCTACCAGCTGTCGATCGCGTACGGGATCCGTCGCGACGCATTGGAGGCGGAAGCCGCCCACGGCACGCATCTGCTGCCCGCCTTCTACGCTTCGCTCAACCAATACGACCTGATTCGCGACGCTCTGGCCGAATCCCGCCTCGGACTCCCGATGCAGACGGTGCTGGCGAACACGACCCCTTCGATCTGGCCCGTCAAGGGCCACATCACCAGCAGCTACGGAACACGCGAAGATCCGTTCAACGGGAAGGGATCGTTTCATCCGGGTATCGACATCAGCGCACCTTACGGAACACCCGTCTTTGCGACGGCGGACGGACACGTGGTTTCAGCCGAATGGGAGGGCGCCCTCGGACATTGTGTCCAGATCCAGCACGGACGGAGCGGGTTCAGCACTGCCTACGGCCACTTGAAGGAGTATTTCGTGACTCCCGGCCAGTCGATTCGCCGCGGCGAACTCCTAGGGCTTGTGGGGAATTCGGGGCGCACGACCGGCAAACACCTGCACTACGAAGTTCACCTAGACCGGATGCACGTCAATCCGTATCGATATCTCAGAAACAAGGAACGGTCCTACTCAACCTCACTGACCGACTGAGTACGCGAGCCCGCCGACACGGAATCGTCCGCGACCAGAGTGACGGCCTCTCCAGCCCGGACACCGAGGGCATCTGCAGCCGATCCCCGGTTCATGGAGACTTCAACGTAGCCGGAACTTCCGACGATCAGGAACAGGCGTCCGGCGGGCATGGACGCATAGGCGCGCGCGCGCGCGCTCACGGTCCCGTCGCCCAAAGCAAGGGAGGCTCCCTCGGGGAGATCGGACGCACGAAAGCTCGTGACGAGGTTTCCGAAACCATCCACATGCAGGACCCGCCCGCAGCCGTCGGAAGCGGCGGCAGGGTCCATGCGGACCAAGGCGGTCGCCTCAGGGCCGATCTCGTCAAAGGGAAGTCCGATTGCCAGGCGGGCTCCGACCGGAGCAAACAGATCCCTGCCGTGAAATGTCGTGCTCATTCTGGGGAGGCCGTGCCGCAAGTCAACCTCCCGTGCCTCGAACCGGCCGGCGGCTTCGAGCACCAGGGAGAGCACGCCGTTGTCGGGAGCAACGAACCAGTGCCCTCCGGCTGCGACGGCAACCGGTCGGCGAGCGGAACCGACGCCGGGATCGATGACCACGACGTGCACTGTGCCGTCCGGGTAGTGGGGGAACGATTGCGCGATCGCAAACGCGCCCTCAGCCACGTCGAAGCTCGGGATCTCGTGGCTGATGTCGAAGACCCGCACCTGAGGCGCCACGGAGATGACGGCTCCCTTCATGGCCCCCACGTAGTGGTCCCGCGTCCCGAAGTCCGTCGTAAGGGTCAATACGCCTGCCGGACGGACTGGGGAACGAGTCATTGCATCACCTCCCTACTGGGATCCTCCGCGCCTGCAGCCGGACGCTCCAGCCATCGATGAATGCCGATCAGGACGCCCGGAATGCCAATCGAACCCACGAAGGCGAAGAGAAACGCCCGCGTCTCCAGTGCGCGGGCTCCGACGAAGGCGTACACCAGCGAGATTGCAGCGTTCGAGACGCCGGTAAGCCATGCGAAACGTCCGATCCGCATTCGGGTGATTCCGGCCAATACAACGGAACTCTCGGCAAGCACTGGCACGGCGCGTGCCGCGATCAAGGACCAGACTCCCCAGCGACGCTGCAGCCGGGAAGCCTGATCGAGCCCTTCCTGGCCGACAAGGCGAACGGCGACGGGAACTCCCGCCGAAGAACCCAGAACATATCCCAGCAGGGCCCCGGCCTGCATGCCAGCCCAGGTGACGAAGGCACCCGGCAGCAGTCCCATCAGCATTCCGGATGCGGTCGCGACGAAGCTCGAAGGAACGGGAAGAACCACATCCGCCAGCATCAGGACGACGATCGCAGCGGCGGTCGCCGGCTGGCTGCGCCCTGTCTGCAGCAAGCGCTCCGCGAGATCAAGCAGCGCGGTCTCGAACAGGAAGAACGGTACCAGGATCAGAGCCAGGAGGGCGAGGACCAGAAGGCTCCAGCCGGGTGCGGAGCGGCGCATTCTTTGAGTGTAGATGCGTCCGCAGCCGGCGCTCTCGGCACGCGTCCAAGGCCATCGCCATCAGGCGGATGACCGACTCCGCTCCGCACCGTTGACGTTTTTCTGGGAAGCGCAGGTTCAACCGGCCAAGGGGCACCACGAGCGATTGGCGCGCCGCAGCGGCCGGGTTGATCGCCTCACAGATCGTGTGTCCGCACCCGAGAACGGATCCCGAGAATCGCAGGCTGCCGACTCGACCGCACGGTTACCGCTCGTCGACCGTCCAGGTCCAGTCGTGCGGACCTATCGAACTCGAGGCAGGTCGGGAGGAGCCGCAGGGTAGTCGGTGCACCCTCGCAAGAGGTTCGGCCGAAATCGCCGCCAAGTTCCACTGGCAGCAATCGGAGGTCAAGCAGCTGCCGTACCACGCGGCGGTGGAGTACCGGCGTGTGGCGCTCGACCGGGCGCTCACTCTCGCAGGCCCGACAGTTCGGCCATGAAGCCCCCGAAGCGGCAGGCGGCATCGTAGGCCTCGACAGCCAGCCAGACGACCACTCCCGACACAAAGAGGCTGGCGATGGCGAAGGTGGCGACGGATTCCAGAACGCTGACTTCGGCCAAGGTCAACGAGAGAGCCAGTACGGTGAGTACGAACGCCTGTCCGAAAACCAGTCGCCAGAAGGTGATCTCCCGCACGGTGCGAGGATTGCATGGCCGGCCGAGCGGCATCGGTCGGCGTGCGCCCAGAGGATTGCGCCTCCGCCGTCCTCGATGAGGTCGCGCTTGTGTCGAAGAAGCCCGAGAAGGAGGTTGCCGGCCTCGACGGCAAGGACTCGGGGGTCCGGAAGTTCTCGGGCCTGAAGGCCGGACTCGCCCCTGCCAGCGCGGAATTGGCTCGCGATGCGGCGCAGGTGAAGCTCTGTGCACCAACGTGGGGATCCGCCGGGCTGTCGCTAGACCTCAACTCCGGCAACCCGGTCTTCCCAACAAACACGAAGCTGCTCCTGAGCGGCTTCGGAACGTCGTGGGCGGCTCCTGCACTTGTGGAGCCACGCAGTCCGCAAGCTGGGCCCGGCCAACCACTCTGCGGGGACCCAGGTGGAGTTCAAGGTGGGTTGAAGCGACATACAAGGCCGGTTTCGCAGGGCTCGCAACCCCCCGTGAACGGCCTTCGCGGGCATGCATCACGCCACCAGTTGGCCACGATCTCGACCACTGCATGTTGCGGTGCAGGTCGCGCGCTACCGCGGCAGACTTGCCAATCGGCTGTTCGCGTACACGCAGATTCCGCCAAAGACCCTGCGCGGTCACCTTGCAGCGTCCGAGGAGATCCGGAATCCCCTCGCTATTGGGACACAAAGGTGATGGTGTTGCTCTCAACACCGTCGACCGCAATCCTGACCTCGTGCATGCCGGGCTCCAGATCTTCCGGCAGTTCCAGCACCACCCGGTAGACTCCGGCCTCGAGCGTTGCCAGCGCACTGGACCTGACTTTCACCTCCTGTCCGTCCACCCATGCCGTAGTCTCTCCGTTCACAGTCTGCAGCGGCATCGACAAGCCTGGCTTCCCGGTCCGCCCCGGGGGTGAGACGGGACCCAGGCCTGTGCCGAACAATTCGATCAGGCCGCCAGCCTTCGGGGTCCCTCTGCCGGCGATCAGGTTTGCGGGATCCGTTGCGGTCCCGGCGACACGTCCCGGAAACAGCCCCGGCTGGAGCGGACTCAGTGGAATCGCGATGGTGTCGCCTCGCGCATACGGTGTCGCGACTCCCACCTCGACCTCGGGCCCTTCGAGTTCAAACGGAAGCTGGAACGTAACTTGGGACGGAGACACCCGGACCAGCGGGGCCGACACTCCCCCAACGTGGATGCGGATGCCGTCGAGAACGAGGGGAAGTGCGCGATTCCCAAACGCCAGAAGCGTGTGCGCGTCCTTCTCTTCCGTGGCAAGGCCGATTCCATAGACCGTGATCAGGCTGCCTGGGGCGAATCCGCGTCCCGAAGAGGCGCGCTCGCCGCTGGCCGCGTTCACGGCTCCCACCGGAGCAAGGGTCGGCACCGCGCCGGCCGCCTTGGCCCGGGTCAGCACCGCCATCTCGGGAGCGTCCTCCAGGTAAGCCTTGAGCACCTGCGTTCCCGGCTGCGGGGCAAGCTGCCACTCCACGCGCACCCTTCCGTCGGAATCCGTCATGTCGCTCGGAATGGGTTCCGCACCGGAGATCCCCTGGGAGAACGACAACTCGATCCCGCTGTATGGAAGCCGGTTCTCGTCCCGGACCCTGTAGTCGACCGGCCAGGGCACCTTGGCGCCGGCAAGGCCTCGCAGGTTGTCGAAATGCAGCCTCTCGAGCTTGAGACCATCGACGCCCTCCGCCACGAAGAGTCGCGTGACAGCGCGGTCGAAGCCCGGCTCCGCAGCCGCTGCGGTCAACGTCGCGGGCCCCGTCCGGCGGCCCCGAATCTCGAATTCTGCAAACAGTTCTCCGGCCGGAATCGTCACTGACGCCGGAACAGTGGCGATCGCATCATCGAGGCGAAGCGAAACGGCCAAATCGGTGTCGCGCGCCTCTGAAATCGTTACCCTGCCGGACCCGGGAAGCCCTGCCACCACGCCGGCCGCCGGCCATGTGGACAGATGCAGCATCTTGACGAGCTCCGTGGCGACCGTGGCCCGCGTTCCAACCTGGATGTTGAAGAAGGCGCGCCAGTTGGTGCGGACCTGTTGAAGCTTCCTGATCCCATCCGCATCCGGAGAATCCGCGTCCTCCACGACGAGCACGAACGCGTGACGAAAATGCCGCTGGGCAACCGATGCCTCAGGCCTGCGCGGCCCCTCGGCGGCAATGATGTCCTCGATCCGGACCTCCTTGCGAATCCCGTCGAACCTGACCCCCACTTCCGGGGACCTGGCCGCAGTCCCGAGACGGGGGCCGACGCCCACGGGGTCTTCGACGAGAAACGTCGCAGGCACTTCGCTGGCGTCGACGATGCCCATGAGGTACTGGTCCACCATGCTGTACGCCTGTGTGGCGGCGACGGTCTCGAATCGCGGGCTGACACCTGGCCCGTGATCCTTGATCGCGTTGCCCTCGAGCACGGATGCGTCGGTATTGAAGAAGAAGCTCCAATGCGCGAATTGCCTGCCGAGAAGAGACCTCGAGGTTTCTCCCGTCTCCGGATCAATCCACTTGGGATACGCCAGGAATCTGTGGCCCACCTCGTGGGCGAGGATCGTCAGCAGCGACGAGCTTGGCAGACCCGGGATGGGAGCGACCGGACTTTCCGGGTAGTCCGAGAGAGCCCCCATGTTGACGAATGCCGAGAGCCTCCGGCCCGAGCCGAAGAACGCTCCCCAGTCCCCGATCCGCTCGCCGATTCCCTCGATGTCGTTCCGCACCGGGTAGGCGTGGGCCAGGGAGAACCGGCTCGCTCCTTGGCCAATCGCGTTGAACACGACCAGGGAGTCGTAGGCGTCTTCGTGTGTTCTGAAGAACGTGTGGACGATCCCGTACTCATCAAGCACGCTCTCGTCCGCAAAGATCTCGGCCAGGATCGGCTCACCCAGGATCGGACCTGCTTGCGGTGCGCTCCAGTCGACTGCCACGGCCTTCCGAGACGCGACCCCGGGGAAAGTGCCGACGACGGCCCCCGGCAAGTCGAGCGCGCCGTAGTCAAAGTCGATCCTCCCGCTCTCGTGCAGGACCATCCGGAACGTCTGGCGCTTCCCGATCCCGAAATCGCTGAACAGTGGGACTTCGTCCCAGGTCACCACTGCCCGGCTTCCCTGGCTGAGGAACCGCACCTTTCCGCCCTTGCTCGGATCGAGGTCCCGGAAGAGTGGCGCGATCCTCGGTGGTCCGCCGGCCGCGCGTGAAAAGTTGCGTTCGAACGAGCTCGGTTCCGGAGCCACGAACGTGAAGTTGCCGTCGGAATGCACAAACCCGAAGGTGTATTCCCTCCCGTAGTAGGGAAAGCTGAACGGAAGCTCGACCAAGGCGAAGTCATCGTCAGTGAGTCCGAGCGGGATTCCGGCGTCGTCGATCGGGCTCCCAGTCCCGTTGCCCTCGGAACGCAGCGTGAAGCCGGAAGGTCCGGGGGAGATCGAGATGCTCCAGCCGGACAGGTCGACCTCGTTGGGAGGCGCCATGACCTGCGACGAAGCCTCGATCAGCGCAATGTCCCCGGCCTGCGGTGTCGGCCCGACCCGCCCTGGCAGCAACTGGGCCAGTTCGGGCTCGCGAATCAGTCGCTGCTGGCGCACGAAAAGCGATTCCTGTGCGCTGTGCCCTGCACCGCACGCATCCATGGTTTCGTGCGGAGGTGCGCCGGGGAGCAGGGCGGCACCCGCAAGCAGCACGGGCACGACGCGCAGTCGGACTCGCGGATCAGGTCGCGTTGGCCGGCGCATCCGATCTCATTGTGGCACTCGATTTCTCAGCGTGCGACGGAAGGCGGCGCGCGACGGTGCTCGCTCGCATCGCCGAAACGCGGGCGCGCTGCATAGCCGGCAGCGTGAACTGCCTCGAGGCATCTGGCCACGACGGCCCGCGTCCGGGCGGGAGCGATGATCGCGTCGACATGGCCGCGAGCTGCGCACCATTTCGCGTCAAGCGTGCGCTCATACTCCCGGCGAGTCCGTTCGATCGCTTGCCGCAGGTCGTCCGGAACCGCGCCGCCGGATTCGGCAAGCCTGCGCAATTCGCCGGCAAAGAGAGCCTGGACAGCGGACTCGCCCTCCATGACTCCCACTCGGGCGGAAGGCCAGCTGAAGATGAAGTCGGGCTCGAAACCCTGGCCTGCCATCGCGTAGTAGCCCGCCCCGCTCGCGTGCCGCAGCGTAACAACGATCTTTGGCACGCGCGCGGTCGACATGGACTCGACCATTTCCGCGCCGGCACGGATAATGCCGCTGCGCTCCGCATCGGGACCGACCATGAATCCCGTCACGTCCTGCAGATAGACGAGCGCATGCCCGTGGCGGTCGCACTTGCGGACGAACTCGGCGGCCTTCCGAGCCGTCTCGGCATAGAGGATCGCCCCAACCCGAGATTTCCCCTGGCTGCGGAAGAGCCCTCTGCGGTTCGCGATCAGACCCACCGGCCAGCCCTCGATCCGCACGTTCGCACACAGGAGTTCCGGTGAGTAGTCGCGCATGAATTCCACGCAGCCGTTCCGGTCGACGACCCGTCGCAACACGGAGTGGATGTCGTATGGCAGGCGGCGGTCGCGCGGCAGGACCTCGTCAACGCCGCCGCTCGTGTCGGGGTCGGACGGCTCCAGCCGGTCCGGGGCGGACCAGGGCAGGTCCTGGATGAGATGGCGAAGCTTCTCAAGGCACTCGGCGTCGGTGTCGGCCCGATAGTGGGCCACGCCGCTTCGGGCGGTGTGGAGCGTGGCTCCGCCGAGGTCCGCAGCACCGACGTCCTGTCCGGTGGCGCCCTTGACGAGGTTCGGCCCTCCGAGGCCCATGAAGCTTGTTCCCTCCACCATGAGAATCACGTCGCTGAGGGCGGGCAGGTAGGCCCCGCCGGCGATACAGTGCCCCATCACGGCGGAGAATTGGGGGATCTTCAGGATCCTGCGCATGCGGGAGCAGTTGTGGAAAATTCGCGCGCCGCCGAACTTCCCCGGAAAGGTCCCGTGCTGCATGGGAAGGAACACCCCGGCGGAGTCCACGAGGTAGACGATCGGTATGCGGCAGCGCATCGCGACCTCCTGGATGCGCAGGATCTTGGTGACCGTTTCCGGGAACCAGCTGCCC
This sequence comes from Bryobacterales bacterium, assembly GCA_028819255.1. GTDB lineage: Bacteria > Acidobacteriota > Terriglobia > Bryobacterales > UBA6623 > VXMF01. Next base: position 95,755 of record JAPPMB010000064.1, on the reverse strand, counting down.
GCCTTGACCGTTGGGTCGTTCGCCATGACGGCGACCGGTCGTCCGCCAACGCGGCCGATCCCCGTGACGACGCCGGCGCCTGGGGCGATGCCGTCGTGGGCGTCGTGAGCCACCAGCAGACCGATCTCCAGCAGCTCCTCGCCCTCGTCGAGCAAGGCAGCCGCCCTCTCGCGCGCCGGCATCTTTCCCGCAGCCCGCTGACGCTCCATGCGCTCCGGACCGCCGCCCAGCCTGAGGGTCCGCTCGAGAGTCTCCACTTCGCGGACCAGACCCTGCATGTACTGGCGCCGGAGCGCACGCTCGTCCGCACTCGGCCGGGCCAATCCTCCCTGCGGGGCCAAGGGAAACGGCATAGACCCTAACCTATCAGCCCGCCCGGCCATTCCCACTGGACCGCGTCACTCAGGTCGGGGGGCCGGGCGCCAGGCATCCCAGACGCCAAGGAACCGAAGATGCCGGACCAGACCCGCGCCGCGCATCCAGTCCGCGACCTGCGACTCGGACCAGCGGTCCGCGAAGCGGGACTCCGACTCCGAGATTCCGAGAAGCATCTCTGCAGCGATGCGCGCAGTGTCGGTTAGGTCGGCAATCCCCACCTTGTCGAACGAGTCCGCCTCGGAATGGTAGGTCAGGAAGAACTCCGAGGTGTCCTGCAGAGCAAAGAGGGACGGCACTCCCTGCAGCATGAACGTGAAGTTGTCACTCAGGAGAAACGGGTCGTCCGATAGCCGGAGCTTGCCGGGCAGGCTGGCCGCATCGATGAGCGGCCTGAGCTTCGCAATCAACTCCTTCCGGCCGCCGACGGAGTAGCCCAGGAGCGGGCCGCTTCCCATGTCGTGGACGATCACGGCGACATGTCCGTCAAGGTCGGCCCGGTGTCTCGATACGTAGGCCCTCGACCCGAACAGGCCCAGTTCCTCTCCGCCGAACAGCACGAACCGCAGCGTCCGGCGCGGTCGCAGTCCGGAAGCAACGATCTCACGGGCCACGTTCATCACGAGGGCGGCGTTTGCGGCGTTGTCGAGGCAGCCAGTCCCCATGTCCCAGGAATCGAGATGAGCTCCCATGAGCACGACCTCGTCAGGAAGGTCCACTCCGGGAAGGTCCGCCACCACGTTCGCAGTCTCGTACGCCGGTCCGATCCTGTTCGGCATCTCGACGCGGACTCGCACCTTTGAGCCCTCCTGCAGCAAGCGGAGCATGCGCAGACCGTCTTCGCGGGCAACGACGGCGGACGGGATCCCGTCGAGGGTGCCGGTGACGGTGTTGACGTGTCGGTACAGCAGCCGATTGGGCCGGGTCGAAATCAGCAGCACCGCCCGGGCGCCGGCGTCCTCTGCTTCCCGTACGGCAATCATCGCGTCGCGCTGCTCGACGGCCAGCTCGTTGAACGACCCCGCCTGGTCCAGCCGCACAAGCAGGATCCTCCCGCGGAACCGCTCGCGGGAGCGGGCGATGTATCCCGGCTGGCCGGTTCCGCCATACACCAGTTCCGCGTCCTCGGTCTGCCGAAACGGCGGCGAGAGCGCGGACGCGGCCGCCCGCACCGGGAATGCCGCGGGCTCAAGCGCCTCAATTTGTGTCGGGCCCTCACTCCAGCTCAGCGGCATGGGCACGGCCTCGAGCCGCGCGTTCGGCAGACCCGCTTCGACGAACTCCCTGACCGCCCAGTCAAGGGCTCTGCGCATGCCGGGAGTGCCTGCCATCCGCGAACCGATCCCGTCGCAGAGCGCACGGAGGTCGGCCTCGATTCCGCGCGTGTTGGCAAGGGCTTCCGAAACCCGCAGGAATTCCGGGGGGTCCGCCTCGCCATCGGCAAGTCCGGTTGCCAGAAGCAAGGTGGGAACGAGACGAGCGAACCGCAAGGAACCGAACGTATCACAGCAAGCCGCTCGAGCGGCTGTAGTAGTCTGGACGCCATGGCGAATCCAAGTCGCAGACGCTTCCTCGCAGGAGCGGCCGCCGCGGTCGCGACCCGCAGCCTTCCTGTGTTGGGAGCCAATGACACGGTGCATCTGGCCGTGATCGGGGTGGGGGGCCGGGGCCGCGGCCACCTGCGCTATTTCGCGGAGGTCCCGAATACGCGCCTAGCGGCGGTCTGCGACGTGAATCAGGAGGCGAGGGAGCGCGCCGCGGCCATCGTCCGCCAGACACAGGGACACGCGCCGAAGGAGTTTTCGGACATGCGCAAGCTGTTCGAGGACCGGGACATCCAGGCGGTTTCCGTGGCGACACCCAATCACTGGCATGCTCTCACGACGATCTGGGCCTGTCAGGCCGGCAAGGACGTGTACGTGGAGAAGCCCGCCAGTCACAACGTGTTCGAGGGAGACCGGATGGTCGAGGCGGCCCGCAAGTACGGGCGGATGGTGCAGGTCGGCTCGCAGAGCCGCTCGATCGGCCACAAGCGCCTTGCAATGCAGATGCTGCGCGAAGGCGCCATCGGCGAGGTCTACATGGCCCGCGGCCTTTGCTTTCGCCGCAGGAAGTCGATCGGGCACACACCGCCCGCGCCAGTGCCGCCAGGCCTCGACTGGGATCTCTTCCTCGGACCCGCGCCAATGCGCCCCTACACAAGGAACCGGTTCGCCTACAACTGGCACTGGTTCTGGGACACCGGCAACGGCGACATCGGGAATCAGGGCGTGCACGAGATGGACCTCTGCCGGTGGGGACTGGGAGAGTACGCCAAGCCCCGGACTGTTTCATCGAGCGGGGGCAAGTTCGTTTGGCAGGACGACCAGGAGACGCCCAACACACAGCAGGCACACTTCCAATTCGAGCGGTCGGAGGTTGTCTTCGACGTGAGAAACCTTTCGAGTCCCAACGAGGGTGGGGCGCCCATACAGGGCGGCAGCTACACGGGGAACATCTTTTTCGGCAATGAGGGCTACATGGTCTTGGACCCGCGCGGATTCCAGATCTTCATGGGAGACGAACGCGAAAAGACGCACGACGAGCCGCACCACGAGGAGAGGGTCTGGGATCCCACACCTCACATGGCGAACTTCGTGGACGCCGTGCGGTCACGAAACCACCATTCGCTCAACGCCGACGTCCAGATCGGCGCGGCGGCCGCCGAACTATGCCACCTCGCGAACATCAGTTACCGCTGCCAACAGCAGCTGCATCTGGACGCCGACGGCTCGTTCGTCGGCAACGGGGCGGCGAACGACATGCTCACACGCCGCTATCGGATCCCGTACGAGGTGCAAGCAGCCGTCTGACCGGGCGCGGCTTCGCGCGGGTGTCTAGCCCCAGTACCCGGTCACGAGGCCGGCCGCCACGCCGAATACGCCGCCCAGCACCGGGAAGGCGAGGAATACGGAGATCCCGCGAGCCAAGCCGAATGCTCCCGGCCACAACGCGATTCCGGCCTGAGCCGCGCAGATCCCGGAGAGCGACCACCAGCCATAGGATCCGTGATGCAGGCACCACGGACAGTGTGGAGGAGCGGGCGCATGGATGTTGCAGCTTGAGGACGCTCCCGCCCACAACGCCTGACAGCCGCAGGAGAAAATCAGGTCGCAATACTGGATGAAGAACACGTACGTGACGCCGAGCGCCACGGCCAGGCACGCGAACTTCGGGATCAGCGACCGGAGCAATTCTGGCCTGCGCGCACTGGAGGGGGGCGCCGCTGTCGTCATTTCCCGTTCAGTGCCTTCCGCAGGTATGCAGGCCTGTCGGTGGTGATGCCGGCCACCCCGAGATCGCGGAGTTGCCGCGCACGATTCGGATCGTTGACGGTGTACACGTACAGCGACAGTTCCGTCGCTCTCAGAGACTCAGCCAGAAGTTCCACCCACGGCCCGTCATGGCGAACGTCAAGACCGTCAAGCCCGGCTTCGCGAACCCGGTCGAGTAGGTCTCCGGGCTCCTGGACACGGTAGCGGGTCGCCTCGCGATCCGAGAACCCGTACAGCCAGTAGGCAGGCAGGTGCGGCATGCGGCGCTTCGCCTCTGCGATCGTTCCGTAGTCAAAGGCGATCAGGATCGAGCGGCCGCCGTTGGGCGAAGCCGCGAGAACCCGCTCCAGATCGGGAAGCACCGTAGCGGGACACTTGATCTCGACGACTAGCGACTTGCCGGGAGGCACGGTCTCAAGCACCTCTTCGAGGGACGGAATCCGAGTCCCCGCCCAGCGCGGCTCCTTCCATGAACCCGCGTCGAGCTCCCGAAGCTGCGAGAACGACATCGAAGCCACCAGACCTGTGTGTCCCGTGACGCGCTTCGTGTCCTTGTCGTGAATCGCGACGATCCGGCCATCCCTCGAATGGTGGATGTCGACCTCGACGGAGTCGGCTCCCCGCTCCCAGCCTAGGAGGACCGCGGGAAGTGTGTTCTCAGGCGCATCGTGCGAGGCGCCGCGGTGCGCAATGATCTCTGTCGCGGAAGCAGGAAAAGAAGCAGCTAGGGCGATGGCCGCCGCGCAGAGCTTGCGGGCGCTCCTGCCGAAGACTGCGAAAGGTCCCATGCGCGGAATGCGGTCTCAGCGATCCTGGATCCGGATGTTCCGAAAGCGCGATTCCAGCGGCGGCCCCGAGTGAACTTGCAGGCCGATGAGCCCTGTCTGCTCGATCGAGTCGTCCTCTTCGGTGTAGTCCACCGTCACTGTGCCATTGAGCTTGAGCACGATGCGCTTGCCGATCGCGCTGACCTCGTACTCGTTCCAAGCGTCGGGCTTGAGGGCCCTGCGAAGCGTCGCCTCGGCTGGCTCGGCGAGCGTGATCCTGCGACGGCTCTCGTCGTACAGACTTCCCCACCAGGTCGGTCCGATGTCCGCCTGGTAGCCGATCATCTCCATGGATCCCGCAACGCGCCGGCTGCGGATCTGCACGCCGCTGTTGCCCACATCGTTGAGGAGATGGATCTCGAACCGGAGGACAAAGTCCGAAAACTCCCTGTCCGTCGTCAGGAAGTCGTTGTAGGGGATGCCCGGCGACCGACCAATCAGCATTCCGTCCTCGACTTTCCAGAGGAACGGGTCCCCTTCCCATCCGGCGAGGTCGGTGCCGTTGAAGAGAGACACGAAGCCCTCTTCGGTGCCCGACGCGAGGGGAGCTAGGGCTGGAGCTGCCATCGCAGCGAGAAAGCGCCTGCGATGGACGGATGGAGTCTTGACTGGCATAAGTTCCCTTTCGGGCCGCGCCCGCTACGTTCCGCCAAGGTATACCACAGAGCGCAGCCCCGGGTGCGGGGCCCGGCGAGATCAGAGCTTCGGCTCGGCAGTCGCCTCAGCCACGCGCTTCCTGAGCAGCCGCTTCAGCGTCTGGACCGTCTCCCTGTGCCGGGGAGCCAGTGCAAGGTTCACGAATTCCCTGGGATCGTTCCAGTGGTCGTACAGCTCGACTCCCTGCCCGCCGTCGGCCCCCCACTCCGTGTAGCGCCAGCGGTCGGTCCGCACCGTGTAGCCCACCGCACGGGGCCTCAGCGGACGCCTGGGGTTCACCCGGTCATGGGTGTCAAAGGTTGTGAGCGCCGAATCACGGACGGAATCGAGTGGGTCGGTCAGAACCGGCACAAGGCTCCGGCCGGCGAGATGTCCGGGAGGATCGAGGCCGCAGAGATCCGCCAGCGTCGGATATACGTCCACGAGCTCCGCCAGGGATCCGGTGCTCAGCCCGGCCGTCCTGCGGTGCCTAGGCGACGCGATCAGGAACGGCACGCGAGCGGAGTTCTCGAACAGGGTCGTCTTCTGCCAGAGCTTGTGCTCGCCCATGTGATAACCGTGGTCCGACCAGAACACGACAACCGTGTTGTCAACCAGCTCAAGCCGCTCCAGCGCATCGAGCAGGCGGCCAAGCTGCGTGTCCACGAAGCTGATTGAGGCGTAGTAGGCTTGAATCGCCTCGCGCTGCTGGCGCTTGGGCAGATTCAACTGGAAAGGCCGGTCGACCCACGCCGCTGGCGGGATGTCCACGAGGTCGTCCAGAGGTTCGACGGGCAGACGGATCATGTGCAGCGGGTACTGGAAGAAGTACTTCTTCGGCGCCACGTAGGGTGTGTGGGGCCTGTAGAAGCCCATCGCGACGAAGAAGGGCCTGTCCCGCGATTCTTCCAGCAGCTCGATGGCGGCTGTGACGCCGATCCCGTCGGTCTGCTCCTCGTCGGTGCCATCCTGGGCCATCCAGCTCAGAGTCCCTCCCAGGTTTCCGGTCACCGGATCGATGGAGTGGATCTGGTCCTCTTCCCACTTGTCGCGGCCTCTCGGGTTGACCGTCTCCTCCCAGGACGCCGGATCGTCGAGGCCGTCCTCACCGATCTGGGTGGGGACGCCGTAGTGGTAGATCTTCCCCACCCTCGCGACGAAATAGCCGTTGTCGCGAAACATCTGAGGGAGGGTCTTCACGCTCGGGATGGTGTTCCGGAAGAAGACGGCGTTGTTCCGCACCCTCGTCTGGTCCGGATAGAGACCGGTCATTAGGGAAGCCCTGCTGGGGTTGCAGACCGGATAGTTGCAGTAGGCGTTGTCGAAGCGAATGCCCATCCGGGCCAGTCGGTCGAAGTTGGGTGTCTTGACGATCGGATGGCCGTACGTCCCCAGGTCGTTGTTCATGTCATCGGTCGCGATGAAGAGGACATTGAGCCTGTCCTGGGCGGAGGCGCTAGCCCAGAGCAGGCACAGCAGTGCTGCGATCCAACGGAGAGCCATGAAAAGACGGTATCAGACTTCCGCGGCCCACTCTGCGGGCCGGGACGAACGCACTCCGGGAGATGGTAGGTGCGGCGGGCGGACGGGCGGAGGCAGACCCGAGAACCCAGCGATGCGCCGGAGCGCAGTCCCGACCGTTTACCGGGCGCCGCGCCCCGGAAGGTCCAATGTCGGCGTGCTTGCTTTGCCGGGCCCTGGCACGAATGCAGCAACGGGCGCCGCCCGCTCCGCGCATGGCTCCGGCGGCCGTCACGAGCCGGCGGACTGTCACTCCGATCCTGTGAGGCCGATCATCGACCGCTCTCAGCCGTTCGCCCTAGGACGTCTTGGCGGGCGGCGCGGCGGCTCGTCGAAGTTCTTGCCGGTTCCCTCGTACTCCGGCCTCGGTTGCGGGGCAGGCACAACACGCTGTCCGTGCGGGTCGTAGGCAATCATCCGCCCGGTTCGGTAGGAATCCACGCCGAGGCGGATTCCGGTCATGACCTGATAGCCGAAGTGCGCGTCGAAGACCGGCTCGTCCCTGCTGCGCATGCAATCGAGGAAGTTCCCGACGTGGTCGGCGCTTACGTTCTGCCGGTCCACCTCGATGACCAGCGAGTCCTGGCCCGTCGCATGCCGAAACTTCGAGGCGAACTGGAACTCGGGCCTGACCTCGATCGCGCCGGGAAGAAACGAGATGGCACCCTCATGCCCATAGACCATCGGCGGCATGCCGCTGTTGCCCGCCGACGACGCCATTGAAGCCGACATGCTCACGAAGTGGCTGCCGAACTCGATCACGGTCGCGTAGGTGTCGGGAACCTCGCGCTCCCGATGCACGTAGATGCCACCGTGGCCGCTGACCCTCCGGGGAAACTCCGTGCCCATCATCAGCATGAGAGGTGCGAGCCGATGGTAGAAGAGGTCCGTGGCGATGCCACCGGAATAGTCCCAGTACTTGCGCCAGCGGAAGAATCTCTCGGCGCTGAATGGCCGCGCCGGCGCGGTGCCCAGGAACCGGTCCCAGTCGATGCTCTCCGGCGAACCTTCAGGGTCGATGGCGTAGTTCCATTCCCCATACAGCGAATTGCGGCAGTAGGTGTTCTGTGCCCAGACCACCGGACCGATCCAGCCCTTGCCGATGACCTCCCTGGCCATGTGAAAGCGCCTGTCGGAAACATGCTGGCTGCCGACCTGCAGGACGCGTCCGGTGCTCTCCACGGCCGCGGCCAGCCGCCGCGCTTCGTCAATGGTGTAGGTCATCGGCTTCTCGAGGTACACATCCTTGCCCGCCTCGACGGCATCAAGGGCCATCGTGGCGTGCCAGTGGTCCGGAGTCGCGATCCAGACGGCATCGATGTCGGGCCGGGCCAGAAGCTCCCGGTAGTCAACGTGTCCCTCCCTGGCTCCAAGCCCGGTCTGCGAGAGGGCTTCTTCGCGCCGCTTGCGGTATACGTCGCTGATGGCGGCGATGCGGACATCGCCCGCGTCCTGGCTGCGGCGGAGCAGGAGGCGAAGGTGTCCCCTGCCCTTCGATCCGACGCCAATCATTCCGACATTGATGCGATCGTTGGCTCCCAGAACCCGGGATGCGGCGGGAGCCGCCGCCAAGGTGGAACCCGATGCGGAAGCGGCGAGAAACAAGCGCCGCGAAGAGCGTACTGGATTCATCAATGACCTCCCGCGGGCGACACTCTCTCAAGACGGCCGTTCGCCGGGACCCCACGTTAGACTGCACTATACAGCCTGCGGCCCGGTAGGGCGAGGTGTTCACGCAGTGATGCCGGGACGCGCCTCCCTGGGGCCTCCAAGGGCACGTGCTAACTTGGTGTCTGGGCGGAGGGTGGCGAGACTGAGCAGGTGTGAGCCGCGTGTCCGTCCGGCGACGACGCCTTGTGTTCCTTGGACCGGTGCAGCGTGACCTCCCTCTTGCGCCGCCCCTCCCTGCGCCGATCAGTCGGAGACGGAGATGCTGGCCGGCAACGGAGCGAGATTTGAGATTCGTGTGAAGGATTCCAGAAGATCGATTTGCAGCGGAGACCCTGCGATTGCGGGGTCGATTCGCACACAATGGGAAGGCTAGAACGATGGATGTGATTCTGAAAGACCTCACGACATCCGTTGCAGTCATTGCCCCGATCTTCATCCTGCATCTTCTCTTTCGGAGATTCCGAGAGCCGATTATGCAGCGAATGCATAGGGCGGTTTCCCAGACCGATAATCCATGGGATGACGTATTGGTGGAGCGTGGAATCATACAGGCTTGCTGGCATTTTCTGTCGTCTCTTGCTCTGCAGATTGCGTTTCCACTTCTCTTGCATCACACATTGATGGAGACGGTTCTCACCCGTCTCGCAGTGGTCTACACAGCGGTGAACGTGGCATGGATCGCAAATATCGGGCTGTTCGGTTTTCTGGCCTGGTACGCGACACTTCCGATCGCGAAGCGCCTTCCAATCCGGGCATACGTCCAGGTCGTCCGCATCCTCACGGTGGCGGTGACAGTACTCGTGGCCGTCTCGGCGCTGAGCGGACGCTCCGTGGTCACACTCGTTGGGGCCTTGGGGGCCTCGGCGGCGATCATTCTGCTGATCACGAGGGACAGCATCTCGTCACTTGTCTCAGGCTTGCAGGTTCTCGCGAGCGGGATGGTGCGAGTCGGCGACTGGATCCAAGTGGGAACGGCTGACGGAGAAGTGATTGATGTCACTCTACAGGCGATCGAGATCAGGAACTGGGACCGGACAGTGTCGTACGTCCCGATGAGCCAGCTTCTCTCCGGGGAGGGATTTCGCAACTACCGGAACCAGTTGGAGCAGGGAGGGATGTATATTCTGAAGCCAATTTATGTCGATATATCGACTGTTATAAACGAAGTAAATAACTCATCAAATCTGACAAAATACAGACGTTGGATCGAAGATTATCTTGCAAATGATTCTCGAATAAACTACGTCCAGTATGTTCGACAGTTGCCGATGGACAGGCTTGGAATGCCGATTGAGATCTCTGCATTTTCCGTTCATACAGACTGGTCGAAGCACGAAAAGGCCGAAGCAGACATTCTGGACGATCTAATTTGCGCAATGAATCAATTTCAATTGAAACCATCTCACGCACGTGCAGATCCCCTTTGGCAGGCGTCACCGGACGCGCCGGCGCAACCCGATGTCGCCGAGTCTCGGGCGCCGGCGGAAAGAGCGTCAACAGACGCTGGCAGCCACCCTCCATCCTCGTGATCGTCTGCGAGTAGACTGTGGGCCCCATAGGCGAAAGCGCCCAGTCGGGCCGATTTCGCATGCGGTTCTGGAGCGACGCACGGCGCACCGGCCCCTCTGGTCAGGGCCCAGCGCCCAAGTGGGGCGGAGGCTGTTCGCAGGGACCGTGATGCTGGTCGCGGAGAATTCCTTCGCGTGCCTGTGCGACGCGATGGAGGCGCGGCTCTCAGGCTCACTCCGTTGGCGCCTGCACATGCCCTGCCGCGGCTCTTGCCAGGATCCCCCGCTTCATCTTCAGCCGGGCGGAGTTGTGGCGGCTCGCATCGCTCGGCAGCCCACGGCCCCGTGTCGCGTGCGATTCCACCGCCCGCCGGTCCCCGGACGACGTTCCGGTCGGTCGGCCCCGCATAATGGGCAGGGTGCAGCCCGTCCTCCGCGACGCGCGGCCGGAACTGCCAGCGACCGATGATAGTCTCTCCGTCCGCCGTCTCAGGAGTCCACCCCGAAACGGGGCGAGTGGTCCGGATCGAATGCCGGCACGGTCGGATCGAGAGCGTCGAGCCCGCCGAGGATCGGACGGACAACTTCGTCTCCCCCGGGTGGATCGACCTGCAGGTGAACGGGTTTGCAGGCATTGACTACAACGACCCGGCCTCGCCGGCCGAGGAAATCGGGCGATCGATCGAGGCGCAGCGGACCACGGGTGTGGCTCGCATGTATCCCACGGTGATCACCGGCTCGCACGAGGACATGACGGGATCGCTGCGGAATCTGGCCAAGGCCCGGCGCACCCTGCCGAACGGCGACGCGATGCTCGGGTTCCACGTTGAGGGTCCATGGATCTCGCCGGATGACGGCCCGCGGGGAGCCCACCCGAGGGCCCATGTCCGCCCGCCTTCCGTTGAGGAGTTCGAAAGGCTCCAGGATGCTGCGGATGGCGCCGTCCGGCTTGTCACGCTCGGCCCGGAGCACGACGAGGCGCCGCGCGTGATCGAGCACATGGTCCGTTCGGGCGTCGTGGTCTCGATCGGGCACACCGGCGCCACTGCGTCGCAGATCAGGGACGCTGTCGACGCGGGAGCCACAATGAGCACCCATCTGGGAAACGGCGCCCATTCCCTGCTCGCGCGCCACGACAACTACATCGTTCACCAGCTGGCCGACGACCGCCTGTACGCGGGAATGATCGTAGACGGCATCCACCTGCCGCCGCCGTTCGCAAGGATCGCCTTGCGGGCGAAGGGCCTGGACCGCTCGATCCTGGTGACGGACGCGGTCGCGCCTGCCCACTGCCCGCCCGGCATCTACAGGCTCGGCGAGCAGGAGGTCGAGCTCGGGCCGGACCGGCGTGTGGAGCTGCTGACGACGCGACGGCTCGCGGGCTCAGCGCTCAGCATGGATCATGGCATCGAGAATGCGATGCGCTTCACGGGCATGACCCCGCTCGAGGCTACGCGACTCGCAACAGCGAATGCCGGCGCTGCGATGGGCCTGCCGGACCGGTCCGGCTATCTGGAGGTGGGACAGGCGGCCGACCTCACGCTGTTCAGCGTTTCGCCCGACGGCGAAGTTAGGGTGAACCGTACCGCACCGACTGGGTGAGACATGGCAGCCGCGCGCGGCGGCTATACTCGCAGTTTGGCGGGGCGGGGACTCTTCGTCAGCTTCGAAGGGATCGATGGCTGCGGGAAGACGACGCAAATCACGCTGTTTCTGGCTCGGCTGCGGGAGATGGGCATCGAGCCCGTTCGTGCACAGGAGCCGGGTGGCACCCCGGTCGGAAGTCTAATCCGGGGCGTACTTCTGGATTCGGCCAACGCAAACATGGATCCCCGGACCGAACTGCTCCTCTACTTCGCTTCGCGCGCCCAGAATGTTGCCGAAGTGATCCGGCCGGCGGTGAAGGCCGGCAAGCTGGTGGTTTCCGATCGGTTCACGGACTCAACTGTCGCATACCAGGGCCACGGCCGACACCTCGGGGAGGACATCGTGTTTCGTCTGGAGGAAATCGCCTGCGACGGGATCAGACCGGACCTGACGCTCTGGCTGGACCTTGATCCGGTCAAGGCCCGTTCCCGGGTGAGATCGCGGACCGACCGCATGGAGGTCGGCCAGGACCACATGGAGGTCCAGCCTCTGGAGTTCTTTGAGCGGGTCCGGCGCGGCTACGCTTCCATCCACAGGGCCGAGCCCAGCCGCGTGAGACGCATTGATGCCGAAGGGCCGCCTGAGGCAATTGCGGAGAGCATCCTTCGCCTCGTGCTCCCAAGAATCTCCCATCTCCGCAAGGATCTCGTCTGAGAGCAATGCCCGCCCCGCGCCTGATCGGACACAAGCGAATTGCGGCGTCCCTGTGGCGCATGGTGAAGGAAGACCGTCTGCCCCAGACGCTGATGTTCGCCGGTCCGGAAGGCGTGGGCAAGGCGACCCTCGCGCGGCACCTCGCGGCGGGGATCAACTGCGAACAACGGCGGGGGCCCCCATGCGGGGATTGCTCCTCGTGCGAGCGGATCCTGGCCGTCGACCTGTCCCGCAAGGTTTACCGCGACCTGCTTCTGGATCGGCTGAAGCTTCGCTCCGCGAAGCGCGCGGAGTCCCCGCTGGTTGTCGCCAACCATCCCGATGTCCTGACCTTCCCGCCCGACGGACCGATGCGCGTCATAGGAATCGACCAGGCCAGGATGCTGCGCAACGTGGCGCGTCACGCGCCCTCGGAGGGCCGGCGCAGGATCTTTGTGCTGGACCATGCTGAGCGGGCGACTCCGGAAGCCGCGAACGCCCTGCTCAAGACACTCGAGGAACCCGGTCCGGACCTGACCATCATCCTCATCACCGAGAATCCGTACCAGCTGCCTGCCACAATCCGGTCCCGTTCCATCCCGTTCTACTTCGCAGCGCTCTCGCCAGCGGAAATGGAGACCTTCCTGCGTTCTCGGGACGCCGTTCCGGAAGCAACCCGCCGCAACGTCCAAGCGTGGTCGCGGGGCAGCCCGGGCATCGCGCTCTCACTGGATGTCGGGGAATTCACCCGCCGCCGGGCCGCCATGCTGTCGCTGATCCGGACCAGCCTCGGAAAGGGCGAATTCGCACGCTTCACCGCGCGGATCGAGGTGCTGGCCCGGAGGCGGTCGGAAGGGATCGACCAGCTCGCCTCGATGCTGGCCTCGCTGCTTCGCGACCTTATTCGGCTGAATCTCGGGGTCCGGGAAGACCTCACGCACATCGACATTGCCGAGGATCTGGCGAAGCTCGCCCCGCGTTCGGGCTTCCATTGGATCGAGAAGGCGCTGCACGCTCTCGACGACCTCCGCCTGCTTCAGCAGGTCAATATCCAGAAGCAGCTCGCTCTCGAGGCGTACGCCCTTTCTCTTCGGCGCTGACGGCCTGTTCTCCGGTGCGGCGACGCGCGGCTCGATTACGGGATAGACTTGAGACAGACGAGATTCCAATGCCCGCAACGCTTGCCGCTGATCCGCCCAAGGTGGCTGCCCCACCCGGAGGGAGCTTCCTGATCCGGGACTCCAGCCCCTCGGCGGTGCTCACGCCGGAGGACTTCAGCGAGATACAGCACCAGATCCGGGCCACGACTCGCCGCTTCATGGACGAGGAGGTGAATCCGCAGATCCCGGCACTCGAGCGCCAGGACCAAGGCCTTATGCGCGCGCTGATCCGGCAGTCCGGAGAGCTCGGCCTCCTCGGAGTGCTGGTGCCGGAACACTACGACGGCCTCGAACTGGACATCACGACCCAGATGCTGGTGTGCGAGTGCATCGGGACCTACGCATCCTTCTCGACCACCTACGGCGGCCACGCCGGCATCGGAACGATGCCGATCGTCTTCTTCGGGACCGAGCAGCAGAAGGAGAAGTACCTTCCACGGCTGGTCGCGGGCGAGATCCTCGGGGCCTACTGCCTGAGCGAGCCCCATGCGGGAAGCGACTCCCTGGCATCGCGGACCTGTGCGGAACTGACGCCGGACGGTAGGCACTACGTCCTGAACGGTCAGAAGATGTGGATCTCGAACGGAGGCTGGGCGGATCTCTACACGGTCTTCGCGAAAGTGGACGGCGAGCGGTTCACGGCATTCCTGGTGGAGCGCGCATGGGAGGGCGTCAAGCCCGGCGCCGAAGAGCACAAGATGGGCCTTCGCGGCAGTTCGACGACTGCGCTGTACCTGGACGACGTCCGGGTTCCGGTCGAGAACGTCCTCGGGGAGGTCGGCCGGGGCCACGTGATCGCCTTCAACGTCCTCAACATGGGCCGTCTCGAACTCGCAGCCGCCTGCGTGGGCGGTGCGAAGGACCTGCTGGGAGAATCGGCGCGGTATGCGATGCAGCGGCGGGCCTTCGGCCAGCCCATCGGACACTTCGGGGCGATACGCCAGAAACTCGGCGACATGGCCATGGAGACCTTTGCGGGCGAGGCCTTGACGTATCGCACGGCGGGAATGATTGACGCTCGTTTGGAAGGGCTCTCCTGGGAGGACCCGGGCGCGCCCCGAAAGGCCCTGAAGGCCATCGAGGAGTACGCAATCGAGTGCTCGATCGCGAAGGTGTACCTCTCCGAGGCCCTCGACCACGTCGCGGACGAGGCGGTTCAGATCCATGGCGGCTACGGATACCACCAGGACTACGTTGTCGAGCGCGGCTACCGGGACTCGCGCATTAATCGCATCTTCGAAGGCACCAACGAGATCAACCGCATGCTAACGGCGGGAATGCTCTTTAAGCGGGCCGCACAGGGAAGGCTGGACCTGATGGGAGTCCCGGACGCGTCGAGGCCGCGCGCAGCCCACGCGCTTGCGGACGGCCCCAAGACCGTCTACCAGGAGCATCGCGACCGTGTCGGGCGGGCCAAGCGAGCCACGCTGGCCGTCGCGCGACTGGCAAGGCGGCGGCTCGGCTCAGGTCTGGAGAGGAACCAGGAGGTGACCGGAGCCTTGGCCGACATGATGATGGAGGCGTACGCTGCGGAGTCCGCGTTGCTGCGCGCGGGGCGTGTGGAGGAGGCGGGCGCCGGCGTCGTCGTCGGTGACATCCTCACGGGGCTCCTGCACCACACGATGACAAGGCTGAGGACGCTCGGCGGTCATGTGATCGGCGCCTGCTGCACCGGGGCGGATCTCGACAGCGGGCACAAGGCCTTCGAGAGCCTGCTGGCGATCAGGCCCATCGACATGCCCGCGATTCGGGACCGAGTCGCAGCCAGAGTCCTCGAAGCCGGCAGGTTCGCATTCTAGGATTGGGCGACGCGCGGCGCGTGACGAATCCCCCGGTCGCCCGACTGCCCGGTGCGATCCCGATTCGGGGCGCCCTCAAACCCGCGGAGTCCGGCTTGCGAGACGGCCCGCCGCAGATCACCCGGAAGGACTTTCTGGCCAGTCACGCGGTTTGCTAGTTTGCAGGTGCAAAGTGCGTTCGGGCCGACAGTTTTCCGTGTGCCTGGTCGCGCTCTTCCTCTGGCCGCCGGGGGCGGCGGCGCAGCCACGCGACGAGGGGCCAACTGATCCGAAGCCCGCCCAACTGCCCCGGCTCCGATCCGCCGTCGAGATCCGCGCCCACTCCCAGTCCCGCGAAGGGCCCCTGCGCCGGGCCTCGGGCGATGTGGAGCTGACCTACGGGAACATTGTCCTGACCGCGAACGAACTGCGCTTTCACGAGGGGAGCGGGGAGATCGCCGCGACCGGCAACGTCCACTACCGGACGCTCGACGGGGAGCAGGATCTCCGGGCCGAGAGGCTGGCGTACAACCTTCAATCGGAACTGGGCACCTTCTATGAAGCCCGCGGGCGCGCGTCCTCGGCCAGTCAGGGCGGTCCGCGGCTGCTCTCGACCGACAATCCCTTCCAGTTTGAGGCGCGCATCGCCCACAAGGCGGGCGAGCACTACACAATCCACGACGGACGGGTCACGAACTGCAACCCGTCGAGCCCGTGGTGGACACTCCGCTCCTCGCGCGCCGATCTCGTGCCGGGCAGGTCAGCGGTGGTGCGGAACGGCGTGCTGCGCCTGCGAGGCGTGCCACTGCTCTACGTACCCTACTACCGCAAGTCCCTGAAGCGGATGCCCCGCCAGAGCGGATTCCTAACACCCACGATCGGCAACAGCTCGCGCTTCGGGCGCATACTGGGGCTGTCCTACTACTGGGCGATCAACCGGAGCTTCGACGCGACGTTCGGCGGCACGCTGTACACCTCCCGGGGATTTGCGACGAACGCCAGCCTGCGGGGACGGCCGACGCGCAACTCGAACTTCGACGCGGTGTTCTTTGACGTCCGGGACCGGGGCCGCCAACTCGCAGACGGCAGGCGGCTGAAGCAGGGCGGCAACTCCTTCAGCATGAAGGGCCAGACACTCTTCGGAAAGGGCTGGCGCGGGGTAGCGGATCTCCACTACCTGAGCTCCCTCGAGTTCCGCCAGGCCTTCACCCAGACCTATGAGGAGGCGGTGTTCTCGCAGATCCGGTCGATCGGCTTCGTTTCCAAGAACTTCTCGACGTTCTCGTTCAACACCTCGCTTCTACGCAACGAGCACTTCCAGAGCGTCGCCCGCCACAACAGCGTCGTCATCCGGAAGCTGCCCGGAATCGAGTTCAACAGCCGCGAGCGGCGCATCGGCCCGAAGCGCGCACCCCTGTGGCTCAGCTTCGACTCGTCCCTCGACCTGATCAGCCGCACTCAGCGCAGCTATCAGACGCGCCGCTTCGTCCAGCGCGCCATGTTTTTCCCGCGCGTGTCGACCAGGCTGTCGGCAAAGGGCTTCACGGTCACTCCGACACTAGGGGCCCGCGCCGTCGCGTACGGACAGCGGCGCACTCCCGACGGCCTGGTAGGAAGGAATCTCTACCGCAGAACGGGCGAGATCGCAGTCGATGTCGCGACACCGGCGGTGGAGCGCGTCTTTCGCGGTCCGAAGTGGCTGGGAGACAGGGTCAAGCATGTGATCGAACCGCGGTTTCGGTACCGCTACACGCGCGGAGTCGAGGACTTCGACAGCGCGATCCGCTTCGACGCGAGAGACCTCGTGCACAACACCAACGAGGCCGAGATCTCCGTCACGAACCGCCTCTACGCCAAGAACGATTCCAGCGGACGCGTCCGGGAGGTGGCCAGCCTGGAGGTCTGGCAAAGGCGCTACTTCGAGCCCGAGTTCGGCGGGGCGGTCGTGCCCGGCAGCCGGAACGTGCTGCAGTCCACGCTCGACTTCTCCTCGTTCGCGTTCCTGTCGGAGGCCCGCAGGTATTCCCCAGTGGCCACCTCGCTGAAGCTGTATCCGGGCAGGCGCTGGAGCCTGCGCTGGCGAAACGACTACGATCCGCTGCGGGGCAGGCTGGTGAACACGACCGCCGACGCGAGCGTGCAGGTCAGCCAGTCGGTCCATGTGATGGCCGGGAACCGGGCCGTCAGGCTGCCCGGCACGATCACGCCCCCCAGCAACCAGCTCCTGACCGGCGTCCGCTACGGCGACTACAACCGCCGGGGCTGGAACGCCTCGCTCCACAACGTCTACGATTTCCGTCAGGGGGTCATCCTATATTCCATCTCGCAGCTGACGTACAACACGGACTGCTGCGGTTTCAGCGTCGAGCTTCGCCGCCTCTCCATCGGCAATGCACGCAGTGACAACCAGTTCCGGATCAGTCTTGCAATCGCGAACGTGGGCTCGTTCGGCACGCTCCGACCGGCGGAGCGGCTGTTCTGACCGGCGGTATCCCGGAGTCTGCATTGCGGGGAACCACGACACGGCGGCAGTTTGTCGACACGCATCGAGCGGGATGTGCGATACTCGCTAAAGACCAGTTATTGCACATGTACGGGATCGGTATGCTCGCGGCCACGTAACGCGCACTGCCCCGGAATCGGTCGCGGAAGGAAGTTGGGAGGCATCGCTCCATGCAGTCGTTTCGGTTCGTACACTCCGCCGACATTCATCTGGACAGCCCGCTGAGGGGCCTGACAGGGCAGGACAGCGCCGCCGTGGCCCTGATCCGCAGGGCGACGGGGGAGGCCTTCACCGCGCTGGTCAGCCGGACCATCGAGGAGGGGGCGTCGTTCCTGCTGATCGCGGGCGATCTATACGACCGCGACTGGCAGGACTATCAGACCGGTCTGTTCTTCGTTCGCGAAGCGGCGCGCCTCCGGAAGGCCGGCGTCGATGTCTACCTGATCTATGGCAACCACGACGCTGCAAACCAGGTCCGGCGCAAGCTGGCCCTCCCGGACAACGTGAAGATCTTCTCCCACCGCAAGCCCGAAACGAAGAGAATCCCCGAGCTGGGCGTTGCACTCCACGGCCAGAGCTTCGGGAGGCGGGACGTCAGCGACAACCTCGCGCGGTCCTATCCGCCGCGAGTGCCTGGAGACGTCAACATCGGCCTGCTGCACACGTCGCTTGCAGGCACGGAAGGCCATGCCAACTACGCACCGTGCTCGCTCGACGACCTTGTTAACAAGGGATACGACTACTGGGCGCTGGGCCACGTGCACGCCCCCGCCGTCCATCACCGCCGGCCGTACGTCGTGTATTCCGGTGTGCTGCAGGGCCGCCACATCCGAGAGACCGGCCCGAAGGGCGCCTTCCTCGTCAGCGTCGAGGACGGGGCGGTGTCCGGCGTCGAGGCGTTTCAGGTGGACCTAGTGCGCTGGGAGGTCGTGAAAGTGCCGGCCGAGGACTGCGTGGCATTCCAGGATCTGTGCGATGCCATCCGCGACCGGGTCGAGGAGGCTGCGGAAGAGAGGTCGGACGGCCGACTGCTCGCCTGCCGGATCGAGCTCACAGGCCGCACCGAGGCCCACAGCCTCGCTCTGGCCTCCGAGGAAAGACTCCTCGCCGAGGCCCGGGCGACGGCCGAAGGCCTGGGCGACGGGCGGGCGTGGATCGAGCGACTGGTGGTCAGGACGGAATCGCCGCGAAACGCGACGGACGGGGCCTCCGCGGCGGACGTGCTGGGGGACATCGGCGTGGCTGCCAAGGACGAGGAACTGCGCGAGGGCCTGCAGAAGCACATCGGCGAACTGATCCGCCGGCTTCCCCACGAAGTCCGCGAAGGCGCGGACGACGAGATGCTCCGCGCAGCCGCGGACAGCGACTACGACCAGCTCGTGACACTGGCTGGACGATACGCGCTGGCCAGACTGACAGCGACAGGGGAGTGAACGATGCGGATACGGCGAATCGACCTGACGCGCTACGGCTGCTTCACGGACGAAGGCATTGACTTTCCGGCCTGCAAGCCCGACCTGCACGTCATCGTGGGGCGGAACGAGGCGGGGAAGTCGACAGTCATGTCGGCGGTCGAAGACCTTCTGTTCGGGATTCCCATGCGCTCGCCGATGGGGTTCCTGCACGGCTACAGGGACATGCGGATCGGAGGGACTCTCGAGTCGAACGGGAGCAGTCTGGCGGTCCAGCGCCGGAAGGGAAGGAAGAAGACGCTGCTGAGCGCCGACGGCGTCGCATTCCCGGCCGGCGACAGCGCCCTCGCGCCCTTCGTCGGGGACGCCAGCCGCGATCGGCTGCAGCGCATGTTCAGTCTGGACCATGCGCGTCTCCGCAAGGGAGGCCAGGAGATCCTCGAAGCGAGAGGGGATGTCGGTGAAGCACTGTTCGCGGCCCGCTCCGGATTCCAGGACCTGAGCAGGCGACGCCTCGAACTGGACAAGGAGGCTGACCTGCTGTGGAGCAAGAGGCGATCGGCCAAGCGCAGATTCTATATCGCCGACGACAGGCGGAAGGCAGCCGAGGCCGACTTGCGCGCACACAAGCTCACGGCGAGGAAGTGGAACGAGCTGAAGTCCAAGGAAGAGACCTGCAGGGCCGAGTACGAGGAGCTGCGGAGTCTGCTGGAGGCCGGCGAAGCCGACCTGCGAAGACTTGGCCGGACCCGAAGGCTGAAGCGCTTCGTCAACGAGAAAACCGAGCTCGATGCGGAGATCGAGCGCCTCGGCGCCACTCCGGAGCTCCCTTCCGACGCAAGGCGGACCCTATCGAACTCCGAGCGGGACATCCGGGTGGCGGATCGCCAGATCGAGATGCTCGACGAGGATATCCGGCGGGCGAGAACCGAGCGCAAGGAACTCCGCTGGGACCAGTCAGCACTGCTTCGGTCCAGCGAGATCGACCGCATCTACGAGCGCTGGATCCAGGTTCAGAAGGAGCGGAGCGACCTCCCGAAGCGGGAAGCCGAGATGGAGGCCGAGGAGCGCAGGCTTCGCGATCATTCCGGGGAGCTGGGCTGGAGCGACGAACGGGCCTCGGATCTGCTGGCACGCATTCCCTCGAGGGCTGCGGTCAATCGGGCGAGGCATCTGCTCAATCGACGCACCTCGCGTCTGGCGGAGATCAGGTCGACAAGGAAGGCACTGCGAGAGGCCGAATCGCGGCTCGCGGAGGGCAGGCGCCGGCTGGACGAGACTCCGGTTCCGGCCGATGTGCGGGGCCTCTCGGCCGTAACTGCCGCAACGAAGCGCGATTTCGGGGACATCGGCTCACAGGTGCGGGAGGCCGCCACCGACCTCGCAAGGGCGCAGGAAGAAGTCCGGCACCTATTCGGCGTGCTGCGGCCAAGGCCGGAGTCCGTCGAAGTCGCGCGGACGCTGGCGGCGCCCACGAAGGCGGAGGTGCAGGTTCACAGGGACACGAGGAGGAACCTCAGCCACCAGATGGCGGACTGCAAGGACCGTCTGGACTCAACGAGATCCAACCTGGTCCAGCTTCGGAGCCGCCGCGACCGGATCCGGACGAACGACCGACCCGTCAGCCGGAAGGACGTGCTCGATCTTCGGGAGACCCGAGACTTCGGCTGGGACCTGATACGCCGCAAGCACATCGCCGGCCAGCCGGTGGCCGAGGAAGAAAGCAGGCGGTTCAAGCGCGGCGCGGCGAATCTGGCGGAGGCCTACGAGGACGCGGTTCGGGCGGCTGACGGCGCGGCGGACCGCAGCGTCGAAACGGCGAGCCAGGCCGCTCGCCTGGAGCAGGTCAGCCAGTCGATGGAGGACGCCCGCCAGAAGCTGGGCACTCTCGAGGACGAGCACCGCCGCTTTTCGGCATCTTCGGGGGTCCTGGACCGGGCCTGGCGGGAAATGTGGGCCGATGCGCCGATCACGCCATTGAGCCCGGACCTGATGCTTGCATGGCTCGAAACGCGGGACAGCCTGCGCCAGGCCATTGCGAGGCAGTCTCAAATCGGGCAGAAGCTGGCGATGCTGCGCAAGCTGGAGGAGCGTGCATCCGAGTCGGTTTCAGCCGAACTGCGATTGCTTGGAATCGACCCGGCACCCATGCGGGCCAGAGGCCTCCCTGCGCTGCTCGATCTGGCGTCCGCGGAGCTGCAACGGCGCGAGCAGTCAAAGAAGACAAGGGCCGACCTTGAAGCCGGACTGCGTCAGGAGGAGGCCGAAGTCAGGATCAAGCGCGAGCAGACCGAGCGGGCCTTTTCCGCTGAGAAGGAGTGGCAGGGGAAATGGTCGAAGGCAGCGAGGGGCCTGGGCCTCCCGCCCAACTCGGATCCCGAGTCGGTCGGAGCCCAGCTCGGCGTGATCGATGACATGCGGCTTGTCGGGGCCGAGATCGCCAATCTGCGGGACAAGCGGATCCTCCTGATGCGCAGGGACATCGAGGACTTCGAGAGGGACTTGCGCAATGTCGTGAGATCGGTTGCGCCCGACCTGGCCACGATGGGTCCTGACGAGGTGGTGCCGGAGCTGCGGGGTCGTCTCGAGCACAGTCGCCAGACCCGCAAGGACGCCCTGGCGAAGGACAGGGAGATCAGGAAGGTGGAACAGCGCCTGAATCGCCAGATTGAGGCCAGGCGGAACGCCCAGGAGGGAATCATCGCCCTGCAGGCCCTGGCAGGGGTCGAGACCGTCGATGGGCTGAAGCTCGAGATCGACAAGGCCGAGCGTGCCGGCACCTGTCGATCGCGATTGTCGGAAGTGATCAGGACCCTCGAGGGGGACGGGGACGGCCTGTCGGTCGCCGAGATCCAGGACGAGTGCCGAGGGGTCGACCTTGACAAGGCTGCTTCCCGTGAGGAGGAGCTGCGAATTAGGATCGAGGAACTCCGCAAGCGACAGCTCGTGGCGCGCGACAGCCTGCGCGAGGCCGAAACCCAGTTCTCCGCTGTGGGCGGGAGCGACGCCGCTGCGGTGGCGGAGGGCGCCCGTCAGGAGGCGCTCGCCGAAATCGGCGGGATCGCAGCGCAGTACGTTCGCGCCCGCGCCACGTCGCTGCTCCTGCAGTGGGCGATCGAGCGGAATCGTCGCGAACGGCAGGGTCCTATGCTCAAGCGAGCCGGAGAGCTCTTCTCCGCGCTGACCTTGCGCTCGTTCCAGTCATTGGAACTCGACTTCGACGAGAAGGACCAGACCAGACTTGTAGGCCGTCGCCCGGGCGGCGAGAGGGTTGAAGTCAACGGGATGAGTTCCGGCGCAGCGGACCAGCTCTATCTCGCTCTGCGGGTCGCCGCACTGGAACACTATCTGGAGGGTGCCCAGCCTCTCCCGTTCATCGCGGACGATCTGCTCATCAACTTTGACGACCAGCGATCAGGCGCCGGCTTTCGTGTGCTCGCGGAGCTTGCGCGGACGTGCCAGGTGATTTACTTCACACACCACGAGCACCTTGCCGAAGTCGCCAGTCTGGCGGTGCCGTCCTCGGTCCGTATCGCGCATCTTTGAGCCTGAGGCAAGGCTTTCGCCTCTCTCCAGTCCGAGAGCAAGGCATGCCGGCTGGACACTGCGGTGCTTGCTTGCGCGGTGTCCAGAGCTTTGTTGGGCTGAAATGCTTCGCTCGGGGGGAGTTCACGGACGTGGCGGCGGTCGTCCCTCACCGGCGTTGGAACCGAGAGCCCCGGAACCGGGCTGAGCGGCGTGCCGACCGAGCCTTTCCGACTTGGGCGCCCCGGGGTTTCCTATCCTGAGAAGAGCCCCACCACCACTCCCGATGGCCCAGCGCTACACCTGCAGGATTTGCCGCAACGAGGTTCCGCATCTCGGAGCAGAGTGCCCGTACTGCCGAGGCAGGGCCTCGATTGCCGAAGGCGCGTCACCGCGGATCCTCGTCACCGTATTTGCCGTCATGGCCGTGATCTTCGTTCTGACGTGGTATTACGCGCGCTCGTTCAAGGCGGAAGGAGAGGAGCGCGGAAGGCTCTATTTCGAGGCCGCGCAGAGCGAAATGGCCACGGAGCACTACGACGAGGCCATTAGCCGCTACCGGGACGCCCTCCTGTACTCCCGTGACAACCCGACGTATCGACTCGAGCTCTCCCGCGCCCTGATCGCCTCTGGCCGATACACGGAAACGGAGAGGCATCTCAGCGGGCTCCGCTCCGTGGACCCGACATCGGGAATCGTGAACCTCCTGCTCGCGCGGCTGTCGGCGCGCGAGGATCGGATCGACGAAGCCGTCTCGTACTACCGGACCGCCTTTCACGGCCGGTGGGACGACGCGACCGAGGATGCGCGCATCGACATGCGGCTGGAGCTGGTGGACTTGCTGGAGAGCAGTGGCCGCGATCAGCAACTCACTGCCGAGCTTCTCGACCTGGCGGAAATCGCGCCGAGCAACGCAGCCATCAGGACTCGCCTCGCGGTCCTGCTGCTGCGGCAGGGCCTGTACGACCGTGCCTCCTCGCTGTTCCGGTCCCTGTTGGTCAGCGACCCCAGAAACCGGCAGCTGCTGCTGGGACGTGCGGACGCCGAGTTCGAGCTGGGCAACTACCTGACGGCCAGAACACACTACAACCGGGCCCAGCTCGCGCGCCAGGACGACGAAACGGCCGAGCGGGCGGAGCTCTGCACCCGCATCATCGCCCTGGACCCGACCCGCCGCGGCATCACGCTGGACGAACGGTTCCGGAGGAGCCTGGTGCTCATCGACCGGGCGATGGACGGGCTCTCATCCTGCCGCAACCCGCTCGGCCACAGCTTCGTCGGTCCCCTGCCTGTGCTGCCGCCGGAGCAGGTCGACACGGTCAGCGCGGCCGAATCCGTCCTCGAAGCAACTCGGCGGCGGGCGAGCGCTGCCGCCGTCGAGTCGAACATCCAGCTCGCCGAGCAGATCTGGAGCATCGCCGCCACCTCCTGCGAGCCGACAGATGTCCCGGACGTCCCCTTCTGGCGCGTGATGGCCAAGTTGTCGAGATGAGACCGCTCCGAGACATCCTGGACAAGATCGTCGAGTTCAGCAGGGTCAGCCCTGTTCTGGACGAGCCGCAGCGGTTCCTCCTGCTGTCGATCGTGATCGGGATCTTCTCCGGGCTGGTCGTCGTGTGCTTTCACATATCGATCGAGTTCCTCAACTGGCATACGATTCACTCGCTCTCCCAGAACTCAAGGTATCTCCTGGCGGCATGGCCGGCCTTGGGCGGTCTCGTGGGCTATGCGGTTGTCCAGTACGTCGTTCCGACCGCACGCGGAACCGGGGTCAACTACACCAAGACCGCCGTCTACGCATCCGACGGATACATCCCGTTCCGCAGCGTCCTGGGCAAGTTCGCCACCTGCACAGTCTCCATCGGCACGGGCAATCCCATGGGACCTGAGGACCCCGCGCTGCAAATGGGCGCGGGAATCGCCTCCCTGCTTGGCCGGATCTTCCATCTGACGCGCGACCACATGCGCATGATCGCGCCCATCGGCGCGGCGGCGGGCATCGGAGCGGCCTTCAACACGCCGATCACGGCGGTGCTGTTCGTCATGGAGGAGGTCGTCGCCGCATGGAACGCGGGCGTCCTCGGATCCATCGTGCTCTCCTCGGTCTCGGCGGTCGTGGTGAGCCGCTGGTTCCTGGGAGACGAGCCCCTGTACCGGGTGCCTGAATTCGAGCTTGCCGGCTACTCCGAGCTGTTGGTGTATGCCGCGATCGGCGTTGCCGGCGGCTACCTCTCTGCGCTCTTCACACGCAACGCGATCAGGCTCCGCGGACGGATCCTGCAGATTCCGGACCGGCGCAGGGTGTGGCTGCCGGCCCTGGCGGGCCTTGCCGTGGGCCTCGTGGGCTTCGTGGTCCCGGAAACGCTGGGCGCGGGGTACGGGGTCATTGACGGCGCCCTGCACGACCGCTTTCCGTGGGACATGCTGCTGGTGTTCGGAGTTGTCAAGCTCGTCACGATGGCCCTCTGCTTCAGCTGCGGAACGCCGGGCGGTCTGCTGGCTCCCTCGCTGTTCGTGGGAGCCGCGCTTGGAGGCGGAGTGGGCGGTCTGGCGCACCTCGTCTGGCCGTTCGCCACAAGCTCAACCGGCGCCTATGTGCTGGTCGGCATCGGGACATTCTTCGCCGGCATCTTTCGGGCTCCAATGACTTCGGTCTTCATGGTGTTCGAGCTCAGTGCGAGCTACGAGATCATCCTGCCGGTCATGGTCGCGAACACGATCGGAATCCTGGTCTCGCGCCGGCTGCAGCGCGAGTCGGTGTTTCAGCTCGCCGGCTACCAGGACGGGATGGACCTTCCTTCGGTCGATGAGCGCCGGGAAACCCCCCTGATGCAGGTCGAGGACGCGATGCGACGAGACCAGAACCGGGTCGTGTCCAACGAGCTCAGCATCCGGCGGGCCCTGGACCTGACGGATGCGATCGGCGAGCACGCCCTCATCGTGGAAATCCGGCAGGGGCAGTGGGGATGGACGAGCCGTCGCGACCTTGAACGGGCGATCAAGGAAGGCAGGGGCGAGTATACGATCAGGGAAGGCCTCAGAATCCGCCCGGTCACGCGGACGCACCCCGACCTTCCGATCGACCAGGCCCTGCGGCATCTGGCCGTCTACCCTCTATTGCCCGTGGCGAGTCGTGTCAACCCGAGCGTCATGCTGGGAACGCTGACCCTCGAGGACGTGCACAAATCCTACGGCATCTACCACCCGGATCACCCGCCGGGAGGCCGGCGTGCGCGGCGTCACCCGTGAGATTCGTGTTCGCAGGCGAACGTCGAGGGAACCCCGTGCTTATTGAGTTCGGCGATCCCGATCCGCGAAGTGTAGTAGCCCTCGACGGTCAGCCGCTTCAGCCTCCGGAAGAACTCGGCCCCAGGCCGCAGCTCGGGCTCGTCAGCCTCGTCCAAGGACTCGAGTATCGCAATCTGGTCATCCTGCTCAAGGGCCAGAAACGGAACTCCGTGCAGTCCGATCGCGTGCCCGTCCAGCCAACCGAGCCCCTTGAGGAATCCGTGGCCCTTGTCGGGAACCACATCGTGCAGCATCAGGTCGATGTACTCGTTGACCTTGGCCGCCCTCGCTCCGGGCGTGTCGGTCTCGGGAATGATGAGCTCGGTCAGCACGACCACGGTCTCGTTCTGGTGCGAGTCGAACAGCAGCGGCTCCCATCGCGCCGCTTCCGCAGCCTGCGCGGCCGGGGCGGGCGCTATGTGCGTGACCACCGGCGCGGCGGCTGCCGCCCCGGTTCCAGCCAGCGCAGTCTTGATCCAGTCGCGACGCTGCAAGTCCGGTCCCCCAGTGGCGTGCCTCATTGTACCGACAGCACGGGCGCCGCGCCCCCGCGACGCAAGGTCCTCGGGACGCGGACGGAGGGTGGCGCCCGCCGGGGTGGGCCGGCGGGCACCAGGCTGGAGGAACTCTATTCCTTGGGGCCGAACACCCACATCATGCCGACGGTGAAGGTGTTCTGGTTGAACGCGAAGCCGTCGGCGCAGCTCGGACAGCTGAAGAACGCCACATCCGACCAGTCGCGCCGGTACTCAATGCGGGTCAGGAAGCGCGGATCGTCCTTGACGGGCTGGACCTCGAACGTGATCGTGTTCTCGCGCAGGTTCTGCTCCACTCCTGTCGAACGCGCCTGCGAGTCGTCCATGAACTCCATGCGGTATGCCAGGCGGACCTGGTCGGTGAAATGCACGCGGGCGTACCCGCCCATGCCCCAGGAGGTGGCCGACATCCCGTCGGGGTCGGTGTTCGAGATGTAGTCGAGGTTGCCCATTATCTCGAAACGGTCGTGGAGGCCGCCGTAGAAGTTCCAGCTGAAGTTCTTGAGCCATCCCTGGTTCGTGCCCGCGTTCTCGGGGCCGTTGATCCAGGTCGCGGTGGTGTTGAATCGGTCGCTCGGGGCGAGGGAGATCTGGAGTCCGTAGGACTTCCCGGTGTTCTGGTCCCAAGCGTTGTCGAAGCCGTTAACCAGCATGAAGGTCGCCGTCACGCTGTCGCTGACGGGCGCGCTGAACTTGGCGCCAAGGTGGGAGAACGGCTCGTTCCATGCCCAGAGCATGCCGCGGGTGTAATTCCAGTTCAGGTGCGACTCGGCGACCTCGAGACCGGCGATCGTGCCGAACAGGCCGACGTCAAGCTGCGCCCCGTTCTCGAACTGGTAGTAGCCGTACGCCTGCTGCAGGTAGAGGACATCGGCCAGCGGACCGGGCTCCAGCCCGTCGCGGAACAGGCGGGCGCCCGAGCCGAACCAGATGTCCGAACGGAAGCCGATCGGACCGTCCCCGCTCGCATCGATTTCCAGCTTGGCCTGGTTGAGGCCGAAGCCGCGCGCGTTCGGATTCGTGTAGTACAGCGTGTTGTTCCCGTCCTCGGGGCTGTTGGTGTTGTGCGTGTAGTAGGTGTCGAGCAGGCCCGTGAACGAAATCGACTGGCCGCCGCTGCTCGCCACGCCCACGGGCACGTCCTGTGCCGGCTCGGCGTCGCTGATCGCCTTTGGCCCCTTCCAGGCGGCCTCGTCACGTGCGGCCTTGGCAGCCGCCACTCTGACGGCCTCCGGGTCGAGTGGCGCGGGCCGGGCTGCAACCGCTGCCACAGCCTCCCCGCTCTGGGCGGTCTCCGCGCTTGTGGCGACAGCCTTGGACGCCTCCGCCTGCGCATCGCTGTCCTGCAGCGAGTCGAGCATCGCCTCCAGCTTCAGCAGACGCGAGCGCAGCGAGGACAGCTCCTCGCGGAGTTCGGCTTCCAGATCGGCCGGATCCGAACTTGCGTTTTCCCCGGCGGGGGCGGCAATGAGCGGAATCGCGACAATCGTGAGTACCAGTAGCTTCAAAATGCAGGTCTTCATGGTCTCCTCCAGGTTCTGAGCCCCTTCGCCATCGAGGAGCTGCTCCTCAACAGTCGACTGAACTCGTTCTATCGAAATGTGGCGGGATTGAACGCCCGCCCGAGTTTTCAAGCTAGCGAACGCCGGGCGTAAGAGCAATTAGATAATTTTTATTGGGCGTATTCAGATTGTTTAGACTGCTCCCCTGTCCCATAACATCCCTTGCTATCAATCCGTTACGGTCAACAGGGGGCTGGAGGCGATCCTCCGACAGTGCTCCGGGAGCACTGTCGATGCAAGAAAATTCCGGGCACTGTGCAGCAAATGGCGTGTGGGCCCGGCAGTATGGCCGCACCGGCAGAGCAGATGAGCGAACTCATGCGCGAGCGCCGAGTACTCCTCGTCCTTACGAGGCAGCCAGTGGGCCCTGTAGCCAATCCACGCGGTGTTGAGATAGGGAGCGCCGGGGCCGCGCTCGTCCCGGGCGCGGTAGGAGACAGCAAGCGATTCGGTCCCCGCAACCCTGGCAATCAAGAACGCGACGGGATGCGGCGTGGCGGCCGGCAGCAGGGCGCTGAGTTCCGCGACAGCGGCCGGCACGCCGGTGGCGGGATCGGATTCGGAGACGTCGATCCGGCGTCGATCGGGACCCAGGGGCAACCGGGCAAGACGAATCCTTCCAAGACGAACGCCGCAGGCCCCGAGAATCCCCGCCGTGCGGCGTATCTGGCGAACGGCACGGGCCTGGGTCCACGGAGTGCCGCGGGCGAACATCACGGTCGCGTCGAGTTCGAATGGAAGTGCGGGAACGCCGCGCGGATAGATCTCATCCGGATGGAGCCAGCGCTGGTCGGCACCGAGGAAGCCGGAGTCCGTCCATGGCGCAAATCCGTCAGTGCCGGCCAGGGAAGCCGACGCGGCCGAGGCCAGACACAGCAGCACCACGGCTCGCCTGGCTGACAGCATTCGCGCTCATCATAGACGGAGGAATCATCTGCGACGGTGCCCCTGTTGAAGCGGAAACGTGATTTGCTACGGGCGTGACGCCGGATCACGCCGCCAATGCGGCGATCCAGCATCGTGGCGGCTGGGGATCCTCCCGCCGGAGCGCTAACGTGGGAGGTTGCGCCGTTCGTTGCTCCTGAACCGCATGCCAAGCAGCCTGGTCGGCACTTTCGCAGACAGTTGCCATAGACTGCTGCATGGAACCGCCGGACGGGGGCGCGCCTGCCCGTCGCTGCAGTCATGACGATCCGCGAACTGGACACGCCCGCCATGCTGATTGACATGGACCGTCTGGAGGCGAACCTTGACCGCGCAGCGCGCTACGCCAGTTCGCACGGCCTGCGGTTGAGGCCGCACACCAAGACACACAAGTCGCCCCTGGTCGGCCGCATGCAGCTTGATCGGGGAGCCTGCGGTCTGACTGTGGCGAAGGTCGGCGAGGCAGAGGTGATGGCGGACGATACCGTACCCAACCTGCTGATCGCCTACCCCGTCTGGGGGGATGCAAAGTGGACCCGGCTCGTTGGCGTCGCCCGCCGCACACCGGTCTCGGTCGCCCTTGACAGCACCGAGGTCGCAGAGGGTCTGAAGCGGCACGCCGCACGGGCGGGGGTGGGCATCGGAATCCTGGTCGAGACGGATCTCGGCATGCGCCGCTGTGGAGTCGCACCGGGAAAGCGGCTGCTGGAGCTCGCGAGGGCCGTCACGCGCATGCCGCCCCTCAGGCTCGAGGGACTCATGTTCTATCCGGGCCATGTGAACCTTGCCACGGACGACGGCGAGAAGGCGCTCCAGCGGCTTGGCTCCGACCTCGCAGGGATTCTGGACGACTTTCGCCGCGATGGACTGCCGACGGACACGGTAAGCGGCGGCTCGACTCCCACCCTTTATGAGTCCCACCGCGTGCCCGGGGTCACCGAGCTGCGACCAGGCACATACGCATTCAACGACCGGACGCAGGTTGCGGCCGGGGCATGCGGATTCGAGGACTGCGCGGCAACGATCTTGACGACTGTCGTGTCCACCCCGCGTCCGGACCGGGCGGTCATCGATGGTGGCTCGAAGACATTCACGTCCGACTCGATGCGTCCGATCGGGCAGGATGGCTTCGGGCAGGTCGTCGGAATGCCCGGGATCCGTTTCGCGAGGATGAGCGAGGAACACGGCGTGCTCGATCTGAGGGGGCACGAAGGACCGCCGCTGAGAATCGGGGACCGCCTCCGTGTGGTTCCCAATCACGTGTGCGTCGCGGTCAACATGCACGAGACGGCTCACGGAATCCGCGGGGACAGCGTGGAGCGTTCGTGGGCCGTCGAGGGCCGGGGAAAGCTGCAGTGAGACCGGTGCGCCACGGGCGGCGCCGGGTTTTTTGGGGGAAACCAGAGTGAGCGAAGCCAATCACGAGACAGTCGAGCGCGTCACAGCCCAAGGCGCGCCCAGACCGCAGGGTCCGTACTCCCACGCGGTGAAGGCGGGAGGATTCGTCTACGTTTCCGGGCAGGCGGCGCTGGACCCGGACACTAGCAAGCCGATTCATGGCACCGTGGCCGAGGAGACCCATCGCACCATCCGGAACATCAAGGCCATTCTGGAGGCCTCGGGAGCTTCTCTCGACGACGCGGTGAAGTGCTCGGTCTTCCTCGCGGACATTCGCGACTTTGCCGAGATGAACGCGGTCTATGCGGAGTACTTTGGGGCAGCCAAGCCGGCCCGCACTACGGTTCAGGCGGCGCTTCCCGCAGCCGGACTCAAAGTCGAGATCGACTGCGTTGCGTATGTCGGAACCTGAGATCAACCGGACTTGCCCCTTGCAAGGCGGGTGTCGGGGGGCCTATGATGGCTATCGGGCAGGTTGGCGGACGCCGGCCCGGAGTACGTGCATGCGAGGACTGGGAAAGCACTCGCGATGTAACGACGGGGTTGTGTTCTACGTCCAATCTTGCCAGTAGGTTATGCCGGAGTTTCATCGTTCGGAAATGACTTCTGGGCAAGGCCCCCGCCTCCGCGGGATGGACTCGCTGGTGATCGAGTCCATCCACGAGCCTTGGTGGCGCCACTTCCTTATGGAAGTTGGGGACATGTTCAACCCGCCTAGGTTCGGGCCGCTGCCCGAATATCCCCCCGCGCGTCCAGGCGAGCCGGACTACAGCGACCCCATCGTCTATTCGCTGGGTCGGCCGTGGTGGATGGGCATCGCGGAGTCCCTCCGGGTGATGGCCGAGGCAAGGAGATTCCCTGCCCTCCGTCCGTATCCGCCGGCCAGGCCGGGAGAGACCAGCCTGCCGCCGCTCAATCTCGGGACGCTGTCGCTGCCGTGGTGGTCCGGGCTTTCGGAAAGCTACCGCCTGTCGAAGGAGTTCAAGAGCGCCCCTCCCTTGAAGCTGACCTCCAGACCGCTTCCGGTCAAGGAGATCTGGGGCGGATTCAGTCACCGTCGCCAGGGCATGGTCGTGACGGCGGTTGCACACGTGCTGTTCGTGCTCGCCGTGTTCGGCTTCCAGGAGCCCGATTTCTCCGAGACCAGCCGCGGAACGGTCACACTGATCATTCCCGTGGACATCTCCCCGTACCTAGCCCAGCTGCAGATGCCGCCGCGTGCGGATCCGGGTGACAGCGGGGGCGGCGGCGGCGGCGGTGCCAATTCGCCGCTTCCGGCAAGCCGCGGCAAGCTTCCACGGTTCTCCCTGGAGCCGCAGCTGGCACCCCCGACGCCCATCATTAGGAACCCGAACCCGGAGCTCGCAGTAGAGCCAACGGTGCGCGTTCCGCCGGATGTCAGCGTTCCGGCTGTCGATCTGAACATGTTCGGTGATCCGTTTGGAGCGGACGGGCCGCCGTCCGCCGGCCCGGGCACGGGCGGAGGCATCGGATCGGGACGCGGAACGGGCGTGGGCTCCGGCCGGGGCTCGGGCGTAGGCCCGGGATCCGGCGGAGGCATCGGTGGCGGAGTCTTCAGGATTGGCGGTGGCGTAAGCCAGCCGAGGCTCCTCTACAAGGTCGAGCCCGAGTACTCCGAAGAGGCCCGGAAGGCCAAGTACCAAGGCATCGTGATGCTCGCCGTTGAAGTCTGGGAAGACGGACTCGCGCACAACATCCGCGTGCTCCGCAGCCTGGGCCTGGGCCTGGACGAGAAGGCGGTCGAGGCCGTCAAGCAGTGGAAGTTCTCGCCCGGAAAGAAGGACGGCAAGCCGGTGAAGGTGCTCGCACAGATCCAAGTCAGCTTCCGCCTGCTGTAAGGGTGCGGCTGGAGGCGCGGCCTCCCACCCTCAAGCGGGTCTAGGCGTGCCGCCCATGGTTCCGCGCAGCGGCGATCGAAGGATCCCGGCCGAGCGCCCGCGCCTTGGCGGAAGAGGCCTTGCGACGGGCGTCATGAGACACCGCGCAGCCAAGGTGCCGGCGGGCGCAGGTGCTGGCACGCCGCTCTGGTAAAGTGTCATTTCTATGGACAAGCCTGCACCCACACGCCGGGAGTTCGCAACCGCTCTGGCAGCGGCCGTAGCCGTTCCGTGCGGAATGAAGGCCGAACGCGACTGGACGAACGTCACGCCGACCCGGTACCCGGACCCCGACATCGTCGCGTTGGACGAGCGATTCAACAAGTACAAGCTGGGGAACACCCCGATTCAGCGGCTGCACGTCGGCACACTCTGGGCCGAGGGTCCGGCGTGGAACGCCGTCGGCCGATATCTGGTCTATTCCGACATCCCGAACAACGTGCAGCTGCGCTGGCTGGACGACGACGGCCATGTCAGCGTATTCCGGAACCCCTCCGGGAACTCCAACGGCAACACGTTCGACTGGGAGGGCCGCCAGCTTTCCTGCGAGCACGGCAACCGCCGCCTGGTGCGCTACGAGCACGATGGCTCCGTGACGGTCCTAGCCGACAGCTGGCAGGGCAAGCGGCTGAACGCCCCGAACGACGTTGTGGTGGATCCGGACGGCAATGTCTGGTTCACCGATCCCGGCTACGGCAGCCTGATGCACTACGAAGGCAACAAGGGACCACTGGAGATCAAGGAAGCGGTCTACCGGATCGACGGCGGCAGCGGCAAAATGGAGCTGGTCGCAGACGACATCTTCAAACCCAACGGCCTTTGCTTCTCCCCCGACTACAAGCTGCTCTACGTCGCAGACACGGGCGCGTCCCACTATCCGGAAGCCGAGCGCGAGATCAAGGTCTGGGACGTCGACAACGGCCGGTCGCTCCGCAACGGGCGCAGATTCGTCTCGATGAAGATGGACGGCTTCGAGCAGGCCGGGAACGCGGACGGAATCCGCTGCGACACGGACGGCAACGTCTGGTCGTCGGCCGGCTGGGTCGGCGACGGGTACGACGGCGTTCACGTGTTTGCGCCCAACGGGGATCGCATCGGCCTGATCAGGCTCCCGGAAATCTGCTCGAACGTCTGCTTCGGGGGCGTCAAGCGCAACCGCTTGTTCATGACGGCAAGCCAGAGCCTCTACGCCGTCTACGTCGAGGCCCAGGGTGCACACATCACCTGATGTCAAGACCCTCCCGGCTCCGGAGTCCGGGGCCGGATCCCTCAGAAGGGACCCTTCACAGCCCTATTCTCAACAAACAAGCAATGCGATGGGCGCAAATAGTCCGAACCGTGCCCAAGTAGCAGCCCCCGCCACCTACCGTCCGGCTGATCGACCACTCCTACCAACCCTCCAGGACTGAGCAGGAGGAGGACCTGCGCGTCGATGCGACGTTCGAGGAAATCGCCAAGGCGGTCACGCGAACCGTGAAGGTGGAGTTCCGCAAGCCGCCGAAGCGTCGCCGGTCGGCGATTCGAGGGGCTCGGACCGCGCTGCCGTAGGCGCAGTTGGGCACTTTCAGTATTTCATCCCGATTCGAATTGATGCACCTTGGTGTGCCAGGGAGCAATGTCAGGTGTCCTATAGTAAGAATTCTGAGATGCGAATTACATCCAAAGGACAAGTCACCATTCCGGTGGGCCTCAGGCAGAGACTCGGCCTCCTGCCGAATACCGAAGTTGTCTTCGAGGAATTGGATGACGGGGCTCTGATCCGTCCGGCCTTGAGCTTCAGAGACCTGATGAGCAAGCGGCTTCGAAGTGCGCGCGGCGTCGCGACGACTGGGCGTACCACCGACGAAATCATGCAACTGACCCGGGGGGCCAAGAATAGGTGATCCTTGTGGACACGAACGTCCTGCTGGACGTCTTCACAGACGACGAGACTTGGCGGCCTTGGTCCGAGAATGCGCTCGCGGAAGCGCGAACAGCGGGTCTGGCGGGAATCAACCCGTTGATCTACGCGGAGACCTTCCTCGCGTTCCAAGACGTGGCGGCGTTGGATCAAGAGCTGGATTCCTTGCTGCTGACGCGCCTACAACTCCCTTACGGTGCGGCATTCGCGGCTGGAAGGGCTTTCCTCAAGTACCGCCAGGCCGGTGGCTTGCGGTCGTCACCCCTCCCGGACTTCTACATCGGAGCACATGCGGAAGTCGACGGGCTGGCGATCCTCACGAGGGATGTTCGGCGATACCGCACGTACTTTCCCGCGGTTAGGCTGATTTCGCCACTCGAACGCGCCGCCAAGACGCTCCCTCCCCGGAAATGAGCCACACCAGCCGAGACTCGCGCTGTTACAAAACCGGCGCTCGCACATGACTGCTCGTTCCCGACCGGTACCGGGTGGGCCTGCGTGCCTGAAGGTTGTCGTCGCTCCGGGAACCAGGCGCGTGGGCCCGTCCGAACCTCTCGCTTGGGGCTCAACGCCTTTCCGGCAATCCGGAGGAATCGCCTGCCGTTCGCGGCCCTTCGATCCGCCGGCAGCCTCCGTGCCCCCATTCCGTGGGCCGTCGCGACACCTGACTCCGGCGTCCAGCGCGTCGAGGCACCAGACCCATCACATGACCGGACCGGGCGATTGCTAGAATCGAGCCACGGAAGCTAATCCCGGCCGGTGTCGGGCCCGGTCTTCAAAACCGCTGTTTGGCGCTCCGCGTCAAGGGTGGGTTCGACTCCCACTAGCTTCCGCCAGCAATCGCTTGGCGGGCAGATGCGGGCGGAACCGCGCGCCCCGAGCCGCGCCGCGACACACCGCCATGGCGAATCGCCCCAATGTCCTCCTGATCTCCACCGACCACTGGTCGGCCGAACTGCTGGGTGCGGCGGGTCATCCGGAAATTCGGACTCCGACGCTGGACGAGCTTGCTAGGAGCGGGGTCCGGTTCCGCAACGCTTACTCGGAATGCCCGGTCTGCATCCCGGCTCGCCGGACGCTCATGACGGGAGTCAGCCCGCGGTCCCATGGCGACCGGGACTTCGGCGAGACCATGCCGATGCCGAACCTCCCCACCATGGCCCAGACGTTCCGGAACGCCGGCTATCAGGCCTGTGCCGTGGGCAAGCTGCACGTGTACCCGCAGCGAAGCCGGATCGGCTTCGACGAGGTGATCTTGGACGAGGAGGGCAGAACCCAGTACGGCGTGACCGACGACTATGAGGGGTTTCTTGCCGACCGCGGTTATGCCGGAAGGCAGTTTGACCACGGCATGAGCAACAACGACTACCTCACGCGGTCGTGGCATCTCCCCGAGGAGACGCACGCCACCAACTGGGCCACCCAGCAAATGGTCCGAACGATCAAGCGGCGCGATCCACTCAGGCCGGCCTTCTGGTTTCTCTCGTACCGACACCCCCATCCCCCGCTCGTCCCCGTCGACACGTATCTCGACATGTACCGACGTACGGACTTGCGGCAACCGGCCAGCGGTTCATGGTGCGAGGGAGAACTGCCCTACCTGCTGCAGGCTGTTCGGACACGCGCGGCCCACATCGGAGCCGCTGAGACGCGGGCCGCCACGCGCGCGTTCTATGCGCTCTGCACGCACATCGACCATCAGCTCCGCGTGGTCGTGGGCACGCTTCGCGAGGAGGGCTTGCTGGACGACACGGCGATCTGCTTCACCTCGGACCACGGGGATATGCTCGGGCGGTACGGCATGTGGGCCAAGAGGCTGTTCTACGAGCCGTCGTCGAATGTTCCGATGATTCTCGTCGGCCCGGCGGGAGACGGCCGGGTCGGCCACCATGGCGTGGAAGACCGGCTGGTGGGCTGGCAGGACGTGATGCCGACACTTCTGGACCTGGCCGGCATCGAGACCCCGGACAGCGTAGAAGGGCTGTCGATGCTGGGAACGCGGCAACGCGAGTGGCTCTACGGCGAAGTGGGCGAGGGAGATCACGCGACGCGGATGGTTCGCAAGGGTCGCTTCAAGCTGATCTACTACCCGGCCGGCAATGTGAGCCAGCTCTTTGACCTGGATTCGGATCCGCTCGAGACAAGGAATCTCGTCCTGTCCGAAAACCACCGCGAAGTGCTGGACGAGCTGACCGGGATTCTGGTCAGCCAACTCTACGGTGGGGACGAGGAGTGGGCGCACGAGGGGACGCTCGTTGGAAGGCCGCAGCGCCGGTTCCGCCCCGGACCGAATCGAGGACTCTCCAGCCAGCGCGGCCATCACTGGCCTCCGCCGCCGAAGACAGACATGAAGCAGATCGAATGGCACAACGAAGGGTGAAGCCGGGCGGCGGGCAGAACGGCACGACGTCAGAGAGGTGACCGCGGTGCGGAGCCGGCAACACTCCGCCGCCGACCGGGGGCGATTCGCTCCGGGGCGACCTGAGAAAATGGTTCCGGCATGTTGATCCGCAAGCACCTCTCCCGGATCTGCTGCGCGGCCGCAGCATGCTGTTTGCTGACGGCGGGCCTGTCCGGACAGCCGGTCGGGACATCCGACCTGGAAGGAGCCGCGTCGAACACGAGCGACTGGCTGATGTACGGGCGCGACTACCACGCCCATCGATTCGTGGAACTTGACCAGATCACGCCGGCGAACGTGGACCAACTGCATCCCGTGTGGGTGTTCGCCACCGGCGGTGAGAATCGCGGACTCGAGGCCACGCCTCTCATTCGAGACGGCATACTCTACGTTTCGGCCGACGGCTCCCGCGTGTTCGCAATCGACGCGCGAACCGGCGGAAGGATCTGGAGCTACGACCCGGAGATTCCGGATGCCGCGGAGCGCGTCTACTGCTGCGGTTCGATCAACCGGGGCGTCGCGCTGCATGGGGACCTGGTCTTTGTCGGCACGATGGACGCCCGTCTCGTAGCGCTCGACAGGCACAGCGGCAGCGTGGTGTGGGAAGCGCGT
Organism: Bryobacterales bacterium; assembly: GCA_028819255.1. Classification (GTDB taxonomy): domain Bacteria; phylum Acidobacteriota; class Terriglobia; order Bryobacterales; family UBA6623; genus VXMF01. The sequence goes on along the minus strand of JAPPMB010000064.1, from coordinate 58,726 downwards.
GTCATCGATTGGCGGCAGGGATACAGCATCACCGGCGCCCCCCTCGTCGTGAAGGACATGGTGCTCACCGGAATCGCGGGCGGCGAGTTCGGAATCCGCGGTTTCGTCAAGGCGTTCGACGCACAGTCCGGAGCGCCGCGCTGGACGGCCTACACCATCCCGGGCCCCGGCGAGCCGGGCAACGAGACATGGCCGGGGGACACCTGGAAGCACGGGGGAGGTTCGACATGGACCACCGGCGTCTACGACCCGCAGCTGGAGCTCGTGTACTGGAACACGGGCAACGCGGCCCCGTGGAACTGCCAAGTCCGCAAGGGGGACAACGAGTGGACGGCCGCCACCGTCGCGATCGACGCAGACTCCGGTGCGATCGCCTGGGGATTCCAGTACACCCCCTGGGACTGCTGGGACTACGATGCGGTCAGCACGCCGGTGCTGGCGGATCTGGAACTGGTCGGCCACGGCCCGGTGAAGGCGCTCTTCCACCACGACAAGAACGGATTCTTCTACGCCCTTGACCGGACCAGCGGCAAGTTCCTCTACGGCGACCCGATCGTTCCGGGGATCACGTGGGCGACGGGCCTTGATCCGGAGACAGGACGCCCGATCGTCAACCCGGACATGATCGCCGAGTCCGGGGGCCCCGAGGTCGGACCCATCATTCCCAGCCTGGAAGGGGCCATCGACTGGCAGCCGCTGTCGTACGACCCGGCGCGGAAGGTCCTGTACTTCATGTCCAACCAGTGGGCCATGGGATACAAGTTTTGGGAAGAGGGCACCTTCGAGCCGCCGACGGACGGCGAATGGTACCTCGGGGCGGACTACCAGCAGTACCTGACCAGCGAGGAACCCGGCAATTTTCTCGCCTTTGACGTGGTGGGCCGGAAGGTCCTTTGGCGTCAGACAAGTCCGGCGCCGTTCTGGGCCGGATCCGTGGCCACGTCGAGCGGTCTCGTGTTCACGGGCGACATGCGTGGCTACTTCATGGCGCTGGACGCCCGCACGGGAACAGTCCTCTGGCGGTTCCAGACCGGTTCGGGAATCATCGGCAGCCCGATCACCTACGAGCTCGACGGCACCCAGTACGTGGCGGTTCCGTCGGGGGGCATCGGCGGCGACATGACGTTCTATTACACGGAGCCGAAGGCGGGAAACATTTGGGTCTTCGCGCTTGGGGGAGGCGGCCCGGCGCGGATCGCGCCCGGCACGAACCTGACGACGCTCGAAGGCTCGCTGCCCCGCGTCGGCGAGCCCGGACACACGCTGGGCGGTCGGGTCCTCCCCGGATATGGCTTTGAGGCGACCGAGGGCGGCGAGCCCATCCCGACAGCGGAGCCTCTCCAACCGGCATCCGGAAGCGGAGCCGGCGGCGCCCGGGAATCCGCGAATCCCTTCGTCGGCGACGCAGCCGCCCTGGAGGAGGCGGCGGCACTGTACCGGACGCGGTGCGTTGGCTGCCACAAGTCCGGCGGCGGCAGCGGACCGAACCTGTTCGGAACGAGGCTCACAGCGTCGCAATTCGCCGAAGCCGTCCTGACCGGAGGCAACGGGATGCCGGCGTTCCGGGAACTGCTTGATGACGTGCAGGTGCTCAAGCTGCATGCGCTTGCCAGGACCCGCGACGGGCTATAGGGCGCGCTATGCACGACGTAATCGTGATCGGCGCCGGAGGCATGGGCAGCGCCACTCTCTACCACCTCGCCAGCAGCGGATGCAACGTTCTCGGCCTTGAGCAGTTCGGGATTCCGCATGCGTACGGTTCGTCACACGGCTCGACCCGGATCATCCGGCTGGCCTACGCGGAAGGCAGCGAGTACGTGCCACTGGTGCGGTCCGCATACCGATACTGGCAGGAGCTCGAGGAGATGTCGGGGCGGAAGCTCCTGCACATCACCGGCGGCCTCGATATCGGGCTGGAGACCAGCTGGAACGTTCAGGGATCGAGAAGGTCGTGCCTACTTCACGGTCTGGAGTTCGAGGAGCTGGATGGCCGGGAGGTCAATCGCCGGTTCCCCGGCTACCGACTCCCCCACTCGATGCGGGCGGTCTACCAACGCAGGGGAGGCTACCTGCTGTCCGAGACTGCCATCGCCGCACATGCCGAGATGGCGCGCCGGCGCGGGGCCGAGATTCTGCTGGAGACGAAGGTCCTGGGATGGGAGAGCGGAGCGCGGGGCGTCAGGGTCAGGAGCGAGCGCGGAACGCACGAGGCCAAGCGTCTGGTGATCACGGCCGGCGCGTGGACCGGGGGCCTCGCAATGTCGTTGCGCCGCTTCTGCAGGCCGGAGCGGCAGGTGATGCTCTGGACGGAGCCTTTCGGCCGGTCCGAGTTCGAACCGGAGCGATTCCCGGTCTTCGTCCTGGATGCGCCGCTGGGGCTCTTCTACGGGTTCCCCAACCACGAATCCGAGGGCTTCAAGATCGGCAAGTTCCATCATCTTCGGCAAGGAGTGGACGATCCGGGCAAGCTGGACCGCACGTGCCGCCCGGAGGACGAGCGCGTGCTCCGGGAGGGCATCGCCGAGTATTTCCCGCGGGCGAACGGCCCCCGCACGAAGGCGGCGGCGTGCATGTTCACCAACAGCCCGGACGGAGACTTCATCCTGGACCGCCACCCCTCCCACGACAGAGTGTTCGTCGCGGCGGGCTTCTCCGGCCACGGGTTCAAGTTCTGCGGCGTCGTCGGCAAGGTGATGGCCGAACTCTGCCTTGGACGGGATCCGCCGTGGGACATTCGCCGCTTCCGGCTGACGCCCGAGAGGATGGACAGGTGGCGCGCCGCGGGAGGACTCTGACCGCAGCCGGAGACATCTCCATACGGGCAGGCTGCGCGGTCTTGAGCGATCGGCAAAACCGAGCGCGACTTCGGGATTCCGTCATGGAGTTCACTGTGACAGGGAGTCCTGATCGCCGTGGAGCTGTTCCCGATCGAGAATCACGGGAAGGTTCCGCCCCCTCGTAGGCTATAGTGATTTCGTAATCACGACGATGGTTGACCCGCGCTTCCACCCGCGCCCGCGCCCGCCGATCTCGAGGCGGGAGATGCTGCGCACCACCTCCACCGGATTCGGGATGCTGGCGCTTTCCGGCCTGATGTCGGATCCCGCCTACGGTGCCGTCGCCGGGGACGGCGGATCCGTGGGCCCGCATTTCGCGCCGAAAGTCAAGAACGTCATCTTTTGCTACATGTCGGGCGGTCTGTCCCACATCGACTCGTTCGACCCGAAACCGCGCCTGGCCGAGGAAGCGGGGCAGCCGATGCCGTTCGAGACCGCTCGGACGATGTTCAACCAGGATGGCAACATCATGCCCTCGCCGTGGGACTTCCACCGCTACGGCGAATCGGGCATCCCGGTCAGCGACCTGTTCCCCCACATCGCGACCTGCGTCGACGACTTGGCCGTGATCCGGTCCATGACCGCCAAGTTCATGGAGCATGCCCAGGGCAACTTCTACTTCCACTGCGGCCAGCCGTTCACCGGCTTCCCGTCGATGGGCGCGTGGGTGACCTACGGCCTCGGAAGCGGGTCCCGGGACCTTCCCGGCTTCGTCGTGATCGGCTCCGGGGGCATCCCCCTCGGCGGAATCAACATGTTCAGCAGCGGATTCCTGCCGGCCGAGCACCAGGGTTCCTTCCTGTATCCCGGCGCCGAGGAGCCGCTGGCCAACATCCGCCCGAAGGAAGACGACTCGAAGCAACGGCGGCGCCTGGACTTCATCCGGTCTCTGGATTCGATGTACCTGGACCGAACCGCAGGCCACCCGCAGGTGGAGGCGGCGATCAAGAACTATGAGACGGCATACTACATGCAGTCCGCCGTTCCCGAACTGGTCGACATCCGGGACGAGACGCCGGCCACGCGCAGGCTCTACGGCCTAGACTCCACGTTTCCGCCGAAGCGCAACTACGCGCTTCAGTGCCTGACCGCCCGCCGACTCATCGAACGCGGCGTCCGATTCGTCGAGCTGACCATGGTGGATGGCCGCAATCGCGGCACGGGAAACTCCTCCAATCCCTGGGACCAGCACACCGACCTGATCATCGGGCACACCCGCAATGCGTTTGCGGTCGACCAGCCGGTGGCGGGCCTCCTGCAGGACCTCAAGACGAGAGGGCTTCTTGACGAGACGCTGGTCATCTTCTCCGGCGAGTTCGGCCGCACGCCGTTCGTGCAGGGGACCAACGGTCGCGACCACAATCCGTTCGGCTTCAGCCTGTGGCTGGCGGGCGGCGGCGTGAAGCGGGGCACGATCTACGGCGCCACGGACGAGTACGGGTACCACGCGATCGAGGGAATCCGCACCGTGCACGACCTGCACGCAACGGTTCTCCACCTTCTTGGCATCGACCACACCAAGCTCTCCTTCCGCTTCGGCGGCCGCGACTTTCGGCTTACTGACGTGCACGGGCACGTCATCAAGGAAGTGCTCGCCTGAGGAGAGTCGACCACGAAAGGAGCGTCGGACGGGTGTCCGCCCGTTCGCTATAGTCTCGCTAGGTGGAACGAAACGCCAGTCCGGCCGCCCCCAAGTCGAGGAGAGCATTCGTTTCGGCGGCCGTGCTGGGAGCCCCGGCCCTCGCAGCCAGCAGCAAGAGCCCGAACGACCGTGTGCGAGCCGCCGTGATCGGACTGCGGGGCCGTGGAAGATCCCACATCAGGGCGCTCGAGAATCTCGAGTCCGAAAACGTAGAGATCGCGGCGCTGTGCGACATCGACGAGTCGGTGCTGGCCGATCGGCTCAGGGACCATTCCGACCGCACGGGCAATCGGCCTGCGGTGTTTCACGACATCCGCAGGCTGCTCGAGGACAACTCGATCGACGCGGTCTTCTACGCGACACCGAACCACTGGCACTCGCTCGGGACGATCTGGGCCTGCCAGGCCGGCAAGGATGTCTATGTGGAGAAGCCTCTCTCGCACAACGCGTTCGAGGGAAGACAGGCTGTCAAGGCCGCGCGCCGCTACGGCCGGGTCGTGCAGCACGGCACTCAGAATCGCTCGAGCCCCGAAATCATCGAAGGCGTCCGACGCCTGAAGGAGGGGGTGATCGGGAAGGTGTATCTGGCCCGTGGGCTGGCGTACAAGTGGCGGCGTTCCATCGGCCCGCACGTCGAAGGGCCGGTCCCGCGCGGCATCCACTACGACCTGTGGAAAGGTCCGGCTCGCGACAGGCCGTTCAGCAACCTGCGCCTGCACAACAGGTGGCACTGGCAGTGGGACTACGGCAACGGTGAACTGGGCAACCAGGGCGTCCATCAACTGGACATCATGCGCTGGGCGCTCGACCTCGACACGCATCCCAGCAGGGTCCACTCCATGGGCGGCATGTTCGTCCACGACGACGCCCAGGAGACTCCGAACGCCCAGACCGTCTGCTACGAGTACGCCGGCAGGAACCTGTACCTGAACTTCGAGATCCGTCCGTGGATCTCGAACGTGGAATCCGGCATCGGTGAGCGGTGGCCGACGCACGGCATCTGCACCGGACTCATGTTCTACGGCTCGGAAGGCTACATGGTCATGCCGCACTACGGTGCGTACTACACGTTCCTGGGGCAGAAGAAGGAGCCGGGGCCGTTCGCGGAACACCCGACCGACAAGATCCGCAACCAGCCGCACTTCGACAACTTCGTCGCCGCGGTGAGGAGCCGCGATCCGTCGCGCCTGACCGCCGATGTGGAAGAAGGCCACAAGTCGTCGCTGATGGCCCATCTGGGCAACATCTCCTACCGGCTCAGGCGCCAGGTCGAATTCGACGGAGCAGCCGAGAGGATCGTCGGGGACGACGAGGGAAACGCGCTCTTGAGTCGCACCTACCGAGAGCCGTACGTGGTGCGCGAACAGGTGTAGCCCGCACCGACCGGCGGTCCGCCGCGAAGAGGCGACCGCGTAACCTGCACGAGAGACAAGTTAGGATCCAATTGAGCAAGGCATCAATCACCGTCAACCAAGGCATCCAGGCATTGGTGGGCACTCGGGATGAGAATCTGCTACTCCTGGAGCGGTCCTTGGGCGTGACGGCCCACCTCACCGCGGACAGCCTGGAGATCGAGGGAGAGGAGGCGCAGGTTCGTCGGGCGGACGACATCATCGCGGACTACCTCACCCTCCTGGGCGAAGGGCAGCGGTTCAGCAACGGGGACGTGCGCGACTTCCTGCGGGTTGCCACGGCGGATCCCGAAATCAGCTTCAAGGCGCTGGTGCAGAGCAGCCGCGGGCGCTTGTGCGGCCGCAAGTCGGTGACTCCCCGCAGCCTCAACCAGCTTCGATACATGGACGCCATGGACCGGTCCGACATGGTGTTCGGCATCGGCCCGGCCGGCACCGGCAAGACCTATCTCGCAGTTGCCTACGCAATCTCGGCCCTTGTCTCGAAGCAGGTCCGGCGCATTGTGCTGGCCCGGCCGGCGGTGGAGGCCGGCGAGCGCCTAGGATTCCTTCCCGGCACCCTGCAACAGAAGGTCGATCCCTACCTGAGACCGCTCTACGATGCGCTGCAGGACCTGCTTGATGCCGAGCGCGTCGAGCGCAGCCTAACGAACGGATCGATCGAGGTCGCTCCGCTCGCCTTCATGCGCGGGCGCTCGCTGAACGAGAGCTTCATCATTCTGGACGAAGCGCAGAACGCAACGGCCGAGCAAATGAAGATGTTCATCACGCGGCTGGGTTTCGGATCCAAGGCAGCCATCACGGGGGACATCACCCAAATCGATCTGCCGTCCGGCAAGCGGAGCGGACTGATCGAGGCGATCGACGTGCTTGCGGACGTGAAGGGCGTGCGATTCATCCACTTCGATGAGAACGATGTCGTGCGGCACGGGCTGGTTCAGCGAATCATCCGGGCCTACGACCGGTACAACAGGGGGCTTCTCGGATCTCCCCAGGGATCACCCGGGCGGCACCGTCCCATGCGGGATGCCTGATCCGGATCCGTGTCCGCCACCCTCGACCCAGAGCCCTGGCACTTCGAGAACCGCCAGGGCACGGTCAGGTTCGACGAGGGCCGCGTCCGGGTGTTCCTGGCCGGCATGGCGCGGCACCTGGCAAGCGGGAGACAGTTCTCCGTCGTCGTCGGCTCCGACGAGGCCGTGCGGCAAGCGAACCTCAGGTTTCGGGGGGTTGCACAGACCACGGACGTGCTGTCGTTTCCGGACGGCGAGGACGGATACCTTGGTGACGTGATGATCTCGGCCTCTGAAGCGGCACGGCACGCGGAGGAGCATGGCCACTCCATCGAGACCGAGATCAACACTCTTGCCCTGCACGGAATGCTGCACCTGAACGGCTATGACCACGAGGCGGACGAAGGCGAGATGCGCGAGGCCGAGGAGCGGCTGCGCCGGAAACTCGGACTTCCGACCGGGCTCATCACGCGGGAACGCGACTGAGGCGCGAGTTGGGCGCGGTTCGGGCTGGCGCGACCCGGAGGAGCCGCAGACCGGTTCCGTGACAGGCAAGAGAGTGCAGTAATGAAGGCAGGCTTCGTCGCAATCCTAGGCAAGCCCAATGTAGGAAAGTCTACCTTGCTTAATGCATTGGTCGGCACGAAGGTTTCCATCACCAGCCGTCGCGCGCAGACAACACGGGACGCGATTCAGGGCGTGCTGAGCGAACGGCGCGGACAGATCGTCTTCGTCGACAGCCCCGGCGTGCATGAACCGACCAAACATCTGGGAAAGCGGATGATGCGTGAAGTCGTGCGCGCCACGCAGGGCTGCCATGCCGTGCTCCTGATGGTCGACGCGAGCGCAGATCCGGACGCCTCGGATGAGCGGGCGGTCGCGATCGTGAAGCGGCTCCGTCTGCCTGTCCTGCTCCTGGCGAACAAGGTGGACAAGGTCGCCAGAAAGGAGAATCTGCTTCCCTATCTGGACCGTTGCCGCCAGTGGCACGATTTCGACGGCTATGTCCCGGTCTCCGCGACCAAGCGAATCAACCTCGACAGGGTCCTCACGGAGATCTTCGTCCGCTTGCCGGAGGCCCCGCAGTACTATCCGGCCGGACAGCTGACCGACCAGCCGGAGAGGTTTCTGGCCTCGGAAGTGATTCGGGAGCGAATCCTGAGAGAGACCCACGATGAGCTGCCGTATGCCGTCGCGGTGCTGATCGACCGTTGGAGGGAAACCCGGAAGAAGCTGCGCATCTCGGCGTCGGTCGTGGTGGAACGGAACGGCCAGAAGGCCATCCTGATCGGAAAGGACGGTCAGAAGATGAAGCAGCTTGCCAGCAAGGCGCGCCAGACGCTGGAGGCCAAGTTCCAGCGAAGCGTACACTTGGAAGTGTTTGTCAAGGTGCGTCGCAACTGGCGCAACAAGCGCAGGTTCGTCGAAGACCTTGACTTCCACCGGATTCTGGGCAGCGGATGAGGAGCCGCAAGGGGGTGCATCGGCAAGTGGATCAGGCGAGGCGAAGGATCCTGATGGGAATCGTCGCGGTGCCGGCCTTTGGGGCCGGAGCCGTTGACGACGGCCTGCTGCACGATCGAATCAACCGCAAGCTCAACAACAATCCCTCTCTGCGCATTCGAGCCCTGAAGGTGCAGGTGGCAGACGGCGTGGTGACGATCGAAGGCACCGTCCGCTCGGCGAAATTGAAGAGCCGGGCTGGAAGAATGGCCTCGATCAAGGGCATCAAGAGAGTTGTCAACAAGCTTGTGGTCGGAAACTGAGGCCGCGGCCCAGGAGGGCGCACATGCCTCAACGTCTGGGCCGGCCTTGCCGGCCGGGGGCGGCCGTCCGGCGATTCACGCTTTGGTTCCGGAATCGGGCTCGGGATCAACCCCGAGGCCGTCGGCGACTCGATTGATGTAGTTGAAGTAGGCGACGACCTGGGCGGCGTCGTGGATGGCACGGTCATCCCAGCCCGCATCGCGCAGCCTGTCGACGTCGCCGGCAGTCGACGAAGCTGGGGAAAGCGTGAGCTTTTCCGCGTACGCCAGGAGGGCCACCGTAGCACGGTCCAGGCCGGCGCTGCGCCAGTCCTCCCGCACCCTGTCGGCAAGTCCGCGATCGACCTCAGCCCGGAGGTCGTGCCAGTGCGCATCCACTCAATAGTGGCAGGCGTTTGCCTTGGAGACCGTCACGGCCAGCATTTCGCGCTGACCCCTGGTGAGGGGGGACGGTCCATGCATCACCTGCAGGTAAAGGGCCATCGAGGCGCTCAGCACCCCCGGATTAGGACTCATGATCCGCAGGATGTTCCAGACCTTTCCCGCTCGGAGCTCCGCCATTTCGTACTGAACAAGCAAGGCTCCGCGGGCCCTGTCAGGGGCGATGGTTTCGATGTAGGCCACAATCCACTATATGCAGGGCGGCACTCCGCGCCCTGGCCGGGAGGCCCAGCAACCCACGTGCAATCGGAATCGGCCCGGCACGCTGAGGCAGGCGGGCATCGAGCAAGCGGGTCGGGGCCGCAGCCTCGACCGCGGGGCCGTAAACGGGCCAAGCGTTGCCGTCCAGCCGCTCACTCTGACCAAGGCAACTGCCGACGTCCGAAAGTGTTTCCTCCGGGCCGGATGGAAGGTTCCGGCGAAGGACTCGGACACGGTTCACCCGTGTAGTCAGAGGACCGGCCGGCGATAATGCATACGCTGTGTCCTCCTCCCTTCTGTCTCGCGATCTCGATCACCTCATTCATCCTCTGCACAGTCCCCGGACCCACCGCGCCGGCCACGTCTGGATAAGAGGAAAGGGGGCGATGCTCACGGATGTTGACGGCCACACGTGCATCGACGGTCTCTCCGGCCTCTGGAACGTGGTCGTCGGGCACGGACGTGAAGAACTCGCCAATGCCGCCAAGCGCCAAATGGGAAGCCTCGCATACTGCTCGGGCTATGCTGGCAGCTCCAACGCGCGGGCCATTGAACTCGCTGAGAAGCTGGCCGGCTTGACCTATCCGTCGATCAGCCGGTTCTTCTTTACCTCGGGTGGCGGCGAGGCCAGCGAGACGAGCTTCAAGGCTGCTCGGTCTTACTGGAAGCTCAAGGGACGCCCCGCAAAGACGAAGGTCATCTCGCGGCAGTGGGGGTACCACGGTGTGACTCTCGCCGCAATGAGCGCGACCGGGATCTCCGGCTACTGGCCCCTGTTCGAACCTAGGGTGCCCGGGTTCGTGCATATTCCGTCTCCCTACCCTTACCGCTACGAGGCGCAGACAGGCGTGAGCCCGGGCGTTGCGGCAGCCAACGAACTCGAGCACGCCATTCTGCGCGAGGGCGCGGAAACAGTGGCCATGGTCATTGCCGAACCGGTCCAGGGAGCTGGTGGAGTGATCGTTCCCCAGGACGACTACTTTCCGCGGATCCGGGAGATCTGCGACCAGTACGAGGTCCTGCTCGTGGCAGACGAAGTTATCACCGGATTTGGCCGAACCGGCAGGTGGTTCGCGCTGGATCACTGGGGCGTGGAGCCTGACATCGTCCAGTTCGCCAAGGCGATCACGTCCGGATACTTCCCGCTCGGAGGGGTGGGCGTCCGGGAGGAGATCGCGTCAGTGCTGGACCGGGGCAGCACGCCATGGATGCATGCGTATACCTACAGTGCACACCCGGTCGGCTGCGCTGTCGCTCTGCGAAACATCGAGATCCTCGAGGCCGAGGGCCTTGTGGAGCAGGCTGAGGAAAAGGGGGCGTACCTCCTCGCCGGTCTCGGGGCCGCGCTTGACGACCATCCGCATGTGGGCGAAATCCGCGGCCTGGGCCTGATGTGCGCCGTCGAATTCGTCAAGGACCGGTGCACCAAGGCGGAATTCGACCCAGCGGCCGGTGTCGGCGAGAGAATCGGTGAAGAAGCTCGCAAACGGGGACTGTTCAGCCGATTGCGGGGAGATGTCTTCTGCATTGCCCCGCCCTTCGTGACGACGCACACCCAACTCGACCGGATTGTCGAGATTCTAGCGGAGTCGGTCGAAGCGGTCCTGAACTAGTCTCTCGGTCCGTCTCCCGCGAATCGGATGTTGATGCGCTAGTTGTCAATGGGCATCGAAAATGGCACACGGCGCCCCGGTCCCCGTAGAGGGAGCGGCGGCCGGGGCCTGAAGTTGCGCCCGTTCGCAGGCTGGCTCGAACCGGGCCCCGCAGCGAGGGGCGGAGGCCGCCGGGGCAAGAGTGCGTTGATCGGAAAGAGTTTGGCACACCGCGCCCGCTGACCGGCCGCGCAATCGGGTGAATGTGGTCGCGCCACGCGGCGCGGCGGAATCATCGAGGCACGCTCGGCTCGGCAGACGGCTCCGCAATGCCTCGGAGCGTGGAGACGTACGTCGAGAAGGAGGAAGAAGCCGGCCTGGCGGCTCTTCTGAAGAGGCTCCGAGGCATCACCGGGACGCCCCGGGCCGCGGTGGCACGGGATCTCCTCCGATTGACCGTGCGACGTCAGGACCGGACCGCTGGTCCAGTCACTGCGGGCAATCCGCGATCCAAGGCGTCGAATTAAGCCGTGACGGAGACGTCAACGCCACCCCAGCCCCGTCAGGGAAGGCACCGGAACCGGGCACTCGAGACAAGCGCCCGGTTCTCCCTCCCGGCAGGCTCAGAAGATGACCTTCAACGCCAGCTGGGTCTGTCGCGGCAGGTTCGCCTGAGACGCAATCCGGCCGAAGCCGCCTCTTCCGACCTGTGTGCCCGGGTTGTTGAAGATCGGGTGGTTGAAGGCGTTGAACCATTCCGCCCGGAACTGTACGGTCAGCCGCTCCCGGAACTTGAAGTTCTTGAAGATCGAAAGGTCGAGCGTCTCAACAAAGTCAGCCCGCAGATTCGGATGCACCCGGCCCAGCGTGCCGAAGGTGAAGCGTTCGGGAATCGAGAACTGGTCCGTGTCGAACCAGGTCTCGGTCGTCGGATCGAAGTTGTTGTGGTCGATCCTTGCATCGCGGCCCGTCGTGTCCGGATACTGGCGGCCGCCGAACGAGAAGCTGGTGTTGCCCGGCACGCTGAACCGAAGCGGCAGGCCGCTGTTCAGGGTCAGGATCCCGTTGACCTGCCACTGGCCCAGGACCGCATTCAGCGCGCCCGTCCAGCCGGTCCCGAACCGCTTTCCATTGCCGAACGGCAGCTCGTAGGTGTAGCTCGTGATGAGACGGTGGCGCTGGTCATAGGGGGAGATCGACCTGTCGCACCGCCGACAGTAGTAGTTTCTCCACAGCGCCGAAGTCCAGGCGTTGTCGCTGCCGTCTGAAATCAGCTTCGAGAACGTATAGGCGACAACCGCGTTCCCGCCGCCTTCGAACCGCTTGGTGAACTTGGCCTGCAGGGAGTGATAGGTGGTGTTTCCCCATCCCGGAGCGGAGACGACGGCCCCCGGGTACTGCGGATAGGGAGTCAGTAGCTGGCCGCGCTGGACTTTCGGCCGCGACATCACCCCGGCCGGCACGAGTCCGTGCAGCGGGTTGTCAACCAGGTCGAGGATTCCGGAATCCGGATTGATGTGGACCGGATCCAGCTGGTCCATCTGCCACCCGTGGCGGAACGGAATGTGGGTCCCCTTGTTTCCGGCGTACGCCACTTCCAGGGCGGTTCGCGGTCCGAGCTGCTGGGCGATCGTGAAGTTCCACTGCTGGTTGTACGGCGTGCGCATGACCGACGGGATCGGTCCGTTCGCATTCAGGCCGTTTCCTGCCAGCATGCCGCCGCTCGAGCCCGGGGGCAGGATGACGCCGTCCGGGATCGGATCCCTCAGCAGGTTGTTCGGAGTCACGCCGTCCAAGGAGGCCAGCCAGGGGGTGGTCGTCGCATACGGGGAGGTCGGGTAGTAGTTGGCGCCCCACGGGGCCATCGCGAAGAACATGCCGTAGCCGATCCGGATGACCGTTCCCTGAAGTGCCTGGTAGGCGAGGCCCAAGCGAGGTGCGAAGTTGTTCCACTCAGGGTTGCGGAGGTTCCGCCCCGACGGCAGGTCCACGTTCGGAAAGCGCCAGCCACCCCGAAGGTCGAGGCCCGAGGGCTCCGCGAGCGGGCTCCGGACATCCGGGTCGAAGACGGAGAAGCGATCGTAGCGCTCCGTCAGGCCCGTCTCCGCATCCCAGCGCACGCCGATGTTGAGGGTGAGCTTTCGCGAGACCTTCCAGTCGTCCTGAACGTAGCCGCCGAAGGACTTGCTGGAGAACGCGGGCCGAATCCTGTTGTTGATCCGGCCGCTGTTGCCCGTCCCAAGCAGGAAGGAGGCGTAGCCGAATCCGGCGTTCGCCGAGACCTTTCTCGGATCCGGGCCCTGGGTCATTCCCGCAGTGAAGTGATAGAACATCTGCCACGATGCCTGCATGTGGTTGATGAGATTCACCCGCCACTCGCCGCCAGCCTTGAGGCTGTGGCTTCCAATGACCTTCGAGTAGGTGGCGTTGAGGGTGTGGGACATGTTGGCGGACCGGAAGTTCCAGTGGTGCCTGAGGCCCGGAGCCGTCATCTCCGAGATCCTGAACTCCGGGAAGACCAGCAGGTCCGCTCCGTTCTCAAGGTGCTTCGGGAGTCCGAGTTCGGACGGCGAGAAACCCTGGAACCACGAGCCCCGGTCGAGGATCGATCGTGCGAAACCGTACCGCAGGCTGAGCAGCGAAGTCGGTGTCAGCGTGTTGTTGTACGACAGCGCCGCGTTGTTGAGCGCCTCGTTGTTGGTGAAGCAGCCGCCGTCCGGGCAGCCGGGCCCCTCCCACAGCTCGGGCGCCGAACTGATCACGTCCAACACGGTGTGGCGCACGAAGATCCGCTGGTTCTGCCCGAACAGGTGGTCCACCTTGAACACGTTGCGGTTCGAGTTGTTCGGCCGCCCGCCGGCGAACTGGAAGTTGTTCCGGCCCGTGAACGGCTGACCCGGCACGTTCGGCTCCGCCCCGTAGTAGCTCGCGGTGGTAAGCGCGACCGGATCCATCATGGCGTTCGGAATTCTGTTCCCCGGGAACGGATCCCTGTAGAACTCGCCAGAGCTGCCGGGGACCTCGGTCGTCGAGAACGGATCGTAGATCGTTCGCACCTCGCCCCTCGTGTTGAGCGTCTCCGAGAAGTCGCCGGCCCTCTGCAGGGCAGTGGGCAGCGTCAGCAGCCGAACCGCCTGGGTTCGCTGGCGGCGGCCCTCGTAGGCTTCGAAGAAGAACGTCCTGTTCCGGATGATCGGGCCGCCGACGCTGAAGCCGAACTCGTTGCGCTGGAAGGTGCCAAGGTCGTTTCCGGCCCTGTTCGCGAAGAAGTTGTTCGAGTCCATCTTGTTGTTGCGGAGAAAGTTGAACGCCGTGCCGTGCAGCTCGTTCGTCCCCGATTTCGTGGACATGGTAAGCACGCCCCCGCCGCTGCGGCCGTACTCCGCCGAGTAGGAGTTGGTCTGGATGCGGAACTCCTCGATGCCCTCGATGGTCGGCAGGGCGCTGTTGGCGTTCATGTTGTTGGTGTTCGAGTTCATCGTCACCGGAACGCCGTCCATCATGATCATGTTGCTCGAGTCCCGGCCGCCGTTTACCTGGAAGATCCCGATCGAATGGAAGCCCTCGCGGAACTTTCCGCGAGCCGGGTCGCGCGTGAAGACGCCGGGTGTCAGCACCGCGAGCGAATACACGTTGCGCCCGTTCAGCGGGAGATCCATGATCTGCCTGTTCTCGACGACCCCGCTAAGAGTTGAGTTGGTGGCCTCGATCAGCTGCGCCGTGCCTTCGACCGTGATCGATTCCGTGACCTGGCCGAGTTCCAGCTCGATGTCCAGGCCGGCCTTCTGCTGCGTCGCGATCGGGAAGGGCTCCAGGATGTAGCGCCGGAATCCCTCGCTTTCGGCGGTGATGCGGTATTCGCCCGGCGGCAGTGGTGTCACCACATAGAAGCCGGCCTCGTTCGTGGAGGTCTCGAACGTCACGTTGCGCTCGATGTCGGTCACTTCCAGGGTGACGCCGGGAATCACTGCTCCCGACGTGTCCGAGACAAGTCCGGAGATGGACCCCGCGGAAGTCTGGGCGAAGATCGCGCCTGGAATCTGCAGGCATGCAGCGATGCAGAGCGCGACGAAGAACTGTCTGGTCAAAGGGCACCCCCTCCTTGTTGGGGCGAATTCGACCGGCCACGTCTTGCGGAGATCCCCTAGAGAACCTCACTGGGCGCGAGTCCGGGATCGCTTGACCGAGACCCGGTCCATCCGCTTGCCCACACTATACACGTTGCGAAACCCGGTTCATAGAGAAGGCCGGACAGGCATCCCCCGGTTCGGCACACGGTTTCTCGCGATGTCGCTGTCGGGATTGCAAGGGACGATGGTCATGGAGGCCTGGTCGCCCGGGAATTGAGGGCGTCATCGGCCGCGCGTCCGCAGTCCGAACGAGGGAGCGACAGGCTCCTTGGGCAGCGGAGAGGGCCCATCGCGCGGAGGCCCGCCTGCAGGCGCCTGCATGAGCATGAATGCCCCGCAGCCGGTGCCGCTGCGGGGCATGGTCCCGGCGAGGCGGGCTAGAAGTACAGCTTGAGTCCCAGCTGCCCGATCCGCGCAGCCTCCGCGGCAGTTATGTTGCCGAAATTGGGGTTCCCGAAGCTGGTGTTCGGGCGCCGGAACACGGTGTGGTTGAAGAAGTTGAAGAATTCCGCCCGGAACTGGAGGCGGACCCTCTCGTTGAACGGGAAGTCCTTCAGGATCGAGACGTCCCAGTTGACGTAGGCCGGTTCCCGCGCATCAGGGAGGAAGTTCCCCATGTTCCCGAACATGAAAGGCTCCGGCTGCTCGAACGCGCTCGCGTTGAAGTAGGGCCTGCCGGAGAAGCGCCCCCCGAGCCGCTCCGTGACCGCGCCTTCAGTCAACGGGTTCTGGTCCAGCACGCGATTCGGCGTCTGCCGGCCTCCATAGGAGTTGAGGTTGTTGAATCTCGAGGTGATTCCGACCGGCAGCCCGCTCTGGTACGTCGTCACGCCGTTGATGTTCCAGCCGCCGAGGATCTGGTTCGCCAGGCCGCCGCGGTTCAGCAGGGCCTTGCCCTTGCCGAACGGCAGCTCGTACTGGTAGTTGATGACCAGCCGATGGGCGACATCCAGACCCGACAGCGACCGGTCCAGACGCTTGTCGTAGTGGTTCGTGTAGCCGGGGTTCTGGGCGCCGACAAAGCCCGCGACCGAACTGACGTCGTCGATCATCTTCGACCAGGTGTAGGCGCCGAGGAGCTGGAGGCCGCTGCTGTAGCGCTTGCGGACCTTGACCTGCAGGGCGTGGTAGTTGGACTTGAACTCGTATCCTCGGGGAGTGTTCACGCCTGAGAAGTGCGGGTACGGCCGGAGCAGCTGGCCGTAGGCGATCGTACGCCGGCCGAGTGCCAGGTTGCTCGGAATCACGCCGAAGAACGGATTGTCCACGCGGTCGGTCAGGCGGTCGCCGAGGGACTGGTGTTCGTTGGGCAGCTGGTTGAACTGCACTCCCGACCCGAGCAGCTTGACCCCGGAGTTGCCGGCATAGGCGAGGTCGAACAGCCAGCTCTCGGGAAGCTCATACTGGATGTTGAAGTTCCACTGGATCGAGTAGGGAGTTCTGTCGGTGCGCACGATGGCCGCCGGACTCTGCCCGAGGAACGTTGCGAGCCCCTCGGCCCCATTCGTGGGCGCATTGAAGCCCAGCCGGAAGGGATCCGCAATGTCCGTGAACGGGGTGCGCCCGCCGTCCTGGCTCCCGACGACCGGCGAGACCGAATTGAAGCTGACCGCTCCTGCGGTCGCCGTTCCCGGCCCGAAGCCCGTCGTCGGATTGAAGAAGACGCCCGCTCCGGTCCGGATGACAAGCTTCTCCGTCAGCTTGTAGGCAAGACCGAGCCGGGGCGCGACGTTGTTGTTGTCGTAGTTCTTGATGTGGCGCGGATTGCCTCCTGCGCCGGCGAACTGCAGGCCGCCGACGACGGGCCTTTCCAGGCCCGGAGTGCTCAGCGCGAGGTCCGGCTGGGAGGCATCGAAGTCAAACCAGCCGGCCCGGTTGTAGCGCTCGGTGATCGGACGGTCCTGATCCCAGCGGAGTCCGATGTTGATCGTGAGCTTGTCAGAGAAGCGCCAGTCGTCCTGGATGTAGAACCCCCAGTACGGGGTCTGCTGCGACAGTGCAGGCTCGAAGCGGATTCGCCCCCCGTTCAGGTAGCCGAGCAGCATGCTGGCAACCGAGTTGCCTTGCCGGCCGCGGTTGAACCTCTCCCGCGTCCAGCCCCGGGTGAACTGGTAGAAGCCGGCCGGGTCCGCGGGCCGATGGTTCGAGACGCGGTTCAGACGGAAGACCCCGCCGAACTTGATGGTGTGGTCACCGAACAGCCGGGACATGTCCCCTACCCAGGTGTGGGACTCGAACTTGTTGCCGATGTACCAGAACGCGTTGTTGCCCATCTGCTGGAAGTCCTGGACCTGGACCCGGGGGAAGACCGGGAACTGCGTCTGGCCGTCAAGGGCGGCCGGCAGACCGAGGGACGCCTGCGAGACATCCTCTTCGATGTACCGGCGGGGATTCGCATGGTAGGAGTAGCCGTAGTTGCCGTGCATGACCCAGCCGTTCCAGAGGTGTGTGTCGTCCAGCGTGTAGGAGCGGTTGATCCCGCCGTTCCAGCCCGAGGCGGGTGAGCCGATGTTGTTCCAGCGGCTGGGCAGGGTGTTGATCACCTTGTTGAGGGAGATGCGCACGAAGAGGTTGTTGCGGTCGTTGACGCGGTAGTCGACCTTCGTGGACGTGTCCCACGTGTTCGGGCGGGATCCCAGCTGCGAGAAGAAGTTGTTCCGGATCCCTGGCGCCGTCGGCTCCGGGTAGTACGAGAGGAGGTTGAGCGCGGTCGTGTTGTGCCGCGAGGCCGGCACCACGTTGCCGGGGAACGGATCCCTGGTTCCGTTCTCGCGTAGCGTCAGGGGATCGTGGACGACCCGATTGTCCTCGCTGAAGTCCCCCTGCTTCATCCGCGGGGTGGGCACGGACTGCGTGACGGAGGCCGGGTTCACCTGCCGGCGGAACTCCACGCTCTGGAAGAAGAACAGTCGCTGCCTCGAAGCCGTCAGCGGACCGCCGAGCGTTCCGCCGAACTGGTTGAAGCGGAAGGGCGCCCGGTCCCGCCCGTTCGCGTTCGCGAACCAGTTGTTGGCCTGGAGCTTGTCATTGCGGAGGAACTCGTAGACAACCCCGTGGAACTCGCTCCCTCCGGAGCGGGTGACCATGTTGACTACGGCGCCCGCAGTCCGCCCGTACTGCGCGGAGAACGCGTTCGTCTGCACCTTGAACTCCTGCAGCGTGTCGGGCGACGGGATATAGGAGGGCTGGTTGAAGCCCATGACCTCCTGGGAAGAGCCGTCCAGCATGATCGAGTTGGCGACGTTGCGTCCGCCGTTGGCCGAAAACGCCACGGCCGAGATCGACCCGTTGCCGCTGGTCGCGTTGCGGAAGTTCCGTGTGGTGTTGATGCCCGGCGTGAGGCCGATCAGCTGCAGGACGTTCCTGCCGTTGAGCGGCAGCGATTCCGCGGTTCGGGAGTTGACGACCTCGCCAAGGTCGGACGTCGCGGTGGCCAGCAGCGGCGCTTCCGCCGAGATCTCGACAACCTCGGTCACGTCGCCTACCTCGAGGGAGATGTCGATCTCGGCGACCTGTGCAACCTGGAGGATGAACCTCGGCCGCTCGTAGCGCTTGAAGCCCTCCGCTTCGACCGAGAGCGAGTAGTTGCCGGGCGGGATCTGCTGAAAGACGTACGCGCCAGAGGCGTTCGCCTGGCCCTCCCAGGGCCGGTTCTGGTCGACGTTCGTGAGCGTCAGCACGGCTCCGGGAATAACCGCCCCTGAGGCATCGGAAACAGTGCCCCGCACGGTCGCTGTTTGGGTCTGGGAGTACGCGGCAACGGCCGCCGCAATCAAGAGTGCCGTTCGGGACAAGCGCCCGAACGCGAAACCGGTGCAGTGCATTCCGATATCCTCCTACCGCCGGAGACTCCCCCGGCTGCCCCTGACTTGGCTACTCGCGTGAGCCCCCCACGGCCCGCGAACTCCCCACGTTGGTATCAGCATAGGATCCCGAACGCCAACTCGCAAGCCAATCGGCCGTTCCGTGTCGGAGCATTGTCGCTGGAGCCAACCCGGACCCGCCGGGGAGATCGAGAGGCATTGGCTGGCCTCCTGCGGCGGCGCTGCCGGGCGCCGCGCTCGACCGTGAGGGCACTGCCCCGCGGCCGACGACGCTTGCGGGTCCGGAGCACCGCAACTCGGCTCCGAGTCACTGCAGTCGACGCGCAGCGAGGCTGGGGAGCCCGAACTTCGTGCGGATCTCGTTCGGCTCCCTGAACCGCGCTTTCCACACTTTCACCGGGACGTGCCGGCTGAAGGGCGGCGGCCGGAATGTCGAACCTGCGGCGACAAGCCTCGACGGCGTCCGCCTCTGAGTCCGCGAATCCATTCCCCCAATTTCCCGAAGCAACCGGGCGCCAGCCGGATTCTGCTGGAAAGATCTTTGGCGGCGATGGCGGCCTCCGCGGCTCCCGACTGCAGGATTCGCGTCCAATCCACGGATCGAAAACGTCCGGGATCAGGCCCCGGGGACGTACGAATACGGAGCCGGCTCGCCCCGACGCCGCGCGACTACGCGCGGCTAAAGATCGAGTCGTGGAGCGTGCTCGTGCTGTCGGCGAAGCCTTCCTCCTCGACGCCGAGGGATCGCAGGATGCTCAGGTACATGTTGGACATCCGAGTCTCTCCATCGCGCCAGTAGGTGCCGTGCTTCAGGCCCATCCTCGATCCGCCCATCAGCATGGTCGGGAGGTTCCGCGGATAGTGGGTTGTGCTTGCGCCGCTCCCGTACAGGACGATCGTGTTGTCCAGTACGGTCCCCTCGCGGTCGCGATACTCGGACATCCGATTCAGGAAGTGCAACAGCTGGCGGCTCAGGAACCGGTCGTACTCGGCGAACTGCCTCTGCCCTTCCTTGTCCGTCGCGTGCGAGAGCTTGTGATGTGTGCTCGAGAGGCCGAGCTTCAGCGGGAAGGTGTCGCTGATTCCCATGCCGTCCTCGCGGTTCAGCATGAACGCGACGGAACGGGTGATGTCCGCGTCGAACGCCAGGGCGATCAGGTCGAACATCGTGCGGTAGTACTCGGCCGGATCCCCTTCCGACGTCGCGTCCAGATTCAGGTGCGAGTAGTCCTGCTTCTTGAGCGGAATGTCGATCCAGCGCTCCGACGCGATCAGCCTCGACTCCACCTCGTCGAGCGAGGTCATGTACTCGTCCATCCGCACGCGGTCGGATTTTCCGAGGCGTCTGTTGAGTGAGCGGGCGCTCTCGGCGACGGCGTCAACCAGCTTGATCCGGCGGTTCAGCTTGTCGCGCTCGGACTCGAGCGAATCCCTGTCCCCTCGAAAGAGGCGGTTGAAGATCCGCCGGGGATTGTTCTCCGCGGGAATCGGCCTGCCCTCCAGGTTGTAGGAGATCGTGCCGGTTCGGGAAAGAAATCCGGTCCCTGCGTCGATCGAGAGCACGAGCGAGGGCTGCCGGCAGTAGTGCTTGGTGTGCAGGGCCACCACCTGG
Source organism: Bryobacterales bacterium (assembly GCA_028819255.1). GTDB lineage: Bacteria > Acidobacteriota > Terriglobia > Bryobacterales > UBA6623 > VXMF01. The sequence goes on along the minus strand of JAPPMB010000064.1, from coordinate 38,256 downwards.
TCGAGGGCGACCGTGTTGTAGGTTCCGGGCTTGGGGTTGTGCAGCGGCGCTCCGGTGAGCCACATGTCGGAGCATGTGTGCGGGTCGGCCTTGGTTCCGGAGGGATGATACAGCCCGCCGAGGAAGCTGAGCTGTTCGCGGTAGGGCTCCAGCGGCTCCGTGGACCGGCCGAACACGAACTCTCCATCCGCTTCGGCGGACGGAAACCAGCTCCATTCGTCGATCCCGTGCTCGGCCTTCGGGAGCGACATGCCGTTGGCGGTGTACAGCGCGCAGAAGCGCCGGGGCAACTCTTGCGTGACCTCCGCGCCCATCGCGTCCAGCACGGGAAGCGCCAAGGTCGCGCCCCCCAGTCCGTGCAGGAATGCGCGACGGTCAATCTTGAGAGAGGTGCTCATCGGTTGCTCCGCAGGTCGAGACTCGTTTGGGCCTACTTCTCCAGGAACAGTTTGCTCCCCACGACGTACCGGACCATGTCCTGGGTCCGGTACCCGCCAGCCGCCAGACGCATGCCGTCCTGCCTGAGATAGTTTAGCTCATTGTGCGTCAGGCTTCGGCCGTTCGCGTAGGTCGCGAGGTGTTTCAGGAGACTGAATGCCACCTGGTCGATCCGGTCCTCGCTGAGGTAGCGCTTCAGATCCCGGAGTCCCGACACCTCGGTTCCGTCCGGCAAGACGGATCGGGCGTCAACCTGCTCGGTCTTCGCCAGCCCGCCCGCATCCAGCTCTTCGAACGGCACGCCCCAAGGATCGATCCTGGAATGGCACTGCGCACAGCCGGGCTGGCTCCGGTGCCTTTCGAGGCGCTCCCGGAGCGGCAGGCCCTCCGTTTCCTCGTTCAGGTCCGGAACATTGGGAGGCGGAGGGTCGGGCGGCTCGGCGATGATCTTGCGGGCCAGCCAGGCACCGCGCTTGACCGGATTCGACTCCCGGCCGTCCGACAGGCCGGCCATGATCGCGGCCTGCGTCAGCAGACCTCCCAGATCGGACCGGCCGTGGCGCACGGGAACAAACTTGAACCCGCTGTCGGTCCGGCCACCCAGTCCGTAGTAGCCGGCGACCACCTCGTTCGCCATCACGAATTCCGACTCGATCAGCTGACGGGTGGGTAGATTGTTTCGAAAAACGTACTGCAGAAGCTCCCCCGGTTCCCTGCGCAGGTGAGCGCGGGTTTCGCGGGTGAGCTTCGGGAATCGCTTGCGTTCCGGCTCAAGCACATCGAACTTTTCGAGACCGAGCCACCGGGATGCAAACTCGCCAACGAAGGCGGAGAATCGAGAGTCCGCGATCATCCGGGACACCTCGGCATCCAGGCTCTCGCGAAGCCGGCCGCGCTCGGCGAGGTCTCGCGTGGTGCGGTCGGGAGGGCCGTTCCACAGAAAGTAGGCCAGCTTGGAGGCCAGCTCCGTTTCGTCCAGCGGTTCCGGCTCGGGCGTGGCGCTGCTCTCCACCAGAAACAGAAACTGGGGGGAAGTCAGTGCTACCTGCAGTGCATCGGAGATGCTCCTGCGGAAACCGCGCCCGGACTCCAGCGAATCCTGGAACACGCGCATCAGCGCCGTCTCCTCGGAGTCGGTTGCGGGACGCCGGAATGCGCGGCCGGCGAACGAGCGGAGGATTTCCCGTGCGTAGGCCCGCGAGTCGCTCCTGCGGGCGGAGTCCACGAAGATGTTCCGATGGGACTCGGGCGGCCAGGTCTCGTGGAGCGGGCCCTCGAACTCCACCGAGCGAATCAGCAGCCGGGGCATGTCCCTGCCGTCGGTGTACTCGCTGCGGACTGCGATCTCCCGTATGCCTGCCAGATAGTTGCCGTTGTCCTTCTCGACATCCGGGCTTGGATAGTTGCTGATGGCACCCTCGAACACGTACCTGGCAAGGCCGGTGCCTGGCACCTCTTGCGGGGGGCCGACCGGATTCAACGTGCTGCCGCAGTCACGACGCAGGCCGAGATGAACTCCGACACGGGGCGTGCGCCTCTCGAACGCAAGAAACCGCCGGGCAACCGCATCGTCATCGGAGAGCGGAGTCAGAACGATCCGCTCGAGATCCTTGACTCCGGTGAGCGCGGCCTCGATGCGCAAGGGCCCCTCGGCCAGCCTTGCCGCCAGAAAGGCCGGACGGTCCAGTGCCTTGGAAAACTCCCGGCCGCCCAGAACCAGGTTCACTTCCTGGGCTTTCTCAGACGGCGGCAGGGCGAACTCGCGACCGGGCTCTACGAGAGTCTGCAGCTCGGACTCGTCGAGCGCCCGTCCGAAGATGCGCACCTCGTCAAGCTCGCCTCGGAACTGCGGCCCCTCCGGGATCCGCCCGAGATACAGGTCCAGGCTCGGATTGCCGAGCTCCGCCGGCCCGATTGTTCCCTTGGCCACCCGGTATCCGTTCACGTAGAGCATTGACTGGCCGTCCGATCGACGGACCACGGCGGCCACGTGCTGCCAGGCACGGTTTCGGAGGACACCCTCCGGCGACGCGACCCCGCCGTTCGACTCCCTGTCCGGTCCGGTCGTCTCGATCCGGATCGCGCCCTTGTTGCCGAAAGCCTCGAGGTACCAGCCGTGAGTCCACCCGTACGTTCCGAGGGCGACGAGGCCGGCTGTCCGAAGCTGTCTCGGGCGGACCCACGCCGCGACGGTGAAGTCGCCGGCGCCCACATCCGGCGCCTCGTCCCGCGGAATGACCAAACCGTCGTCCTCGCCGTCGAAGGACGCGGCCATTCCGAACGGCGAATTCACGTATCGGGCGTCGCCCTCGAGTCGACCGGGACCGTCGCCGTCGAGCGGCCACGATCCGGAAAGCCCTTCGGTCAGGCGGGACGCAGGAGCCGGAACCGGCAGTTCTTTGAGATCGGCCTCGTAGAGGTCGACCTGATAGATCCCGCTCCTGCCGATCCGCACGGTCGTCGGCTTTGCCGGGTCGTGGGAAACGACAGCCCCTCGGGCGTCGGGATCCCGCGGACGGTCCGCCGGGTCGAGCAGCAGCCCGTCGTCGTACCTGGAGGCCGTCACGGTGACCCGGAATCTCCCGAAGTGCGGGAGCTCCCTGAGAGAGATCTTGAAGTTCGCTTTCGGACCGTAGGTCCCGCCGCTCCCGAAGATCTCGTCCGACGGGATGGCCGGCCGCAGCAGCAGTCCCTCGGGAACGCTCTGGTACGGACTGCCCTTGGGGTAGCCGCGGCTGCCGCGCATGCCTGCGAAGACTGAGTGGTAGATGCTGTCGAAGTCTCTCCAGCCCCGCACGGTGGCGTTTCCCTTGTAGCCCTCGATGAAGCGGTACCTGGTCCTCATGGGACGCGGGTCGAAGGCGAACGGCTTGACGGGGACGGGCTCGGTGACGACGTAGTCCGGAGTCTCCAGGAGCAGGCTGTTCGCTCCGAGAATGAGCTTGTCGGGAAGAGGGTCCGGGTTGACTCCGCGACCCAGATCCACGCGAAAGCGCTGGATCGAGGGCCTCGAGTCGGGATCGACAATCGCCCGGTCGAGCGCATCCGAGGCGATTTCGAGGTAGGCCTCCATCTGAAGAGGAGAGAACTCGAGCGTGCTGGAATTGTTGACGAACCCGTCCTCCGACACCGCGTCCGGCGGCAGTGTGTCCGTCAATTCGTCTTCCAGCAGGAGGAGGCTGCGGAGGGTGTTGCGGTACTGGGACACGGTGAGTCGCCGGACGTTGCCGTTCTTCGGGGTCGGGCGGGAGCGTGCCGCATCCAGCGCGGCGGAGATCCACTCGAGTGCTCTCTTCCGCTCCGCCGGATCCGGCTGCGGAGCTCCTTCAGGGGGCATGGTCCCGTCCCCGATCCGTTCGTGGACCAGCTCCCACAGCTTGAGGCGCCGCTCTTCGACAGCGCCGCTGAGTTCGTCGAGGCGGACTCCCGACATGGCCGTGTCCTCGTTGTGACAAAGAAGGCAGTTCTTCTGCAAGAACGGCTTCATCCGCTCCCGAAACGACGTCTCGAGCGGATCAGGGGCACTCTTTGCCGCACTCGCCGGGCTGACCTGGGAGATCCAAGTGGCGACTGCGAAGAGAGCAGCCGCGAGAGCACGCGCCGCGTGCAGCCCGGTTCGCCAGTTCATCAAGGTCGAGGTCAGCACACGCACGTTTCCAAACGCGATCACCTACAAGAATACCGAGATTCCCCAATTCCGCCTGACAGATTCGCTACTTTCCTGTCGCAGTCAACAAGCTGCGCACACGGAGTGCCTCCCACGTGCGGTCGATTTCCGCTGCCAAGATGTCCTCGTTCGGCAGGGTTGTTCGATACTCGGCTGCCATCACCTTGTTCGGAAGCCCTTCGAGAGCATACCGGGCGACGGCTTCATCCTTCTGAGCATAGAGGATCAGCCCGACGGGCGGATTTTCACCTTCATGGACCCAGTGTTTCCGCACGTAATTGAGATCGAGGTGCATTTGACCGGCGTCGGCATGGATGAGCCTTCCGATCCTCAAGCCGATGACGACCAGGCATCGAAGGCTCCGGTGGAAGAACAGGAGATCCATCCGATACCACTCATTCCCGATGCGAAGGCGCCGTTGCCTGCCCATGAAGCAGAAGTCTACACCCAGTTCCAAAAGGAAGGTCTCTAAACGCCGGATCAGCGCTTCTTCGAGATCGCTCTCCGAATACTCGTCCTTGAAACCTAGGAATTCGAGGACATACGGGTCCTTGATTTCCTCCTCGGGAAGCACGGCGCCGTCGGGCAGTGTCTGCTGCCCTTGGATCAACATGGCGGCCTTGTCCTTGGACAAAGCGGTGCGCTCGTAGAATTGGGAATTGACTTGTCGGTCAAGCTGACGAACTGACCATCCTCCGCGCAGGGCTTCCGTCTCGTAGAATTCGCGGGCATGCATGTTCTTGACCGAGAGAAGGCGCATGTAGGCGGACCACGGTAGGGGAAAGCGTGACGCGATCTTGGCCAACGAAGTTTCCGCCGACACCGTCGGCAGAAACGGCCACGTGCGGTAGAAAGCCCTCATCCTCCATACGTTTCGAAGCGAAGATCCTCGGCCGTATCGCGCAGTGAGGTCAGCTGAGAGCTGCTTGATGACCTCCTCACCATAGTCGGTGCATTCCATTCAGTGCTGCTCGACTTCCACGATGTGGCTTCCAATCAATCAATATAATCCTCATTGTGAACGGCAGGCCGGATCCGTTCGGATCGGGGGCTGCGGCCTAGACTCATGGATGCTCAGACGCTCTGCGAAGGGGCTCCTGCACTCATTCGGATTGACCACGCAGGGAGAAAAACTTTTCTTCGCGGCGTTGTGGCTGGTGGCAGATCTAGCCCGCTGGCCACTCCGTTTCGCCGACCCGGATATTGATTGCGCACGCGTCTGCTGGATTTGGAACCGCTTGTCTCCCGGAACGCCTACTTCTTAGCGGAATCGAGCAATACTCGGTGGCTTTGTCTTGTCTCCTACCATATACTGAGCATACTACGCGAGCGTCCACAACACGACCTGACGGTCTCGCTCGAAGGGGGTACTGCTATGCGAAGAAGCCTGTCCGCCGTTGCGGTTCTTCTGACGGTCTGTGCACCGGTGGCCGTGCCGCAGACCATCACCGCGACCCTACAGGGAACAGTGACCGATCCAACCGACGCGGTCATCCCTGGTGCAGCCGTAATGGTCATCAACACGGCCACCAATGCCGAGTTCGTTACGGAGTCGAACGCTGCCGGCCGCTTTGTCGCACCATCGCTTCAGCCAGGCCCTTACCGAGTCACGGTTGAAGCGGAGGGCTTCAAACGAGTCGAGCGAACCGGTCTGGAGCTCGCCGTCGAACAGACGGCGCAAATCCAGATAGTTCTTGAGGTGGGTGCGGTCACGGAAGTAGTCGAAGTTTCCGCGGAAGCCCCGTTGCTCGAGTCAACCACGTCGTCAATGGGCCAAGTGATCGACAACCAGAAGATAATCAATCTTCCTCTGAATTCACGCAATCCATACCGACTGGCGCTGCTGGTTCCCGGAGTGTCCGGCCGGATTTCGGACGTGTTCAACGGCGGACGGATTCTGGTCAATGGCGGTCGGCCCGGCACAAACGAGATTCTCGTTGACGGCGTCCCGTCCTCTCCTCCGCTCGTCAATCCAATTCAGGGATTCACCGTGCTTCCGTCCGTAGATTCGGTACAGGAGTTCAAAGTCCAGACGAACAACTATTCGGCAGAATTCGGCCGCAGCGGTGGAAGCGTTATAAACATGGTCTACAAGTCAGGCACCAATGAAGTCCACGGTTCGGCATTTGAGTTTCTGCGGAATTCCAAGCTTGACTCGAACAACTTCTTCGCCAATCGCAACGGTGTGCCGCTTGGCAATTTCAAACGAAACCAGTTCGGCGCAACCGTTGGAGGGCCCATCATGATCCCGAAGATGCTGGACGGCCGTGACAAGTCGTTCTTCTTCTTTGGTTACGAGGGTCTTCGCGAACGACGGGCCGCCACCCAGATTGCTACAGTGCCCACCGCTCTGCAGCGAGCAGGAGATTTTTCCGAGACACTGAACTCGAGCGGCAGCCTGATCAGGGTCTTCGATCCCTTGACGACTCGTGACGCGGCCGGAGGCCGTTTCGAAAGGGATGCATTCCAAGGGAACACGATACCGGCCAGCCGCATCGCCACCGTTTCGCGGAACGTGGTCCAGTACTATCCCCAAGCCAATCGAGCGGGGGCGCAGCATACCGCCGTCAACAACTGGATCACTGCCGGTTCGGACCCACTCGACGTCAACAAGTGGGAGGTCAAGTACGACCAGGTCATCAATCAAGACCAGCGTTTCTTTTTCCGCGTCTCCCGACGGAAGTTCGACGACAATCCCCTGATCGTCTTTCCGGACGACATCGCAATCGCCAATGGTGGGCGCTTCGCGCCGCAGCACTCGATTGGCGCGGCGTTCGACTACACGTGGACCGTCAGTCCAACCTTGCTGCTCAACTTCCGGGCAGGCGTCAGCCGCATGCACTTGCCATGGCGGCCGTACAGCTTCGGATTCGACCCCGTGACCAACCTCGGCATGCCGAACTACATTCGAGACCTGGGGGACGGGATTGAGTTTCCGGGATTCGCGCCGCTCGGCTACCGGAGGCTCGGGGACGGAGGGCCCAACTTCCGCCGGAACTCGTTCGAGACGCACCCGTACTCCGCGCACGCGACGAAGATCCTGAGCAGACACTCGGTCAAGTTTGGCGGCGAGTGGCGCTTCCTCCAGGTGCACAACAGCGAGTACGGGCGGATGAACGGCACGTACAGTTTCAATAGGGCTCCCACGCAAGGGCCCGATCCCACACGGGCGAGCAACGTCGCTGGAGACGGCCTGGCTAGCATGCTTCTCGGCTATGGCGGCGGGACCTACACGAAAGCCTTCAAGGGCGTCAGCTCGTCCAACCACTACTACGCCCTCTACATCAACGACGACTACAAACCCACGTCGAAACTCACTTTGAACCTCGGCTTGCGGTGGGAAGTGGACGCGGCTCGCACAGCACGCCACAATCGCATGAACTGGTTCAATCCCGACGTGCCGTCACCCCTTGCCGGGCCGGCGGGTCTCCCGGACCTGTTGGGCGGCTTGGTGTTTGTTGGTGTGGACGGCGTGCAACGGGCGCAGTTCGACACGGACTACAACAACTTCGCTCCGCGAGTCGGGCTCGCCTACCAAGCTACCGACCGCCTGGTTCTGCGCTCCGCCTACGGGCTCTTCTACGCTCCGTCGCAGATGGGGGCAGGCGGTTCGGTCGGCAACCTGGGCTTTCGGAGCGACACAGAGTTTCTGGGCATGATCGGGGTGTTTCCGAACAACACGATCGATGATCCCTTCCCGGACGGCCTGATTCCGGCCCTTGGCAGTTCCCTCGGACTGCTGACCGGCGTCGGAGGCAACGTCAACGGGTACTGGCAGGACACCAAGATCCCAATGATGCACGTGTGGAACTTCAACCTGCAGTACCAGCTGCCAGGCGACATGTCCGTCGAGGCCGCGTACAGTGCCAATCGCACGACGCAGCTGAACCTTGCCGGCGAGAGCGGGATCAACCTCAACCAACTGACGGAGGAGCAGCTGCGCCTGGGTTCAGGCCTCTTGGAGAGAGTCCCTAATCCGTTCGCCGGGGTCATTAACATCGGTGCGCTATCTCGCAACACCGTGCCTCGGGGATTCCTCCTGAGAGAGTACCCCCAGTACACACGGCTGGGGAAGATGTTCGCTAGCGGGGCAGACTCGATCTACCACTCCTTCCAGTTGAAGGTGCAAAAGCGCTTTTCCGCTGGGCTGAGCCTTCTGGTTGCCTACACCAACGCCAAGCTCATCGACACCTGGTCTGGCATCTTCGCCGCCGGAACGGGGACGAACACCCAGAATATTTACGATCGTAAGGCAGACCGGTCGATCTCGGGCAACGATATCTCCCAGCGCTTCGTCTTGAGCTATGTCTACGACCTGCCGTTCGGCCGTGGGCGGGCCAAGGGAGCGGGCTGGAATCCAGTGGCGGACGCGGTGCTGGGAGGTTGGCAGCTCAATGGCATCATCACCCTGAGTACCGGATTCCCTCTGCGACCCACTGCGTCGAACACGGCGCGGGCCGGCAACGGATACTTGCGGCCGAACAACAATGGCCGGAGCGGAAAGCTCCCCGGCCCGGTGGTGGAGCGCCTGGACAGGTACTTTGACACCTCGGTGTTCTCGCAGCCGGAGCCCTTCACGTTCGGCAATACTGGCCGGTTCTTACCGGACATCCGGCGCCCCGCGACGACCAACTGGGACTTCTCCGTCTTCAAGAACTTCTCGTTCACGGAGCAACTGGCCCTCCAGGTGCGGGGCGAGTTCTTCAACTTCACGAACACCCCGGTCTTCGCTAGCCCGAACACGGCTGTCAACAACCGAAATTTCGGTCGTATCACGCGCCAGGCGAATGCGCCGCGCCAGATCCAGCTGGGTGTGAAGCTTCTCTGGTAGACTCGCGATCGCATCCGGACCCAAGGTCGGAGATGGTTGCGTTTGGACGGTCGCGCCGATCCAAACGAGGAGGTCCCGAGTCATGTCGCCCATCACACGTCGAGCCTTCGTGCAGGCCGGAACTGCGGGTGCTGCCGCTCAAGTTCCTTCGGCCGCCCGTCCGAACCTGCTGTTCATCATGCTTGACCAGTGGCGATTCGACTGCCTCGGCGCTAACGGCAACGGGATCATTCGGACTCCAAACCTCGACTCTCTGGCCTCTCGCTCGGCCAACCTCACGCAGGCGTGCGTCCAGGCTCCTGTCTGCGTTCCCTCGCGCCTGAGCTTCTTTACGGGACGCTATCCGCACTCCCACAGGAATCGAGTCAACTACACGCCCTACCAGCAGCCCGAGCCTATGGTCCAGCGCCTGCTTACGGACGCCGGCTACGCCACCGGCTCGGTCGGCAAGCTGCACTTCCATCCGCCAACGGCAGAACACGCGCGATCGACCGGTTTCGACAGAGTCCTTCTCGACGACGGCATCCGCCGCACTGATCGTTATTCCGACTATGTTCGCTGGAGGAACGACGCTGACCCAAATGCAAACGTTCACTACCAGACGACGGCTAGCGGCATTCCGGTTGGCGGGAATCCGTTTCGGGCAGTCGTCGCTAAAGAGTACACGCCCACGGCCTGGACCAGCCGGGAGACGCGGAATGTTCTTCAATCTTTGGCGTCGTCCGATCGACCGTTCTTTCTCTTCTCGTCGTACTTCAAGCCGCATGCGCCACACACCATCCCAGAGCCATACGATGCTCTTTACAACGATGTAGACATTCCTCTGCCGAAGGCTGTGGGGCTCGAATACATCCAGCGGCTTCCCCTTCCGGTACAGAAGATGGTTCTGCGCGGGTCCCCGAGGTACAACATCGACCGGCAACGCCTGTTGTGGATGTACCGGAGCTACTACGGGGACATGACTTGGCTAGACGAGGAAGTGGGTGCGACGCTCCGGGAACTCGAACGTGCGGGGCAGGCGGAGAACACCATCGTCATCGTGACGTCGGACCACGGCGACCAGATGCTAGAGCACGGGCTGTTCGGAAAGAACGTCTTCTTCGAGCACTCCGTCCGGACCCCACTGCTGGTGAGCTGGCCCGGACGGATCCGGCCAGGGGTGTACTCGGAACTCGTCGAGGCGGTCGACGTTCTTCCGAGCGTCCTGGAGCTCTGTGGGCTACCTGTCCCGGATCACGTCCAAGGGCGAAGCTTCGCTCCTCTCGTGGCCGGCGAGAGGAGCCTCTACGAGCCCCGGCAGGCCCAGTTTTCCGAGAACATCATGCCCGAAGTCATAACCAACGGGGACGAGGGGTACTTCTTCACTCCCGGCAAGGGTGTTGGCGGAGTGCGCCATCCCGACGCCAAAATGATCCGAACGCACCGCTGGAAGATGAACTACTACGTCGGCCACGGTGGAGAGCTGTACGACCTAGAGGACGATCCGGGCGAATGGACGAACCTATTCGACGATCCGGCCTACGGGGCAATCGTCCGGGATTTGAAGGGGCAACTGCTGGACTGGCTGATTACCGCGGATGAGAACGACCAGATCGCCCGTGAATGGCAGATTTAGCTTGTCTGTTGACAGTAGGGCTTGTCTGCTGACAATAGGGCTGTGAAGGGTCCCTCTGCAGGGATCTGGCCCCGGAGTCCGGGAACAGGCGGCGGCCTGCAGGGCTGGGCAGGGCGGTTCGGCCTGCCAGAGGCGGTCGTCGCGGAGCAGCGTATCGAGCAGGCAGGCGGGCCTGCGCATGACGGCCACCTTAGCCACCTTGTGGGCCTGCCGCGGGCGATGAGGCGCCGGAAGCGGGCCTGGGAGCCGGACTCCCAGCGGATCGCGGATAGGGTCGCCATGGAAAGGACTCGCCGGGAGTTGGCGCGGCCGCCCACGTGCCGTCCGGAGTCGCGGTCGTTGGGGGGCCAGGCCCAGCAGCGAGGCCGCGTGGCGGCGACCGGGCGTGCCGAGCTCGGGCATGTCGGCGAACAGGCAGGCTGCCGTGAGGCGACCGCAGCCGGGGACCGACCCGATGCTGTCGGCGCGGCGCGAGAGGACAGCGTCTGCGGCGATGCCGGCCTGGTGGGCCTCCCTGGCTGCGGCGGAGCACTCGGTGGTCTGCGGATCGAGTTCGGCTCGGAGCTTGCGGAGGGCGCCGAGCTGGTCGAGGAGCTTGCGGCGGAGAGCGAGCAAGTCGCTGAGCTGCCGGAGGTTCTCCGCCCGGGGCGGGGTCGCCGCAAGGTCGTCGAGCAGGCCGAAGCGAGCCAGGATGCCGGCATCCACGCGGTCGTTCTTCGCCAGCCGGCCGAGGGCTTCGGCGAAGCGCCGCGAGCGCAGCGGATTGACCAGGACGGTTTCGATGCCGACATCAGCGAGGCACTGGTGGAGGTTGCGGTGGCAGCGCCCGGCAGGCCCAAAGACGGCGCAGGTCACGCCGTGCCGAAGCAGCCAATTGCGCACGACGCGGCGGCCGCACTTGTCGTTCCTGAACACACGATCGACGCCGCCATCGAGGAGGTGGACGTCGAGCTTCGACTTGCCGACATCTCTGCCGGCGACTACGATGGGGCTGGGTTCGTTCATTCCTGCGTTCCTGTCCTTTCTTGACTCGGGACCTTACCCACGGTTCCGTTTAGGTCGCGCAGGAATGGGTGCGGCGGGCCGGCCAAGCTAGATTAAGGACTTCCAATCCGAGGGGAAAACGGTCCAGCCCGCCGCTGCCGGAGGGAGTTGGCCAACTCCCTCCGGCAGTCTCCTCGCACAGAGCGGGGAGGAATCTGTTACCTGCCGCAGCAACGGCTTGCGCCAGCTGCAGCACTGAAGAGAAAGGATCCGAGATTCCGGAGGTCAATGCTCTCTTGGGCACCTCTCTGATATAGGGTCAAGTGCCAAGATCGCTGATTCTCCGCCTGACTGATCGGCACTTTTCTACTAGAAGAACGGCGTAATCAACCGAGCAAATACACCGGGAAAATCGCATCGCAAAGGCGTCAGACTAAGGGCCATCATGCGCCGAACTCCGAGTAGCGGAAGAGCTGACGGGTGGTTCATCAGGCAACGCTGGCCGTCCGGGTGTGCGGTTCGTCTGGCGGGTCGCGGATCTTCCAGCGGGGATCCCAGCACAAGGCCATGCCGTTCCGCCGTACCGAGAAGGCTTGCGGTTGCGAGCGGTTCAGCGTCCGGTCGGGTACGGTCAGGGAGTGCTCGAAAATCGGCTACTAGGACCGGGCACTGGCGATGTTCCCGTTCATGACGAACCAAATGGCCAACCGATCACGCCTGGCGCTGACGGAGCGCGTCGGTCCGTTCGGCGGACCGGTTGAGGCCGACGAGACGTGCATGTGCGGGAAGCGTCGCAACATGTCGAACACCCAGCGCAGGGAGCTGGGAGGAACGGGCAGGGGCGCGGTCGGGAAGACCACTGTGGTGGGCGCGAGGGATCGCGAAACCAATCGGGTGGCGGCCAAGGTGGAATCGACCGACAAGGAGAGGCTGCAAGGGTATGTGAGCGACCACGCGGACTCCGAGGCCACGGTCTAGACGGACGACGTGACTGCTTACCAGACGCTGCCGTTCGAAGGCGACGCAGTCCAGCACTAGCTGAAGGAGTATGCCAAACGTGACGTGCACGCCAACGGCATCGAATCCTTGCGGGCGATGCTGAGACGCGCCCCGAAGGGCACCTTCCACAAGTTCAGCCCGAGGCATCTGGACCGCATTGCGTCCCTCTACACCGCGGCAGCGCGCCAGCGACGGGAATTCGACGACTCCTTCACTCGTCGTGCGCTACTGTACTACTGTGTCTGTCGCGCAGCCGTCCGTCGCGACAGCCGGTTGACGAACTCGTCGCGATAGTGCATTCCCGCTTCGGCGACGTGATGCCGAGACATCCGAACACCCGAATCTGAGGTTCAAGCCATGCTGCGTTCCGCCCTGCTTCCCGCCATTGCCCTAGTGCTGGCGAGCTGTGCGCCGACACCGGGGCCGTCGAACCCCGCATCGGGCGCCGCGGCCTCGGCCGAGGGCGTCCAGAGCCCCTCGGCCCTGGCAGGGGATTCCCGGATCGTTGACCTGACCGTGCTGGTGTCCGAGAGCCTGCCCGCCCACTGGGGCGCGAACCCGCCCTTTGCCCGATGGACCAACAATTGGTTCGAGATCCTGACCAACGAGTACGGCACCGCCGACACCCCGAGTGCGGCGCCGTACTACTCCCAGCGCTTCGTCATCGACGAGCACACCGGCACGCAGACGGACTTTCCCGCCCATTTCGTCCCTCCGCCGGACAGCGGCCTGCCCCATGCTGGCCCCATGGGATCCCTGACCGGGGACAAGTACCCGCTGAGCCGGATGATGGGGTTCGCCGCCGTGATCGACGTGACCGACATCCGCGACGCGGCGGAGCCGGGCCGGTCCGCGCCGATCACCGTCGAGCGCATCCAAGCCTGGGAGGCCGAGATGGGCGAAATCCAGGCCGGCGAGGTCGTCCTGTTCCACAGCGGCTACTCGGACACGTACTACAAGCCGCTGCCGGACGGCATGCGGTTCACCTTCGAGCCGCTCGTGCTCAAGTCGGCGCCGGGCTGGCCCGCGCCGACGCCGGAAGCGGTCGAATACCTGCACGGCAAGGGCGTCTGGCATCTCGGCACGGACGGCGCCTCGATGGGACCGGTACAGGACGGGCTGCCTACGCACGTGGCGGGGCTGCAGCACGGCATGAGCTGGGAGGAACTGCTGACCAATCTCGGTGCTCTTCCGGCCCGCGGGGCCTACTACGTCGCACTTCCGCTGAAGATCGTGGATCAGTCCGGCAGCCCGTCGCGTGCGATTGCGTACGTGCCGAACGGAGATCAGGAGCAGGAGTAGTCGCGGAGCCAGGACCAGCCCTCGCGTGGCGGGAAAGCAGGGTCGGCGCCGTCGGGCCCGCCGTTATCGTGTCAGCATCGGGTCGAAGAGCAATGAGATCACGGAACCTATCAGCCGTTCGGCGCCTTCTGGCCGCCGCAACCCTTTCCATCGCCGCCGCGCCCGCAGGGGAGGTGGATGCGGAGCGCCTGAACAGGGCGCACGAGGACACGGCCAACTGGCTGACGTACTACGGTTCGTACCGCAGCTGGCGCTACAGCCCACTGGACCAGATCGATCGATCGAATGTCGAATCCCTCCGCCCCGTGTGGGCGTTCGAGAGCGGCATCACGGACGGCGGGATGCAGTCGGCACCCATCGTGGTCGACGGCGTCATGTATGTCGCGACTGCGTGGAACCAAGTCTTCGCCCTGAATGCCGCGACCGGCGAGCTGCTCTGGCGCTACGCCTATGCGAAGCCGGAGCAGTTCCCCACCTTGTACGGTCCGTGGAACCGCGGCGTGGCCGTGGCGTACGGCCTGGTCTACATGGGCACGCTGGACAATCACGTGGTCGCGATCGACCGCGAATCGGGCAAGGAGGTCTGGAGGGTCGAAGTCGAGAACGCCAGGCAATGCGGCTGCAACATCACGTCGGCGCCGCTCGTGGTCAAGGACGTCGTGATCACCGGAGTCACAGGAGGGGACTCCGCGCACCGCGGCTACCTGAATGCGTTTGACGCCCGGACAGGTCGCCACCGCTGGCGCTTCTGGACGATCCCGGGACCGGGGGAACCCGGCCACGACACGTGGGAGGGCGATTCGTGGAGGTATGGAGGAGGATCGACCTGGATCACAGGCACCTATGATCCGGAGCTCGACCTCCTCTACTGGGCGGTCGGGAACCCGGCGGCCGACTTCTACGGCGAGGAAAGGGAGGGAGACAACCTCTACACGGACTCGGTGGTCGCGCTGGACCCGGACACGGGCGAGCTGAAATGGCACTATCAGCAGATTCCGCACGACGTCTGGGACTACGACACGGCGTATGAGATCGTCCTTTTGGACATCGAGGTGGACGGCAGGCCCCGCAAGACGATTCTGAATCCCTCGAAGTCCGGCCACGTGTGGCTGCTGGACCGCGTGAACGGCGAGTTCATCGCCGCGTGGCCCCTCGTGGAAGCCTCGAACTGGATCACAGGCATCGGTCCGGACGGCGAGCTGCTCGGCCGCAACGAGCCCCGCGTGGGCGAGACGAGCTTCATCTGCCCCGCCATAGGCGGCGGGCGGAGCTGGAATCACGGAGCGTACTCCCCGGACACCGGCTGGTTCTACTCGACCGGCCTGGAGTGGTGCCAGACGCTGACCGTGCGCAGGGAGGAGCCCCAGGAGGGCATGCCCTTCTTCGGCGGCGACTTCCAAATGGCGCATCCGCAGGACGGAAACGCCCGGTCGCACCTTTCGGCATACGACCCCGTCACGGGGGAGCGCAAGTGGCAGTACGATCACAAGTACCCCCTCCTGGCGTCCCAGCTGGCCACGGCGGGGGGGCTCGTGTTCACCGGTGACGCGACCGGCCGGTTCATTGCACTGGACGACAGGACCGGAGGCGAGCTGTGGAGCTTTCGGACGGGCTCGGGCCACCGCGGGTCCGCGGTCACCTACACCGTCGACGGGCGGCAGTTCATCGCCACACCCAGTGGCTGGGGCTCCGCGCTGGCGGGACTGACGACGCAGCTCTGGCCCGAGGCCGCGGATTTCCCGACAGGATCCAGCATATTCGTGTTCGCAATCGGGGAGGATTCCAAGTGATCCGTCTCGCCGTCGCACTGCTCGTCACGATTCCCCTGCAGGCAGCCGAGTCCGTGGACCTCTCGTCGGCCGAGATGATCGCCGAGGGATCCGAGATCTTCGGCAAGAGCTGTGCGGTCGGATACTGCCATGGCTCGGAGGGCCGGTCGGCGCGAGGGCCGGCCCTGAGGGACCGTGTCTGGGACCCGCGGGACCTGCACCGCATCACGGCCGAAGGAGTGCCGGGAACGGCCATGCCCGGCTGGAAGGGCGTCATCGCCGACTCGGCCGTCTGGGCGGTGACCGCATACGTGCTCAGCCTCTCGACAGCGCCGCCGACAGGCGCGGACGCCATCGTGGAGCTGGACCCCTCCGGCGAGGCCGCCGCGACGAGGATCCTGTCGGCGGAGGCCGCCCGAGGCAGGGAGCTGTTCTTCGACCTGACCCGAGAGCATCGCTGCGGCGTATGTCACGAGCTGGACGGCAAGGGAACCCCGGTCGGACCGAACCTGGCGCTGGCAGCGCGGGCGAAGACCGCGGCGCAGCTGAAACGCGACATCCTCGAGCCCGAGGCAGAGATCGCATTCGGCTTCGAGCAGGTGCAGCTGGTTCTTCGCTCCGGAGAGCGAATCGATGGCGTGCTGGCCGGAGAGACTGAATCCAGGATCCGCATCTTCGATGCCGCCTCGGTGCCGAATCCTCTAAGATCAGTGCCGAAGAGCGAGATTCGGAGGCAGCAATCGCGCAAGCGGTCGTCCATGCCCCGTAATCTCGGTGACGTGTACACGACGACTGAAATCGCCGCCATCGTGGCGTACCTGGACGAACTGGGCAGGTAGACCGCCACGACTCATTCCATCCTCCGGACAACGTCGAGGGACAGCATGAGACTTTCGCGGAGGGAGCTGCTGGGGTCCGCCGGGGCGGTCTGCGCCGGCCTGGGCCACCGGGTCCGGGCGACGGCAACGACTCAGGTCGAGCCAGAGGGCTTCTTCAGCCTGGCGAAGCGTGACGATCGCTGGTGGCTTCTCACGCCGGAGGGCGAGCGTTTCTTTTCGCTGGGACTGAATCACCTCGATCCCGCAAGCCTCAGATACCCGGAGAACATCCACATCTGGAGAGCAAAGTACGGCGGGAGCACGACGCGATGGATCCGCGAGTCCGTGGCCCCGAATCTCAGGCGATGGGGCTTCAACACGGTCGGCTGGGTCCAGGAGGTGACGGTCCGCAGGTGGCGCCACTCGCGCGCGTTCACGGGCGAGGAGTATCGGGCTCTGGGCATGCCGTTCTGTCACTTGCTGCCGTTCACGGAATCCCATCAATGGGAGCAGCACACCCGCCACTTCGACTTTCGGAGTCGGGAGTGGGCGGAATGGGCGGACTACGTCGCCCGGTCGCACTGCGCCGAGCTGAGCGAGGACTCCAGCCTGATCGGGTACTTCTACAGCGACTGCCCGACCTGGGTGCATGACCGGCCGGCGAACGAGTGGCGCGGTCCGATCTTCGACCCCGAGAGCCTCAAGACCGCATCAGGCCGGAGAGAGCTCTCCGATCTCGCAACCAACTACTACAGGACGACCCACGACGCTATTCGGCGGTACGACCCCCATCACCTGATCCTGGGCGACCGCTACGAGGCGAACGCGCCGCTCGCGGGGGAGATCGTGGAGGCGGCGGAGCCGTTCGTGGACGTCCTCTCGTTCCAGGACTTCCGGGATCCCATCGCCCACCTCGACGAGTGGCACAGGAGCACGGGCAAACCCGTGCTGCTGGCGGACGCGGCCAAGGTCGGCCCAGCCGGCGAGGACGGCTTCGTGGCAAACAACGGCGCCTGGTACGCCCAGGTCCTCGAGGGACTGCTCCGGATCCCGGGATGTGTGGGCTTTCACCTCTGCGGCGCGTACCAGCGCAACAAGGCGCGCCGCCGGGGCCTCCTAGACGAGATGGAGACTCCCGACCAGCCCAATATCGACCTGATCACGGCCGCGAACCAAGAGGCGGCGCGGTGGGTGGCGGAGCGGTCCCGAAACCCCTGACCGCCGGCCGGAATCCCTGCTCGGGTCAGCCCCCGGATTCCGCCGAGTAGACCAGCGTGCCGCCGAGATAGGTCCTCTCCACCTGAATGCGCTTCACGTCCTCGACGGGACACTCGAGGATGTCCCGGTCCAGGACGATCAGATCCGCGAGCTTTCCGACTTCCAGCGAACCCTTCTCCGTCTCGCTGAAGGTGATGTACGCGTTGTCAATCGTGTAGAGGCGGATCGCCTCCTCCCTGGTCAGCCTCTGCTCGGGCTGCATGACCCCGTCCGTCCAGCGCGGCTGCCGAACCAGCGTGATCCACATCCCGAAGAACGGGTTGTACGGATTGATCGAGCGCATGCCGCCGATCTTCTGCATGTGATCGGAGCCGCCGCCCACCACCACGCCGGCTTCCCTAAGCGCCCTGTACGGCTGGAAGAATGCCAGACGCGCTTCACCGAACTGCTTGAGAAGTGTTGCTCCGTCCCGCTCGAGCCAAGCCGGCTGCAGATCCGCGACGATGCCGATCTCGGACATGCGCCGGACGGCCTCCGGGCTCATGAAGTTGGAGTGTGTGATGCTGGGGCGCATCTCCCGCACGCTGAACTCGGCATTGATCTCCTCGTAGGCGTCAATCAGCGCATGCACTGCCCCGTCGCCCACGCAGTGCGCGGTCGGCTGGAGACCACTGGCGAGCGCAAGACGCGCAATGGCGTAGGCCTTGCCGGGCGGGACGAACCGCAGCCCGCGGTAGGTCGGGTCCGTAATCGAGTAGACGCTGCTCACCCCCCACGGCTCCCTCATGTACGCGCTCCCGGTGAGCATGCCTCCGTCCATGAAGAACTTGATTCCACGCAGCCACAGCATCGGGTGGCGCCTATGCCGGGGATGGCGCACCAGCTTTGCAACGGTGGCCCGGATGTCCTCGAGGGAATCCTGCGCATTGACGGCGTGGCTCACGAAGACACGGACCGTCAGCTCGCCGCCCTCCAGCAGATCTTCGTACAGCTCCAGCGCGGAGGGACTCGCGTTGCGGTCCGCGATGCTCGTCAGACCGACCTTGTTGTAGGCCGCGAGCAGTTCCCGAAGCCGCCGCCGCTCGTCGTCTCTAGTCGGCCGGCGCTGGCTTTCGCGGAAGGCGATCAGATGGGCGCCGCTGCGGACGATCCCGGTCGGCTCTCCGCTCCCGTCGCGCTCGATCCGTCCGAGCAGCCCCTTCGGTATCCGGTATTCGCGGTCGATGCCGCTGAGGCGGAGGGCGAGGGAGTTCAAAGAGGCGTCGGGCCCGGTACGGAAGTAGACCGCATGGTTCGGCGCGACCTCGTCGAGCTCGGCCCGGGTCGGATAGCGCTGCTCTCTCAGCCGTGTGATGAAGACCTGCTGGAGCCGGATCCAGCCGCCCTCGGGAACGGCCTGCGTCCGTCGGCGAAAGTACTCCAGGACGTCCGGGATCGTCTCCATGTCGGGCACCGGATGATCGAACTCGTACATCGCCGCTCCGAGCGGATGCGTGTGACTGTCGATGAGTCCGGGAAGGACGGTCTTGCCCTCGAGGTCGACGGACCGGGACTGCGGGCCCGCCAGCGACCGCACGCCGGCGTTCGGGCCTACGGCGACGATCCGGCCCCGGTCGATAGCGATCGCCTCGACGATCGTGAAATCCTCGTCGACCGTGACAATCTTCCCGTTGTGGAGGATCAGCTCCGGTGGACCGGCCTGGCCAAGAACTCCCGGCTGGAGGGAGAGCACCGAGGCGGCGGCAACTGCCAACAGGCAGCCTTTGCGCGCTGGGCCACAGCGACCTGCGGAGCACTCCACACGTGCATTCACGGAACGGATCGCGAATCGGAGCATCGCGCCGTATAGTCGCATACGGGCCGGGAATCCCCGACGTGACGGAAACTTGCCGACCCTTCGGGCGTCAGCAAGCCGGGACGACGACAACGCGCATTCAGCGAAGCCACGGCTCCAAGCCTGCCGTCGGCTCTAGCACGACCGGTCCCACTCTCCGAAACTGCTCCCGGCCTGCGCAAGTTCCCTCAGCAGGGGAGCGGGACGCCACCAGTGCCCGTGGCGCTGATGGAACTCCTCGACGCGCTCGAGGACCTTTTCGAGGCCGACTGTGTCGGCATAGAACATTGGCCCGCCCCTCTGGGGTGGGAATCCGTAGCCGTAGAGGTAGATCACGTCAATGTCGGACGACCTCAGGGCAAAGCCCTCTTCCAGGATCCGTGCCCCTTCATTGACGAGCGCGTAGACGACACGGTCAAGGATCTCGTCCTCCGGTATCTCCCGCTGCTCGATGCCGTTCTCGGCGGCGATCCGCCGCAGGAGCGCATCTACCTCCGGATCCTCGTGACGGCTCCGGTCCGCACCGTATCGATACCACCCAGCTCCCGTCTTCTGACCGTAGCGTCCCAGTTCGCACAGCGCATCCTCCGCTACGGGACGGCGCGTACCCGGCGGGTACATCTGGGGAGACTCCTTGCGCACTCGCATGCCCACGTCGAGCCCTGCCAGGTCACCTACGGCCATCGGGCCCATCGCGGCCCCGAAGTCGTACAGCACCCGGTCCACTGTCGCGGGCTTGGCTCCTTCCTCGGCGAGGAACTGCGCCTCTCGGCGGTAGGGGTGGAACATGCGATTGCCCACGAATCCCAGGCAGTTGCCGACGAGCACGCCGACCTTCCTGAGGCGTCGGGCGAGCGCCATCGAAGTCGCGACGACTTCCCTGCCCGTCTTGGCGCCGCGCACGATCTCAAGGAGGCGCATCACGTTCGCAGGGCTGAAGAAGTGATGGCCGATGACGTCCTCGGGACGCGATGTCGCGCTGGCGATCTCGTCCACGCTCAACGTTGAAGTGTTCGTCGCGAGCACCGCTCCGGGCCGGGCCACGCCGTCGATTCGCCCGAAGATCTCCTTTTTCAGAGCCATGTTCTCGAACACAGCCTCAACGATGATGTCGGCTTCGCCGAAGCCCTCCCAGTCGAGCTGGGGGGTGATCATCGCCATCCGCTGCTCGACGAACTCCGCCGTGAAGCGCCCGCCCCTGACCGACCGCTCATAGTTCTTGCGGATCGTCGCCACGCCCCGATCGAGTGCCTCCCGGCTCACTTCGGCGAGCCGGACCGGGATGCCCGCGTTGACGTAGGACATCGCGATCCCGCCGCCCATCGTGCCGGCTCCGATCACGGCGGCGGACTGGACCTGCCTCGAGGGATGGTCCTTCGGCACGTCGGGAATCTTGCGCGCGGCCCGTTCCGAGAAGAAGGCGTGGATCAGGGCCTTCGACTGGGTGGAGAAGAGGCACTCGCGGAAGATCTCGGCTTCGCGCTTGATTCCCTCTGAGAACGGCAGCGAGACGGCGGCCTCGACGGCGTCGATGGCCTTCAGGGGCGCCATCTGTCCGCGCCGCTTCTTCCGCACCAGCGCCCGGGCGGCATCGCACAGGGGGGCCGCCTCCTCCGGCGTGCCGAGCTTGGCGTCGCTCTCGCTCGCCTTCGGGTGCGGCTCTCCGCTCGAGGCTCTTTCCGCTGCGAACGCCACCGCCCCTGCGAGGAGCTCTTCGTACCCGTCTCCCTCGATGACGCGGTCTACGATTCCAAACCGATGCGCCTCGTCGGCGAAGATCGGACTGCCCAGCGAGCACATTTCCAGCGCCTTCCGGACGCCGGCAAGGCGCGGAAGCCGCTGCGTGCCGTGCGCTCCGGGGATGATCCCGAGCTTGACCTCCGGCTGGCCGACCCGGGCCGATCGCAGCGCGACCCGGTAGTGGCAGCCCTGGGCGGCCTCGAGGCCCCCGCCGAAGGCGAATCCGTGAATCGCGGCCACGGTGGGCTTCGCCGCATTCTCGAGAGCATCGATCACCGAGATGAGGCCGGGCCCGCGCCTCTTCTGTCCGGAAGTGATCTTGCCGAACTCCTTGATGTCGGCTCCGGCAATGAAGGTCCGGCCCCCGCCAATCAGGACGATCGCGTTCACGCCCGCATCGGCCACGAAGCTCTCGACCCCCTCGAGGATGCCCTCCGGCACGCCCGGACTAAGCGCGTTCACCGGCGGGTTTTGCACCGTGATCACGCCTACTCCGTCCACGATGCTCAACTGGACAAGATCACCCATGGATTCCCTCCTTGCGGCCATCGACCGCACCACGGTCGCTGCGGCCAAGTTTTCCAGCGTAACGGAACATCGGGCGCCAGCCTGACCGCGACACGGTCGGATTGCTTCCGGTATCGCTGCTGGAGGATCCTCTCGAGACAGCCGGACCGTTCGCCCCGTACGCGACCGCCGTACACCTCAAGGACATGGGCGTCGAGGCGTACGAGGACGGATTCCTGCTTGCCGAGGTCCCGTTCGGAGGGGGCTGCCTGGATCTGGAGGCCGTGGTGGACGCAATCCGGACGGTGCGTCCCAAAGTACGATTCACACTGGAAGTGATTAACCGCGACCCCTGAAGATCTCGTGCCTGCGCGACGAGTACTGGACCACTATGGGGCGCGTGCCGGGCCGGGATCTGGCAGCTGCGCTCAGGAATGTTCGCAGACACGGAAAGCCCCTCCAGCGCATTGAACAGCGTCCGTTGGACGAGCGTCCCCGGATCGAGGAAGACAACAACGTTGCCTGCCTTGAATACGGGAAGCGGCGCCTGTGTCTCTGATCGGAGGTTTGCCGCGCCCTGCATCCGGGTGTCATCGCGAGATGAGACCCAACGGGCGGGTCCGTGGGGATTCCGTCGCCACTTCCAGTGCCTGTCACCACTCCAAACGCACCAATCTCAAGGACTGTGCCCCACTGGCGCAATCAGGGGCATTGTCTCAGCACAACAAAGGAGCAAATACGACTTCGCGGACGGAGACGGGAGGGGAGCCGCAGACTCCACCTTGATTTCGCCGGCCAGTTATCTGATCAACCCGGACCACCCCATTCCTTGCCGATGCCGCCGGGAACTGTTGAGCCCGCACCACCTCCGGGACCGCTCTGTTGCACCCACCCGCTCGGACACCTGAGACGCCCGCTTGGCGACTGCGACGCCCTCGACTCCTTCCTGGGACCTCTGGGCGGTCTCCCGCAAGTGCTCGAACGACAGACCCTGTTCGCGATGGTCGCCGCCGTCGGCCGTACACGGGCTCGAAGGAGGGCTGCCGGCCCACACAGACTGTGCAGACAAAGTCGCGGCCTCGCCGGAGACTGCGACTCCGGCTTGACTCCGAAGTGCACCACCCAGAGTGCCGGAACGTACGGTTTGGAACGAGAGACGCGGGCTCATGAGACACGCTGTGATCCCGAACTGAGGCAGGCGGGGAAGGTGAGTGCCAATCGCCATCCTGGATATGAAGAGCGCACCCGCCAGGGCCACTCGCCCGAATGTCAGACCAGATGGGACGTTATGGGCTTGCCGCGATTCGCCAGGCGGACTGGACGGTTCGTTGGCGTGTGGTATTCCTTGTCCGGATCGATGCCGAGGCGGTCGTAGATCGTTGCGGTCAGGTCCTCCATCGAAACGGGATTGTCTCTGGGCTCGCCGCCGACCGAGTCGGACGAGCCGTACGCCTGTCCGCCCTGGACGCCTGCACCCGCAAGCACCGCGGAGAACACCTTGGGCCAGTGGTCGCGTCCGGCATTCGGGTTGATCTTCGGCGTCCGCCCGAATTCGCCGGCAACCACGACGAGCGTCGACTCCAGCAACCCCCTCTGGTGCATGTCCTCCATGAGAGTCGCGAACGCCGCGTCGAATTCGGGAAGCAGGACCTTCTCGCAGCGATTGAAGTTGTCGGAGTGCGTGTCCCAGATCGCCCGGGCCGCGTTGATGGTGACGAATCGCACGCCGCCCTCGACGAGCCTGCGCGCCAGAAGGCAGCCCTGGCCCAATGGCGTGCGACCGTACCGGTTGCGGAGACGCTCGGGTTCGGCGGAAATGTCAAATGCGGTCTTGACCGCCGGCGAGCGGATGATGCTCTCGGCCTCCTGGAAGAACCGCTCTCGATCGGAAAAGAGTCCCTTGGTGTCCCGCTCCCGGAATTGGGCGTCGAGCCTCTTGACCAGCCACCGTCGGTCCGAAATCTCGCTCCAGTCCATGTCCAGCGGGATCTCCAGATCGTCGATCCGGAAATCGGGTGAACTCGGGTCGCTGCGCACCCAGAACGGCGAGTATGCGCTGCCGAGGAACCCTGGGCCCGCCGCGTGATCCAGAGTGGCGTTCAGGACGTACGGCGGCAAGCCGTTTCGGGATCCCAGCTCCTTGGCGACGACCGCTCCGCGGCTTGGAAAGTCCACGGACTGAAGCGGCATGAACCCGGTCATGAGGTAGTAGACGCCGGTGAAGTGGATCGCGGTGTCGCCGTACACGGAGCGCAGGATGGCGAACTTGTCGGCCTGCATGGCAGTCCGCGGGAGATGCTCGCAGATCCGGATCCCGGAAACGTTGGTCGGAATCGGCCGGAAGGTCCCCGCCACGTCGGACGGGGCGTCCGGCTTCATGTCGAACGTCTCGTGCTGCGGCGGCCCCCCGTCCAAGACGATCATGATGCAGGCGTCCCCGCGGGCGGGGGTTGGCTGCCCCGCACTCAGCCGCAGATAGTCGCTGAGACCGAGACCGAGCGCGCCCAGCGAGCCCACGCGCAGGAACTCGCGACGCCCCCACAGGCCTGGAGGCGTCGCGCCGTAGTAGCCTCGTCCTCGCATCTCTTACGGATCCGGCAGGTCGGAAAAGCCGACGAGAGTCCGGCGTCTTCCCGACTGTCAGTGATTGTATAGGAACTCGTTCGTGCTCAGGAGCGCCCAGAGGACGCTCTGCAGCCCAGTCGAGCGATCGGCTGACCGGGATATCACGGTCTGGCAGTCGTCCCTCTCGTTCGGTCGGGGAAGACGTGACAATGCTGCCAGGTACAGCTGATCGACGATCTCGCTGTCGGACCTGCCCTCCTGGAGAAGTCTCGCCAGATGTCCGCTCCCGGCACTGGCCCGGATCTTCTCGTTGACCGTGTCCCCGACCAGCATGTGCATTGCCTGCCGCAGGGAAACGCTCTCGTTCCGCTCGCATTTCGCGGCATCCCGCTTGGGACGATCGAACATGTCCAGGAATGCCGAAGGCACGCCGGGATCGGCAAGACTTACCGCACGAACGCCCGGATAATACCCGAGGTAGTCCTGCGGCACGCCGGTGACCTGCACGATCGAATCGATGAGCTGCTCAGCCGTCAGCCGCTTCAGGTAGTACCGCGAGTAGTTGATGTCGTCGTCCCGGTTGCCCGGCTCCGGGACCGACGAGAGCTGGTAGGCCTTGGAGTTCGCAATCGTCCGGATCAGGTGGTGGAGATCGTATCCGTGCTCGACGAAGTCTTCCGCGAGCCTGTCGAGGAGAGGCTGATTGGTGGCCGGGTTGCTCGGTCGAAAGTCGTCCACGGGATCGACTAGCGGCCGGCCCATGAACTGGTTCCAGAAGCGGTTGACGGTGGCCCGCGCGAACCATGGATTCTCCGCGGATGTCATCCACCGGGCCAGCACGGCCCGGCGGTCCTCCAGCGGGCGGATCAGGGGCTCCGTGCCGTCAAGGAACCGCGGGCGCACAACCTGTTTGGTTTCCGGATGCCGGAACTCCTTGTCGTACTCGATGTATCGGATCGCTTCCACGGGGGGCGGGCGACGGCCTTTTCCAGCCAGCTGCGAGAAGAACGCCGCCATCGAGAGAAAGTCCTCGCGCGTCCACTTCGCGGACGGGTGGTCGTGGCAGCGGGCGCATTCGATGCCGAGGCCGAGGAACGCCTGCGATGCGAGGGTGGTGACGTCCTCGGTCGAGCGCGAGAAGAAATTGACGGCACCCACCTCCCACGTGCTTCCGGTCGCGGTGAGGATCGCCGTGACGAACTCGTCGTACGGCATGTTGTCCTCGAAGGCGCCCCGCAGCCAGTCCTGCAGGTATGCGGTGCCGTCACTTGACGTCAGGACGGAGTTCGCGAACAGGTCGCCCCATTTCACCGCCCAGAACTCCGCGTACTCGGGACGCCGGAGCAGGTCATCGACGAGCCGCGCCCGACGGTCATCGGAGGGGTCGCTCAGGAACCGGCGCGTCTCCGCAGCCGTTGGGACAACGCCGATCGTGTCCAGATGGACGCGCCGTATGAACTCGGCGTCGGTCGAGGGCCTCGAATGCGGAACGTTCAGCCTGGCGAGCTTCTCAAACACCATCTGGTCGATGAAGTTCGCCGGCTCGACCGATGGGCCGTCATCCGCCGGCGGCATCGCAACGCCCACGCGCACGGCCGCCACCTGTCCGAGGGTTCGGACCAGCACGGTCCCTTCTCCGGGACTCCTGGCGGTTACCTGCCCCGTCTCGGAGACATCGAGAACCTGGTCGTCTGCTGACGAGTAGCGCACCCGCCGCGTCAGATCCTGCTGGCTGCCGTCCCCGTAATGGCCGATCACGACGATCTGCTGGACGGATCCGGGGCCCTCCAGGATGGTGAACTCCTTCGGATACACCTCGATACGCTGGAGACGCGCCGCGCTGCCGGCACGCTCCGGCATGCCGTCGCGGATCCAGTCGAGCAGTGTCTGGTACTCGAAGCCGTCCCGCCGGATGAGATGCCCGCCCCCATGCGAAACCTCGAAGGTCGGCTTCTGCAGGAGCAGGCTACTTTCGGGTTCGTCGCGATCGATTCGACGGCCCTCGGACTGGTGAACGACAGCGTCATAGTCGGCGTCAGGGTCGTACCCGAACAGCGAGAGCTTGAAACCGTTCTGGCCGTTGAGCGCCCCGTGGCAGTTCGTGCCGTTGCAGCCGCGCTGAGAGAAGATCGGCGCCACCTCCGTGGCGAAGTCAATGAGGGCGGTGCTTCGGGGCTGCACGACCACGGCCGCGGCCGCCTCGAGATCCCCATACCGGGCTTTGATCCTTGCAAAGCCGAAGTCCCGCGCCTCGAAGACTCCGGCGGAAGATTCGCGCACGACATCCGGAGCGTCCACCGTGACGGAGACTGACGCCGTCACGTCGCGTCGGGAACCCTGCGAGTCCACAGCCGTGAACAGGAGAGTGTGTGTGCTCCCAAGTCCCCGTATGAACGCGACTTCGGGCTCGACCTTCAGACGCTCGACCGACGGGCCTGTGCGGGCCGCCCCTTGAAGGAGCATCGCAGCGGCCATCATGCCCGCCGCCGCGATCTCCGCCACGCACCTTAATCCGGCCGAACCATCAAGACGGAGCTGCCCTGCAACCGCTCCCAGACACGCCGCAAGCCTCCCTCCGACGTCACGGAACCTCCGCGCAGGCCCTCCGGTTGCAAGCATGACTCCGTCCCTCGAACCGAGCATACTACTTGACCTGCAGGCCGAATCCGCGCGTGACTTCGGTGGTCCGTCGGCCGTCAGCGGTTGCGGAGGCCCGAATGGCGATGCGGTGCGAGCGTGCTTCGAGCTGGGACGGCTCCCCGATTAGCGCGATTCGGACCTTGCCCTGCTCCTCGGGCTCCGCCTCAAGCCGCAGCCCCGGCGGGAACTCAACCGGCTCGAACTCCAAGGGCGCCCCGAATCCTTCGGCCCGGGCCACGGAGACCTCAGTGTCGACCCTGTTGCCGTTGGCGAGGTCCATCCGGAAACCCCGGAAGGGCTCCTCGATGCCGAGCGAGAAGTCGGCCGGCTGGACGAACGAAACCAGGACCTCGGTGCGCGGAACTTCGTTGTAGCCTGCGCCGTCCTCGGTGTAGAAGGAGGGCAGTTCCGCGGCGCGCTCCACTTCCTTGCCGTTGATTCTCGCAGTCCCGAGAACGCGCACATGCGCCTGGACCCACCCGGTCACCGCCTCAGGCTGCGCCGCATCGGCGTGATGCCGGATCACGAGTGCGCCCGCGGGCTCGTCCGTCCGCAACTCGAGCGGCTCGGCAACCAGACCGGGGGGCAAGCCCGCAGCGCGGACGGCAACCCCGCCCGCGAACCCCTCTTCGGGCCGGAGGATGAGTGGGATCCCGGCAACGCCGCCGAGCGGGCCCTGCACGCTGTCCTGGAGCACGCCGAGACGGAATCCCGGAACCTTCTTTCGGACCGTCAGACGATATGGGTGGTTCCGCCCCCCTCGCGCCGAGTTGTCCCGCAGCTGCAGGACATAGTCGCCGGCCGCGTCGGCGTCATTCGGGTTCCCGGTCTGGAAGTAGTGCCAGAACTTAGAGTCAAGCTTCTGCTTCCTGCGGACAGCGTTGAAGTACTGGCCGCACTGCCGACAGCGATCGTCCCCGCGGTCGATCAGCTCGCCGTCAGGCCGCACCAAGGTCAGGTTCGGATCGGTGATGTGCGAGCCCAGGCCCTTGGCGTCGACCTCGAACGCCACCTCGTCGTACTGGTCGACCGTGAAGAGGAACCCGTCGATGTCGCCGGGGTCGTCAATGCGCCCGTTCAGCACCAACGGCAGCGAGATGCGCTGGGCCTCGTGGAGCCCGTCGTTCGGTTCGCGCTCGATCGCCTCGGAAGAGTCGCCAACCGAGAATGCCAACGGCATCAGCGTGCCCGACGGGTCCGGAAACGTCAGGTGGTGGACGCCGGTCGGAGCGTCCTCGGCAATGTCCACATTGAGCCTGTAGCGGCACCCGCACGGGTCCGGCCAAGGCTCCAGCGAAGCGGAGAGCTTGGCGTTGCTGAACTGCGGCTCGGATTCCGGGTCCAGAAAGTCCGCCCGGAGTTCGGTTTCCACACTGGATCCGCGTCTTCCGCCCATTGGAAACAGGGACCACAGGATCGGGCTGCGACCGATCGCGAGTTCGTACTGCCAGTTGATCTTCGTGTCGTCGAACAGAATCGTGTAGAAGTCGGAGAAGCGCCTCGGAATCACGGTCAGAATGTACTCCCCGGCCTCCGCGAAGACGTGGTCCAGGTAGGGATCCGTCCCGAAGCGGGAGAGATTGCGGTCCAGGACGCGACCGGAGGCGGTCATCAGGATCGCGACCACATGGCCCGGCGCCCTGCTCCGGCCCGTGAGGACGTTGAACGCCAGACGCTCGCCCGCGTCCGCGCGGAAGCGGAACATGTCCGAGTCGTGGACTGTCTCGATCCGGCCCTCAATCAACACCGGCGTGGGGACCGGCTGCGCCTGCCGGTAGCTCTCGTTCGGCTCGCTCTCGACGACACTGGGCCAGCCGGTCACTCGGAACATGACCCGGTTCGACTGCCCCTTGGGTGTCTCAACCGCCAGGAAGCGGGGACCCGGCGACGCGGAGGCGCTCGCCTCGATCCGGGCATGGACCTCCAGCGGGTTGCCCGACAATACCGTGACGTTGACGTCGGTGCATTCGCAACGGATGCGCCGGACCTGGTCGAGGTAGTTCCCGCTGAAGGCGACGTCAGCAGCCTCCCCGGCCCGGACGCTGAGAGGGAACGCGGATGCTACCGTCGGCCGGTTGATGGCGACCTGTTCGGCCGCCGGTTCCGAAGCGGTCGCGGACAGCACGGCCAGCAGGCACAGCGACAGAGGGCCCCTGGTTCGGGAAGGTCGCGGGGTGCGGCTGAACAGGTGACGATCCAATCGGCCTCCTAACGGATTATAGGCCGAAAACGCGACCGCTTTGCGCTCTTGCGTGGCGGGAAATGCTGCGGACGGGCACGGCCGGATTCCGCTCTGACGAACGAATTCGCTTCAGGTCCGCGACCACACCGGCAGCCACGGAAACGCCGCGGGCAGGATACCCCCCGTTTCCTGCCTTGTCAGCAGGCTTGCCCCAGTCCGCAAGGGATCTTCGGCGCCGCAGCATCGCATCCCCTTTACGGGTCGGTCGAGAGACATCCAGACTCACAGCATCGTTTCGACTCGAGGAGCCACCCGCCCGACCCGGATCCGAACGGGCCCGGCGGCATGCCCTTCACTTCGGACGGGGCGTGACGGCCGGAACCGTGCCGCTCGTCTGGCGGGCACGTTCGGAGCGGAGCGGCGAGCATGTTCCGCCCTGGTTGCCCGGCGACGGATCGATGTTCCTTCCGAACTATCCTGACGAGCTTGCGGGCAGGGCCGGCACCGATGTCCTGAGGATCCGAGCCCCGAGCCGCCACGCGATCAAGCCAATCAGAGCGAAGGCTCCCGTCCACTCCAGCAGTTGCAGCGCCGGCGAGTCCGAAGGGGCAAGGCTCACAGGCAGTGTCAGCCCCGTGGCGATCAACAGGGCGTCGATCGCGATGCCGAGAATCGTTGTCGTAACAATGACTCCCCCTACATAGATGGATCCGAATCGCGCACCGAACTGGCGGACAACGACTGCAATGGTCCCGGCATTGGTGGCGGGACCGGTCATCAGCAGAATCAGCGCGGCGCCGGGGCTGAGGCCCTTGGCCACCAGCGCCGCCGCGACCGGCGTGCTCGCGGACGCGCAGACGTAGAGCGGAATTCCGACCACCACCATCGCCGGATAGGAGAGCCAGCGAGCGACCTCGCTGGACAACAAGTTCTCCGGAACGGCGATGTAGAGCAGCCCGCCCAGTGCGATGCCCCCCAGCAGCGCGAACAGGATGTCATCCGCCACTTCGACGAATCCATAGCGGAAGACGTGCCTGACTACCTTGCCGAGACTCGGAACGTCGGTCTCCGGTACGCCGTCCCGGTGCCGGCGCCCCCTCCGGAACATCCTGCGGATCCCACGAACCGTCATCCCCTTGAGCTGCCGCGGACTCACGTAGCAGTCATTGGAACCGGGCATCAGCGGCTCGTGCGGGTGGTGGTGGTGGTCGTCGGGCCCACAGTGGTCGCACTCGCTCCCGTGATGCCCATGGTTTTCGCCGTGGGAATCATCGTGCCGCGGATCGTGCCGCTCGTCGCGGATCAGGCCGATGCAGAGCATGCCCGTGACGACCGCCGTGACGAAGCTGGCGACGGGTCTGACGATCGCCGCCACGAATCCGAAGAACGCGTGCGTCACCAGAATCGAGTCGGCGCCGGTCTCAGGTGCCGTGATGAGGAACGAAATGCAGGACGACCGGGAAGCTCCCTTTCTCCGCATTTCCCTGACCACCGGCACGACGGAGCAGCTGCACAACGGCACGGGCACGCCGACAGCGGCGCTTGCGCAGACCGACCGCAGGTTCTCGCCGCTGAGCCATCTCAGGATCGCGGATCGGGAAACGAGAACATGGATGACTCCCGCCAAAAAAAGCCCAAGGAGCAGCATGGGGGCAAGCAGCAGGAATGATGCCCAGAATAGGTCGAGAAATCGGAACGTGCCTTCCAGCATCGTCGTAGCCGCGAGGCGTGTGCTCGGACGCGGCTTGCTCACGCATTGTACTACCGGATCTCTGGGGCCCCTTCCCTAGCGACCTAGCGACCGGTCACACTCAGTTCGGGCCGCGTCGGTCTTGCGGAACATGAGAAGTGCGTTTGGGGCTCCTCATCTTCGACCCGAGGACGGTCAGGTGATTTCAACGCGAGTTGCGGGCGGGCAGGCTGTCACGGCCGGCCTTGGAGCGCGGGTTGTGCGAGCGGGTGGGATGGCGCAATTCCAAGGGCCGCTTGTGCGAGGCCCTGACCCGGTTTGCCACTCAGCTCAATCTGCCGCTGCCGCCGGCCCGCTCTGCTGCCGCCGACCGGCAATCGAGCACGTGCTGCAGCCGCCGACACCGTCCTAGAGTTCCCTGCAGGCATTCGACGAAGTCCGCCTGCGGCTGGCGCAATCCGAGGCTGAGCGGCGACAGTGCGCCGGGGGTGTTCAGTCCGGACCGCTACGCGCAGGAGGGACCGGAGCGGCCAGGAAAGTGCGCTTGAGAGCCTTGGCGTGGGATACCGCATTCCGGGCAACCTCCGCTCTTTCGCTCCGATGTGGTGAGGATTGCGCCAGAGGAACCAATGTGGACACTGCCTTTCTCCCCCCCCAATACATATGAGTCGAGAACGACCGGTCGCTAGCCCGCGGTGCCATCGGCCGGCACGTGGCAGGCGGGAATGAAGAGGTCGTGCCGACGGGAGGGCGAATCGGATTGCCGGAGTCTGCGGCAATCGCTCAAATGCCACAATGCGCCTTGGAGCCACGCATGCAGCGGGAGCCGACCGTGCCTGCAAAGACCTTGCGCGGAATGTCCCTTCCCGGATCGACGCTCATGGCCGCCGGGTCCGGACTCGGCGCTGCGATCGCGGGCCACAGGCGTGCAAGAGCTCCTTCAGAAGCTGACAGACGCCGGAGTAACAGATGATTACGACGAAGAGCCTCGCGGAGGGCTTCGCCTCCTTTCAGGAACCCTGGTCACCCCGGGTCGCGGGCGACATCAACAACATGCAGATCAAGCTGGTCAAGCTGCAAGGCGCGTTCGTCTGGCACAGCCACGACATCGAGGACGAGCTCTTCCTCGTGACCTCGGGCCGCCTGAGGATGGAGTTCCGTGACCAGGACCCGCAAATCGTCGGCGCCGGGGAATTCATCATCGTTCCTCATGGTGTCGAGCACAGGCCGGTGGCCGAGGAGCCGTGCGAGGTAGTGCTGTTCGAGCCCCGCACGACGGTCAACACGGGCAACCTCGACACGGAGCAGACGGTCCGGCGCCTGAAACGCCTGTGAAGCGGGCGCCATGCCGGTCGAACATCCCGGTCCGCCCCAACGGCGATGGGCTTGGCCGGGCTCACCGGCAAGCGGCTGCGGTACCCGGAGCGCGGATCCCTGCGTGACGCCGCCGCCACGGATCGCGTTGAGGCGACCCCCTGCCTCCAATCGGGACCGACTGACGCGAAGAGACGAAAAGGATCCGGACGCCGGCCTCCACGACGGGTTGTTTGCAGAGGTCCGGGCGGCGACACGGGGTGCGCGTCAGGCGGTCGGGCCCGGTTCGGCGGTAGAATCGACGCATCCTGGAAGCCTGCACGATCGGGGTTTGCAGGATTCTCAAATCGTGGTTTTCGCAGGTGCGGGTGAGGTCCGGCAATCCCTGCGACCCGGATTCGGACGTGCGGAGTATGCGAACCTCGCACGCACCGAGACGGAGTGAGATGGGTTTCGTCGGGGAAATGTTGGGAAAGCGCAACATCCTGGTCTGGACCGCCGGACTGCTCTCGATGGCTCCCTCGGTCGCGGACGGCGCTGAACGCCAAGAGAGCTCAAGACGGCCCGAGGGAAATGCACCCGCGTCAGCGTCCGCGGCGGAAGGCCCGAGCGCGGACGCCGCTCCTGTGAACAACTCCGGACCGGACCGCACAGAGCTCAATCTTCTCGGCCAGACGGACGCGTCGGCAGGTGAGAGCCGCCGCAACGAGAACGTAAGGATCACGCTGGTTGACAACGCCGTCCAGCGGGAACTCAATGAACGGCTCGGCGCCTCGGCGACGATCACGAGGGAGTTCAGGGCCGAGAGCAGCTACTTCGGCGCCGAGATCGGCAGCCCGCCGTCTTCCACCCTGCATCAGAGCCACGCTGCGCCTTCCGGAGTCCACGGCAGGATCTACGAGACGCACAACAACAGCGTCTTCAGCGCGCGCTCGTTCTTCCAGGCCGGGAGCGTCAAGCCCGCCCGTTCGAATGACTACGGCTTCCAGATCCTGGTCCCTCTCAGGCGCAACATTGGTCTCAGTCTCGACGGAAGCCAGAAGCGCGTTCGAGGCAATGTCAATGGGAACGTGCTGGTGCCGCAGGCGGACGAGCGAACGCCGCTGGACCGGGACCCCGTCACGGGCGAGCCGGTGGAG
This sequence comes from Bryobacterales bacterium, assembly GCA_028819255.1. Classification (GTDB taxonomy): domain Bacteria; phylum Acidobacteriota; class Terriglobia; order Bryobacterales; family UBA6623; genus VXMF01. The sequence goes on along the minus strand of JAPPMB010000064.1, from coordinate 5,004 downwards.
CCGCAGACGCAGGCCTTTGTCAGCCGGATGCTCGGGGCCTTTCCGGAAGAGTTGCCCAACCGTCCGGACATCGACCCGCGCGCGCTCAACACGAACTCGCCACAGTCGATCGACAACGATTCTCTCGCTCCTCGCCTGGATGTCGGCGCCGGAGACCGCGCGCGCCTGGTGCTCACGTACCAGTTCACGGCACAGCACGTGCAGGCGTTCCAGCTCGTAGGCGGACAGAACCCGGACACCACCACCAGGAACCACAGAGCACGCGCCACCTGGAGCCGAACTTGGTCCCCCGTGACCACGACGGACACATCTGCGGGATTCGACCGGGTCGGATCGCTCCTGGTGCCGGACGATTCGGCGGTCGGGCCTCTGATCTGGATTTCTTCGGCACTTCAGTTTCTCGGACCCGGCCCGATCATCCCGATTGACCGCTCCCGGAACACGTTCCGGTACGAAGGCCAAGTGCGACACCGCCGTGCGAAACACGACCTGACCGCAGGAGTGGCAGCGGTTCGGAGGCAGGTCAACGGCTTTGAGAGCGCCGGACATCGCGGCGAATACGTCTTCAACGACAACTTCGGCAATGACACCATCAGGAACGTCCGTCTCGGCCGGCCCAGCCAGTTCATGAGGGCGGTCGGAGACATCGGGCGCGGATTCCGCAGCTGGGATGCGGCTTTCTACGCGGGCGACAAGTGGCAGGCCACGACCGAGCTGACTCTTACGATCGGGCTGCGCTACCAGCCCGCGTTCGCGCCCTCGGAGATCAATCGGCGAAGCCGGATTCCGTACGACTGCGATTGCAACAACCTGGCGCCCCGGTTCGGATTCGCCTACCGCCTCGGCGGCAGGCGGGGCGTCTTGCGCGGGGCCTACGGCCTTCACTATGGCGAAGTGTTCCCGGTCACCTACAGTCAGGCCCGCTTCAATCCCCCGGACAACATCAATGTCGTGATCACAGCCCCGGGACTGGTTGACCCGCTGTCCAATCTGGAGCCGGGGGCGCTGAACCCCAACGCGCGGAGCACCGTCGTCGAATTGGATCCAGATTTGGCGTCGCCGTACTCCCACCAGTACAACTTCCAGTGGCAACTGAGTCTGGCGCGCGACTGGAACCTTGAAGTCGGCTATGTCGGCAGCCGGTCGATCCGACTGCTGAACCTCTGGAACACGAACCGGGGGCGACCCGTCCAAGGCATCCCTCTCACCACGGGCACCGTCAACGAGCGCCGTGCGGACTCCCGATACTTCGAGGTGCGACGTGTGCTCAACAGTTCGCGCGGATACTACGACGCGGCCAAGGCTCGCCTCGCGGTTTCTCGCTGGCACGGCATGGCGCTCGACATGTCCTACTGGTTCAGCAAGGCGATCGATCTGGGCGGCGACTTCGTCAACACGGCCTCGGGTACCGACGCCTGGTGGGGGCAAAGCCCGTCCGAATTCGATGTCCACGGAACGATGCGGGCCCTGAGTTCGTTCCACCAACCCCACTCGTTCCTCACGCGGGTCAGCTACGAGTTGCCGGGCCTCTCCCGGACTGGATGGATGAGAACCGCAATCGGCGGATGGCAGTTTTCGGGTGTTCTGCTGCTCAAGTCGGGCACCCCTTTCGTGGTCGACACGGGTTCCGACGGACCGGGGTTCGGGAATGTTGATGGCACGGGACGGGACCGGCCGAATCTCCTCGACCCATCCGTGCTGGGCCGGGCGATCGACAACCCGGATACGTCGCGTGACATGATGCCGTTCTCGGCCTTCGGCTTCCTCTCGCCGGGTCAGGCTTCCGGCACGCTTGGCCGCCACGTTCTGCGCAAGGACGCCATCAACAACATCAACCTGAGCCTGTCGCGCTCATGGTCGCTGGGCGGCGACGCCGCGATCGACTTCCGCGCCGAATCGATCAACTTCTTCAATTCCCCTCAGTTCGCGGAGCCGGGCCGCAACCTTACGTCCCCGAATTTCGGCCAGATCACGAACACGCTGAACGACGGCCGAACCTTCCGGTTCCTGCTCCAGCTCAGCTTCTAGCGTCGGTGCCGCCACGGGAGCCGAGCGCCCTCGGCGCCCAAGGAAATCGCCCATCGAAGCGGACCGGACAGAGGTAAACCGACGGGCACGGGAGACGCTGAGCAAGGTCAAGCGACGCCTTCACGGACGGTGCAAGTCCGACAGGTCCGGATCTTCCCGGCAACGTCGCCAGACCGCGAAGCGCCGATTCGAATCAGGCGGTTGCCAGGCACGGCGGCAGTGCCCGCCGGCATCCGCATCGGCAAGCCGACCATTGCCAGGCGGCTGGGCAGCGAATCCAGGCTCGGCAATTTCACCCGGCGGGGCCGACGGGCCCGCGATCGAGCAGTGTCCTCATCCGGTCGAGAGCCTCGGCGCGCGATTCGTCGGAAGCGAGGTTCGTGAACTCCCGGGGGTCGTTGGAGTGGTCGTAGAGCTCCTCTCCTCCCCCATCCCCGTCCCAGCGGATGTAGCGATAACGGTCGGTTCGCACCGTGCGTCCGAAGATGCGGCCCTCCCATTGGACCTGGGAGTACGCCGCGTCCTTGACGCTGCCCGCGGGATCATCCAAGAGAGGAGACAGACTGACGCCCTCCAGGTTCTCCGGAGGCTCCAGGCCGCACAGATCTGCAAGCGTTGGGAAGAAATCCACGAACTCGACCATTGCCTTCGACGAGCGGCCAGCTCCCCTGGCGCCTGGAGCCGCAATGATGAGGGGCGCCTTCACCGATTCCTCCATCAGGCTCATTTTCTGCCAGTGCGTGTGCTCGCCGAGATGCCAGCCGTGGTCTCCGAAGAAGACGACGATCGTCCGGTCCGCAACACCCAGGTGATCGAGTTCGTCAAGCACTCTCCCGAACTGCTCGTCCATGAAGGATACGGACGCGTAGTAGCCCCGCAGGGAGATGCGCTGGTTCTCCTCGCTCATGCCCATCTGATGCCAGAGGAACGGCCGGAGGTTCTTGGCCGGCGCCGGAATGTCATCGAGGTCGTCCGGCGGATTCCGGATCAGCTCAATTTCCTCCAAGGGGTACATGTCGAAGAAACTCGACGGCGCCACGAACGGCGTGTGCGGCCGCACGAAACCGAGGCCCAGAAAGAAGGGGGCGTCCGCCGATTCCCGGAGCAGTTCAATGGCCGTGTCGGCAGCCGCACTGTCGGCCTGGCCCGAAGCGTCGGCAGTCTGGACCCACTGCATCTTGAGTCCGTGACGCAGATCCGGATTGGGGTCGCCTCCCGGACCGACACTGTTGTGCTCGTCGCCGGGAGGGCTGATGGAGACGTCCCAGGAGGGCGGGTCCTGGTGTCTCATGCTGCCGACGCCGCCCGGCACGCCCATGTGGAACATCTTGCCCACACGCATCGACCGCCAGCCGTTGTTCTTGAACATCTGCGGCAGCGTTACGGCATCGGCGTGCTTCTCCCGAAAGTTCACATTGGAGTTGGTGACGACTCCGGAGGTGTCCGGACGCAGGCCGGTCAGCAAGGAGGCGCGGCTGGGCCCGCAAAACGGAAACTGGCAGTAGGCGTTGTCGAAGCGCACTCCGCGGGCGGCCAACCGATCGATGTTCGGAGACCTGACGTCAGGATGCCCGTAGCAGCCGAGCGTCGAGGTCAGGTCGTCGGATGCCACAAAGAGGACATTGGGCGGCCGCTCGGAACGCGAGCACCCGAAGGCGCTGGCGGCGATCAGCGTCGCGAATTCGCGACGAGAGGTCAGGGCAGGCATGCCAGTATTATTTCGCGCCCGGGAATGCGGTTCCAAGGGCGGACTCCGGGGGCCGAGGGCAGTCATGCCGGGATTGTCCGGTCCGATGGCCCTGCGAGGGGACTCCGGAGCGCAAGGCGCAGTCCCATGGGCGCTAACTTGAGAAGCCGACTGGGAAGTGGTTGTTGGTTGGATTGGACCGTTCTCCAGACAGTTCGGCCAGCAACGCGAAGAGCTCGGCCCACTGCCGGGCTTTCCCTAGACAACTGCCGGCGCGGCCTCCTGTCCACGACCCCGATCGCCTCGTCGGTCCGGCGCAGCGCCCAGGTCCGGCAGGAAACGAGGCGGCCCGGTGTGGGCCGCCATGCGTGCCGGCCACACGCCGACGGGCCCGGGATTCCGCAGGCCTTTGACAGAGGGCGGCGAGGACCGTCTCCCGGTGCCGAAGAATCGGTTTCCAGCCACTGTTCGATATAGTCCCCGTACATTGAGTCGCAGCGCCAGCGGGGACCGAGCCGTGCGACATCGCTGCTTCCCAAGAGTGGAAAGGCGGGCCGAAGCCGAGTCCGCCGGGAGAGTGCCCTGAACGCATGGCAGACGCTATAGCGATGCTGGACTATCGCTTCGACCCGCTCGTCGCGGAATGGTTCAAAGGCAAGTTCGGAGTGCCGACCGAGCCCCAGCGCGAGGGCTGGAAGGCGATTGGGTCCAGCGAGACGTCCTGATCTCGTACCCAACGGGGTCCGGCAAGACCCTGGCCGCTTTTCTCATCTGCCTCGACCGGCTGGTCATGGTGGCGCGCACTGGCGATCTCGCGGACCGCACGGTTGCGGTCTACGTGTCGCCGCTGAAGGCCCTCAGCAGCGACATCGCCCGGAATCTGGAAGCCCCGCTGGCCGAAATTCGTGAGTTGGCGGGGAAGCGGGGCGTCTCACTCCAGCCCATCCGGACGGCCCTGCGCACAGGCGACACGCCCGCCTCAGACCGCCGGAAGCTGAACAGTCGGCCTCCCCACATCCTGGTCACCACCCCGGAGTCGCTGTTCATCCTGCTCACCGCGGCTCGCAGCAGGGAGGTCCTCAAGACGGCGGGAACGGTCATCGTCGACGAGATCCACGCCGTAGCCGGCTTCCTGATCGGCAAATCGCGGGACCGGATCTGCCGGCTGCTCCGCTTCGGCCACCAGCGGGAGATGGACGTTTCGGTCGCCGTCCCACAGGAGAGCCTCGGCCCAGTCGCCACCAACGAGCAATGGGAGGAGACCTACGACGCGATCGCGCGGCTCGCAA
>JAPPMB010000172.1 GCA_028819255.1 Bryobacterales bacterium | reverse complement strand
TCAAAAAGGCTGAAATTCGGCCGAAATCGCCCATCAGCTGACAAACTTGGGCTAGGCCTCCTTTGCGGCTTGGCACTTCGGCGAGGCATTCGCACGGAGCCCGTGGCGGAGTGCGTTGATCTCATCGAAGCGGCGCTACCGGACCGGAACATCTCGATCGCAGGCTACGACAACGACTGCCTCGGCTGCCTGACGGCGGAGCGGGCGGCCGAGGCCGGAAGCCACGAGAACAGGGGCGTCACAATCCGGCCGTGGCGTCGAGACCTGCGGCGGCACGCCGGACTCTTCGCGCACTCCCTGGAGCGGGTTGTCGTTAGCGCGGTGGCGCGCATGGTTCGACGGCGGAAGACCTGAAGCAGGCACAGGCGTTGGGGTTCTCCTTGATGCGCGAAGACGGACCGTCAGGCCGAGCGCAGCGGCAGCGGAGCCTTGCGGCACCGGATTGAGGCGCTGGCGGAGTTATCAAGCGGCACATGCGTCACCGTTCGTGAAGCCCTTCGGGGGCGACCGAGGAACGCGCCGGCGAAAACAGGCCGAAGGTGAAGACGTCGGTCTGGGCGACGATTGTGACGTACTGCTTGCCGTTTCGAGCCCAGGTGATCGGCGAGGCGTTGACGGTTTGGCCAACATTGAAGTGCCATAGGTGCTTGCCCGTGACGGCATCGAGAGCGATGAGGTGTTTGTCGTCGTCTCCGGAGAACAGGATGCCTCCAGCGGTAGAAAGGGTGCCGGCCCAGGAAGCGGTTGGCCCGGTAAGCGGGTATTCCCAAACCCGCCGTCCCGTCGCCGGATCGAAGGCGCGAATGACGAACTGCCCGTCGAGCCGGGACTGCCGCTCGGCCCCGGTTCCCGCGAAGCCGATCTTGGGTATCGGCTCCCTGGCAGAGGACGTGTAGATGTCGCAGGCCTCCATCGTCATCACGTAGTGCAGGCCAGTGTCGGGATTGTAGGAGTCGGCCATCCAGTTCGCCGCGCCCCACATGGTGGGACAGACGACCTTGCCGTCCGGCGAGGGCTCCATCCCGGGAATCTTCTTCGGGCGTCCGTGGGGGTCGAGCCCGGAGGCCCAGGTCAGCTTGTCGACGAATGCGTTGCCGCGGATGAACTCCCCGGTCAGGCGGTCGAGCACGTAGTAGAAGCCGTTCCGGTTCGCCTGGACAACGACCCTCCGCATCTGGCCGCCGATCTCGAGCTCGAGCAGGAGCGGCGGCTCCTGGGCGTCCCAGTCCCAGACGTCGTGGGGCGTGAACTGGAAGTACCACTGCATCTCGCCGGTCTCCAGATCGACGGCGATCACGGAATCCGAGTAGAGGTTGTCGCCTGGGCGGTCCCCGCCGTACAGGTCGGGCCACGGATTCCCAGTCGGCCAGAAGATCCAGTTCAGGTCGGGATCGTAGCTGCCGGGCATCCATGTGCCCGCACCGCCCCAAGGGAGCGTCTTGGGACCCCATGTGTCGGCCCCGAATTCGCCTTCGCCGGGAATCGTCCACAGCTTCCAGAGCTGCTCGCCGCTCTCCGCCGAATGCGCTGCGAGGAATCCGCGGATTCCGGAGTCACCGCCGGAGACACCGACGATCAGCCGGTCCTTGATCGCCACGGGCGCCACCGAACAGAAGTACCCGTCGTCCGGATTGGCATACCGGCGAGCGAAGATGGCCGCGCCGGTAATCCGATTCAGCGCGACCAACTGGCAATCGCTGGTCACGAAATAGATTCGCTCCCCCAGGATCGCGGCGCCCCGATTCGTGCGCTGCATTTCGACTCCAGGGTGCAGGTAGACCCAGATCGGCCGGCCGGTTGCCGCTTCCAAGGCGTGCATCTCGTTGGAATTCGTCACATACATCACGCCGTCGTGGACGATCGGGTAGGAGCTCAGAGCGGTCGCTTGGGGCACGTGATAGACCCACTTGGCGACGAGGTTGGCAACGTTCGACTTGTCGATCTCGCGCAGAGGGCTGTGACGGTTCGCGGAATAGTCGCCCATGAACGTCAGCCAGTCCTCCCCGGGCGCCGCGAGGATATCCTCGTAGCGCACTTGGGAAGCCAGGGGTGCGGCGGCAAGCCAGGCCGCCAGGAAGCTCGATGCAGCGCGGATCATTGCGGTGCGCCTTCCCGAGGCGTTGCGTCGGAACTCAGGCTGAGGCGGCTGAGAAACGCAAGCATGTTCTGGATCTCGTCGCCGCTGAGCGTGTGCGGGTAGTCAGCGGGCATCCAGGAATCGACGAGAAACTCAATTGCCGCCGCGTCATCGCTGGCAAGGAAATGCAGCCTCCCGGCGCGGTCCAGAATCTGCAGCGCGTAGTTGGAATAGTTCTTGGCGACACCTTCGATTCGAGTCCCGTCAGTCAGGGTGACGACAACCGGATCGAATCCCTTCGCGAACCGGTTGTTGGGGTCGAGCAAGCCCTCGCGGATCCGCCCCAGACTGAGCGTGAGGCCCAGGTTCGAGAGATCAGGTCCAAGGTAGCCGCCCTCGCCGCGAATCATATGGCAGTTCGTGCAGCCGGCGTCGCCGTAGAAGAGCATCCGGCCCGCATCGCGGTCCCCGGGGACATTCTGGCTGATCGCGGGAGCGGAGAGACTGCGCACGAAGGCCGCGAGCTGCCAGATCCGCTCTTCGTCAAGCGGGGACGGAGGCATGTCGCTTCCGGGAATGCCGTCCTTGATCACTCCGAACAGTTCCTGGTCCGAGGCCTTCTGAACTCCTGGCGCGGTCACCAGGTTCGGTCCGCGGCCACCCTCGCCCGTGACGCCGTGGCATCCGCTGCAGACGAGCCCGTAAGACTCCTTCCCGGCCTCGATGGCCATTGGATCGCCGATGAAGCGACCCGGAGCACCGCCCTTCGCCTGCATTCCGGGCCCGGGCGGCACCTCCGCGGAGGCTGCCGCAATCAAGAAAAGGGCCGACAGAACCTTCATCCCGCAATTGAAATTATAGGAACGCTCGGTCCGATCGCCACCCAGCGACGTTGATTCCGATTCTCCTCGCGTTGACCTGATATCGCGGTTGCAGTCGGGGACGGTCCAATCGGTCGCGCGACCGCACTGGCGCCTCACCGACCCGCGGGTGGTCCCCGTATGCCAGCTGCATCGACTCCATGGAAGCTCGCTGGGGCTTCGACTTGTCTCGACTCTGGCCTCGACTGCGCGTGGAGCTTTACAGGCGTCAATGAGCAGGCGCATCGTGACGGGCAAGCGCGCTGGCCGGTGGCGGAGCGCAAGCAAGATCGCTCGGGAAAGCATGAACCGGCGCCCGAGAATTGCGATCAATTCCGGTCAATCATGCTGTCCGCCTGGCCGGGAGGGAAAGCGACTGCGTTGCGGAGGGAATGCGGCGCGGGAACGGTCCCGCCTGTCAGGTGGTGGCGAGTTGCATGGCCGTGTACGACCTGGCGGGAAGCTTGACGGTCATGGTCCCGCCGGGCTGAGGGGCCTCGAACGGCTGCCCCGCAACGTTGTTCGGATTCGCGAAGGTGTTCGCCGCCATGAGATCGGAGCCGGTGATCGTTTCGGCCCGGACCACTCTCGAAGGCGTGATGCCTTCGAATCGGATCTCGACCTCGCGATCCTTCTCGAGGTCCCGGTTGAGCATCAGGAGGCTGCACTGCCCTGACACGGGATCGAGGGTGCCCGAGACGTCCAGGTACGGCGTCTCCGCCGGCCGGGACGTCGGCGCACCCACGTAGTCGGCGTTGTAGGCGCGCTCGATCTCGTAGGTCTCCGACTCGACGAGCAAGTCCAACACGTCTCCCTTTGCGTACTTGATTCCCCAGGAATAGGGATAGTAGATCGTCTGCCGGAGGACGCCCTCCTTGTTGGTGACCAGTGCCGCGATGACGTTGATGATCTGGGCGAGGCAGCCGATACGAACCCGCTCGGCCTGTCGCAGCAGGGTGTTCACCATGCCGCCCACGAGCAGGGCGTCCTCGAGGTTGTAGACCTCCTCAAGCAATGGAGGGGCGAACTTCCCGCGGCCGTTCGTGTGGTCCCCGCTTCGCGCCCTGTACCAGACGTTCCACTCGTCGAACGATAGCCAGAGGCGCTTGGGCGACTTGAGCAGCCCGCGGACGTAGTCGCAGACGGCGATGGTCTCCTGGATCTGGAAGTCCATGTCGAGATTCAGCGCCAGGAAGCGGGCGGAATCTCCGCCGGTCTCCTCCGGCGTGTTGCCGTAGTAGCGGTGGAGGGACAGTCCGTCGACCTCGGGATAGCATTCCTCGAGAGTCTCGCGATCCCAAACCAGATAGGTCGGCATGAACGGCGCGCTCGAGCCGCAGGCAACGAGTTCGACCGATGGGTCAACCGAGCGCATCTGACGGGCTGCATCCCGAGCTTTTCGTCCGTACTCGCGAGCGGGCATGTGGCCGATTTGCCACCAGCCGTCCATTTCGTTGCCGAGGCACCACCGTTTGACGCCGTGCGGGCGCTCGTAGCCGTGCTCCCTGCGCAGGTCGCTCCATCGAGTCCCTTTCTCGACATTGCAGTACTCGAGGAGTGCTGCCGACGTTTCCGGGGTCCCAGTTCCGAGATTCGTCGCGAGCAGCGGCTCGGTGCCCACCAGCTTGCACCAGTCGATGAATTCGTTGGTTCCGAACTGGTTGGTCTCGATGGAGTTCCAAGCGCGCTCCTGCACAGCGGGCCGATCCTTCTTCGGACCGACTCCATGAAGCCAGTCGTGACCCGAAACGAAATTCCCGCCCGGATACCGCATGATCGGGCAATTGAGTTCCTGCATTTCCCGAACGACATCCGACCGGAAGCCGTTGCCGTCCGCCAGCGGCGATTCGGGTTCGTAGACTCCGCCGTAGATCGCCCTACCCAAGTGCTCCAGGAACGCGCCCATCAACCGAGGGTCCATCGCGGCACGCTTCCGGTCCCCGTTGACGACAACCTTCGCCGGACCGCCGCTCGACTGAGCGTGGCCAAGGCTGGAAAGCCACCCTCCCGCGGAAATGGCAGGTGCCGAGGCCACGAGGGCCTTAAGAAAGTCGCGTCGTTTGGATTCGGTCATGGTCAGTCCGGTTGAGTTCGATGCGTGTTGCAGGTCAAGAGGCTCGATGGCACGCTAGCGACAGCTAGGATACCCGACGCTGCAGCGTGGCGCGGACGGTCGGCAACCGCTCCCGGCTGGACGAATCCCGCCTTGGGCTTGGGAGTTCCCGCAACATCTGCCCGACGTGGCTCAGGGGCACCGCCAGCAGTGCGGCTTCCTTGCCCGCGTTCGTGGCCGGACAGGACGAGGCCGCAAATGCCGGACTCGCCGATCGCGAGGGCATTCTGGTCATGCCAGGAGTCGGGCGCGGACCCGCTCAACAGTCGACCGCTGGAGACAGTGGTCGATCTCCAGGGAAGAGCCGGGGCGGCCGCAGAGCCCAGGACCCCGGCGTTGGTCCTGGTCGGCTGGACGCGACAACTGCAAGGGCAGCGAAGCCCTGCAGGGCGGAAAACACCGCTCCAAAGGTTGCCTGGCCCTAGAACAGATACTTGATCCCGAACTGAATCCTACGGGGCTCGTCCGCTCTGTTGATCGTGCCAGTCGCCGCGCGAAGCATGCCGCCGACCGGCTGGCCGAAGCGCGCTGTATTGGTGAAATTGAACGCTTCGAAGCGGAATTGCATCGTGTGCCCCTCCCATGGCATCCGGAAGCGCTTGCCAAGCATGAAGTCAAAGCTTGTCCCTCCCGGGCCGCGGAGCACGTTTCGCCCGCTATTGCCGTAGACTCCCGGCGCACTGACCACGAAGGCTGACTGGTCGAAATAGTTGTCGATCGTGGGATTGCTGAGTTTGCCGTGAGCGATGCGGTTACCTCGGTTGGTGCTGCCGGTGTTCTGGGGGTCTCCGGGAAACGTGACTTCGTACGGGAATCCGGATCGAAGAGCCACAATTCCCCCGACCTGCCAGCCTCCCAGAATCGCATCCAGCGCTCCGCTCCAGTTGCCGCCGAGAGGGCGGCCTTGGCCGAATGGGAGCTGCCAAGTGAAGCTGCTGGTGAAGTTGTGTGTCATGTCGATATTGGCGCTCGACCGCTCGGCGCGACGGTCGTACTGGTTGGCAACGTTGAACAGGCCCGAGTCGAGGAACTGAGTGTTGTTGTCGATGTTGTGGGACCACGTGTACGAGGTCAAGAATGTAAGTCCCTTGCTGAAGCGTTTCTCGAGTCGGGTGACCAAGGCGTTGAAGCTCGCGTTCGCGCCCGGTTCCTGGACAGTCACCCCGGTCCGCTCCGGCCGCAAGCGCCGCCGACGGGCCGGAATCGTCGGATGTGGTCCCGGGAAATTGACGTCGAACCGGTACAGCAAGTAGCTGGAGCTAGATCCCTGGTAGCCGACGATCCACACCATGTCCTGAGGCAGCTCTCGCTGGATGTCTACGAACCATTGGACTGCGTACTGGGTGGGCAGCTTGTGGTAGAAGGCTGATGCGCCCGTGTTCGGCAGAGGCTCGGAAGCCGGTAGCGTCACCGGCAGGAACCCATCCTTGACCAGTGTCACTGGCGTGATGTTGTCAAACGTCGGGGTGATAATTTCCGTGAAGTCCGGGGTCTGGCGGGACCAGGCCGACCCGCTCGTTACGATGTCAGCCTCGCCGTAGAACACGCCGGCACTAGCCCGAACGACGGTCTTGTCGTTGACGCGATAAGCGACGCCGACACGTGGCGCGAAGTTGCTGTAGTCCTGCTCGCAACCGCAGTCGCTCCCATTCTCGGGCCGGTCCCAGAACTCCTCCTGGCCAGATTGGAGGCCGTTATAGACCGTGATGTAGTTACTTACTCCCGTCCGTCCCGGGACATGCCCGTGGGGATAGAAGCCTCGATTGAACAGCTCCCATCGCAGACCGAGCGTGAGGGTAAGCTTGGGGACAATCCTCCAGTCGTCCTGGACGTAAGCACCCCAGTAGGGAACGATGGCGTTTTCGCCCGCCGGATTCCCCACTCGGGTCTGGCCGACCACGCCGAGCATCATCTCCGCCAAGCCGTTGCCTGTTCTCGATCGGCTGCGCCCGATGTTCGGTTGTTCGGCGGTGAACACCCGATTGAACAGGAACTGTCCGCGACGGAATCGCATCGCCTCGCGGAAGATGTTGAGGCGGCGATAGTCGAAGCCGATCTTCAGACTGTGGCTGCCACGCTGCCACATTAGGTTGTCGACAATCTGGATGTTGTCCATGTTGTTGATATTGGGCCAGCAGCAGGGAGTCCCGAGGTTGTTGTAGCCGTTGATGTTGAAGAAGCTGAACCCTTGGTCGAACCCGTCCCCGAACGTGTCGCCCGGAGCGCCCTTGATGCCGAGCGATTCGTTGAGCGGTTCCTGGATGAGCGTGTCAAACCGGGTCGGAAAGTGCGTGAAACCGAACCGCGCTTCGTTGTGCAGCGCCGGCGAGAACGAGTGGGTCCAGTTGAATGCCAGGTTGTCACCGTTGAGATCGACGGTCTGCCCTCCCTGTCCACCGGCCTCGACCGGCAGCGGACTCTGATTCACGCGGAACTGACGACGGATGCTCATGCGGAAGAAGACTCGGTCGATGTCGGAGAAGTTGTGATCCACCCGGAAGTCGTACTGGTCGGTGTCATCGGCATCCGACGGCGCCCGAAAGTAGTTGTTGAAGCTGAACTCCCTGCCGCTGACGTTGGGCAAGGGATAGCGGCCCAAGAGAGGCGAGCTCACCGGGTCGAAGCGGCTGGACGGGACTACGTTGTTGGGAAACGGTTCCCGGATCGCTTCGGCGCCGGTCCCGACCGTCGTTGCCGGGTCGTAGATCCTGTTGAAGTTGCGGCGCTCCATCGAAAAATCGCCGCTGCGGGTGAGCTGGGCCGGGACGGTTGCAAGAAACGTGCGGCCCAGACGAATCCGCGTGCCTTGGTAGCTGAAGAAACCGAATGTCCTGTTCTTCACGATCGGCCCGCCAATCGTCCCGCCAAATTGATTCTGCCTAAGCGTGGGCTTGACCGAGCCCGATCGGTTGGCGAAGAAGTTGGTGGCATCGAGCTTTTCGTTTCGGATGAATTCGAATACGCTTCCATGTAGGTCGTTGGAGCCGGACTTGATGGACACCAGGACTTTCGGTCCCATGCGGAAGCCATATTCCGCAGACATGTTGTTGGTGACGACCTTGAACTCGCCGACCGCGTCCACCGAGGGCTTGCTGGCTTGTGCCTCGAATCCCAACGGCCCGCCGCCCGCGCGAGAGCCGTTGTCGATTCCGTCGATCATGACATTGTTCTGATAGCCGCGCATGCCCATCCCGACGAATCCGGCCTCGTTCCGTCCCGGCCTCGTTCCCGCACCGACGGTCGCACCCGGCAGAATTCCAACCGAGAGTTGTGCGAGCTCCAGGTAGTTGCGCTTGTTCAGCGGCATCTCGACGATCCGGTTGTTCTCGATCACCTGGCCCATGGTGGCCTGCTCCGACTCGAGCAGCGCGGCGGCCGCCGACACCTCGATGGTCTCCGTCACTGTTCCGATGTTGAGCGCGAAGTCGACGCGCGCGATCTGCTGCACGTCCAGCTTCAGGTTTTCCCTAGTCGAGCGGGCAAAGCCCTCCGACGCCGCCGAGACGTCATACGTTCCGGGACTCAGGAACGGCACCGAATAAAAGCCGGTTTCGTTGCTTTCGGCGGTGTATTCGACGCCCGTGGCAATATTGGCGGCGGTGACGGTGGCACCTGGGATCACGCCCCCGGTGCCATCGGAGACAACTCCCTGGATGCCGGAATTCTGGGCAAATACCGGCGCTGCGAGCAACAAGCTGGCCAGCGCCGCAATGGCAATCCAAACAGAGGAACTCAGTCTTTCGACATGCATCTGAAACACCCCCATGCGATACAAGATCTCGGTCAGGCGCGACGGAATCTGTAGCCACCGGCACGCTCTTGCCGAACCAACGATACTAATCGAACCCATGGCAGTCAAGTCATCACTGATTTTCGTCGCCGTCATTGACTCGTGATTCCAGGCCCCCGCTCCGCGATTAACGGGCCGCGGGATTCAGGAAGTTGTAGCGCCTTGGAAGACGATGCGGCGATTGCCCAGCCAAGGGATGCGTCGGGTGCCGACAGCCTGGAAGGTTTCCAGCAGGGCGGGCAGGTCGCGTTTCTTTTTCAGCGCGACGGTGCACAGATCGGGACCGAGGCGGATGTGGGCAGCGTTGCGAAGCAGCCGGTCGTCCACGGAGCCGGCGGTAGCCGGAGGGCAGGCCCAGCAAGTTGTAGGCCAAGATGGTGATGGCGAGGTCGACCCTGACGGCCATGGAGGAGGAGAGGCGGTTGAGGTGGAAGACGGCGAGCTGTTCGGAGATGGACTGTTCCACGAGCAAGCGGCGGGCATAGCGGCGGAGGATGGCGGAGAGGCTGGATTGTAAGTCGTTGGTAGGCGGGAAGGCCGGACGGCGGTGGGCGCCGCGCAGGAGGGTGATCTGCCGGATTTCGCCGCCGTAGCCGCCCAGGGGGAGGGTCTGGTCGTGGACCGGGACGAGGCGGACGCTGCGGGCGGCAGGGACGCGGATGCTGCGCAGGGCAGCCTTGTCGAGAGCGCGGTCCTGGGCGAGAAGCCGCCGGCCGCGGCGGCGGACCGTGACGCAGCGGATGCCATTTCGGTCGAGGCGGGCGAGTTGGGCGTAGGTGGCGCAGCGGGAATGTCGACACGCACATTGTTTCGGCCCCAGTCAGGATTCTCGGATCCGCACAGTTGGCAAACAGAAAAGCACCTCTGCAAGTAGAAGCAGGCGGGCCAGGCGGAAGCTGGGATTGTGGTGACCGCGGTCCACGGTCGCCGGAGGAGTTTCTCTCGCGCTGACCAGGTCCTTGGGGCTCGGCCGCCGTATCTCGGGCATATGGTGTCGTCAAACCAAATGGGCGAGAGAGTGCCGATTCAGGCCGAAATGAGGTGCAATTCAACAGGAGTCGAAGGGGAGATGGCGGAGGTCTGTGCCGTGGCGGCGCGAGAAGGCGAGGAACTGGAGGGCGGCACAGTCGCTGGTGCTGTGGCGGACATTGGCGTCGCCGTTGAACAGGATGCCGGAATCGGGATCTTGGGCGAGGGCGGTCGAGAGGCCGACGAGGGAGCGGCCGCGGGTGCCGGACCGGTGCTTCTGCAAGGTCTTGTCGTCGCCCCAGCGGGGCAGTGTGGCTAAGTCGAGGTTGGCGCTCTCCCGGACGAGTCCCTTGGCGGTCCAGATGGCCGCGAGGAAGCCGAGCAGGCGCGGGTGCATGGCGCGGGTGGTGAGGTCGGCATAGGCGGACAGGGAGGCGGTCCTGGGCGGCACGTTGAGGCCGACAAACGGGCCGGGGCCGCGGTCTATGCACCAGAGGTCGTCGGCGCCGTAGCGGCGGATGTCGGAGAGCTTGAGCGCCACGAAGGCCAGCACGGACTGCAGGGCGGGCAGCGCGCACGTGCCAGGGTAGCCGGCCTTCTCGATGGCGCTGTGCAGGCCGAAGCGGCAGGTCCAGGGCATCAGGCGGAGGATGTCGGCGGCCCGCTCGGAGTCGAAGAACTCCTCCTCCCGCGGGTCGAGCAGGACGCTGGCCGGGGCGCTCAAACGCGGCGTGGCAGGCGCACAAAGCCCTCGACGCGCAGCAGGTTGCCGACCAGCAAATCGTAGCCGTCTGCGACACTCACCGCGACTTCTTCGAGAATGCCGCGCAGGTTGCCGAAAGGTCGCCTGAGCTCTTCGGCGACTATCGCCGACTGATCGCAAGGTCTGACATCGACGCGGTGGTCATCGCCACGCCCGACCATTGGCACACCGTGATGATGATCGACGTCTGCCGGGCGGGCAAAGGCGTCTATGTCGGAAAGCCCCTATCGCTGACAATTCACGAGGGCCGGCGCATGGTGGAAACCGCGAGGCGCACGAAGCGCCTCGTCCAAGTCGGCATCCACCGGCGCTCGGCGTCCTATTGCAAGCAGGCGGCCGAGTTCTTCCGATCCGGCGCGGTCGGACAGGTCACGGTCGCACACGCCGCACGCGTTGCCAACGAGTACGCCCGCGGTATCGGCAGGATCGCTGACACGGACCCGCCGCCGGGCGTCGCCTGGGACCTGTTTCTGGAGCCCGCCCCGGCCGTCCCGTACAACGAGAACAGCCTGTCGTACAAGTTCCGCTGGCTCTACGACTATTCCGGTGGGCAGCTGACCGACAACGGCGTCCACTTCCTGGATCTCATCCAGTGGGGGCTTGGCCGGGACGCGCCGCTATCGGTGACCGCTGTCGGCGGCAAGTGCGCCGTCCAAGACGATCGCCACACCGTGGACACGATTGGGCCGAGCGGGAGGTCGTGCCCGAACGCCAAGCCGCCATGCCGGACCCGGGCGGCAACCCTCTGGACGGAAACCGGGACCGGCGCGTGGCGCATCGGGACTCCTTCGAGACGGCCCACCGGGCCAGGACGACCGCCAACGTGGCCAACATCGCAGACAAGCTCCGGCAGCACGTGCGCTGCGACCGGGAGGTCGAACGCTTCACTTACAGCGCAGAGACGAACAGCCATCTCCACTACAAATGCCGGAATCTGTGGAGACTCGGCTGACCCTCCGCCGGATACTGTTCCGCGATGCCCCGTCGCGGGAAATCGCCCGGCCTTTCCAGTTGGTCCGAACAGATGGTGGCGGACGAAGCATTCATCGCCCTTCCGCGGTCACGCTCGGACCCTCCGGCACCTCGCGCGGAACACCGGTACCATGACCGCACACGCCGAATTGCACCGTCCTGACGAATCCGCGACAACAGCGAGATTGCCCGGTACTCTCTGATTGGTGCGGCATGCAGATCGATTGGGTCGGGCGGACGTTCTCCACTCCCAAGCCCATCGGGACTGATTCGCGTATATTGCAGGGGATCTCGTCGACTTGACGGCGACGAATCGCAAGCGGTTGACGGCCTTGTTGCAGGCCAAGAGACATGGAGAGAAGTTCTGAAATGCAGAATCATCGGCCTTGGAGAGTAATGGAAGTGAGTGGACGAATCGGATTGGCAATCTTCCTGCTGGGATGCATCGCTTGCTCTGACAGGCCCGTCGAGGAATCCCCGAGGCTCAACGTGCTGCTAATCACAGCCGATGATCTGGGTCTGCAACTCAGCACCTATGGGGACGACGTCATCGAGACCCCGAACGTCGACGCCCTCGCCGCCAGCGGGGTCCAGTTCGAGGTCGCTTACGTAGCGCAGGCCTCCTGCAGCCCCTCGCGCAGCGCCATGTTCACTGGCCTCTACGTGCACAGCAACGGACAGTTCGGGCTGACCAACGCCTCCGACTTCAGCCTGCACCCGCATCTGCACGACGCCACCATGCCGAACATTCTCAAGCGAGCCGGCTACCGCACCGGCATCATCGGAAAGCTGCATGTCGCCCCGGAGGACCGGTTCCAGTGGGACTTGCGCTCGAGAGTGAACGCCCGCGACGTAAGGGGAATGGCCGCGGCCGCCGAGGCGTTCATCGGCAGCGGAGAGCAAGGCCCCTTCTTCCTGATGGTGAACTACACCGACCCTCACGCGTACCGGGAACGGGACCCGCAGACACGCGAGATAGTCGGGGACTGGACTTTCATGGACCGCTTCGAAGGCATTCCCGAGACCTTGGTCGAGCCCAGCGAAAAGACCGTGCTCCCTTTCCAGAGGATCGACACGCCGGAGCAGCGCAAGCGAGTGGCCGGATACTACAACGAAGTCCGACGCGTGGATTTCGGCGTGGGCCTGCTTCTGGATGTCCTCGATCGCAATGGCCATTCCGGCGACACCCTAATCATCCTGACCGGAGATCACGGGCCACCATTCGATCGCGGGAAGACCACGGTCTACGAGGGCGGCCTGCGCGTGCCCTTTCTCGTCCGCTGGCCCGGCGTCTCGGCGCGTGCGCGAAGCACGGCGATGGTTTCGACTGTCGATATCCTGCCGACCATCGTGGACGCGACAGGAGCGCCGGCCGCAGTCGAGATGGAAGGGATTTCGCTACGGCCGGTCCTGGAGAATCCCGAGGCGGATTGGCGCGAGTATCTGTTCGCGGAGTTCCACTTGCACGGCCCGCCATGGTTTCCCCGCCGCGCCGTCCGGGATGACCGGTACAAGCTGATACACAACCTGCTGGCCGAGACGGCGAGCCCCAGAACCGGAATTGACGGTGACCTAGGCTACGTCGACTCCCGCGACGAACGGTACGACGGAACGCCAGTGCGGCAAGCCTTCGACATCTTCGCGAATCCCCCGGAGTTCGAACTCTACGATCTACGAGAAGATCCTTGGGAATTCCGGAACCTCTCCAAAGAGTCCGAGCACGCCGAGACGCTGGAACGACTGAAGACTGCCCTTCTGGACTGGCGCCGCGAGACCGACGACCCTTTGCTTGACCCGGATTTTGTCGAGCGGATGCGCCAACGGGTTGCCAACTACTGAGCGGGAGAGGATTCAACGCGGAAGTTGCAGTAGGTGACCGGCAACTGCGGGAACTTCGCAAGGCCGACCTTCATCTTGGCCAACGAGCGCCTCCCGCAGGTGCGGAGAGAGTGCCAGCTTCACCTGGGAACTGCCTCTCGGCAAGGGCCGCGTTCTCGGTGCGAACTGAGGTGATCCGTGGGACGCGGTTCCGGGCGGCCGGCAGATCGGAGGCATCGTGTCAATCCGGTCCGAATTCCCCTACGAAGTGAAGTTTCCCGGAGATCCCCGGAACGCGGGCACCACCAACCGGGGCAACCGCGTCGGACACGGCAGACGGAAGCAGTGCAACGATCGACAACTACTTCGACCAGGCGGCCTACGCGGTCAGCGCGCCGGGATTCTACGGCACCAACGGACGAAACGTACTTCGCGGCCCTGGGGCAGAAGCCTTAACTTCATGGCCGGCAAGCGCTTCCGGTTGCCACGGGAGGGGCACACGATGCAGTTTCGCTTCGAGTCCTTCAACCTCACCAACACGCCGCGCTTCGGCCAGCCCGTCGGCGGCATGCTTCGAGCCGCGACCGGGACGATCAACAGGGCGGACGAGCCTCGCCGACTTCAGTTCGGACTCAAGCACCTGTTCTAGAGGGGTCCGAATCCGATTCGGCCGTTTCGCCTAGATTCTGAGGCAGGGCGCGAATCCGGCCTGAGCACCTCCCTCGCCCCGGCATCAGGTCTTCTGCGGCCTGACGGGGAAAGGCCTCCGGCCGCGGCGAAGCGCGGCGCATTCGGGGACTCGGGAACGGCTCGGAACATGTCCGGGTTCGTTCATATCCGCGGTTCACCGGACGCCTGAGGCGGAATCGGCAGCGGTGATCGTCCGAGACGGCGCGGCCGCCCCGCTAAGTCTGGCCGCAGCTGGTGGAAACCGGACTCGTTGACAAGCGCCGCTGGCAAAAGCAAGAGGCCCGAGATGAGGAAGCGACCGCGTCGCGCCGCACCGCATCGGTCTCGCAAATCGTCCCGGAGACATCCACTGAATCTGTTGATAATTCGGATTCCAATTCCGAATTATCACGATATACTCGATCCGTGATTCCTCGTCCAGAGTATATGCGGCAAGTTGAGGTTGCTTTGGCCAGGGCTCCGGTCACGGCTTTGCTAGGGCCTCGTCAGTCCGGCAAGACCACGCTGGCGCGCCAGCTCGCCGCGCGGCGGCCTTCCACGTTCTTCGACCTGGAGTGGGAACCGGACGTGCGTCGCCTGGACAATCCGGAACTGGCGCTCGGGGGCCTAGAAGGGCTGATCGTGTTGGATGAAGTGCAGCGTCTCCCTCGCCTCTTCAACGTGCTCCGTGTCCTGGCGGACCGGCCGGCGAACCGGTCCCGATTCCTCGTCCTGGGCAGTGCTTCCCCGGATCTGGTGAGGGGCTTTTCCGAGTCGCTGGCCGGGCGCGTCGAGTTCGTGGAGCTGACCGGCTTCGATTTCGCGGAGATCGAATTGGGCGACTGGCGGGCGCTGTGGCTTCGGGGCGGGCTGCCCCGCTCGTATCTTGCCGGCTCCGACGACGACAGCTTCGCGTGGCGGCAGGACTTCGTGCGGACTTTCCTGGAACGGGACATCCCGCAACTCGGGGGTGCGCCGCCATCTGCGGCAATGCGGCGTTTCTGGACCATGCTGGCCCACTGGCACGGCCAGACACTGAACGCATCCTCGCTCGGAAGGTCGATGTCTGTTTCCGACAAGACGGTGCGCCGCTACCTGGACCTGCTCTCAGGCACATTCATGGTCCGTCAGCTGCAGCCATGGTTCGAGAACATGAGGAAGCGGCAAGTCAAGGCGCCGAAGGTGTATCTCCGCGACACCGGACTGCTGCACTCGCTCCTCGGCACCCCCACCGAGCCCGCGCTCCTGTCGCACCCAAAGGTCGGCGCGTCGTGGGAGGGCTTCGCGGTCGAGCAAACCCTGCGGGCGCTCCGGCCTGGGAATGCATGGTTCTGGGCAGCGCACAGCGGACCTGAGCTCGACCTGCTCGTCACGCACAACGGATTGCGAGTGGGCTTCGAGATGAAGTTCAGCGAGGCCCCGGTGATCAGGAAATCGACCCGCGCCCTGCTGGACCTGCTGAACCTGGCGCATCTCTACGTTGTCTGCCCCGCGCGCGTCTCGTATGCGGCCGATCCGCGGATCACCGTGATTCCGGCTGTCGAGGTGACCACGCTCCGCGACCGGCTGGATTCGCTCTGAACGGCCGCGACGTGCGGGGGCGTCGCGACAAGCCGTCAAACCGGAGGATTCGTGCCGCAAGTTGGTCGTATAGCCCTGGCGGGGTCGATTCGGGCACGAACCGACGCCGAGGTTGCGGCCGCAATCCGTCAGGCCGCTCCTGCCAGGCGTCGATTGCCGAATTCAACGATCCGGAACAATCCCCTCTCGATGCCGG
Organism: Bryobacterales bacterium; assembly: GCA_028819255.1. Classification (GTDB taxonomy): domain Bacteria; phylum Acidobacteriota; class Terriglobia; order Bryobacterales; family UBA6623; genus VXMF01. The sequence goes on along the minus strand of JAPPMB010000172.1, from coordinate 29,719 downwards.
CCCTGACAGCTTCCGGACAGTCCGATTCACTGAGCTCCACGAGCGCTCGGCGCCAGTACCGGCTCTCCGCCGCCTGTCTCAGGTCCGCCATTCCCGTCATGAAATCGGGGTGCTGGGCGGTGTCGCCCCCGCATGCCTTCTCCGCCTCTTCCAGCACGTCGCGGAAGGCTCCCATGACCGCAAAGAGCCGGGCTTCCGACTTGGAAAGCGACTCGACCATGCCCCCTCTCTCGTCGTAGGCGCGTTTGACGTGCCCCTTGTGTGTGACGCCGTTCAGCCTGAGGAGGACCGGAACGAGATGGTCATTGGGGTTGTGATCCCGGAGTTCGGCACAGCGGGCGCTGACATCGTGCGATTTCATCGGGTTGAATCCGCGCAAGTGCGCAACGGCCTTGTCGAGAAATTCTGCGGCGTTGCACGACGAAGCGCAGAGATTGTTCGAGAATCCGACCTCCGCTCGATAAAAATAATGCTCGCCAAGATCTTCCACTGCGATTCTTGCCTGGCGAAGGGCCTTGTCGAAGCGGTCGAAGGCCATGTGAACATCCATCTCGATCTCTCCGATCCCGAGCTCGATTTCCCCGCAGACTCGCAGACCCTGCTCGGCGATGGCGCTCTCCACGGTTCCGCCCTTGTTCCGCTTCAAGTCCAACTCGCGCATCGAACGGCGGAGCCAATTGACTTCTCGGCCATCGCGCTCGAACGGCAGGCCCTCAAGCTCAGGCTCTGTCTCGTTCCCGTGAATGAGCGCAAGGTCCCAGTCGCTCCATTCCCTTTCACAACCCTTTGCACGGCTGCCGAACAGGACAATGGCGACGACTCCCCTCGGGCGGCCGGCATCTTCAAACCAATTCTGCAACGACCGTGCGAAATCGCCCGGAAGGACTCCGCTCCTCTCGCGGGGTCGCTCTTCCTGCCGGTCGATCAACGTCTTCATTCACCTAGTCCAACGCGAAAGTGAGTCGACCGTCCTTGGATTGCACAGCACCCGTTGCGCTGCCGACGACTCATCTGGCAGGTCGAATCGGAACTCCTGCGACAGGCGCCGGAGCTTCTCGCAATCCCTGTCCGAAGAACAACCGTCGCGCTTGTCGCCTCCAAAAGCACCGTCCCGTCGGCCTCCGGGCAAGAGGCTCAGGAGAGAATTCTTCGTAGACCTTGACATTGCCATTGCGTGATCTAAACGGCCACCGCCTGCATGCAACGCCCTACGCTCGAAGCCTTCGGCCAAGGCAGGCATCGGCCCGCCGAATGCGCGAGCTGATGCATCACCGGTTTTGCTGCAGGATATGCTTCGATCTGGTTTCCACACTAATTCTAGAGGGGAGCTGCAGCAGTTGGAGACTCAGCGGCGCGCATTGGGAGGGGAGCGGCTCCAAGTTTGCTGCCGACCGGACCAACGCACCCATGTGCCTCAGTCGTTGCCTTGAATCGCGCTGTGGGCTATTCTTGGCTTGCGGTCGGCGTGGGGCGAAGGGTGTCGCCGACGATTGTCCAGCCGCACCGTGCGGAGGGGAAAGACAACGCGGCGACGGGACGGGATCTCGGTCGAGGCGAGCGCGGATCGGCCAGTGACGGATGGGATTTCCACTCAGCGAGGAAGCGGCCGGGCGGCCAGCGTCGGCGCCGTCAATCCGCTTCCTCGATTTTGGCTTCGTGCAACGTGAGGCGAGCATGTCGCTGGTGCGTGAGATCGTTCTGGTCGCCATCGTTGCGGGACTCGCAGGCGCGCTAGCTTCGCCGTTGCAGGCCGATCCGGCAGTCCACCTCCAGAGATCCGTCAAGGCCATGCAGCAAGGCGACCTCGAGGGGGCCGAGGCAGAAGCTTCCCGGGCGCTCCACGATCCTGCGACCAAGCCCGTCGCCCAAGCACTGCTGGGCTCAGTGCGGCTCCAGCAGAACCGACACGTGGAAGGGGTAAGACTGCTCGAGAGCGCGGTTGAGTTGAATCCGAACCTCGTTGGGGCGCGCCTCAATCTCGCCCAGGCATATGCATTCCTTGGCAAGAGCAGCCATGCGGAGGCTATGCTCCGCGATGTGCTGCGCCTGGCACCCGACAACCCTGTAGCCGGGGTCGAGCTTGCGCGGATCGAGAGCGGAAGAGGCAATCACCGCCAGGCACTCGAGCTTGCTCGACCTGTGGAAACCCAGCTCCGCAAATCGCCAGACGGCCTGACGCTGCTCGCCTCCTCGTATGCGGCCCTCGGTGATCGGGACGCTGTCAGGGGGCTCCTGCAGGACTGGCGCAGCACACCGGACGTGACTCTCGCCGCGACGATCCGACTGGCCCTATCGATCTCCCAGGCGGGCATGAATCTTGAAGCGGCCGGGATTCTTGAGCGACTGAAGCGTGAAGGGTTCTCCTCGTACGAGGTGGCGTTCAACCTAGCGGGATTCTACCTGCTGGAGAACGATCTAGCGAAGGCTTCCGAGAACTACGAGCTGGCGGTCAAGCTCAACGACCGGTCCGTGGCGGCACTGCGTCAGGTGGCCCGGATCGCCGAGCAGCAAGGAGAACTGGAGAAGGCCCTCTCGTTCCTGATCCGCGCCAAGCTCGAAGCGCCGAATGACCCCGAGGTGCTGTTATCCTTCGGAACTGCGGCGTTGCGGCTCGAACTGATCGAAGACGCTACGAAGGCACTGCAGACAGCGCTGGAGCGCAGACCCACACACAGGGCAACTCGCTACTGGCTGGCGACGGCTCGGGGCGCCGCCGGTCAGTACGACGAGGCGCTGAAGCTCTACCAGGGCCTTCTGGCGGAACACCCCGAGGACGCCCAGCTGCACTTCGCCGTAGGTTCGGTCTTCTACCTGAAAATTGCCTTCGAGGACGCGGCCCGGCACCTCGAGGAGAGCCTCAGGCTCGACCCGGACCAGCTGCTTTCCCCCTACTACCTGGCGATGGTCAAGCAGAAGCAGGGACGGAACGAGGAGTCGATCCGCATGTTCAGGGTGATCTTGGAGAGTCATCCCGTCCACGCACTCTCCTACGAAGGACTTGCGGTTTCCCTGTTCAAGGAGAGGCAGTACGAGGAATCCAGGCTCAACTTCGAGAAGGCCATCGAGCTGGACCCGACCTCCGCCAGGGCCAACTACCAGCTGGGACAGCTTCTGGTTCGGATGGGACTCAGGGACGAAGCGAGGCAGCAGCTCGCCGTCGCCAAGGACCTGCGCGAGGAAGAGGAGAAGACCCAGCTCGTGCGCACTCTGCTGAACCCGCACTAGGTGATGGCCGCGGAGTCGGGATCCATGGAAACTCGCGTCGAACACCACCGCTGCTCGCGACGCACGGCATCCGGCCGAATCCCCGCCATGGTGGCCCTGCTGCGCTGGGCTGCCGGGATTTGCTTGGCCGCCATTCTGGCCTCGGCGCCTGCCGCGGCGCAGAATCGGGCGGCGGACCACTACCAGCGCGGCGTCAAGCTACTGGAGCAGGGCCTCTGGGATCCCGCGATTGCCGAGTTCCAGGAAGTGCTCAAGCTGGCACCCGACCAGGCCGAGACTCATGTCGCGATGGGCATCGCGCTCAGCAACAAGGACGAGCGGGAGCGAGCGCTCGAGGCTTTCCGGAAAGCCGTCGAACTGCAACCCGATGCGGCCCGCGCACGCTTCAACCTGGGACTTGCCTTGCGGAACGTGGGGCGGATGGACGAGGCGATTCTCGAACTGGAAGAAGCGGTGAGGCTGGATCCCGTTTTCGAGCAGGGAAGGCTCGAACTGGCTCTGCTCCTGCAGACGCTCGACGACTGGGAGCGGTCCGTCCAGGAGCTGCGGGCGATTCTCGAGCGGAATCCCGACTCGGCTCTGGCCCACAACTGGCTTGGCGTCGCCTTTCAGCAGAGAAGGGAGTTCGGGCAGGCGGTCGCGCGATTCCGGCGAGCGGTCGAGCTGCAGCCCGGTCTGGTGCGAGCCCACAACAGCCTAGCTACGATTCTCGCGGAAACAGGCGAGATGGAGGAAGCGGTCGATGCGTTTGAGACCGCGGTCACGCTCGAACCGGAGGACCTGGAGATTCGAATGAATCTCGGCGTGGCGCTTAGGACGGTCGGCGAGAGCGAGCGGGCGGCAGGGCAGTTCCGGGATGTCCTTGCGCGGAACTCGAGGCTGCCTGTGCGGGACCGCCTTGGCCCGGCCTCTCTGGCCGAGGTGCATCATCAGATCGGGCAGACGCTTCGAGGCCACGACCCTGAAGGGGCAGTCTCCGCCTACGAGAACGCCTTAGGTCTCGCTCCCGAGAAGCTCGAGTCCTACTACGGTCTGGGACAGGCGCTCAAGCGGCTGGCGGCCCGCACCAGGCGGGGCCATGCAATCGACAATGTGGAAACAATCCCGGCGGCGGCCCGCGTGACACAGGCGCGCGTTGCAGTCGCCAAGGGCGATATCGAGGCTGCCCGGATCGAGCTCGAAGACGCGATCAGGGCTTCGCCCGGTTACGCCCCAGCGCACAGCATGCTTGGCTTCCTCCTCGGGCGGCAGGGCGACCTCGACGGATCCGTGCGGAAGCTTCGAGAGGCGATCGCCCTCGAACCGTTGTCCGCCGACCCGCACTATCACTTGGGCATGGCGCTCTGGTACAGCGGCGAGAGGAGCGACGCCACGGCCGCACTCGAAGAGGCGGTGCGTCTCGATCCCGCCATAGCGGAAGCCTGCGCGTTCCTGGGAATGGCCTACAGGGAACAGGGACGGAGCAACGACGCCCGGCGCCATCTCCAGCGCGCGATCGCCCTGAATCGCGAGTTTCCGGCGCCCTACGTGGATCTTGGAGTGGTGTTTCTGAAGGCGGAGCGGACCGAATGGGCCCTGGGACAGTTCGAGGCCGCGCTGAATCTCCCTGAAGCGGCCGGATCGATTCCGGATCTCGACGTGCCGATCGCGGCATTGCGCGCCGAGCTGCAACGCGACCCGGACAATTCCGCAGCCCACAACGTGCTTGGACGCTTGCTCGGCCGGTCGGGAGCGGACCCGCAGCAGATCGCAACCGCGTTTCGAGAGGCGATCCGCCTCCGTCCGAACTACCCGGAAGCCCTGAACCACCTCGGCCTCGTCCTGACGCAGACAGACCAGACGAACGAAGCGATCGCCGCTTTCCGCGATGCGATTCGCCTCCGCCCGGACTTCGCGGAGGCACGCGCCAACCTGGGCGGAGTGCTGGTCATCGTGGATGCCGACGAAGCGATTGCCGAACTCAACGAAGCGCTGGCCCTCGACTCCGCAATGGTGAACGCTCAGTACAACCTGAGCCGCGCGTACAACCGGAAGACCGACCGTGCCAAGGAGATGGAGCACCTGGAGAAGGCGATCGAGATCGCACCGCACTTCGCGAAGGCTCACTTCGCGCTGGGCAGGGCCCTTGTCGCCGACCGCCAGCTCGACGAAGCCGTGAGGCATCTGGAAACGGCACTTGAGCTGGATCCTAGTCTCGGCGAAGCCCGCTACCAGCTTGGCCTCGCCCTAGTCCGGGCCGGTCGCCGGGAGGAAGCGCGGCGCGAACTCGAGGCCAGCCGTCCCCTGATCTCGAGCAGGCAGCAGGGCGAGACGGCGACAGTGCTCATGAGGGAGGCGCAGGGCGAACTGGAATCCGGGGAGGTGAACAGGGCGATCGACAAGCTGCGGCAGGTCATCGACCTCGCGCCGTCCTTCGTTGATGCGCACCTCACCCTCGGTGAGGCTTTGTCCCGTCGCGGAGACACTGCGGAAGCAGCCTCGACCTACCGGCGAGCACTGGAGATCAGGCCCGACGCCGCAGCAGGCGTCCTCGGGCTGGGAAGAGCTCTCGCAGCGGAGGGCCGGGCTCACGAGGCCGTTTCTGCATTCCGTGAAGCGGCCCGGCTGCGACCCTCCTCTGTGGAAGTGCACACCTCGCTCGCCAGGGCACTCATCGACGCCGGCAACGAGGAGGACGCGCTCGAATCGCTGCAGGCCGTCTTGCGACTCGATCCGGAAGACACATACGCGAGCGGAGAGATCGAGCGGATCGCCCGGCGGCATCGGGACAGGCGCCGAGCGGACCTGCTCTCGTCGCTGGTCGAAATCGAGGCGCCGCGGCTTGCCGGCGTGTCGGTTCCGTCGCCGGACCGGGACGATCCCGCTGCGGTCCGGGCCTTCGAGTCGGAGATCCGGCAAGGCAATCTCTCGCAGGTCGAGCCTCGACTGAGGCAGTACGTCGCTGACAACCCGGAATCCTGGTGGGGCCATTACGCGCTGGGCTACGTCCTCTTCGGCCAACAGAAGATCGGGGAGTCCATTGCCGCCCTCGCGAAGTCGCTGCGCCTCAACATCAACAACGCAGAGGCCCACAAGATTCTTGGCCGGACGCTGATGATCATTGGGCGTCATGACCGAGCCCGGATCGAGTTCGAGCAGGCGGCGCGGCTGAAGCCAGACTCCGCGGAAATCCGCTACAACCTGGGAAAGCTCTTCTCCGCGCAGGACAACTTCCTGGCGGCCCGTCGCGAGTTCGATCACGCCCTCCGATTGGACCCGTCATACATGGAAGCCTACAACGCCCTCGGATTCGCCCTTGAGTCGATGAATCTCGATGCCGAGGCGGTCGAGAACTACACCAGATCGATCGAGCTGAATAAGGAGCGCAAGGCCGGCTTCGTATCTCCATATGTGAACATGGCGGCGCTCCATCTCCGGCTGAACGAGCCGGACCAGGCTCTCGAGTACGCGCTGGAGGCACTCGCGATCGCTCCGCGTTCCGATCTGGCGCTGTTCCAGGCGGCAAAAGCCTATCGCGCACGAAAGGAATGGGCCGAAGCGGTCGAGAGACTGGAAGACGCGATCTCCATCAACGCGAGGGTCTCGCGGTACCACTACGTCCTGGGCCTGCTCTATCGACGGCTGGACGAACCGACGAAGAGCCGAACCGCATTCGACGCCTTCGAGCGGCTGGAACGGGAGGCCGCCGAACTCGAAGCCAAGCGACGCGCCGCTAACGCCGCGACCCGGTAGCGCCTGACCGCTGCGGGGATTCGCGCAAGCATCCGGACGGGTGCCCACGCCGCCCGAAAGCCCTCATGCGCCGCTGTCGATGCCCTCACCTTCCCTGATCGTGACCACGCGGTTGCCGTCCACGCCCTCGAACGATTCTCTGGAGCCGGACGGCCAGCGAACCTCCACGAGGTCGGCCATCGAGGCCGATCCCAACCCGAAGTGGAGGCGCAGATCGTTCTGGGAATAGTAGCTCGACCCGCTCATGACCTCGTCGATCTGCACATGCGAGCCGGTCGTGACCGTCACTCGGGTTCCGATAGCCGATCGGTTCGACCTGGTCCCGATGCACTTCACCATCAGCCAGTTGTTGCCGTTCCGGCACTCGTTCCGCAGCAGGGACGGGGCGTCATCCAAGTTGTTCACGACCACGTCCACACGGCCGTCGTTGTCAAAGTCCCCGAAGGCACAGCCGCGGCTCACCCTGGGCTCGGTGATCCCCTGCCCCGCCTTCCTGGAAATGTCTTGGAAGCGGCCGTTGCGACGGTTGCGGTAGAGGATCTTGCGCTGCCTGTAGGTGACGTGGAGGTCCTTGCCCACGATCGCCGGATAGACATGCCCGTTGGCTAGGAAGATGTCCTTCCAGCCGTCGTTGTCGAAGTCGAAGAACCCGGCACCGAATCCGAGGAATTTCGTGTTGATGCCCAACCCGGCCTGCAGGCTCGCGTCGTAGAAGGTCCCGTCCCCATTGTTCTGGTAGAGCGTCGTGACCTGGTCGGAGAAGTTAGTGCGGACGATGTCCAGCCAGCCGTCGGCATCGAAGTCCGCAACGCCCACGCCCATGCCGGCCATGGCAGCGCCGTCTTCGTTGAACGCGCATCCGGCGGCAACCCCCGACTCCGTGAAGGTTCCGTCCCGGTTGTTGCGGTACAGCAGGCTCGGCGCCGTGTCGCAGGCAACGTAGATGTCCGGCCAACCGTCGTTGTTGAAGTCCGCTGCCGCCGCCCCCATGCCGTACGAGCCGACCGGTCGCCAGTTCGTCTTCGTGAAGGCGGGAGCCGCCGGCCCCCGGGGGATGGCAATGCCGGCCCGCTCCGAGACGTCCTCGAACCTGCCGTTGCCGAGATTCCGGTAAAGAACGTTCGTTCCTCCTCCGAAGCCCTGCGGACCACAGGCGACCGCGATCTTGTTGTACCAGCAGGAGTCGGCGCCGCCAGGCTCCGGGGAGGCAGCCGGGTCAAAGTTGACATAGTTGGCCACGAAGAGATCCAGGTGCCCGTCGCGGTCGTAGTCCAGAAAGCAGCAGGCGGCGCCCCATCGTCGCCCGTCCCCGGCGACGTCGGCTTCCTCCGAGACATCCCGAAACGTGCCGTCCCCGTTGTTGCGGTACAAAATGTTCCGGCCCCAGTAACTGACGAACAGGTCGTCGAATCCGTCGTTGTCGTAGTCTCCGACGCAGCAGCCCTGGCCCCAACCCGAATGGGTGAGGCCGGCGTCTCGAGTGACATCGGTGAACGTGCCGTCGCGGTTGTTGTGGAATAGGTGGCCGGTGGGCTCGCCGCCCTCCTCGAAGCCCTCGAACGAGGAGCCGTTGACAAGAAAAATGTCGAGCCAGCCGTCATGGTCGTAGTCGAAGAAGGCAACCCCGCTGCCCATCTCCTCCAAGAGGTGCTTCTTCTCCGTCGGACTCCCGAAAACGTTGACCGCCTCGCCCAGTCCCGCTGAAACAGCGACATCGCTGAAGCTGACCTCCTCAGAGCTGTCCTCTGCTGCAAGAACTCGGAATCGTTCACCGAAGATCTCTTCAAGCCACCTCGCCGCAGGGTGGTCCGGAATCAGAGTGGCGACGGGGGCGCCGAACGCTCCGATTGCTGTGCCGGCAGTCAATCTCAGGAAGCTGCGCCGCGAACGGACGCTTGCCATGTCCCGGTGTCTGGTCTTTCTTCGATGCATCCCGTTCTATGCACCAGTAGCGCCACTAGACGCCTTAGATGCCCTCTGGTCTTCGGGTCGACGGTTGGGGTGGATGACGAGAAAGACTCCTCAGTGCCACCGGCAGCCGACAGGGTGCGGCAAGGGGCGGACGATGGACAACCTCCTTGAATGATTGCGTCTGCGCTCCCTCAGGGGCTCCCTCCCCCGCGAGGAACTCATCAATGCTCAATCCCAGATTCTCTCGGCTCATCGCCGCAGCGCCTTCTGCAGGTTCCACGCCGCCGCCAAGTCCGGTTGCGGCGCAGTCGGCGTCTTCTTGACAAATCCGAGCGGTGCCACGAGGCGCCCGCGGTGCAGGCATGGCAATTCGTGCTCCGTGGGTCTCGTCGGCATGTCCGTCCGAATCTTCCCTAGGCCATGGCCCATCAGACGGCACTGCGGCACGCCGACTAGCCACCGCCAACGCGCCCGCAGCAAGTCCGTCCCGATTGCCTGTCGCTCAGCCGGGTCCAACCCTTTGAGCCATGCCCTAACGGGTTCCCTCCCTGCCATTGTTCGGACGAAGAAGACCGGCGGGAGTCATGGTGGTCTCGCGGGCCTCGCCCCCCTCTACCTTATCCAATACACTTTGCCGCACGCTGTCCAGCGATTGGCACACTCACGACGGGGGCGATTGTCCGTGTAGAATTCCGCAGTTTCCGGGCGGAAACTGCGGCTTGGCCGCGAACGGCGTTCCGCGCGGGCAATCTGTCGCGTGAGGCCTTGGCGCGAGTCTTCACGTGTCGCATCCGTCGCAGACCAGCCTCTGGGCGTGGCTACGCTAGGGAGGTTGTGACGGCTGGGACAAGCCGCAATCTTCGCTTCTCTTGCAGTGGCTATGCCTGCCCATGGAGCCGGTGCGGACGACGGGGCTTCTCCGCCGCAATTCCGAGACATTGGCGAAGAAGCCGACCTCGTGTACCGGATCACCTGCGGAGATTCGGGCACTGAGTCGCTGCTTGACGTGAATGGGCAAGGCGCCTGCTTTCTGGCCTACGACAGCGACGGACACCTGGACCTCTACCTGACGAACTACGGCCTCAACCGGCTCTATCGGAACAGTGGCGGAGAGTTTCTGGACATTTTGGAGGCTGCCGGAGTATCCGGACCCGACTGGAAGCCCGCGAAGTGGAGCATGGGCGCGGAATTCGCTGACATCGACAACGACGGCGACCAGGACCTCAATGTGGTGAACGACTCGAGTCCGAACTTCTACTGCACGAATCGCGAAGACAGAACGTTCGAGGACGTGAGCTGGGAATCCGCCGGAACGGTCAACGAGCACGGAGAGTCGGAGGGCTCCAAAGGACTCACGGTCGGGGACTACAACAACGACGGCAGGCTCGACATCTTCATCTCGAACTTCGTGAAGCAGTCGAACACGCTGTACGAGAACGACGGGGACAATCTGCTTCTCGACCAGACGACCGCCCTCGGCCTCGATCCCGTGGGATTCAACTTCAGCGGCTGGGGCACGAAGTTCTTCGATTTCGACAACGACGGTTGGCTCGACCTGTTCGTCACGAGCGGCCATTCCGACGAGCGGCTCGAGCTGAGCTTTCCGTCAGACAGTATGCTGAGCCCAACTGCGTGCTGCGGAACGAATCCGGTTCGCGGTTCGTGGACGCTTCCGGCCAAGCCGGTCTTCGCGCGATGAAGGACCGCGTGGGGCGCGGCACTGCGTTCGCCGACTTCGACAACGACGGCGATGTCGATGTCCTGGTGGTGAACAAGAACGACCGCCCGGTGTTCTTGCTCAACGACGGCGGCAACCGCCGCAACTGGCTCGCAATAAGGACCCCTGGGCGGGACGAGCAATCGGGACGTGATCGCGGCGAAGGTGGTGGTGACAGCGCAGGGCCAGAGACGGTTCTTCGAGGTACGAGGGAGCGGCAGCCATCTTTCCAGCAACGACATGCGGATTCACGTCGGCTTGGGCGAATCCACCTCCGCCAACGTCACGATCCGCTGGCCGTCGGGCGTGGAGGACTGGCACGAAGGCGTCGCCGCCGGCGGCTTCAACCGTGCAGCCGAGGGCCAAGAACTCGAAGAGACACTCACACCGGGCTCCGGGCGTCGAGCGCCAATGACCCATCGTTCTTCGAGGCGATCCCCAAGGCGAGAACGGGTTCTCTGGCGACCGAAACTCGCCACGAAATTATGGGAAGGAATCGCGAGAGAACGGATCACCATCTCCGGTTCCATTGCTCCGAGTTAACGCAATCGATCAACTCTTGTCTGGGCAGGGATCTGCTGTTGACAGCGACAAGGCGGAGCACAACTCCGCCTCAGTTCCCTACAGACGACGGACATGTGGTAGAGCGGCCATGCGCCTATCGAGTGTCAGAGTCCGCAGGCTGGCGCGAGAGTACTCATCGGCAATGAGCCGGTCGAACAGCCCGGCACCGCCCGAGGCCACAAGGGCAGAAATGACCGATCTCCCGTTCAGAGGCGAAACGAGCCCGCTCTGCAACACATCAAGCAAGCCAGCCCGGGCCTCCGCCTTGGAGATCCCATAATGGTGCTGCACGGCGACGTAGGCTTCCCCAACAACCTGGTTCGACACGAAGATCTCGGCTCCTTCGTCTTCGACCAGCCCGCTGAGCACAACGACACAACGCGAGAACTCTGGCCCCGGGTCGCCGGTGACCAGCCGGACGAGCACGGACGTGTCAATCCCGAAGCGTTCGATCATAAGTCTGCCTGCGAAACGACTCCAGATCAAATGGCTCGCACTCGGGCGGAAGTCTGGACCGCAACGGCGCCAAGCGGGTCATGTCGATTCGGCGGGGCCGGAGGACGAAGCCGTCGGACCGCTCGATCAGTTCAATTTGGTCCCCGGGCCGCACCCCTAGCGCATCCAGCACTTTGGCGGGGAAGGTAACCTGGCGCTTTGACGTAACCTTGACTACCACACGTGTCTCCTTACCAAAATCATAACCTGGTAAGGCGGAGAGATCAACAACTCGGTGATGACCGCCATGGCGCAGGCAACAATGCTGGGTGATCGAAACGATCAACGCTCGTAGCAATGACGCGTATCCGAGAGCACGCGATCCGGGAAGGTGGTCCTGTCAGGCGGTCATTTCCGGGACGGCAACGCTCTCACAAGCCGCTGACGTGGCCGCGTCGCGACAAGCCCGCGATGAAGCCCCGTCTGAACATCGAGCCGCGCGATCCTGTGTACGCCCGCCGGTCGAGTCGCGCGGTACCAAGACCGCCCACGGAAGCAGCCAAGTGTTCAGCTCGCTTGCTCTTCAGCATCGATGCGAACCCGGTTCACACGCTCGTTGCGAACGACACCAAGCAATCGCGACCGATGGAGTCCCCTCAACGCTCCTCCCTGCACGGAACCCCCTGCAGGGATGCGCGCTTGAGCGGGTGGCTGCCGGAAGACGCTGCTGTCTTGACTGCGTTCACCCGCAGTGTTTGCGGGACTCCGGACCTCGAGCCGCTAGCGTCGGGGCCCGGAGAGATCGGCCTTGCGGTTCCCGACGATCAGAAGTCCACGCGAAGCCCGAACTGGATGGACCTCGGAATGTTGCACTGCTGGAAGACCTGACCGAACGAGCCCGCGCTCCAGTTGCTGTTCGGGGCGCAGAAGACGGTCCGGTTGAAGATGTTGCCGAAATTGGTCTCCCACCGTATCTTCCACTGCTCGTCAATCCAGATGTCCTTGAAGATGCTGAGATCCTCGGTGATGTTCGCAAAGCCGCGTGCGGTGCCGTCGTTGATCGGAGCATTCCCAAATCTCAGGGCGCCCGGATCGCTCCAACCCGCCTTGTTCAGGTACCGGTCGCTGTTCGGGTCGAAGCCCCCACCGCCAACGACTCCCGACGACCCGGATGAGCGGTCAGGCCTCTTCTGCGCATTGAACAGAATCCCTCCCAGGTCGTTGGCCATGAACGTGTTGATCGGCCTGCCCTGGTCGAAACGGAAAATACCAGAGAAGCTCCATCCGCCGACAAGCCGGGCGAGCCCCGCCTTCTTGTTCCGCAAGAAGGGCAGCTGGTAGGTCCATGCGAGAAACGCGCTGTTCGGAATGTCATCGGAACTAAGCGTCCAAACGTGCTGCTCGATCGGGTTCTGGCGCCTCGCACCGCGCCCGTCCTGGCCTTGGCCGCTCTCCGCTCCCGTGCCCTGCAGCCTCGAATACGTATACGAGGCGCGGAATTGCAGGCCGTTCCCGAATCGCTTGTCCAGCTTCAGCTGCATCGAATGGTAGATGCTGCTGCCCGTTGGCACGCTTCTCCACCGGATGGACTGAATATGCGGGAACGGGCGAAGGGCCTGGGCGACGCTTCCGGAAAAGCCCGAATACGGAAGTCCAATGCCCGCATCTCGCGCAGCCTGGGAATTGATGTCCGAATTGAGAACCGCGGCCCCGTACTCGAGCACGGACGGGTGGTTCATGTTGTTCAGAATGCCCATCGAGGTCGCGTGGTTTGTCAGCCTCGTGCCTCGATTGCCGACATACGAAACATCCAGAACCATGTTGTCGCTGAGCTGCCGTTGAAGGGTGAGAGACCAGTTTTGGTACCTAGGTAGCGTCAGGTCGTCCGAGGCCACCGTGATGGGCGCCTGGTTGAGCGAGACGGTGGGGTCGATGAAGGGCGGGCGGATGATCAGGTCCCGCGGAATGCCATCGTCCCAATGGTAGGTTGCCGTGAGGCCGCCGTTCGTGTTGTTTGCGGCAGGGAAGTTCTCAAAGCCGAGAATCGGCAGTCCTGTGAACTGGCTATGCGCAACACCCGAATAGTAGATGCCGTAACCGCCACGGAGCACGTTCTTGTCCCCGATCCGGTAGGCAAACCCGAACCGCGGCCCCCAAGCGTCCTTGGGCGGGTTCTCGAATTTCCGCGATCCGGTCCGGCCGGGGCCAGTGCCAGCGAAGACCTGTGCGCCAGGAAGACCTCCTGCACCGGGATTCGGTGTGTTGAGGTCAAACGTGGAGTACATGTCCCGTGCCTCGATCCTTGACGTCTGGTAGTCCCAGCGCAAGCCGAGAGTCACAGTCAGATTGTTGGTGACCTTGCTGTCTACATTCACCCACGGCGCCACGTACCGCTCATAGAACGTTGGCTCGGCCGGGATGTGGAACGTGCCGTTGTGGACCTGCCCGAGAATGAACGACGCGTAAGGGTCACCTGTTGACGCCAGATTGTTGCCCTGGGCGTCGTATCCGCCAGTTTGCAGCCGATTGAAGTTGAATCGCCCGCCGGGACTGGCCCCCCATTGGCGGAACGGATACTGATGATGCCGGAACTCGATCCCCATCTTGATGGTGTTCCTGCCCTTGACCCAAGTGAGGTCGTTGGAGAACTGGTAGCGGTTGTTCGTGTTGAAGCCCGGGCCGCCCTGTCGGCCGCCCCAAGGATTCCCCAGGCCCGAGTAGGGCGTGTTCCCCGAGAACGAGATGCCGGGAACTCCCGTGCCCTCCTCAATGAGGCCGCCGCGGTCAGAGCCCCAGAGGCGCTCCGGCCAGCCCGTCCGGGCGGAGAGGGCGTTGCCTCCCATGTACCAGCGGTCATAGGCCAAGGTGGTGTGATTGATCAGATTGTTCGTGATGATGTAGTCGAACTGCTGGTGGAGGTGGTGCGTGGCGATGGTCTGGTTGAACCCCTGGCCCAGATAGTCCGTGTTCTTCTCGAAGTCCCTGGTGGAGACCACGTCGCAGCCGCCCACGCCGCCGCAGCGCCTCGTAGAGGGCCGGTCGTTCTCGAAGTAGCTGGTGGTCGACCGGAAGTTGTCCGTGAACGCATGATCCACCCGGAACAGGACCGTCTGGATGTCGAATGCCCAAGTCTGGTCGCCGGACCCGCCGTGGACGTTGAATGCGACGCCGGCCCGGTCGGGCGAAACCATCTTGTCTGAGATCTGCTGCGCCGCCGTGCTGCGCAGGGGATGCGCAGCGGGGATCACGTTCCCTTGGAATGGATCCCGCGTCGGCACGCCGTTCTCCGTGCGCGTGGAATTGGGGTCGAATATGGCGCCGCCCATGATCGGCCTGCCCAACGCGTCGATTCCCACCTGGTCGCCCGTCAGCAACTCGCTGAAGTCGCCCCGCTTGAACGCGTCGACCGGCGTCGTGTTCGCGAAGCTGGGGAGCGTGCCTGATCGGAAGTCGTAGATGTCCCAGTTGATGAAGAAGAACGTGCGGTTCCGCCCGTCATAGACCTTCGGGACGACCACCGGGCCGCCGAGCGAACCGCCGTAGTTGTTCTTGCGATCCTTCGGCCGGAAGGTTCCGAAAAAGCCGCTGGCATTCAGCGCCTCGTTGGAAAAGTACTCGTACAGCGAGCCGTGCAGGTCGTTGCTGCCGGACTTGCTGGTGTACTCGATGAAGCCGCCGCTGCTGTGCCCGTACTGCGCCGAGTAGGTGGTGTTGATCACCTTCATTTCGCGAATGCCCTCGATCGGCACAGCGCTTTCGTGCGTCTGCTGGTGTCCCTCTGCGAAGCCGAACGCGGCTCCGTCGAAGAAGTTCTCCGTCGCCATGGTCTGCCCGCCGTTGATGCGCGAATTGAACTGGCTCCCCTTGAACATGGGGTCGCCGTTCGGCGCCATCGGCGTGTAGCCCGGCTGGAGCAGGAGCAGCGACTCCGCAAGCCGGATGTCGGCTCCCATCACGACCGGAAGGTCCTCGTAGTACTTCTCGTCGACGGTGTGCGTCAGGTCTCCCTGCTGCGTGGCCAGCATCTCGGAGGCGGCGACCACCTCGACCGTTTCGGTGACATCGCCGAGTTCCATCACGGCGTCCTGTCGGAAGATCAGGCCGCCTGTGAGCAGAATTCCGCTTCGCTGGAACGTCTTGAATCCAGCGCTCTCGACGCGGACGGTATAGACGCCCAGAACAAGGGGAGGCGAGTTGAAGGCTCCGGCCGAGTTCGATTCGAGATCGGTGCCCACTCCCGTGCCTTCGTCAAGAAGCGTCACTGACGCTCCCGGAACCAATGCGCCGGTCGGGTCCATCACGACGCCCGTGATGATCGCCCTGTCCGCCCTCTGCGCGGACACCGGCGTGGCAACAGCCAATGAGAGGCAGACGATGGCCCACCCCAACAGCCATTTGCTTTTCATAGTGTTCCTCCCACTTCTCGAAGCCGCAGTCGGATCCAAGTCCGAGATCCCCGCAAACTGCAACAAGAATGGCTAGATTTTACCATCACTGCGCTGCGGATTCTGAGATCGACTCTGGAGTGAATGCCCGACGCGCACGGCTGGAGTGTCCTGTCCCGGCTGCGCGAAGGGGAAGGCGACCAGCGATTCCGCGTTCTGGACGGCGCCTTGCGCGGCTCGCCTCCGTCGTAATAGCCTGTTGGGGACATGCGAACCCTGCTGCTTCTGCTCCTCGCGTCGGGTTGCGCCACCGCGGCGGCCCCGGTCAAGGTCCTCGTTTGGGACGAGCGCCAGCCGCGCCAGTCCGAAGCCTATGACAACTTCCTCGGCAACGAGATCGCCAGGAGGCTCGGCGGCGCGGAGGGCATTGACGTTGTTTCCGTGGGACAGGACGACCCGGATCTCGGGCTGGGGGCACTGGATGCGCAGGAGGTCCTGCTCTGGTGGGGGCACGTGCGCCAGCACGAGGTGCCCGACGAGGTCGGAAAGCGCATTGTCGAGCGAGTCCGGACCGGAAAGCTGGCGCTGATTGCGCTCCATTCGGCCCACTGGTCGGTGCCGTTCATGGAGGCAATGTATGCCCGTACGCGGTCTGATGCTAGGCGACGGTTCCCCGACGCGGAAACGAAGTTCGAGTTCGTGCCTCCGCCGGGCCGCTATCCGCCCACGTACGACTCGATCGTGACCCCGGCCTACTACGCGTTGATGCGCAGGGGCAAGGTGTCCCGGGTCCGCGTGGACCTTCCCAACTGCGTGTTTCCCGGCGTCGACGCCCACGGCCGGCCAAGCATGGTCACGGTGACGAGGCCCAGCCACCCGATCGTGAAAGGCGTGCCCGTGCAGTTCGACATCCCGTCGAGCGAGATGTACGACGAGCCGTTCCACGTGCCGGATCCCGACCTCGTGCTCTTCCGCGAAGAGTGGCGCGGCGGCGGTCGGTTCCGGGGCGGAATGCTCTGGAACCTCGGCAGGGGCAAGGTCTTCTACTTCCGGCCGGGGCACGAGACCTTTCCGGTCTTCAAGGACGCCAACGTAATGCGGATCCTGGAGAACGCCGTGCAGTGGATGGGCTCGCAGGTCAGGCGCTAGCCGGTTCTTCCGAACCGCGCCGTCAACGGCCGGAAGGGGCAGTCTGGAGCGGCAGCGGGCGCACGAGGTACTGAACCTTCACGTAGCCGTGGTCCCGCATGCCGACGCCCTCGAACCCGAGGAGCCGGTGGAACCGGAGCGAGCGCTCGTTCATTGGCCTCACGTTGACTTCGGCTGCAAACATCCGAAACCGGTCACCAGCCTTCCGAGACGCATCCCGGTAGAGTGCGCTTCCGATTCCGCAGCGCTGGAACCCTGAAGCGACGGCGACGCGATCGATGTACAGAAGGTTCCGGTAGCGCTCGTTCAGCCAGCGGAAGTTCGGACTCGCATAGGGGGCCTCGGGCGCCATGCAAATCAGGAAGCCGGCGACCTGGGACCTGGATTCGGCGACCCGAAAGTACTCGGCCTCGCGCAGGAACCACCTGAGGCGCCGCACGCTCAGGCTGTTCATGGCCGGCACGGACTCCTCATTGATCGCCTGCACGGCGAGAAGGTCCTGTTCGGTCACGTCCCGGATCGAAGCCTCGCGACCGCGGCGGGGCCATTGGTTCGCCTTCATGTTCCCGGGGGGGCGCCGCCCGGATCCGAGCGCCGACAGAGACCATGCTACAAGGCACGGATGCCCGCCGATCGCTTCGCCGTTGCCAACCCGAAAGTCGCTACTCTGGAAGGATGGTGCCGAACGCGTACCGGCCACGCGAAATCGAGCCGAAGTGGCAGGAGCACTGGGCCCGCAACGGCGTCTTCCGGACCCCTTCCGACGCCGGAAGGCCGAAGTACTACGTCCTCGAGATGCTTCCGTACCCATCCGGCGTGCTGCACATGGGCCACGTCCGCAACTACTCGATCGGCGATGCGCTGGCCAGGTACAAGCGGATGCAGGGCTTTCGCGTCCTCCACCCGATGGGATGGGACTCCTTCGGCCTCCCGGCCGAGAACGCAGCGATCAAGAACAGGCGTCACCCGCGCGAGTGGACACGGTCGAACATCGACGCGATGCGGCGGCAGCTGGACGCCTTCGGCTTCAGCTACGACTGGGACTGCGAGATGTCGAGCTGCGAGCCGGAGTACTACCGCTGGAACCAGTGGTTCTTTCTCAGGATGTGGGAAAGGGGCCTGGCCTATAGCAAGAAGGCTTCGGTGAACTGGTGCCCCGCCTGCGCCACGGTTCTGGCCAACGAGCAGGTCGTGGGCGGCTGCTGCTGGCGTCACGAGGAGACTCCGGTCGAGCAGCAGGAACGTGAGCAGTGGTTCTTCCGGACCACAGCCTATGCGGACGAGCTTCTGGGAGCCCTCGACGAGCTGAAGGCCGGCTGGCCCGACCGCGTCCTGACCATGCAGCGCAACTGGATCGGTCGCTCGACCGGCACGGAGGTCGATTTCGCGGTGGAGGGCTCCGACCAGACCATCCGTGTCTTCACCACCCGCGTCGACACGATCTTCGGGGCCACCTGTTTGATCCTGGCACCGCTGCATCCGCTGGTTGCCGAGTCCGGATTTGCCGAACGCGGCCAGCGGATGGCAACGGCCGCCGCGACCAAGAGCCCCGACGACCTGGAGAAGGAGGGCTTCTTCATCGGTCGCTACGCGATCAACCCCTACAGCGGAGAGCGGCTTCCGATCTGGGTCGGGAACTTCGTGGTCATGACCTACGGCACAGGGGCGATCATGGCGGTGCCGGCGCACGACCAGCGCGATTTCGAGTTCTGCCGCAAGCACCGGGTCGAGATCGTGCCGGTGATCCGACCGGAGAAGGGCGAGCTGGCCCGCGCGGACGAGATGGCCGAAGCCTTCGCCGGGTACGGCGTCCTCGAGAACTCCGGTGAATTCAGCGGACTGGCGAGCAGGGAGGCGATCGAGCGGATGAGCGTCTATGCCGAGGCGTCCGGCTTCGGGGACGCCTCCGTGACCTTCCGTCTCAGGGACTGGGGAATCTCGCGGCAGCGCTACTGGGGCACTCCGATCCCGATGATCCGGTGCCGGAGCTGCGGCGTCGTGCCGGTTCCGGAGGAGGACCTGCCGGTCCTGCTCCCCGAGGACGTCCGGCTCACCGGCACGGGTGAGGCCCCCTTGCGCAGCGTGCAGGAATTCGTGCGGGTCGACTGCCCGCAGTGCGGCGGGGAGGCACGGCGGGAGACCGACACGATGGACACCTTCGTGGACTCGAGCTGGTACTTCTACCGGTACGCGGACGCACGGAATGACGCAGCTCCATTCGCATCCGACCGGGTCGCGGACTGGTTTCCCATCGACCAGTACATCGGCGGCGTCGAACACGCCGTGCTGCACCTGATCTACTGCAGGTTCTTCACCAAGGTGATGCGAGACCTGGGGCTCATTGACTGGGACGAGCCGATCCGCAGGCTGTTCACGCAGGGCATGGTCATTCGGGACGGCCGGAAGATGTCCAAGAACCTCGGTAACGTCGTCAGTCCCGAAGAGCTGGTCTCGACCTACGGCTCCGACACAGCCCGCATGTTCGCGCTGTTTGCGGCTCCGCCGGACCGGGACCTCGACTGGCAGGACGAGGGCGTGGAAGGGATGTGGAGGTTCTTGCGCCGCGTCTATCGGCTGCTGGACCGCAACGCCGGAAAGGCCGCCGCGGCGAGCTCGAAGGCCCTGAACGCGGCGGACAGGGCGGTCCTGCGCAAGCTGCACCAGACCATCGCCCGGGTCACGGCCGACTTCGACACACGCTGGCACTTCAACACGTCGATCGCCTCGATCATGGAACTGACGAACGAGATCTACTCGATGGAGTCGCTGGTCTCGGACGGCGTGATGCAGGAAGCGCTGCAGGGCCTGTCGCTCCTGCTGAGCCCGTTCGCGCCGCACCTGTCGGAGGAACTGTGGCAGATGCTGGGCCGGGAGGGTCCGGTGCTGGACGTGCGGTGGCCGGTTTGCGATCCCGATCTCGCCCGCGAGGACAGCGTCCAGATCGTTGTCCAGATCAACGGCAAGCTTCGGGATCGACTCAGGGTTCCCAAGGGTCTCCCCAAGGAACAGCTCTCCGCCCGCGCCCGCGAGACCGAGAGGATCCGCACCCTGCTGGCCGGCAAGACCGTCCGGAAGTCGATCGAGATCCCGGACCGGCTGGTCAACTTCGTGGTGGGATAGCGTCGGCACTTCGAAGCCGATGGGCGAGAGCGCAGCAGGATCGACCGCCGGGCTGGCCGGCACGTCCCGCGCCGGCCAGCTCGTCCTCTGGCTGGCGCTGTGCGCCCGGGTGGTGGCCCAGGGGCCGGGTCCGCTGCTGCCCGTGTTCACGGACGTGACGGAGACCTCGGGCGTGGAGTTCCGCAACGCCTCCTCCGGAACCTCCCAGAAGTATCTCTTGGAGTCGATGGTGGGAGGCGTCGCGGCCTTCGACTACAACGGGGACGGGCTCCTCGACCTGTACTTCGTGAACGGAGCCGAACTCGGGGATCCCATGCCGCCCGGCGCGATGCCCGACAAGTCCGATCCGAGATTCTGGAACCGCCTCTACAGGAACGAGGGCGGCTGGAGGTTCACGGATGTCACCGAGCTGGCAGGCGTCAGGGGCGACCACTTCGGCCAGGGCGTGGCTGCTGCCGACTATGACAACGACGGGCACACCGACCTGTTCCTGGCGAATTTCGGCCGGAACATTCTGTACCGGAACCTCGGGGACGGGACCTTCGAGGACGTGTCCGAGGCGGCGGGAGTGGCGGGCGGAGGGTGGTCGGCGGGAGCCGGGTTCCTCGACTACGACCGGGACGGTCACCTCGACCTCTTCGTGTCCCGCTACGTCGAGTGGTCGTTTGCGGAGAATCCCTGGTGCGGCGAGCGCAAGCCCGGGCATCGCTCGTACTGTCACCCCAAGCACTTTGCCCCGATCTCGCACCTTCTCTACCGCAACAACGGCAACGGAACGTTCGGCGACGCCAGCGAGGAGTCCGGGCTCTCTGCGGCGCCCGGTAAGGGGCTGGGCGTCGCATTCAACGACTACGACCGCGACGGGTGGATCGACGTGCTTGTCGCGAACGACTCCTTTCCACAGCAGCTGTTCCGCAATATGGACGGCAGGGGATTCGAGGAAATCGCCCTGCTGTCGGGCATGGCGTATGACGAGAACGGCCGGACATTCGCTGGAATGGGCGCGGACTTCGCGGACTACGACAACGACGGCAACCCCGACGTGTTCATCAACGCGCTGGCGCACCAGCGCTACGCGCTCTTCCGGAACGACGGCGATCTGTTCGAGTACGTCTCGGGTCCGACCGGCGTCAGCGGGATCACCTCGATGCACTCGGGATGGGGCGCCAAGTTTCTCGACTACGACAACGACGGGATGAAAGACATCTTCGTGGCGCAGGGACACGTGATGGACAACATCGAGCTCACCCAGCCGGATCTGACCTACGAGGAGCCCCTCGTGCTGATGAGGAACACGGGCGGTGCCTTCGAGGATGTCTCGGATCGCAGCGGAGCAGCGTTCCAGGTGCGCCGCTCAGCCCGCGGGTCTGCGGTCGCCGACCTGGACAACGACGGCTTCCTGGACATCGCAGTGAACTGCCGGGACCAGCGGCCGTTCCTGCTGCGTAACGGGGGCAACGACAGCAACTGGCTCGCCTTGGATCTGACGGGCTCAGAGAGCAGTCGCGACGCCATCGGCGCCCGCGTCCGAGTTAGGGTTGACGGCGGTCGCGAGCAGCACCTGACTGTGTCGACCGCGGGCAGCTACCTTTCGTCCGGAGACCGGCGCCTGCATTTTGGCCTGGGCACGGCGGAGGAGGCGTCGCTGATTGAGATCGAGTGGCCGAGCGGGTCCGTTCAGCTGCTCGAGAACGTTCCCGCGAACCAGATACTGGAGGTGCGGGAGCGGACAGGTCGTTGAGCCCGTCCGGGGTCCTTCCCGGGCCAGCGGACTCCGGAATCCGTCGCGCGTTGCAGCCGAGTCGCGGTGATCTGAAGGAGAGGCTCCCGCTCGACATCCCGCTCCGGTCGCTCCGCCACCCTCGGGGACCACATCCGGAGGTGTCACGCGTTCAACCGCGAGTGGCGTGCGTGCGCGGGCGGCTCGCCTGGGGCGCATGGCCGGATCCGGCTAAAAGTCCAGCCTCAGTCCGAACCTCACTGACCGGGGCGTGTTGCACTGCGAAAACACCCTGCCGAACGAGGCCGCGCTCCAGTTGCGGTTCGGATCGCAGAACACGACCCGGTTGAACGCGTTTGCCACCTGCGTCTGGAATCGCACCTTTAGCTTGTGGCCGATCCAGGTGTCCTTGAACAGGCTGAGGTCTTCGGCCAGATGCGTGAAGCCCCTCACGAAGTCCATCGTCCGCGACGCGCTTCCGAACCGCAGCGGGCCCGGGTCGGCAAACGCCGTCCGGTCGAGAATGGCGTCGGTCAGCGCATCGAACCCCTTGCGGCGCCTGATGCGCACGCGGTTGCTGAGAATGTCCGGCCGCTTCTGTCCGTTGAACAGGAACGGTTCCAGGTCGTTGGCCATGGCTACGTTGATGGGGGAGCCCGCCTCCAGCCTGAACACGCCGGAAAGCGCCCAGCCGCCCAGAACCTTCGTCGCCAGACCGGATTTCCTGTCCCGGAAGAACGGAAGCTCGTGCGAGAAGGCGGCTAGAACCCGATGCGGCACGTCTTCTGCGCCCAGTCCGCGCTCAAGCGAGTGCGTGTCCGTCGGGTTCTGCGGGCCACGCCCCAGTCCGTCCGAAAACCGAAGAACGTTGCCGGCGCCCATTCCCGTGAGCTTCGACCACGCGTAGCTCGCCTGGAAATGCGCGCCGTCGGAGAACCGCTTCTCCACCTTGGACCGGAAGGCGTGGTAGAAGCTGTTGCCCGCGGGCACGTTCATGTACCCGATGTTGAGCATGTGGGGAAACGGACGGAGGGACTGGGCCACCGAGCGGGCGAAGCCGCGGTACGGCATGCTGACGCCGGCCGAGGCCGCCTCGGGGCCGGCCTTCGAGGCAAGCAGGCTGGGGCCGAGGTCAAGGATCTCGCTGGCATTCGCGTTCGCCGCAGGGCCGAGCACCCTGCGGTCCGCGATCAGGCGACTGCCCCGGTTTCCCTCGTACGAGAGGTCGACCGCAGTCGTGCGGGTAACCTGCCGCTGCACGGTGAGCGACCACTGCTGGACCCGCGGAAGGGTCGCGCGGTCCCGGGTGACCGCGACAGGGGAGGTGTTGTTGCCGATGGAGGGGTCGATGGAGGGCGGCAGCACGATGTTGGACTGCGGGAACCCGTCGTCAAGAAAGTAGGCGGGCCGACGGCCGTTGCTCAGGTCGTTCGCAGTCGGATGGAACCGAAACCCCAGCGTGTTGACGGAATCGAACTGTGCGTGCGGAACCTGAGAGTAGTAGATCCCGTATGCGGCGCGCACCACGTTGCGGTCGCCCACCCGGTAAGCGATCCCGATGCGAGGCCCGAATGCATCGACGGGGGGCGACTCGAGGGTTCTTGCCCCCGTCCGGCCCGGCCCGGCGCCGGCAAAGATCATTGCGCCGAGGCGGCCGCCGGCGCCCGGGTTCGGCACGCCGGGATCGAAGGTCGACATGTTGTCGTCGCGCTCCCGGATCGCAGACTGGTAGTCGAACCGCAGGCCGACGGTGACGGTGAGATCCGGTGTGATCCTGATCTCGTCCACGACGCTCCACGAGACGAAGCGTTCGCTGATTGTGGGACTGTCCGGGATCTGGAAGTGCGTGGAATGGACCTGGCCCAGAAGGAAGGAG
The DNA here is from genome assembly GCA_028819255.1 of Bryobacterales bacterium. Taxonomy (GTDB): domain Bacteria; phylum Acidobacteriota; class Terriglobia; order Bryobacterales; family UBA6623; genus VXMF01. The sequence continues at coordinate 5,885 of JAPPMB010000172.1, read as the reverse complement.
GCGAACGGGTCGCCCGTGAACGGCAGGTTGTTGCCGGCCGCGTCAAAGCCGGCGGTATGGCCCCGGTGGAAGTTGAAGCTTCCGGCCACGTTGCTGGCCCAGCCGCGGAAAGGATACTCGTGATACCGGAACTCGCCGCCGATCCTGACCGTGTGCCGGCGGCGGATCCAGGTCAGGCCGTCCGAGATGCTGTACAGGTGGTTTGCCAGAAACCCGTTCCGGCCGAGTTCGTTTCCCATGGACGAGTACCGGGTGTTGCCAATGAAGCCCAATGCCGGCGGGCCGGCGTCCGTGGCGAGCAGCCCGTTTCCGGCACTGCCCCACAGCCGCTCCTGCCACTCCGCGCCGGCCGAGAGCGAGTGGCCGACGACGTGGAACTCGTCGTAGCCGATCGTGGTCCGGTTCAACAGGTTGGGTGTCGCGATCCAGTCGAACGACTGCCGGACGTGATGCGTGGTGATGTCCTCGTAGATCCCCGCCCCGTAGTAGTCGGCGTTCATGTGAGGGCGTCCGACCGGGTCATGGGTGATGCGGCATCCGTCGACGCCCCCGCACTTCCGCACGGCCGGATGGCTGGTCCTGCTGAACTCGAGGCCGGCGCGGAAAACGGACGTGAACGAGTGGTCGAGACGAAGGTGATGGCTCGGCGCGTCGAGACTCCAGACCTGGGCTCCGGCGGGACGGCCCTGGACATTGAACTCGACTCCTGCTCGCTGCGGCCGGACCACGAAGGGGAGCACCCGCGAGGCGACCCGGCTGCGAGACGGATGGGACGCGGGGACCACGTTGTTCGGCAGCGGGTCTCGCACCGGAACGCCGCGCACCAGCCGCCCGGAGGCCGGATCGAAGATCTGGCCCTTGAGGATCGGCCGGCCGAGAGCATCGGCTGCAATGACGCCGGGCGTCACCAGCGATCCGAAATCGCCTCGCCTGAACGCGTCCGGCGGGACCGAGTTTCCGAACCCCGACTGTGGTCCGGAACGCACCGACAGCCGGTCGTAGTGGTAGGAGAAGAAGGTCTTGTCCTTGATGATCGGCCCGCCGACGAATGCTCCGAGATTGTTCCTCCGTGACTTGCCCTTCCGGCCGAAGAAACCGCGGGCATTGAAAAGGTCATTCTCGAGGGAGTGGTAGAGCGCGCCGTGAAACTCGTTCGTGGCCCGCTTGGCAGGGGAGGCGTGAAACCCCTGACGGCCAGCCCTTGCCGGGCGGTCGAGACCCTTGACGGGGAGCACCTCCCCGACAGGCTCCGGAGAAGCTTCGGAAGCCTTCCGTGGCGCAATGGCCGTCAGGGCCGATGAGGTCGCGCCGCGTTCGGCTCCTGTGCTGCCCGCTCCGACGATTCCGTCAACGCATCGTGCAGGCGAACCTGCCTCCGGTGGCGCCCGCAGCCGGTCTCCGGGCAGCGCTCGCAGCGCGACATCCTGACGGATGATCTGCCCGGCGGCAACGGCGATGCCGGCTCGGAGAAAGGGTTCGAATCCCGCGGCATCCACCTGGATCGAGTAGGTCCCGGGCCGAACCGGAGAAGCGGCGTAGGATCCGAAGCGGTCGGACCGCACCGTGACGGCCGGTCCCGCGGTGGTCTCCGTGAGCGTCACGGTGACACCGACCGCGGGTGAGCCCGAAGCGAGGCGGACGACACCCCCGACCGACGCCCACCGCTCGGCCTGTCCCGCGGGCGACGCCGTGGTCACAGCAAGGAACAGGCCAGCGGAGAAGATTCGCCAATGAGAAATCACAACCTCATCGCGCAACGCCCGAATGCTCAATGTTCGTCGGGACTGCCTGTCGCCTGCCTCGTCCCTAGTGTCTACCAATCGGGCTCCCTGCGGCAACACTCTTCAGGATCGGCCCCGGAACATGCCGACGCAAATCCGCGTCCCCGTCCCGGGCACTGCGCGGGCGGAGCCGTTGAGGCGGGCGGGGCGGGACTGGTTCGCTGGCCTCGGTCGAGCCCGCCGTCCGGCTCGAGGTTCGGCTCATGGATGGCGGGGATTCCGGACCCGCCGCCCCTGGGTTTCTGCTCTCAAAACGGCCCCAAGGACCGGCGGGGGGCCGGCGGCTGGCTGGGTGTGGCAGCAAAGAGAAAGCCCGGTCCCGCGGTCGCGGAACCGGGCTGGCGTGTGTGGCCGTAAGCAGGCTAGAAGATGAACTTCAGGCCAATCTGGAGGTTGCGGGGCCGGCCCGCACCGGAAATGATGCCGAAGTTGCGGTTGCCGACCTGGACGTTCGGGAAGTTGAACTGCGGCGTATTCGTGACGTTGAAGGCCTCGAGGCGGAACTGTGCCGTGTACTTCTCGGTGAACCGGAACTGCTTGTACGCCGACAAGTCCCATTGCGCGCGGCCCGGGCCGTTGAGGATGCCCTTGCCGACGTTGCCGAACGTGTGGATCTCGTTCGGCGTGAAGGCGCCGGAGTTCCACCAGCCGGAGGGATCCTGATTGGCGGTCTTCACGTCCTGCCCGGACACGTAGTCCGGCCGGTCCCCGCCGCCGATGTTCGCAGGATTGCCGCGGACGCTGGGCGTCGCGGGAGTGCCGCTCGACAGCGTCAGGATCGTGCCCGCCGACCAGCCTCCGAGAAGTGCGTCGGTCAGGGCGCCCCATCCGCTGCCGAACCTCTTGCCGCGGCCCCACGGGAGCTCGTAGACGAAGCTGCCCACGAAGCGATGGCGCTGGTCGGTCGGATTGTTGCCGCGCTCGCGCGAAAGGTCCAGCACGTCGAGCACCAGCCGGGCGCTCTCGCCGGGCGAACCGCCGGATCCGGGAATCGCGCGAATGTCGCCGATGGCGTGCGACCACTGGTACGAGACGATGTAGGTCACGCCTTGGGAATAACGCTTCTCGAGCTTCGTGTGGAATCCGTGGTACACGGTGTTCCACCGGTTCGAGTGGGTGTTCTGCCGTCCCAGAGTGATGAAGCACAGGCAGCCGTCGAAGAAAGGACCGGAATACGGATTGCCGGGGAACTCGACATTGCCGCGTGTCGCCCATGGCACGAAAGTCCGCTTCCAGGGGCGGCGCTCGTTCGGCGAGGAATTGGGGCCGAAGGTCCGGTCAAGGACCGGATCGTAGACCGACTCTCCGGGGCGCGGGGCGCTCTCGTCCCAGCGGCCCATGACGTGGTTCATCTTGTTGCCGAAGTAGCCGACCTCCCACAGCACATCCGAGAAGAGCGTGTGCTGGATGTTGACGTTCCAGTTCTGCGCCATCGGCCACGGCGGGTCCTCGTCCCAGGCCGACATCTCCACACCGCGGGCGTTCGACGCCGTGATCGTGCCCGGGGGGAGTCCTTCGCGCATGGAAAGGAACGGATCGGCACGGCCGGTTGTCAAGGTCGCCTTGAAGTGGAACGGGGGCATCGTCTCCATGAACTCGCCGCCGCCCGTGTTGGTGATGTTGCCGTAGAAGACGCCGTAGGCAGCCCTCACCACGGTCTTCTCGCTGATCCGGTACGCCATGCCGAGGCGAGGCGCGAAGTTGTTGTTGTCGCGATCGATGAGCGCCCGGTCGGCACGGGAGCTGCCTTCGTGGCCGGCGACCCGGATGATTCCCTGGGATCCGCGGTGGCCACCGCGCGAGAACAGGCCGATCCCGTCGCGCGTCTCGATCCACGGTGCGTTGTTCTCGTAGCGAACGCCGAGATTGAGCGTCAGCCGGTCGTTGACCTTCCAGTCGTCCTGCACGTAGAAGTGCAGGAACGGGGCGCGCATGTTCATGTACACGGTGTTCGATCCGAACATTTCGCGCGGGTAGCCCAGGAGGAAGTCTCCAAGCGCGTAGCCGCCGCCACGGGCCGTCGGCGACGCCTCCGTGAAGCGTCCGTCGAAGATGATCGTGCCCATCGTGCGCTGCGGATTGTCGATGAAGCTCTGCAGGAAGAACAGCTGTGCGCCGAACTTGATCGCGTGGTTCCCCTGCGTGAGCGTGTTGTCCGCTGAGAACTGCCTTGTCTGGGACTGGATCAGGTTGGGCCGGAAGGTGTTGGTCCCGATTGGATACCAAGGATTCATCACCATCTCGGAGACGCCCCGCAGGTGCTGGTTGAAGCCCTGGAGGCCGATGAGGGAGTTCACGTTGTCCGGGATGTCGAGGTGTGTCTCAATGTCGGAGTCGATGTAGTTCCATCCGACGCGGAAGTTCGACACCAGCAGCGGGCTCCAGACCCGGTTCCACCCGACCACGGCGTTGTTGCTCGTTACGTCGTACGGCCCGCCGCGTGTCAGCGAGCCGAACTCGGTCGGGGGAAGCCTGGGCGGGTTGTTGACGACCTGCTGCTGGCTGCTCCATCGAGTGAAGATGTTGTCCGCATTCGTCAGGTTGTGGTCCCAGCGAATGTCCCACTTGTGGAAGTCCTGGTTGCGCGGCGGCTGGAACGTGAAGTTCCGCGTCAGTCCTTCGCGCTGCGGGTCGGGCCACCAGCCGCGCATTACGTTGGTGACGGGATCGATGCGGTCCTGCGGAACCACGTTGTTCGGGAACGGATCGCGACTGCCGTCCGCCAGGGTTGACGGATCGTGGATCGTCCTGTCGTAGGCGCTGAAGTCCCCGCCGCGCATGGCCGGCGTGGGAACGCCGGCGACATACGTCGCCGTTTCCCGGATGTCCGTCCACTCGGCGTCGCCGAAGAGGAAGGACTTGTTCCGCTTGATGGGCCCGCCCACGGCAAAGCCGTACTGCTTGCGGCCGAACTGCGGCTTTTCTGCCGCGGGATTCGCGAAGTAGTGGCGGGCGTCAAGCACCTCGTCGCGCATGAAGTAGAATCCGGTTCCGTGCAGGTCGTTCGTGCCCGACTTGATGGCGAGCGAAATGATGCCGGCCGAGGACCGTCCGTACTCGGCCGAGAAGCCGTTGGTGATGACCTTGAACTCCGAGATCGCATCGACGTTCGGCTTGACGACCTCCTTCTGCCGGCCCTGTGAGGCGATGGACTGGTTGTTGTTGTCCATCCCGTCCATCATGAAGCCGACCTCCGATCCGCGCTGGCCGCCGATCGAGACGCCCTGCCCGCGCGAGGGCGCGACGCCGGCCGAGATGAGAGCCAGCTGGAGGTAGTCCCGACCGTTGAGCGGAAGGTCAACGATCTGGCGGTTCTCAATGACCGTGCCTGCGGAGGCCTCGGTGGTCTGCAGCAGGGGTGCCGCAGCTTCCACTTCGATGACCTCGGTGACGGCACCGATCTCGAGCGTGATGTCCAGCTGCCGCGTATCACCGATCGACAGCGACACGCCACTGCCCGAGTACTGCTTGAACCCCTCGGCCTCGGCAAGGATGATGTACTCGCCGATCCTGAGAGGAGGCGAGCGGAAGCTGCCAGTCTCGTTGGACTGGGCCCCGTACTCGGTGCCCGTCGCGAGATGGGCGAATGTGACGGTCGTCCCTGGGATGACCGCGCCTGTGGCGTCGGTGACCGTGCCGACGATCAGCGCCGTGTCGGCTGCCTGGCCGAAGAGCGCGCCACTGCACATCGCGCCAGCAAGGAGCACGATGAGCACACGACAAACAGATTGCATGGTAAGGATCCTCCTAACCTCTGATCTATGAACTATGAATTGGCCGTCGCAAGCGGCCCCAAGACATCCCATTCGGCAATCGTAGGCCGTTCAGCTGGGCATGCCCTGAACCAACATCTCCTAAGCTAGCACCGATTCGACATCCTGCGCAAGACCGGACTGCGCCCGCGACGATTCCCGACACACGGCCAGAGCGTGGTTGCCCGAACCCGCACTTCGCTAGGGCACACGAGTCCGCGGCATGCCGGACGCGGCAGGGAGACCGGAGTGAACAGGTCGGCCGGGCGGCCGCTGTCGCCCCCACTGCTCCCGCCGGGCTAGCGCCCCCTCAGAATTGACGCTTTGCAGTTTAGCTGGAGGGACCGGAGTT
>JAPPMB010000168.1 GCA_028819255.1 Bryobacterales bacterium | reverse complement strand
GACGTCCTGGGCGGCGACCGGAGCCGCGATCAGGAGCCAGACGGCCAGGAGAACGATGCTGCGCATGCGGGCCTCCTCGTACGGGACGGGAGCCTACCGGCATCCGGGCGCTAGGAACCCCCGGCCTTCAGACCAGCACGCGCGGCGCCCCCCTGCGGAGGCGACGCGACGGCTTGGAACGCCGGCTTCAGCCGGCACCGCGGCCCGCTGGGCCCCCGGGCGCGTGGCGCTGACCGTGCGTATGCCTGGTGGGGCTTGGACCGCGGGTCTCCACACGGCCACGCGGGGCGCTCCGCGCCGCGCACGTCGCAACCCCACCCACTCTCACTGCGCACCGGGATCGCCCACCCCCAGGTTGGTGCCTTGACAGGCGCACAACACTCGCCAGACTTCCACGACCATGCCCAACGGCGGATCCGACTGCTGCGGAACCTGCTGGTTCAACCGTGCGAACCGCGGCCGGGCGGGCTCCGTCGATCACGATCACTCAATCCCGTCCCATTGCGAGATACGGGATGTCGCACTCGAGAATCCGTTCTACACCTATTGCGCCAACCATCCCTATCGTCGGCCTGACCGAGATCCGATTCCTATCGGGCCGATCCTGCGCCCGGGACGCATCACCCCGGAAACTCCCGAAATAGCACCTCCCCTTTTGGACCCCAACATGGGAACCCACCGGGTCGTCTGGAAGGCGTCTCCCGACACCAAGGAGATCCGTATGCATCTCCTTGACCTGCTGGTGGACCTGGAGGAGCAGCCAGCGCAGGAGGAGTTTTTTCCACCTCTCAGCACCAATTTCCCGACGTCGTCTTTGGCGAGAACCGTTGTCTGGCAGCTCGGGGAGTTTCAGGAGTCTCGGGCGGTTCCCGGACTAAACCGCATCATCAAGCGGTACGACGGGCCCATCGTCGAGTACGCCCAAGAGGCGCTAACCAAGATCCGCTAGATGCCGATAGGACACGTCGACGGCACTCAAGCAAAACAGCCCAGGAATGCGCGGCAACTGCTTCACGAAACTCTGGCCTGGCTGCGGCAGACGTATCGCAACCGCATGCCGGAAGAACAGGCCCACAACACAGAAACACGGCAACCAACGCAGGCTCAGCAACTGTTCTTCGATGTCCTGGATTGGCTGCGCGACACGTATTGCACCCACAGGTTCTTCACGGAGCGAGACGTGGTGTGGACCGTCCAGAAACGTCTGCTCCACGAGGCTGCCAGTAGGAATCTGCGATACCGCGTCTTCCACAACGATCGGATGACCAAGGGTGAGGCCAAGAGTGCACCCGCCGATTTGGCATTACTCGATCCGGGGAACCGAGCGCATCTCGCCATCGAGTTCAAGTACGAGCCGGATCATCAACGCGTCAGAACAGAGTTCCCCGCTAGCAAGTTCCCCGTCGTAGATTGGAAGGAAGTCACCAAGGACATAGAACGGGTCCAAGAGTTCGTCCGGGAGGAATTCACCCCACGCGCGATCTCCGTATTCGTTGACGAGGGTGGCCATTTCCGCAAGAGACCCGCTCCTCCCGGCAGCCGCTGGGAGGAGTGGGACATTGGAGCGGGCACCCGTGTCGCCGTCCTGATTTCGGAGGCGTAGGACGCCGCCGTCCGAACCGGACTCCCTCACGACAGCGCTCTGGCTCAGTGATGCTCGCGCAGGTAGTCGAGGATCTCCTGCATGACCTTGCAATCCGTGTCGTTGTAGTCCCGGATCTCCTTTATCAACGCAGCGTCAACGAGCCGTCCCCCCGTGCGTCGCCCCTCGCGGTCACACCGCCAGGCGCCGACCATTGCCCCCATCCCGTCCATGCTTGAGTCGCCCCACGACGTCTGAATGAGTCCGTGGGCGTGAAGAGCCTTGGCGATGGACTTGAGACCCAAGCTGTCCGAGCTGCGGACCGAGACGGGCTCGGCCTTGAACACCCGCTTGTGCAGATCGAACCACGCAGGTTCGGGCCACGGTTCACATGGGTGGCGTTTTCGAGCCCTTACGTAGTTCGTTGGTTCCGCATGTGTCCAGTGGAAGACCTTCGGCGCGTCGACCCGGAAGTGACGGCTTCGTTCTTCCATGTGGGCGAGCCAGGCACTGACGATTCGGGCCTCGCTCGCTAGGTCGAGCCGGTCCGCAACGAAGCATCGGAAGTGCCAAGCAGCGTTCTCAACATGGCCGCATCCGATCATGAAGATCACCTCCTGACCACCGGCCTTCGGGAAGGTCCGGAAGTCGTCGTCAAGATCGTGGACGAATTCGAAGTCCACGAAGAACTCCAATGGAGCCGGCTTCCGCCAGAACTCCTCAGCGGCCTCGATCCGCGCCGGCCGGACTACGGATCCAGAGGCCGGCGGGTCGGTCAGTTCCCGGCGCTGCCGGGCGATCTCTTTGATCGTTTCGCTCCAGGGACCGTCGCTCTTCTTGGGCTCAAGCTCCGGGACTGACGGCTCTGGGAGTGGACTCCAATCGCCGCCCTCGCGGCGGAGCCGCCTCATCCATCCGGTGGCGTCGGCGACCTTTTTCCGGAGTCCGTCGTCCATAGTCACCAGACCTAGCCGGTCCGTCGCGACGTTACTCCGCGGCGGAAACTCACTCCTGGTGGATTTGTGCTCGTACCCACGCCCGAGCAGATAGGCCCCAGGCGGCGTGTAGCCCTGTAGTCGCCCAAGGGCTGCGTTGCAGAGACAAAGCTGTGCTTTGTAGGCGGCGGTCGAGGAACCCTCAGCAAGCAGCTTCTTTAGTTCCTTGCCGAGATGGAGCTTCGTGAACTTCGCATCCACCACGAGGTAGTGCCACGGCTCGTGGAGTCCAGGGGCTGGCCGTTCTGCCTCACCCGGGTCCAGATGATCGGGGAAGAGCCGGTCAAACGCATCGGACCGGACCAGGAAATCAGGGACGCCGTACGTGCGGTCCTCGGGATTCCACAGAATCCCCTGATGGATTACCTCACGCCCTTTCGTCAAGGCGGCCAGCGTCTCCCTCGCCTGGTGCAGATCCCGACTGTCCCGCCCCGATGAAGCTATACGGACGAGGTCGGTGCGCTCCGCCAAGTAGGCGGCCACGGCCGCTTCGAACATCCGGCCCTGCTCGCGACGAAACGCGAGGAAGTCTAGGTTCTCGTCATAGTCGTCGCGGCACTCGTCGCGGACAAAACAGCGGTCGTCGCCGTACCGGTCGAGCCAGTCCCCCAGAGTTTCCTTGAGCAGATGTCCGCGGAGTTTCGTCGCGGAGACCCACTCGTCCCAATCCTCGCTAGTCCGGGGCGTCACGTCATTGCCGGCGTCGTCGTGTGTCAGCTTGTCAACGTTCACAACGTGACGTTACAGGGGACGACCGGCGTTCCCTACCCGCGAGTCTCCTCCTCGGGAACCTCGAGCAGACGCTCGCTCCTCCAGACTCGCACAATCGCAACGCCTTCGGGCTCGCGGCGGTAGACGATCCGGAAGGGCGGCCGGATCAATTCGCGCAACGAACCCTGCCCGAACTCAGGAACGACGCGCCCCATCTCGGGCTGCTCGGCCAGGATGCCGATGCTGTCCCGAATCCGCCTGAGCGTCCGCGTCCCGGCCTCCGGAACACCCTGCCGCGCGTACCAACGCCTCAGGTCCTCCAGGTCCCGGACCGCCGACTCCGCCAGCCGAACAGTCCCCTTCGGCATGGAGTCAGTCGATGCCGAGTCGTTCCAGGGCTTCTGCCATGGACAAATCCCGGCCCGCCTCCAGGTCCGCAAGACCGGCGACGACCGCACGCATGAATTCCCGTTCCTCGGCGGCCGCGTCGAAGTCGGCGACGGACTGCACCACGGCCACGCCGCGGCCGCGGCGCGTCAGGAGTACCGGTCTTCCAGCGTCGGTGGTGTGACGAACCACGCGGGCTGGGTTGGTCTTGAGATCGGTCAGGGGCATCACGTCCTCGGAGAACTTGGTGATCATGATTGTTTCGAAGGTCTGGAAACAGGCCCGTGAACAGCACCTGTTGAAGGGCATTATAACGGTTCCTCGGCCATCTGGGGATATCGGTGTTGCGCCCTTCCGCAGCCCGGAGGGCCGCGGGTGCCGGTCTGGAGACCGGCGTTCCAAGCCGTACGGGCCATGAGGCCGCGTGGGAGTTACGACGTGCGTTGGCTGAGGCCAGCGCGTGCCGGTCTGAAGACCGGCGGTCCCTGCCGCCTCAGTCCGACGGGAGTTCGTCCTTGAGGGCGGCGTTGGCCACGCGGGAGATCCAGCGGATCAGGTAGAAGGTTGCGAGGAGGCCGAGGATGGTGAGCGCCGCGGACCACGAAAAGCTCTCCGTAGCCAGCGTGGCGCCGGCCTTCCCCGCGGCCCCGAGGTGGGCGAAGAAGGAGGCTCCCACCGGAACGGCAAGGAGCGAGCCGAGCGCGTAGTTCCGGAAGCGCACCGGGGTCGCCGCCCACCCGAAGTTCTGGAAGGCGAAGGGGAAGAGGGGGGAAAGACGGGTCAGGCAAACGGTGCGCACGTCGGCGTCGCCCAGAGCCGCGAGCACCCGGGCGGCCGAGCGGAACTGGCCGAGCCATCCCGTGAGCCAGCGCCGGAGAAACAGCCGGCCGACGGTGAATGCCGCGAGCGAACCGAGGAAGGTGCCGAGGGTGGCGTAGAACATCCCGGGGCCCAGCCCGAACAGGAACCCGGCGGCGAGGCAGAAGACCGTGTTCGGCACCGCCACCGCG
>JAPPMB010000004.1 GCA_028819255.1 Bryobacterales bacterium | reverse complement strand
GTCCAGTGCCCTTCCGGATACTCGACGGTGTCGGGCTCCCGCGACGCCGATTCCGCGGCGCCCGGGGCCACAGAGGGGAGCTGCTTCGTGGTCGTGGCCGGCATGTCAGACCCGGATCCGCGTGAGCGGTCTTCCCCCATCCTAATTCAGCCCAGGTGCGTGCGGCTGCAGTGAGTCCACCAACTCGACATCGGATGTCCCGGGACAACGGCTGGCCAGTGCATGCAGAGTGTCCCGAGAACGGGCGCGTGTGATGAGTCTCACGCTCCGCAGGCGGGAAGACGGGGCATTCGCCCTGCATGGCAGACGCACGCCCAATGACGGAACCCTGTTCTTGCTGGAATCTCCGGACTCCGAGCCCACCATGCCGGGGCCAGCGCAGTAGAAGGGGCCGGATCCGGCCTCCCGGCGGCACACACGGAATGCGGGACAGCCTCCCGCACCGTCAATCCCGGCCTCCGCGCACCGCCGCCTTCCGCCCCGGGGACGCTGGCCTTGCGCCTATTCCGCGCTCGGCAAAACGGCGGCCTCTTTCCAGATCGTCGAGCGCGCCTCGCTGGCCGCCTTTCTGGACTCGAACAGCTCCAGATGCTCCCTGGCGAGTTCCGGCTGCCCCCGACGGGCATGAATCCGTCCAAGCACGTAGTGGGCTTCATAGAATTCGGGCTCCACTGTGATTGCGCCGCGCAGTTGCTCCGCGGCCTCCGCGAGCCGGTCCTGGCCCATCCGCAGCTTTCCAAGCTCAAAGCGGGCGGCAGCGCCGGACGGGTCCAGCTCGATCGCCCTGACCAGCATCTCTCCCGCCCGCACGACGGCGTTCGCGTCGTCGCGGTCCGCCGCCAGCATGCTGCCCAGCTCGGAGTAATAAGCCGCCGCGTCCGGCTTGAGCTGGATCGCTCGCTCGATCGCGGCTTCAGCCCTTGCCGTGTCGCGTCGCTCCCGGTAGGCGCGGCCCAGAAGGTAGTGCAGCTCGTGACGGTCGGGTTCCAGCTCGATCGCCCGTTCCAGCAGGCGGGCCGGTGTTTCGGCGGCGGGCTCGATGTTGAGGCAGCTGAATGCCAGTGCCCGCAGGATGCGATGCCGGGCGGGCACTCCGCCGGTGGCGTGCCGCGCAGCGAGGCGCACCATCTCGACGGCGGTTCCGTAGTGATGCTTGCCACTGAGTTCATCGGCGAACCCGAGGAACTGGATCGCCCGCTCCGCATCGGCTTCGCCAGCCGGCTGATCATCGCCGTTCGTGATCTCGCGGGAGACCTCCTCGCAGGAGTTCCGCCGGACGGCATAGAAGACCTTCGGACTCCGGGGCGCGGCCGTCAGCCGCATCCTGGCCAGACGCGCATCTGCCGCATCCAGCTTGCCCTGCTCGATCATCACTAGCGCCAGGTTCAGGGATGCATGGGGACTCGAGGGATCCGTGGCGATCGCCTTCTCGAACAGCTCCTCGGCCTCTTGGAACCGGTCGAGCGACGCCATGGCCGAGGCCAGAAGCGTCAGCGACTCCGGATCTGCCGAGGCGCCCGGGGCGGCGAGCGGACCGAGCAGTTCGACGGACCGCTCGTGCCGGTTGAGCAGGTGATTGGTCAGGGCCAAGTAGATGCGGGCCTCACGGGACTGGCCGGGGAGTCCCAAGGCGGCCTCGAACGCATCGACGGCGTCCCTGTAGAAGAGGTGCCGGAACAGGAGCCGTCCGACGCGGAGCGCAAGGTCGCCGCTCCGCGGTTCCGGCCGAAGTAGAGTGCGCGCGCCGTCGAGCCCTTCGGCCAGCTGTCCGGATGCGAGCTGCGCTGCAGCGAGGTGGTAGCGGACGCCTGTGTTTCGGAAGCCTAGCCGGACGGACTGCGCAAGATGCCCGGCCGCCTTGGAACTCTCTGCAAGCCGCCTCAGAAGAATCCCGGCCCGATAGTGAAGGACCGCTTGCCTCGGGTTCTCGGCCAGGGAGCGCTCGTATTGCGATACCGCGTCCCGTCGGCGCTCCATGGCCTCGTAGAGCTCCCCGAGTTCCCGGTACACATCTGCAGGCGCCGCCTCGGCGGGCTGCCCGGCTGCCGCGTGCGCCAGCAGGCTCTCGAACGACGCGGCCGCTTCCGTCAGCCTCCCGCTTGCCCGCAGCGCGCGAGCCTCGGACAGGAGCCTGTCCGGGTCCGTCGCCGCGAGCGACGGAGAGCACATTGCGACCGTACAGACCCAGCCGACAAGCTGCATTGCAATGCGGAGCACCACGGGACTCATTCTCGACTATTCGGTCTCGCGGGTCATGCCGGTGGTGCGCCTTTGCGAAGCGGTTGACGATTGGGAAACGAAACCCTTACACTTTGTTGGGAGTAGCGGGTCAGGGCCTGATTTTTCTCGACCCGCACTCTGCGGAGGAATTCATGTTGCGTACCCTGTGTGTCGCATTCGCGGCGGCATTGTTCTTTTCTCTTTCGGCCAGCGCCCAGACATCGTTCGGGACGATCCTCGGTGACGTCGCGGACGAGAGCGGCGCCGTCGTGCCGGGTGTCACCGTCACCGTAACCAACGAAGGGACCGGGAACTCGCGCGTCGTCTCAACCAACGAGGCAGGCGGCTTTGCCGTGCCGTCGCTGCCCGCGGCGATCTATTCGGTCTCTGCCGAGATGCCAGGCTTCAGCCAGTCCCAGCAGACAGGAGTGCAGCTCGCCGTCAACCAGACGCTGCGTGTCGATCTCACGCTTTCGATCGGCGAGGTCACGGAGGTCGTCGAAGTCAGCGCCGCGGCGTTGCAGCTGCAGACCGACACCTCCACTGTGGCTTCGACGGTCGACAACGAGAAAGTCGTCGAGCTGCCCCTGAACGGCCGCAGCTTCACGCAGCTCACCATCCTGACACCGGGAGCCGTGGCCGGCGCCGGCGCACTTACGGCGTTCCAGACCTCCGGAACCTCCGTCTCGATCAGCGGCTTGCGCAGCGAGGCGAATAACTACACCCTCGACGGTGTCAACAACAACGAGAGCTTCTTCAAGACCTACGGCCTGCAGCCCTCGATTGACGCCATCCAGGAATTCAAGATCCAGACCAACATCACCTCCGCGGAGTTCGGGACGGCGGCGGGGGCGAACGTCAACATCGTCACCAAGTCCGGTACCAACGAGGTCCACGGCACGGCCTTCGAGTTCCTGCGCAACGACAACCTGGACGCTTCGGAGTTCTTCGCGAACCGTTCCGGCACGCCGCAGCCAGAGTTCCGCCAAAACCAGTTCGGCGTCACCGTCGGCGGACCCATCGCCCGCAACAGGACGTTCTTCTTCTTCATGTTCGAAGGGCAGCGCCGGAGCCGCGAGTCCACGCTGCTCAATGTCGTCCCGAGCACGGAGATGTTCAGCGGCGACCTTTCGCTTGACACCCAGGGGAGAGAGGCCGCCCCTTTCTTTGATCCCTGGACGACCACGGAGAACGCCGACGGCTCGCTTTCGCGCCAGCTGATGCCCAACAAGAGAGTTCCGGCCAGCAGAATCAACCGGTCCACGAAGCAGCTCCAGGAGATCCTGTGGTCCGCTCCCAACCTGCCTGGCCAGCCATTGAACCTGATCAACACCCGGGCGGCCCGGATTGACAACAACCAGTGGATGGGCAAGGTCGACCACCGCTTCGGCAACAACAACATCCTTACCGGGCGCTTCAACTTCAGCGACTCGGTGAGCCCTCGCCCCACCGCCCATCTGACGGTGGACAACCGCCTGATCAACACCTTCACCAACATCATGATCAGCGACACCCACACGGTGAACCCGACCACGATCCTCGACATGAAGATCTCCTATCACCGGAACAATCTGCAGATCGCGGACAGCGCCCCGGGAGGCAAGGAAGGGGTCGAGGCCTTCATCACCGGCAACGGGATCCAGGGCATTCCGATTCTGAAGAGTGAAGCGGTGCCGCTGTACCCGCGATGGGGCATCGCCGGCTTCGCAAGCCCGAGCCAGACCGGGTTCCCGTTTCCCGACGACTCGTACAGCGCATACGCGACCATCACCAAGATCGCGGGCACCCACAGCATCAAGGCGGGATTCGAGTTCAAGCACAACCGGAACCTGGACGACGGGTACTTCACCGGCGACATGACCTTCGACAAGGTGCCCACCCAGGATCCGCAGAATGCCGCCGCCACGGGCAACGCGGTGGCCTCCTATCTGCTCGGCCTGCCGACGATCGCCCGGCGCAACATCGGCCAGGGCACGACCGCCATCATGCGCAAGGAGGACTACAGCTTCTTCTTCCAGGACGACTGGAGGGCGACATCCGAGCTCACGGTCAACCTGGGCCTGCGCTACGACAACAGCGAATGGCCGAAGCACCGGGACGATCTGCTGGCCTCGATCGACATGGGCACAGGCGAGTTCCTCTGGGACGGAGTAAACCCGATCACCGGCGAGGGGCCGAACGTCCGCCGCGGGATCGTCGAGCCGGACAACAACAACTTCGCCCCCCGCGTGGGCCTCGCGTACCGCCTGGGCGAGAGTACGACCGTGCGGTCCGGGTTCGGCGTCTTCTACATGACCAACTACCTCTGGGAGGCCCAGGGCGTCCGCGGCAACTGGCCCTTCGCCATCAGCGAGAACTTCTCGAACCTCAACGACCGCGGACCCGTCAGTCCGGCCGAGACGACGTTCTCTCCCGATCTGGACGTGAAGATGGGCAGCACCGTGCCCCCTAGCGCCCAGCACATAGTGCCTCGGAACAACCGGACCAGCTACACCATGCAGTGGAACTTCCACGTCCAGCGCCAGCTGGCGGAGGATCTGATGGTCGAACTGGGCTACGTCGGAACCAGAGGCCTCAAGCTCTCCACGTTCTCCAACGTCAACACCGCCCTCCCGGGGCCCGGCGAGGTCCAGCCGCGCCGTCCCTTCCCGCAATACGGCCCCATCAGCGAGATGGGCAACCAGTCCGCCTCTGTTTATCACGGCCTCCAGTTCAAGATCGAGAAGCGCTTTTCCGACGGACTGTCGTTCCGCGGAAACTACGCATTCGGCAAGACGATCGATGTCCTCGGCGCCGGATTCTCAGCCAGTCAGACGGCCCAGAACCCGCTTGACATTCTGGGCGACCGGGCTCTATCCGACCTGCACAGGGCGCATGCTCTGACGTTCGATTACGTTTGGCAGCTTCCGATCGGGAGGGACAAAGCGCTCGGTTCGAGCTGGAACAGGGCCGCCGACGCCGTACTGGGCGGTTGGCAGCTCACGGGCATCGTCACCGCCAGCAGCGGGCCGCCGGTGAACACCTCTATTCCGCGGGACATCGCGAATATCGGCCCGCGCGTGTCGGCCCAACGGCCGAACCTGGTCGGGGACCCCTACGCGGGAGTGCGCGGTGCGCCGGAAGAGTACTACAACCTGTCCGCGTTCGCAGAGCCAGCGGCCTACACTTTCGGCAACTTCGGGCGCAACGTCCTGATCGCACCTGGCCTGTTCCAGTTCGATGCCGGCATCTTCAAGAACTTCAGGCTCACGGAGCGCCTCGGACTGCAGTTCCGCTCCGAACTGTTCAACGCGTTCAACAACGTGAACTTCGGGAAGCCCAATGGGAACTTCGACGCAGGGCCCGGCGTCTTCGGATCCATCGGCGGACTCGCGCCGCAACAGTTTGCGCGGCAGGTCCAGTTCGGCCTGAAACTGATCTTCTAGTGGCGAGGGGCGTGCCTCGCGTCCGGGCCGGTTCCGGCGGCGAAGCGCACCCGTTGCCGAGAGGAGTCGACTGGACCGTGAGCGGCGCGCTGGATGGGACATTCGGTCGACAGGAGTAGTCGCCTGCTTCGATTGCGGCGTGCAATCGGCCGCGGCGCGAATCGCGCATGCGGTTGCCGCCATACGCCACTGCTGCTGTCGCTGCTCAGGGGAGTTCGAACATCGGGCGCGATGATCGCGGTCGGCGCGGTCCTCGGCGGCGCACAGCCACCCGATCTCCGATTCGTCGACGCCACCGCCGATTCGGGCCTCCAAGGATTCGACGGCCTGCAAGGGAGCGTGACGAAGGAGCACATCATCGAGGTCATGGGCGGAGGCGCCGCCTTCCTGGACTACGACGCCGACGGATTCCTTGACATCCTGCTTGTCCGGGGGTCGACGATCGAGCAGTTCGAGCAGGGCGGCGACCTGATGTGCGCACTCTACCGCGGAAACGGCCGGGGAGGCTTTGAGGACGTGACCCGCGAGGCCGGGCTTGGCGCCAGGGGCTGGGGGCAGGGCGTCGCCCTTGGAGACTTCGATGGAGACGGAAGGATCGATTTCTTTCTGACCGGATACGGCAGCAATGCGCTCTACAGAAACCTCGGCGGGGGTGAATTCGAGGAAGTCGGCCGACAGTCCGGAATCGGGGAGTCGCTTTGGAGCCTGGGCGCCTCGTTCCTGGACTTCGACCGCGACGGGGACCTGGATCTCTATGTGAGCAACTACCTGGCATACCCGCTGGAACGGCTCCCGAAGCGGGACGCGAACTGCAACTACCGGGGATTCGACGTGTTCTGCGGCCCGCGGGGCCTCCCAGGTCTGCGCGACTCGCTCTATCTCAACGACGGAAGCGGGCATTTCAGGGACGTGGCCGCCGAGCGTCTGATTGACGAAGAGAGGCTGTACGGACTGGGTGTCCTGGTCGCGGACTACAACAACGACTCGTGGCCCGACATCTTCGTGGCGAACGACCTGACTTCGAATCTCTTCTACCAGAACAACAGGGACGGCACGTTCGACGAACTGGGGGTGCTTGCAGGCACGGCCTTTTCGCAGGACGGGGTGGAGGAGGGCTCGATGGGCGTGGACGCCGCCGACATCGACCACGACGGCTGGCTGGACATCTACTACACGAATTCGTCCTACGAGAGCAACTCCATGCTGGTCAACAACGGGGACGGCAGCTTCACGAACCTGACCTACGCTTCGGGACATGGACCGAGCACACACCTCTTCGTCGGCTGGGGAGTGGCGTTCGGCGATCTGGACAACGACTCGCTGGAAGATCTCTTCGTGGTCAACGGCCACCTCTATCCGCAGGCGGACCGGTTCGAGATGGGGCTCAGGTATGAGCAGCGCTGGCTGGCGTTCATGAACCAAGGAAACCGGCGGTTTGCGGAACGAGGCGAGGAGTTCGGCCTCACCGGGCGACACAAGAGTCGCGGGCTGGCGCTCGGGGACTACGACAACGACGGGGATCTGGATGTCGTGGTGAACAACCTGGACGGCCCGCCGACACTCCTGCGCAACGATGGCGGCAACCAAGGCCACTGGCTCATAGTGGAGGCCCGCGGTGCGGGGAACGGCGCGTCGCCAATTGGGGCGAGAATCGTGGCCGAATCGACCGGACTCAGGCAAATCCGGGAAGTCAGATCCTCCGCGAGCTATCTGTCGGCGAACGACCTGCGCCAGCACTTCGGGTTCCGGACTGGCGAGCCCGTCGAGAGGCTGAGCGTGCGATGGCCCTCGGGACGGACTTCGACACTGGAGAACGTAGCGCTGGACCGGGTGCTCGTGGTCCGGGAGTCCGTGGCTGAATGACCGCATTCCCGCCCAGACGGCATCGGCTGCCCCAGCCCCGCCACTCCGTACACGGAACAGCAGTCCGGATTTTTTGTGCAGCCATGCCATCGGTAGTGCTGGCAGCTGTCGCCCACGCACAGTTCGTCGATGTCTCGGAGCGGAGCGGCTTGGACTTCGAGCTGGTCTCCGGCGCCGCAGGAAAGCCATACATTCTGGAGTCGATGTCCGGCGGCGTCGCCTTTCTCGACTACGACGACGACGGATGGATCGACATCTATCTCGTCAACGGAGGAACGCTCGCATCGCTGGGCGCAGGCGGTCCGCGACCATCGGACCGGCTGTTCCGCAACAACCGGGACGGGACGTTCGCCGACGTGACGGAGGAGACCGGGCTCGGCGACACCAGCTGGGGCATGGGGGTGGCGGTTGCCGACGTGGACAACAGCGGCTACCCGGACATCTACGTCACCAACTACGGACCCAACCGCCTGTATCTCAACCGGGGAGACGGGACGTTTCGGGACGCTGCCGTCCCAGAAATCGAGGGGGACGAGTGGAGCTCGTCGTCCGCGTTCGGCGACTACGACCTCGACGGCGACGTGGATCTCTACGTGACGAACTACCTGGAGTTCGATCCCGCCGACCTGCCCGCCGACAGCCAGCTTTGCCGATATCGGGGCATTCGTGTCCAGTGCGGCCCGCGCGGGATGGTCCCGACCGCGGACCGCCTGTACGAGAACCTGGGCGACGGGCGCTTCCGGGACGCCAGCGCCGACACCGGTGTCGGCCTCGTCCCGGCCTCGTACGGTCTTGGCGTGACGTGGACCGACCACGATGGCGACGGGGACCAGGACATCTACGTGGCGAACGACTCAACCGCGAACTTCCTGTTCCAGAACAACAGTGACCGGACCTTCACTGAGGTGGCGCTGCTGGCCGGCGTCGCCCTGAGCGCCGACGGCAAGGAGCAGGCCGGCATGGGAGTCGACTTCGGCGACTACGACAACGACGGCCATATGGACCTCCTTGTCACGAATTTCTCGGACGACCACAACACCCTGTACCGCGGGACGGGGGACGGCCTGTACCGGGATTCCTCGTCGAGGTCCGGCGTGGCCGAGCCCACCTGGCCGAAGCTGAGCTGGGGCACACGCTTTCTGGACTTCGATCTGGACGGATTCCTCGACATCGTGATCGCGGACGGCCACATCTTCCCCGAAGTGGACCTGCATGATTTCGGGATCCAGTACCGTCAGCCGAATACGGCCTTCCGCAATCGCGGAGACGGCTCCTTCGAGGAGCGTTCCCTGCCCGACCGGCCCGACGGGCCCCATTCCAGCCGGGGCCTGGCGGCGGGCGACATCGACAATGACGGCCGGGTCGACCTGCTGATCACGAATCTCGACGCCGGGCCGACTCTGCTGCGCGGAACGGCTTCGGGCGGGCATTGGCTGATGCTCGACCTCCGGGGAACGACCTCCAACCGGTCGGCAATCGGGGCCAGGGTGACGGTCGAGGCGGGAGGTATGGTCCAGATCCGAGAGGTGCGCAGTGGCGGCAGCTACCAGTCGCACAGCGACTGCCGTCTTCATTTCGGACTGGGCCAGCACAAGCAGGCTGAAACGATCCGGGTGCAATGGCCGGGGGGCACGGAACAGGTGCTCAACCAAGTTGCGGCTGACCGGATCGTGCGAATCGAGGAACCGGACCGGTAAGGGGGACGGCGGCGCCAGACCTACCGGCCCGCCGCCTTCTCCAGATCTGCGGACACGCTCCTCACGTCCTGCTGGACCTGACGCAGTCTCTCGCGGCTCAGCCTCTGATAGGTCTGGAACTCGCGCCGCGCGTCTTCGAGCCGCCCCAGCCCTCGGTACGCATTCCCCAGCAGGACATGCACCCGGTCGCTGTCCGGGTCGATTCGGGCGTAGGCCTCGAACGCCTCCACCGCATCGGAGAACTGATCAAGGGCGAAGTACGCGCGTCCCAGATCGAGGTGGGCCTCGGCAAGATCCGGATTCGTCTCGAGCGCCCGGACGAGATGGGGCAACGCCTCTCCGGGCTGGTCCGAGGCAAGCAGCAGATTCCCCAGCCGATGACGGGCCAGGGCGTGGTCCGGGCTCAACAGGAGCTCATGCTCAAGCCACTTCTGCGCTTCCTTGAAACTGCCCGCTTTCCAGTGGACGGAGCCGATCGCATAGCGCAGCCCGGGGACTTCCGGCTGCTTCTCGAGGGCCCGGCGATAGGCCTCCGCCGCCTTCCCGTACTCGGTCCGGTCCTCGTGAAACTCACCTGCAAGCTGGTCCACTCGGTACGAGTCGGGTGCCGATTGCGTCAATCGATCCAGTGTCGCAGCGGCAAGTCCCTTGTACGACCGTCCCAGCCAATACATCGCCTCGGCATGGCCAGGCTGGGCTTCGAGCACCAGCCGTGTCTTGTCCGACGCCTCGAGAAAGCGGCCAGCCGAGAAGCTGGTCCGGATGCCGGCGAACGCACCGGCCTCGCGGGGCGCATCGGGCGCCTGGCCGCCAGAACCAAGGTCGAGCGATTCGAGAATGTCCGCAAGGTCCGGTCTGAGCCCCAGTGCTCTCCTGCCCTCCGCACGCGCCCGGTCAATGTCCCCCTCCGACGCCAGGCGCTCCGCCTGCAGCAGGTAGACGAAAGGCGAGTCGGGCTCCCGCTCCCCAATGGACCGGAAGAGCTGCGACGCGCGCATGTCATAAGCACGCGCAAGGTGGAACAGTGCTTCTGTATCTCCGGCATCTGCCTCGAGCACCTGCCGCAAGTGCCCGATGGCATTCTCATACCCCAGCAGCGCCGCATGACTCAGGCCCAGCCAACGATGTGTCTCCACCATCCCGGGTCTGAGCGCCATGCTCCGCTCGAGGGCGGATACCGCAAGGTCGAACCGGTGCGTCTGGTAGTAGTCCATTCCCAAGAACAGATATGCACCCCATAGCTGGTCGTCCAGCCGGACAGCGCGCTGCAATGCCTCGATTGCTTCCAGGTACCGCTTCGCAAGGTGGTAGGTCACGCCGAGGCTCTGGTGGATCAGCGCCCATTCGGGCCGCAGGGCAAGGATGGACCTGTACTCCTCCGCGGCAGCGAGGTAGTCCTGAACGGACTCGGCCTGTCTGGCGGCAGCGAGGTGGGACGTCACTCGCACCTCGATCGCTTCCGCGTCAAGGGCCTGGGACCTTCCCCGGTCAGCGACCGCGAGGCAGGACAGAACCAGCGCCAGCAGAGCCAGCCCGCTGCGCCCGGGAAGCGCGAAGACGTTCGCTCGCCTGGCTGGCCAATCCGACTGACAACGACCGTGGTTGGCGGAGAATCGGAACGTGCCCTCCATCACTCAATTATCGTTGGCCATCGCGGCCACGCCGTCAAGTCGCCCCCGCCCGTGACACACCGGCAATTCCCGCGGGGCGACGATACACTGATTGCGATGCACGGCACCTCCCATGCGGGAGAGTCCCCGGCTTCGAGATGACCGCCCGAACACAGCGCGCAAAACGGCCCCGGAAGTTCCGCTGCCGCGTGGTCGCGGCCGGGATGCTGCTCGGCGCCTTCACGGTGATGTCCGCCCCACTCCTGGCCCAGACACCGCAGGCGACGCTGAACCGGCACCTCGAGCAGGCTCAGGTGCATCTGGATGCCCAGAACTACCGGCTTGTGGTGGAGGCACTCCGTCAGGCGATCGCAATCCATCCAGAACTCCCCGGGGCATACTACCAGCTCGGCCTGGCGCTCTGGCACCTCCACGACATGGAGGAATCCAGAATCGCCTTCCTGAAGGAACTGGAGTTCGAACCCCCCGACGCATATTCTCTGTATTATCTGGGCCGCATCGAACTCAGCGACGGGGACACCGAGGCGGCGATCCCGTACTTCGAGCGCGTGCTGGAGATCGGAACGGTCCTGGATGTCCGCGGCCGGCTGGCCAGCGGGTACCTCCGCACAGGCCGGACCGGTGACGCGGTGCGGCTGCTTGAGGAGAGCGTGAGAAGGCGGCCCGAGCAGGGAGAGCTTCACTACCTGCTCGGACAGGCCTACCAGCGCCAGGGCCGGGCCGAAGAGGCAAGGTACGAGTTCGACCTCGCGGAGCGGTGGAAGAACAAACTGCAGGAGGAGATTCGGGGCCTCGTGGAACTCCGGATGCTCCTGCAGAACAGGAAGCTGGTCGAGGCGGACGCCAAGGCGAAGTCCCTGGCGGCATCGGGCGATCCGGACGTGATGCTGAGCGCTGCGATCGCACTGGGAACGAACGGGTTTCACGCGGAGGCCCTTCCGGTCCTGCGCCGGGTGGTTGAGTTGCGACCGCGGTACGCCGAGGCGTTCTACAACATGGCCCTGGCGCACGTCTCCCTGGAGCAGCCAGCCAATGCGGTCCCGGACCTGGAGAGGGCAGTCGAGCTGCGTCCTGAGTTCTACGAAGCGCGAATGCTGCTGGGAAACCTGCTCGCGGGCAGCGGCAACCATGACGCCGCGATCCGGCACCTGCGGGTGGCCTCGACGATCCGACCGGACAACTCGAAGCTCAAAGCCTTTCTAGGCCTGCAGTACTTGCAGGGCCGCTACTACGACGAGGCGGTCAAGGGCTTTCGCACCGCGGTCGATCTGGATCCGGACAATGCGGACCTGCGGTTCCTGCTGGTGGACGCTCTCCACAAGAACCACGACTTTGAGCGTGCGCTGGCCGAAGCGCAGAGCACACTGGCCCAGTTCCCCGGCCTGCCCAACAGCCACTTCCAAGTCGCATGGCAGCTCGAGAACATGGGCAGGTTCGAGGAGGCGAGGGGCCATCTCGAGGAGGCGATCCGGATCGATGGCGGTTTCGCGGAGGCGCGGCGGCTGCTCGGCGAGGTGGTGCTCCGGCTCGGCGATGCAGAGGGCAGCCTGGACCACTTCCGCCAGGCGATCGAGCAGGACCCCGCCTCGGCGCAAGCCTACGCCGGCTTGGGCAAGGCCCTCAACCAGCTCAGGAGGTACGGGGAGACGATCCCCGCGATGGAGCGGGCGATTGCAATCGACCCCGAACTGGCTGCGCTGCGGCTCCATCTCTCCCAGGCACTCCGTGCGGCCGGACGCACGGAAGACGCCAAGCGCGAAGCGGCGGAATTCGCGAGGCTCAACAAGCGGCGGGCACTGCGAAGGGACCGGGAAGTTGAGCGCGAATACATGCCGTTCCAGTCCGATGTCAGGCAATAGAGAGCCCGCACCAGTGGCACTGCCTTCGATTGGGGGATTCGCAAGCGCCGGGGCATCATGACGTTCCCGGCGCCGGCTGCGACTCTCTGCCTGCTGATCGGCCCGTTGCTCGTGCCGGCGGCGGAAAGCGGGGCGTGGAGCAAGCGCATCGGGTCGCTTGTTCGGGAGGGCAAGCTCGAGGAAGCGACGAGGCTGGCGCAGGCCGCAGCACGCGAGCCGGGCAGCACAGCCGCCGCATACAGCTGGTTGGGACGGATTTCAATGGCCGGTGCGCGGTTCGAGGAGGCTTCGGATCACTTTGGCCGGGCCCGTGACCTAGGCGCCAGCGTGGCCGAGATCGCCGATCCATGGTCCCGGGCCCTGGTGCGGACGGGACGGCGGAAAGAAGCCTGCGCCGTCTTGGGGGAAGCTGCCGCTTCCGAGCCTGGGGACGCCACCCTGCGATACCTCGCCGGCGCATGCTACCTGAGGATCGGTGCGCATTGGGAGGCCCTGCCGCACCTGGAGGCGGCCTACGGTGCGGGGGTCTCTCATTCGGCGGCGGCACTTGACTTGGCCGAGGCCCGGATGGACTGCGGACGGGAAGACCTTGCAGTGGAGCAGCTGGCGGAGATCACCGAGGGGACCTCGGATCCAGGCACGCTGCTCGCGGTCGGCAAGATGCTGTTCCGCAACGTCCTGTACCGGCAGGCTCTGGACCCGCTGGAGAAGGCCTGGAAGATCAGGCCGGGATGGTACGACGCGGGAATGTATCTGGCCCTTGCCCGGTACCAGCTGGAGGACTACCGGAACAGTGCAGGAGTCCTTGGGCGCCTGCAAGCCGAACCCAGACCAAGAGAGGCGCGGCTCCTTCTGGGATCGGCACTGGCGAGACTGGGCGAGGACGTTGCAGCCCGGGAGGAGCTCGATGCGGCAGTCAGGATGTCGCCGGGTCGCGCCGACGGACATCTCAATCTCGGCCTCTTCCTGCTGGATCAAGGTCTTCGCGACGAGGCCCTGGAGGCATTCGGGCACGCTGCCGCGGGGGACGCAGCGGGGGCGAAGATCTTCTACAACGTCAAGACCCGCCAGAACTGCCGGGACCTGACACCGCCGACTCGATCTGCGAAAGGGGACACAGGCCAGGCACGGTTCCTGGCAGCTTTCGGGGACCAGCTGCTGGCCGGTCAGCAGTGGGGGGCGGCGCTCGAGGTCTACCTGACGGCACTGTCGATCGATCCGAGACTGCCCGGACCCCTCGGAGGAGTGGGACTGATCTGCCAGGAACTGGGCACAGCCGAGGTCGGGCTGGAATTCGTCAGGCGCGGAGTGGAGCTGCATCCTTCCGACCGGAAGCTGCGCTATTTCCAGGGATCGCTCTACGAGTACCTGTCCCAGCCGGAGAAGGCCATTCAGAGCTACCGGATCGCACTGGGACTCGGCAACCCTTCGACGGTCCCCGTGAGGTACTGGCTTCGGCTGGGCCTGGTGCAGCTGGCCGCCGGCATGGAAAGCGAAGCCGAGACATCCTTCATGACGGCCCTCGACCGGGAGCCGGAGTTTCCGGAAGGGCTCTACCACCTGGGAAAGCTCCGATTCCGCGAAGCACGGTATGCGGAAGCCGAGAGCCTGCTCGAACGGGCCGTCCGTCTGGACCCCTCGATGGACGGAGCCTACTATTCGTGGGGCCTGGCCTGCGTACGGAATGGAAATGGCGAGAAGGGCCGGACCATCCTGGAAAGCCACCGCAGGAAGGCGGCGCTGCGTCAGGCCCAGAAGGGCGGCATGCAATAGCTCGGGCCAGCGCCCCGGAATGCATGCAGCCTACTCCGCTCCGAGCCGTTCCGTACGCAGCTTCCCGAAACGATCAAAGTCCCGGTCTTGGGTCAAGAGGCGATAGACCCCGTGTTCGCGGCAGAGCGCTACGATCTGGGCGTCGAATACCAGATTTCCAACTGCGTTTCCCTCTCGGATGGCTTCGGCGAGGAGCTGCGGATAGCCGGTGCCGGGGCACAGGACCATTGCGCTCGGCGAAGCTAGAAGCCGGGTCAACGCCTCCGATGCTTCGTCAGCCGAGTGCGGAGGGTTGAAGAGCTTGGGGTGGGTCAGAACACGGAGGAATTCGCCCAGGCAGAACACCGGGATAGCCCAGCGAGCCGGAGACTCGGCAAGTGCTGTCAGCCGGGCACGGGCGGCCCTGTGCAGTGGCATCTCCGACCGGTGGGCGTACACGAGAACATTGGTGTCGACGGCGATCAATCCCGGCCCTCCATCTTCTCGTAGAGAGCATCCCGGTCATCGACAGTGACGCCGGGCACGAGCTGCCCGTGCTTGATCAGCAGTTGCAGCCGAAAGTCGCCGCTCCCGGAATCAGCGGTTGCAAGGTGGTCCCGCAAGGCATGCTCCATCAGTCGAGTGAGGGTTTGGCCGGTCTCAGCCGCCCGCACCTTGGCTGCGCGCAGGATCCGGTCGTCAAGATTCAGAGTCGTCTTCATATGTCTTTCTGTATCATACGTGCCAGATTTCTGGAAGGTCTTGAGCGGAACCTTGATGTAGGACCTGGTTCAAGCGTCCGCCGCACACTTGCAACTGCTCCGGAGCTGGAGAAACCGGCATCCGACGTTTCGTTCCCGCACGTTTGCGCTACGGATCGCACTTCCCTCCACCTCGCCCAACGACTCCAGTCACCCTGCAATGCCGCCTTCGCACCTAGCAGGTTCACGCCCCACCGAAGCCAGACGCGATTCGACGGCGCTCGCGGCGACGGACGCGGACATTCCGACAGAATCGGATTCTGCACTATAATTCTGGTGGCTCCGAGCGCGTAAGGCGGAATCTCAACCGGTCGCCGGCCAAATTGCCCCGGCGACTCGAGGCCGATTCCAGACCGCGACACGGTCTCCGGGATTGCTATGGCTGAACTGTCGACCCTGATTTTCGAGTTGCGGGGAAGAGGCCTCATATCCTTGGCGCACCTGCTGCTGCTCGCTTTCTCGACAGCGCCTCTCGCCGGAGACGACAGCACTGCAGCCGAATCCGAAGCGGAATTCGACTTCGCCTCCGAGATCTATCCGATCTTCGAGCGCCGCTGCCAGAGCTGCCACGGCGAGGCGCAGCAGATGGGCGAGTTTCGCCTGGACTCCGCCGCCGTCGCCCTTCGCGGGGGCGTCTCCGGGCCGAACATCCTTCCCGGCGAGGCCGATGCCAGCCCACTCTTCCAGCGGATCGCGGGTGTCGGCGACCGGAACCCCATGCCCCTGACGGGCGAAAGGCTCGCCGAAGACGAAATCGCCCTGATCAGGACGTGGATCGATCAGGGAGCCGAGTGGCCTGAGGGCATCGGATCGGGGTCCGACGAAATCTCTCAGCACTGGGCGTACCGGCCGCCGGTTCGCCGGCCTGCGCCGGCCGTGCGGCATTCGGATGCAGTCCGGAATCCCATCGACGGGTTCGTGCTGGCTCGCCTCGAGCGAGACGGTCTGGTCTTCGCTCCGGAGGCATCCCGGGAGACGCTGGTCCGCCGCGTAAGCCTCGATCTGAGAGGTCTGCCGCCGACTGTCGGCGAAGTCGACCAGTTCCTTGACGACAAGAGACCCGGCGCATACGAAAGGTTGCTGGACCGAATGCTGAAGTCGCCGCACTTCGGCGAGCACTGGGCGGCGTACTGGCTCGATCTGGCCCGCTTCGCTGACACGAACGGCTACGAGAGTGACGAGCCCCGCACGATGTGGGCCTACCGCGACTGGGTCATCGACGCATTCAACCGCAACCTGACCTTTGACCGGTTCACGACCGAGCAGCTCGCCGGCGACCTCCTCCCAAATGCGACCACCGACCAGATCGTCGCCACCGGATTCCACCGCAACACGCTCCTAAACAACGAGGCGGGCTCCAAGAACGATGAGTTCTACGATGCGGCGGTCAAGGATCGGGTGGACACGACGGCGACGGTCTGGCTCGGTTCGACGGTCGGCTGCGCACAGTGTCACGACCACAAGTACGACCCGTTCAAGCAGAGCGAGTACTACCAGCTATACGCGATCTTCAACAACACGGCCGACAGCGCAATCAAGAGATCGGTGGAACTGGACGTCTTCAAGGGAGACGAGGACGCGCTGCGAAGGCGGGAGGCCGAAGTCGCGAGGGCCAGGGAGGTTCTGGACACGCCAACGACGGAGCTGGCGGAGGCACAGCGGGAGTGGGAACTCCAGACCCTCCCCAGCCTCGCTGCGTGGCGGACCGGATGGACGCCGCTCGGGCCGGCCGGCTCGGATTCGGCGGGCGACAGCAACCTGCAGGTCCTCTCCGACGCATCTGTCCTCGTTGCCGCAGCGGAGGGCGGACCGGATGTCTACGAGGTCACGTTCGAACCGGAGCCCACGACGCTGACCGGTCTTCGCATCGAGGCGATGCGGGACGAGAGCCTTCCCGGAGGCGGTCCCGGCCGCGGTGAAGACGGGGCGTTCAAGCTGACAGGAATCGAGGTTGAGGCATGGACCCCGGAACTCCGGGAAGAGCACGAACGGATGCTCGAGAATGTGCCGGAATGGAGCAGCTGGCACGTGCTTGGGCCGTTTCGGGTCCGCTCACGGGAAGAGGCCTTCCGCACGGCGTTCCCGCCGGAATCGGGAGTGGACCTTGCAGCGACATACGAAGACGGCCATCTGGCCTGGCTCGACAGGAGTGACTGGTCGGACGGAAGGGTCCACTACTTCGGGTACATTCCGGACGACGCGGAATCGAATTGCGCAAGCTATGCGTACCGGACGATCGAGGTTCGCGAGCCCACTTCCGTCCTCGTGTCGCTGGGCAGCCACAAGGGGCTCAAGGTCTGGCTCAACTCCGAGCTTGTGCTCGCGTCGGACCCTACGCGCGAGATAGCTCCGGACCAAGAACGGGTGAGGCTCGACCTCCGGCCGGGAACGAATGAGATCCTGCTCAAGCTGACCAATGACCGAGGGGCGTACGGCTACCACTTCGAATCGTTCTTCGGTGCCGAAAGGAGGGCACGGCTGGACTTCGCGAGCGCAACCGCTGACCTCGGGGAGTGGGCAACCGCTGACCTTTCCCCGTTGTTCGACGGTCGGGCGGCGACCGGATGGAGCCTGGATGCTGCCGGACTCCGCCAGATTGCCAAACAGGACGCCGTATTGCGCCTGAAGCGGCCGGTCGACCTTCCCGCGGGGTCGTTGCTCAAAGTCCGGCTGATCCACGACGGACACGGGGACACGGGGCGCTTGCTTGGACGGTTTCGCATTTCTGCCACCTCGCTCGCCGTGGAACAGCTTGCTGCACTGCAGGAAACGCCGAACACGGTGCAGGGGGTGCTTGCCTCGGAGCCGGCGGGGCGGTCGGAAGACGATCAAGAGCGGCTCGAGGCCCACTACCGCTCGATCGCGCCCGAACTCGAGGGCGCAAGGCGGCGGCTCGCCGAACTTTCCGAGAGTCTTGAGTCGTTCCGTTCGGCGCACACGACCAGAACGCTGGTCATGCGGGAACTGCCGGAGCCCCGGGCGACCCACGTCCAGAACCGCGGCAACTTCATGGATCTGGACCGGCAGGTGGCGCCGGGGATTCCGGCTGTGCTGGCTGGGGGCGGTCCGGTGACGATGCGGGACCGGCTGGATCTGGCCCGCTGGCTCACCGCCGATTCGAATCCGCTGACCGCCCGGGTTCGGGTGAATCAGATCTGGAACCGGCTCTTCGGCCGAGGCCTTGTGGCCACGGCGGAGGACTTCGGCTCCCAAGGCGATCCTCCTACCCACCCGGAACTGCTGGACTGGCTCGCGACCGAATTCGTCCGGCTGGAATGGGACACGCAGGCCCTGCTCAGGACGATCATGACTTCAGCCACCTACCGCCAGGATTCTGCGTTTGACGCGGAGAGAGTCCGGAAGGACCCGAGCAATGTCCTGCTGTCGCGCGGAGCCCGCTACCGCGTGGGAGCCGAGACCGTGCGCGACATCGCGCTGTCCTCCAGCGGCCAGCTGAGCCGCACCATTGGAGGTCCAAGTGTGTTCCCGCCGCAGCCCGAAGAGGTGTTCGGAGAGCACTTCATCGAAGGCGGATTCAAGATCTGGCCGACCAGCGAGGGGGCCGACCGATACCGCAGAGGGCTCTACACCTTCTACAAGCGCACGATCGTCTATCCGGCCTTCATGAACTTCGACGCCCCCGACCGCACGGTGTGCACCGTCGACCGCTCGCTGTCGAACACCCCGCTGCAGGCTCTGAACACTCTCAATGACCCAGCATTCTTCGAAGCGGCGCAGTCCCTCGCCGGAGAAATGCTGTCTGAGCCGGGCCTGGACCGTGCCGAGCGGATCCATCTCGGCTTCCGATCGGTGCTTTCGAGGGCTCCGGCCACCCGGGAGCTGGAGCGGATGGTGGATTTCCTGGAGCGGATGGCAGCCAGCTACGAGGCGCGACCGGCTCAAGCCGCCGAAGCCGCCGGGAGTGAGCGCCGCTGGCGGACGCAGGGCGTTCCGGAAGCGGTTTTCGCTCCATGGGTGATGGTTGCCAACGTGCTGCTGAATCTCGACGAGACGTTTACAAAGGAGTGACGAACATGCGTGTAATGGAACTCTCCGGCAGCACTGAGACGCGCCGGCACTTCTTTTCCGCGATGGGCCTGAGCATCGGCTCGCTTGCGCTGGGTTCGATGCTGAGGCGAGAGGGATACGCGGCCACCCCGGAGACGGGACGGCGGGACGGTGTGCGCGGCCCACATTACTCGCCGAAAGCCAAGGCCGTCATCTTCCTTTGCCAGGCGGGCGCGCCGTCGCAACTGGACCTCTTCGACTACAAGCCGAAGCTGGAGGAATTCCATGGAACGCCGGTGCCGGAGGACCTGATTGAGGGCGAGCGATTCGCGTTCCTGTCCGGCAGGCCGAGTCTTCTCGGTCCGCAGTTCGCATTCTCAAGACACGGCGGCACGGGGACCCAGGTCTCTGAGATCCTTCCGCACATCAGCGGAATCGTCGACGAGACGGCCTTCCTGTACTCCCTGACGACAGACCAGTTCAACCACTCTCCCGCGCAGCTGAAGATGTTCACCGGTCACGAGCGGCCGGGACGGCCCTCGATGGGCGCATGGCTGACGTACGGGATCGGCAGCGAGAACGAGAATCTGCCGGGGTTCGTTGTGCTCTCCTCCGGTCGCGGCGCGCGATGCGGAGCGGCCTGCATGGGACCGGGCTTTCTCCCGACGGTTCACCAGGGAGTCCAGTTCCGATCCGGCGGCGAGCCGGTGCTGTTCCTTTCCAACCCGGGCGGCGTGAGCCGAGGAGTGCGGCGAGACTCGCTGGATGCGATCCGGGACCTGAATGCCATGCGGCACGAGGACGTCGGGGACGCCGAGATCGAAACCCGCATTGCGTCCTACGAACTGGCCTATCGCATGCAGACGTCGGTGCCCGAACTGATGGACATCTCGCGCGAACCCGCGCACGTGCTCGAAATGTACGGCAGCGAGCCGGGAAAGAGGTCCTTCGCGAACAACTGCCTTCTGGCGCGTCGACTGGTCGAGAGCGGTGTTCGATACGTGCAGCTCATGCACGGGGAGTGGGATCACCACGGCGGCAGACGGACCAGCCTGCCCCGCCACCTGCCGGAACGCTGCCGAGAGGTCGACAGGGCTTCGGCTGCGCTAATCACAGATCTCAAGAACCGCGGAATGCTCGACGAGACGCTGGTGGTGTGGGGCGGGGAGTTCGGACGCACCCCGATGCTGCAAGGGGAGCCGGACGACCCCGACGTCGGACGGGACCACCACCGGACGTTCACCATGTGGCTGGCCGGCGGCGGGATCAAGGCCGGAGCCCGGCTGGGCGCGACCGACGAACTCGGCTACCGCGCAGTTGAGAATCCGGTGACCGTGCACGACCTCCAAGCAACGATCATGCACCTGATGGGGCTCGACCACACAAGGCTCACGTTCAAGTTCCAGGGGCGTGATTTCCGGCTGACGGACGTACACGGCGAGGTGCTCGAACCTCTCCTTGCCTGAAATCCGGAACAAGCTGGAGCCGCAAACGGCCCGTCCGCAGAACCTCCAGTGGCTGCGCGTGCGGCCGGACCCGGGAGCGGCGGCGATCGCGAGGGAGCTGGGCCTACAGGCGGGGCTGGAGCCGACGATGGGACTCAAGACGTCCCGAGCGCTG
Organism: Bryobacterales bacterium; assembly: GCA_028819255.1. Taxonomy (GTDB): domain Bacteria; phylum Acidobacteriota; class Terriglobia; order Bryobacterales; family UBA6623; genus VXMF01. Next base: position 25,489 of record JAPPMB010000004.1, on the reverse strand, counting down.
GCCTCCGCCAGCGCGTCCAAGGCGCAGGCTGCCCTGCGGTCGGGAGACGCAACAGACTTAGAAATGGAGTGACATAACGAGACTGGCGAATTCATAAGTGCCATGGAATCCAAAGGCTGCAAACAAGCGATCCAAGAATGGCGAACTCGGGATAGACTATTGCAGGAACTCCCCTGCAGGAGCGAGGGCCATGCGGCCTAAGGAAGTTCAGTCTCATTGAGAGGGGGGAACCAACGATGGAGAACTCTCAAATGAATCGACGTCACTTTCTTAGCGCTTCCTCAGCCGCCGGCATGGCGCTAGCCACAACGAGACAAGTCACCCTCGGGCAGTCCCGAGGCGCAAATGACATGATCCAGGTGGGTGTGATCGGCCCCGGCGGGCGCGGTACGCAGGTGATGAAGGAGTGCATCGAGTTCGGCAGCAACCACCAAGCCCGAGTCACAGCCGTCTGCGATATCTGGAAACGGCGTCTGGAAGCAGCGGCAAAGTTGGTCAGCGAATCCTACGGTGCGCAACCGAAGTCCTATCGGCGTTACGAAGAACTGCTCGCCGATCGAGAGATCGACGCCGTGATCATCGCCACCCCCGATCACCAGCACGCCAAGATGCTGAAGGCCGCCGTGGAAGCCGGAAAGGACGTCTACTGTGAGAAACCGATGGGAAACGTTCTCTCGGAGACCAACGAAGCGCTGGCAGCGGTGGAGCAATCAGACCGGATCGTCCAGATCGGGACGCAACGGCGAAGCTACCCGCGTTACCGCTCGGCCACGGACGTGATCGAGGAAGGTCGCGTCGGTGACATCGTCAAGGTAGATGTCGTCTGGAACGCCTACAGCCCCTACCGATGGGCCAGGAAACAAGAAGATCTGGATTCGTTGAAGGAAAGCGACGTTGACTGGGAGGCTTTCCTGATGGGGAAACCCTACCGCCCTTTCGACCCCAAGATCTACCGTTCATTCCGTCTGTTTCGGGACTTTTCTAGCGCGATCATTGACCAATGGATGACACACGGAGTTGATGTGATTCACATGCTGACGGGCGAGCCGTATCCGAGCAGCGTTGTGGCGCACGGGGGCGTGTACTTCTTCCATGACTATCGCGAGAACCCCGACAACGTCGAGGTCGCTCTCGAATACGGGCGCGGCGCCAAGAAGTTCCTGGCCAGCTATTCGACCTGCCTCAGCAACGCCGCCGGCAGCGCCACCCGGGTGATGGGCACGCTGGGAACTCTCGAGGTCGAAAACATCTGGCGCGTATCCGGAGAAGGGAGCGAACACCCAAACGCTCTCGCAAGGGCGGAAGAAATTCCAGATAAGCCAGGGACGATGCACCATATGGCGAATTGGCTCGACGCGGTGCGGAGGCGAGACCACGATACGCTCTATGCGCCGGTCGAGGCTGGCTATGGCCACTCAGTCGCGTGCATCATGGCAACAGACGCACTCTGGAGCGGAAGGCGAAAGATCTTCGATCCGGAAACCAGGCGGATTCAGAACAGCTAGAAAGCGTTATTCGAAAAGGAGCACAGCGTCGATGCAACGAAGAGTTTTCGCCAAGGTACTGGGGGCCGGGGCCGCGCTTTTGCCTGCCGCTGCGGCCGGGTCGGCGGCGCGCGAAGGAATCAAGGTGGGCGTGATCACGCACGCTGGCGGCGCACATTTGGACGCCTACTTTTCGGCGCTCGCTGAGGCCGACGAAGTGGCTGCAGTGTCGTTGTCCGACCCGGGCCGGCAAAACGTCGACGCCGCCCGGGAGGCTCTGGGAGAGAAGCTCATCGCCGTATACGGCGAGCCGGCGACCCTCGTAAGGGAACAAAGGCCCGTCATGGCCCTTGTCAGCATGGAGGCTGCACTTGCGCCGCCGGCGATCGAAGTCGCGCTCCGGGCGGGCTGCCATGTCATGGCTGAAAAGCCGGCCTGCGTTCGCATTGAGGACTTTGAGCGACTCCACGAAATTGCGAAGACGAATGATCTGCATCTGATGCTGGCACTTGCGAATCGCCTCAATCCCGAAGCCCGCGAGGCTCGACGGCTGATCGGCGAAGGCATGATGGGCAAGATCTACGGTGTCGAGGCGCATCTGATCGCCGACCAAACCCGTCTGACCCGCCCCGCCTACCACGAGACCTGGTACGCCGAGAAAGCGCGCGGCGGGGGCGGCCACCTGATTTGGCTGGGGATCCACTGGCTCGACCTCACTACGTTCCTGACGGACTCTGACATCGTCGAAGTCGCGGGATTCACCGGTGTGGTCGGCGGCCAGCCTCTGGATGTGGAAGACTCGGCCGCCATCGCGATGAAGTTCGCGAACGGCGCTTTCGGAACGATGACTTCGGGCTACTATCTCGATCGGGGGTACCATTCCCACATCAAGATCTGGGGTTCGCATGGTTGGCTCGAAGTCAGACGGCACGGCGGTCTCCCGCTCTCCTGGTACAGCCGGAAGGAGCAAGATTCCCGCATTCATCGGATCGACAGGTTTCCGGGACCGTCAGGCTACACGCCCTTCGTAAAGGCCTGCGTGCGCGCAAGCGCTGGCCTCGAGGAACCTCCACTCACCGTCGACGACAGCCTCCAAGCCCTGCGGACCGTGTTTGGCTGCTACCGAGCTGCCCAAACGGGCCGTGCGCAGCGCCTCGGCTGAGTTGCGGCCGTGCAATGCGCATGCGCCCTCGATCCCGAAGAGTCCCACAAGCGTCCGAGGCTCTGGTGGCGTTCCTGTGCGACACCTCCCCGCCGCATGTGGCGCCGGACTCCCTCGTGCTTACAGGGGTGTTGCACGCCGATTGCGCCTTGCACTATCCGCATGTCGCGGAGCCAAGGGGCAGCAAAGGGTTGATTGCCGGGGTCCCCGTGCCCCCGCGCTCGGACTGCGGCTCGCCCAACGTCCTCTTCGGCTGCGCGCACCCATCAATCCTCTACCGCTGGTGTCCCTGCGGCAGGCGCTTCTCGGTTTGCACCGGCAACGCCATGGCCGACTCCAAGCTCATCTACCGGACTTGGGCCCTGGCCATCTGCCTGCTGACCGCTTGCATCAAGAGGGCATCTCCAGCATGAAGCCGCATGGCGAGCTGGGTATCTCGCAAGGGTCCGCCCGGCATCTGGGGCACTGCCTGCGGGCGGGCTTGGCCAGCGTGAATGGCCTTCTCACCCGGCCCCGGGCTTCCGGATGCCCGGGGCCGGATCCCGATTCAGGGACCCTTCACAGCCCCATTCCTAAGAAACGAGTTGAATGGGGAATGGACGCGAGCAAGGGGAGAAAGGTGTCCGGCGGAGGGCCGGCGGCTACCTGGAGACTGCCCGCAAGAAGCTTCTCGGGGATCTCCACGGGGTCGAGCACGGGCCGGCCAGAGAGGCGCGGCACCGGGAAACCCGTCCGGTCTGTCGCCCTCAGGCGGCATTCGCGCGTGGCGCAGTGGGCACGCGATCGCATGCCGCTGTTAAGAATGTCTCAAGGAAGGAAATGATGGATAGCGAAGCGAAGGCGGGTCGCCCGCCGAGACACAGTTTCACCTGGAAGCAGGGCCAGTACTTGGCCTTCATCCATGCGTACTCGAAGATCCACCGAAGGCCGCCCGCCGAGGCCGACATGAGGCGGCACTTCGGAGTGACGCCACCGACTGTCCATCAGATGGTTATCAACCTGGAGCGACATGGGCTGATTTCCCGAGTGCCCGGCATGCCGCGCACCATCAGGGTGCTTGTGCGACCCGAGGATCTTCCCGTATTGGAGTGAAGTTCGGCCACTTCGGTCGATGCTCCGCCGCAGCGTGGACGGCGGCAGGCTTCCGGGCAGGCTGGTCCATCCCGGGCGAGCACCGGCGGGGTGTTACGGCAGCTTGGCCAGACGCTTCGCTACGCGACCGTAGATCCCCTCCATGGCATCAAGGAACGAATTCTCCCGATGCCAGAATTCCGGGTAGTCGCCCTCCCGTCGAAGCAACAGTGCCGGAATCAGAGCATCGTCGGTCGCATCCCCCTCCTCCCGCGGAAGCGGAGTGCCTCTCCAGAAGGCCCTCAGATCGTCCGTCGGCATGTCAGGCTCGTGCTCCTCGACGGGCGAGTAACGGGGCTCGTCCAAGGAGGGGCCGAGTTTCGGATGGATGTTTCCGGCGCGAGCGCTTAGAGCCCTCCCGAATTCGGACTTCGACAGCCCCTTCATCAAGGTCGAGCGATCGATTCCCCGGAACTCGAATAGCAGGAGGGGATCGCGGTCCAGCAGGGATGCCACGTGATAGTACAGTCCCGCCACGTGCTTGCACGGGTTGGCCCAGTCCGGGCAGGAGCAGGAGGACTTGATGTCCTTGCGCGACCGCGGCAGCAGCTTGACCGGGGAATCCTTCAGGGCCTCCTCGATTGTGGGCGGCACTTCACCTAGGATCAGGTGCGTCACCCAGTCCGCGTTGGTCCCGAGCCTCTTCACGATCGCAGTCCAGCGGGTGGCAGGAATCCGCTCGAACTCGATCTTCACCCTGTAGTAGGGCGTCTCATAGACCTCGAAGTAGGGATTGATGTTCCCCACCATCGTTGCCGTGACCGTTCCCTTGCGGATCTCGAACTTCTTTCGCCGGTGGGGGAGCCTGTAGCTGCGCCCGCGGGACAGGCGCCCCGGATCCATGAGATTCTCCAGCGACCGGAGAAACCGCCGGCCCCACCAGGTCTTGCTTCCGACTGCCATTGGCTCTCTCCCGATCAGCCCGTCACGGCCTCGCCCCGGTCCAGCGAGATCAGTTTGCGGAAGTCATCGTTGCTGAGACTTGCCAGCCAGGACTCATCACCCCCGACAATCTCCTCGGCCAGCTGCTTCTTGGATTCGATCAGCGCGTCGATCCGCTCCTCCAGTGTGCCCATGGTCACCATCTTGTGTACGAAAACGCTCTTGTTCTGCCCGATGCGATAGGCCCTGTCGGTCGCCTGGTTCTCCACCGCCGGGTTCCACCAGCGATCGAAGTGGATGACGTGATTGGCCCTGGTCAGTGTGATTCCGGTGCCTCCCGCGCGCAGGGAAAGCACGAAGATGGCGCGCTCCGTGTCCGGATTCTGGAACTCTTCCACCATGTGCTCCCGCCGCGTGCGCGGCGTGCCTCCATGCAGATAGTAGATCCCCCCGCCGTAGCGCGCCCGGAAAAGGCGTTCCAGCGATTTCCCGATCTCCGTGAACTGAGTGAACACGAGAGCGCTCTCGCCCTCCGCCTCGATCTCGTCAAGCATCGCGCACACACGTGCCAGCTTGTGCGAGCGCGATTCAGAGAATGCGCTGCCGTCCTGCAGGAACTGGGCCGGGTGGTTGCAGATCTGCTTCAGGCGCATGAGCGTGGAGAGCATCAGGCCTTGGCGTCCGATTCCCTCCGAGTCGTCCAGCCGCGCCTCCAGGTCGCGCACCGTAGCCTCGTACAGCGTGGCCTGCTCGGGCGTCAGGTTGCAGTACGAGTTCTGCTCGACCTTCTCCGGCAGGTCCTTGATGATTGCCTTGTCGGTCTTCATGCGCCGGAGAACGAACGGCCGGACCATGCCGCGGAGCCGCTGGGCTGCATCCCGGTCGTTGTTGCGCATGATCGGGCGCTCCACGGTCTTCCGAAAGTCGGTCATCGTGCCGAGATACCCCGGGTTGAGGAAGCTGAACAGCGACCAGAGGTCCATCAGGCGGTTCTCGACCGGGGTGCCGGTGAGCGCGATCCGGCGGCCCGCGCGGATGCCGCGAACCGCCCTGGTGACAGCCGCAGTGGGATTCTTGATATTCTGGGCCTCGTCCACGACCAGCCGCCGCCACTTCACCTGCTTGAGGAATTTTGCGTCAAGCCTGGCCACGCCGAAGGACACGATCACCATGTCGGCTCCCCGGATCGCGCTCTCCAGCGCCTTCCTGGTCCGTGCCCGCTTCGCGCCGTGATGGATGTGGGTCGTGAGGTCGGGGGCGAACCGCCGGGTTTCGCGCTGCCAGTTTCCGAGCACTGAGGTGGGAGCAACGAGCAGAGTCGGCCCGCCATCGGGATGGGTGTTCCTGTCGCGCAGCATGGTCGCGATCACCTGTACGGTTTTGCCCAGGCCCATGTCATCCGCCAGGCAGGCGCCGAATCCAAGCCGCTCGAGATAGGCAAGCCAGCGGAATCCCCGCAGCTGGTACTCGCGCAGTTCTCCGACGAAGCGGGCAGGCTGAGCGAGCTTCTCGAGACCGCCAACACCGCGAAGCGCGGAGAGCATTCCCCCGGCGGCCCCCTCATGCACGATCTCTGTGCCGGTGCGGCCGGAATCCGCGTCGGCCCGCAGAAGGTCGGCGACCGTCATCTCGCGGAGGGCGCCTCCGGATTCCCAGAACTCTTCCAGCCGGGACACCTCTTCGCTCTTGAGTTCCATCCACTCGCCGCGGAGCTGGATCAGCCCCTCCTTTGCCTTCACGACCCGTTCCCATTCGGCGCGTGTCAGCGGCTTGCCGTCAAGGACGACCTGGGGCTCGAACTCGACCAGCGAGTCGAACCCGAACATGCCGGTCGAGTCGCTGCCCATCGAGTCCGAACCCCGTGTGCCGCGCGTCCTGATCCGTAATCGCAGGCGGCGCTGGCCGCTCACGGTCCACCATGCGGGCACAATCACCCGGAATCCCGCTCCCTGTAGTACGGGAGCGTGCCGCCGCAGGAACTCGAGTGCCTCGTTGCGGTTCAGTGTGACTCCTTCAGGCGCGTCGCTGCGCATGCCCTCCCAGAGCTTGGCGTAGATGCGCGCGGCCTGGCCGAGCTGCAGCAGCACCTCGCGGACGCGCCTGCCGGCGGGACGCCGGGCCTTGCCGCGTGCCCAGAATCGGCGCAGCGGCAGCAGCAGGGACGGGTCCTTCCGCGAGGACAGCAGCCATTCGAGGAGCCAGGCGTTCGGGGTGGCCCGCGGGGCGTCAGCGAGACGGAGGCAGATCACTTCGTCCACATCCCCGGAGCCCCGCTGGATCCTGTCGCGCCAGAGGCGCCACTGCGCCCAGGTGCGCTCGTCAACCCTGGGTGCGGGGATGTCCCCTCCGACCGACCCGGTCGGCTGAGGCAGCCCATGCACGAGGAGCGAATCCTTGATCGGTCCGAACGCGGACCGGGGAAAGCTCGAGCCGCCGACCGCACGATCGAGCTGTACTTCAAGAAAGTGGCGCACAAGGCCGTGCGCATCGCGAATCGCAGGACCACTGCCCTGGCGTTTCGGCCGCTTGGCCCATACGCTCCGACACACGCCGGGGATGGACCGGGAATATGGTTCGACAATGTCGGCCTCCACTGCGTCAGCCAGCTCCCAGCCCACATCGAACCGGACTTTGGCCCGGCGACGTTTCGAGGCCCTGCCTTTCGGCGTCGCCGCGCCTGACGCATGGATCGCCGGCAGGTATTCGTGACGGCGAACGATTCGCACAAGACGATGCGCCAGCCGGAACCAGAACCGCAGGTCGTGTCCGACCCGGAGCGCGTCGGCTCCATCGCCGGCCCGTTTCCGCATGAGAGCCAACGCGGAGACGGGGTCCTGGGCGGCTACGGCGTCTACGTTCCACACCCCCCAAGAGTCCGGGGTCTTGAAATCGCGGTCCAGCTCCGCCTGCAGCTCAAGTGACGGGGCAGGGCGCGAACCATCGCCCGGCAACGCGATCCAGACGCCCTTCGGCACGGCCCTGACGGCAGTGTTGCCGGACCGGCCGACGGCGGTCGAGACCAGCGCCTCGAGTTCCAATTGCCGCAGGTGGAACGGATGCCTGCGCTGGCGCCGCGCGCGAGCGCCGTTGGCGACCTCGGCCCAGAAAACGAACCGTCCACCGGATTCCTCCGGCACCCAGCTCCCGTGGAGCACACGAGCGGACATGGCCGCGGCAGCCTGAGGATTAGCCCTGCTCCGCGCCATGCAGCATCGAGCCTCGCCCTAGGGAATCAGTCAGCGGAGACCGTCATCTCTGCGGACTTCCCCTGCCCGTACCAGTCTCGCAGACCGGCAACCGATCCGGCATTGGGAACTCCAGGGAACGCGGTTTCTGCAAGATGCTGGCAGCCGGTCCCTCATTCGATCTGCGTGTTGCGAGCGAGCACGCGCACGGGCGGGCGCCTCAGAAAACCTCTGTGGCCTCCGGGTTCAGAAAGGCGGAGGACCTGCGGTGGAAGGCGATGTTGGCAAGATGCGGACCGCACACAGCGGTGTGCCCGACCTCGACCGGCGCGTTCGGCTCGTCCCTGCTCTTGACGCATTCGAGGAAGTTCCGTACGTGCGGGATCGTGGGCAAGCGATCCTCGTACACCTTGACCGGTTCCTGGTTCTGGGCCCAAGGCGCGGCGTACAGGCGGTAGCCGCGGTTGTTCAGCACCACTGTCCCTTCGTCCCCGAGCAACTCGATCGTCCAGCCGTTGCGAAAGTCGTTGTTGTAGTTCAGGTTCCAGCTGGCCAGGAACGGCCCGTAGTCGAAGGCGGCCGAGAAGCTGTCCGGCGTCTCCGCACCTCGCATGCCGACCACCTTGCCCTGGCAAACGGCCGACCGGGGAGACCCGACGCCTCCGAACCACTGGATCACGTCCATCAGGTGGGTTCCCTGGTCGGTCATGTTGCCGCCCGAGAATGCCCAGAAGTATCGCCAGTTCCGGAACATCATGGGTTCGAGGGAGCGAGCCGATCCTCCTAGGAACCGGTTGCTGTCCAACTCGCCGGAAAGCGGGGAGTTGGACAGCGGCTTTGAGATCGCCCAATTCCATTCCGCCCGGGCCATGGTGAGCGTGCCGATCGCTCCTTCGGCGACAGACTGCCGCATCTCAACGACCCACGGGGTGCTGCGGCGCTGCATGCCGATCTGCACGATACGGTCCGTGGCGCGAACGCCCTCTACGGCCCGCACGCCCTCCGAGATCGAGTGGGACATCGGCTTCTCGCAGTAGACGTCCTTGCCCGCGGCGACCGCATCAAGCATCATGCGCACGTGCCAGTGGTCGGGTGTCGCAATCAGCACCGCATCAAGGTCCTTGAGTTCCAGGATCCGCCGATAGTCGCGATAGCCCTGCGCGCCCTCGTCGGCCTCCTCGACTCCCCTGGCAAGGTTGGGCTCGTAGACGTCGCATACAGCCGGCACTGGAGAGCCGAGTTCGCGGAAGGCCGCCATGACCCGGCGGCCGCGGCCGCCGGCGCCGATCAGCGCGACGGAGACGCGGTCGTTCGCACCGACCGCGGAGGCAGGGAGCAGCATTGGGGCGGCGGCGCCGGCCAGAAAGGCACGTCTGTCGGGCATCGCCCCAGTATAGGCGGGCGTCACGGTCTGCCCGCCGCGCCGCCCGGAATCGCCCCTATGGGGCCTATGACTCGCGATGCACATTCCGTGACACGCTTGGAACCGACCCCTCCCAATTGGACTCGCCGCGAAGCTGCCTGTGGCCGCAAGAACGAACCCGAAGCTCATCGGATCCAATCATGGCTTCGTCTCCGTTCGGCGGCCCGAATTCGCTGCCAGTTCGGCCGTAACTACGTCTCTACCGGTGGGACCATGAACGCCCGGCGAGCGGCGAGCACGAGGCCGACGCGGAGCATCCGGTTTGACCGCCGACCGGAATCCGCCCGTGTGCAGCTCTATAGCAACGTCCAGAGGAACAACAGACTCAGCAGCGCGCCCAGCCCGAAAGTCGCGGCGCAGAGCAGCCGCCACAGCCCGGAAAGCCGGATCAGGCCAGCCGCTCCGAGTGCCCCGGCAGTCGCCGCGCACACCACCGCGAACAGGGTGCTTGTCAAGGGGTCCTGGAGCACACCCGGGAGCACCGAGCCGAATTCCTCGACGCGATCCTCGTGGGCGCTTGTCTCATTGAAGATGCGAATCCACCGCGCGATCAAGTACACCGGCGGAGCGAGCAGCACCGTACTCAACAGCGGCAGCGCAGCACTCGATCTGGACAATGCCCCTGGCAAGCGCGACCTCCAGCCCCCGCAGTTTACACGAAGGCACCTAAACCCCCATGGCCGCTCGGCGGCCACCCCGAAGCTATGAACCAGACCGATGCGGCAGTCGCTCCGTGAGCTTCTGTGCGATCATGCGGTCTTCAATTTGAGACGCGGGTGCGCTCGCCGGCATTGGAATCAGCGCACGGTTCGGGCCATAATTCGGGGCTGCCCGGACTGGCGTGACGATTCAACGTTTGGCGAGCGCACCTCGCAAGACGCCCGCCCATCGCAGGTTAGCGCGGGCTGAGGGGAGGTGTGTCCGTCGCCTGGGCCTGTTTCCCACAAATGGCACTTCGAGAACCGCCTGCACTACGTGCGAGACTTCACGATTATGACGAGGGCCGCTGCCGGGGCCGGCTGCGCAATCTCGCCTGCCTGACCAACGCGACGATCTCAATCACCCGCTGCCAGCCCGAGTTCCGCTATGAGCCGGAGGCCAACCGCCATTTCGCAGCCCGCGTGCAGGAGGCGCTCGACCTGTTGCTGGTCCCGCCCCGGGGCTAGACCGGTCGGCTCGCCCGCCCGCGTGCTGAGCCCCGCCTGGCCAGGCGGGACAGCACCGGTGTGCCGGCGCTTGCGCCCCACCCGTCGAGGTCGCCCGGGTACCCGCCCGGGCAAGGTCGCGGCAGACCCTCGGGGCCGCGCCCAGCGACTATACCCTGAGTTCCGAACATGTATCAATTTCGGGGTGTCACTATTTCGCCCTACTAGGACGGGTCGGCAGAGCGGCCGGCAAACTCTCCCTTGCCACAGGAATCGTGCCGGAGGATCTCGTAGACGAAGCGCAGACTGGTCGTCCGAAACATAGTAGCCGACCTGAACCTCCCCGCAACCTCCTCAATCAGGACAAGACAATGTGTCTTAAATGGGATTGCCGTGCGGTACAATCGAAACACGAAGCCATGATGGGATCCAGATTGACTTTTCCGCTGCTTCTCCTTTGGGGCACCATGACGTTGTATGGCGCTCAGGATCCGCCAGAGCCTCCCGCAGTCGACGAGACGGCCGTTGAACCTGAGCAGTCGGCCGAACACAAGGAAGATGAGAGCAAAGTCAAGGAGGGATCCGAGAAATCATTTCAACGAATCACTAAAGACATGGAGAAGGTCGAAGGCTTGTTTACGTTCTATCGAAACACCAATGAAAACAAAGCCTATATCGAGATAACTCCAAGTCAATTGGAGATGAACTATATCTATTCTCAGAAGCTCGATCGAGCAACTGGTGAGCGCGGACTTTACGGAACGAATATGGGGATGTTAGATAACTATATTATCTATTGGAAAAAACTAGGAAATCGAGTACAGCTCATTAGGAAAAACCTGCGGTTTCGAGCGACGAAGAGTTCTCCTTCTGCGAGGGCAATACGAAACTCATTTTCCGACTCGATAATCGGATCCGGGAAACTTTTAAGCCTGCCCAACCCAGATGGTGGTGGCATATTAGTCGACTTACATGAGGTCTTTTTCGCACAAGATTTTAGTGGGATTACCGAGCAACTTAAGGAGGCATACGAAACTGGCTACAAGTTCGAGAAGGCCGATAGTACTATCGTCCTGCTGAAATCGTTTCCTAGGAACTCCGAACTCGGACTGCTGACCCAGTTCCGAGCACAGGAGCTGAAGAAGCCATCAATCACGTTACCCAACCCTAGATCCTTGAACCTACATCTACGTGTCAGTCTTGCCGCACTTCCAGAAGGTCGCTACATGCCTCGGCTCGGGGATGATCGAGTAGGGCATTTTTATGACATGCATATGGACTTTAGCAGTGACCGGTCAGAGACTCCGTACGTTCGATATGTAAGGAGATGGAAACTTGAGAAGAAGCATCCTGAGAAACTCACTTCGGAACCAAAGCAACCAATCGTTTTTTGGTTGGAGAATTCGATCCCCTACGAGTATCGAGAGGGGATTCGCAACGGCGTCTTGATGTGGAATCCCGCGTTCGAACGCATCGGGTTCAAGGATGCGATTATTGTTCGCCAGCAACCGGACGATGCGGAATGGGATCCTGCAGATTTCCGCTACAACACGATACGGTGGTTCATCAGCTACGACAGGACTTTCGCGATCGGTCCTTCGCACAGCAATCCTTATACCGGCCAACAGATGTCGGCTGACATCAGCCTTGCTGAATCCTTGATGAGACTCTCGGCTCGTCGAAAATACGAGACGTCAGTCCATCCCTTGCGGGCTCTCCAGCAACTAAAGGAGAGTTTCGGGGATGACAACGGACGAAGGCACGGTCGGCTCGTGAATTGCGGCATGGGATTCGCTATAGTTGACGCCGCTACTCTCGGTCTTGATGTGCTTGCTACCCGCCCTGGATGGGACGCTGACGACGAAAAACAGTTTATCAGGCAGTTCCTGCAGTGGCTGGTCGCTCATGAAGTCGGCCACACCCTTGGTCTGAGACACAACTTTCGAGGGAGCGCGGTCACGCCCCTCGACGAGCTAGCCAGTGGCAGCCAGGTTGAATCGCGGACGAGTGTCTCGGTGATGGACTATCTGCCTCCCCTTGTCGCGCTACCCGGCGAGGACCAAGGCGATTACTATCAGGAAGTTGTCGGAGAGTACGATTACTGGGCTGTCGAGTATGCTTATAAACCCATTCCTGAAGCCGGAACACCGCAGGACGAACTCCCGGAACTTCGCAAGATAGCCTCTCGTGTCTCTGAACCGAGCCTGACTTATGCGACTGATGAGGACTCTGGCTTTGGAGCACGCGTACTCGACCCACGCAACAACCCCAACGATTATTCGAGCCAACCACTAGAGTGGTTCGAGCGTCAGTTTCAGCTTACGGATGAGATCTTGTCGAGAATTGAATCGAGGCTTCTCAGAGAGGGCGATAGCTTTGAGATCCTGAGACGGGCAGTCGGTAACATATGGCAACCCTATTTCCTTGCGTCCCACATTGCGATGAAGTACATCGGTGGGATTTACCACAATCGCGATCACACGGGAGATTCGGCTGGTCGTGTTCCATATCAGCCTGTTCCAGCGGAGGAACAAAGAAAAGCTCTGGAGTTTCTGCGCACCAAGATTTGGAGCGCCACAGCTTTCGACATATCTGCGGATTTGCTTAGGAAACTCCAAATCGGCCGATTTCGCGATTTCGAGGATAGTCAATTTAAGACGAAGCGACTGGATTACCCATTCCATGACGCCGTGCTGAGAGTTCAGTCGGAAGCACTGAACGAGCTCTATAATCCAACCAAACTTTCTCGATTCCAAGATATGGAGTTCCTCCAGTCCGACCCATCCGATCGTTTTACCATGGAGGAAGCATTCGTAGGCGTGAGGCAAGCGATTTGGTCCGAACTGGAGACTCGATCAAACGTGAATACGTTTCGTCGGAACTTACAAGGAAAACATCTTGAGCACTTGATCAAATTGGTTCTGAGTCCCCCGTCCGATTTGCCGAGAGATGCAGCAGCGTTGGCTCGAGCCGATCTCTTACGGTTGCAATCGGGACTGGCTCAGGCTCTGCGGGCTCGGCAGCTGAACTACGTCACAAGGACACACTTGGAGGATGCTCGAACGCGGATCCAACAAGTTCTTGATGCACGTCTAGAGCAACAGCTTTAGGCAGGAGCATCGAGTGGAAAGTAGACGCACTGTTCGAAGTAGGACGTTTGGAGCTTGGGTTCATAGCGGCACCATCACGCACGGCTCCGATGGAGCCTTGTGGCGCGGCTGGCCCGCAGGGCCACGTTTTGTCTGAATTCAGAGGTGCTTGTGTTCGGAGTGGAAGCGGATGCGAGGGCGGCCCTGGGCCAGCCCTCGGAGGATCCAGCCTAGCAGGGCCCGCAGCGTACCGCGCCGCCGCCCGCATTGCGCAGCATGTTCGACTGCCTGGACGAGGTGGAGGACTACCGCAGCGCGTGGGGCCAGCGCTACCGCCTGGGCACTGTGCTGGCCTTGGCGGCGCGACTGGCGGGCTTCCGTGGGGTGACCGCGTTCGCCCAGTTCGCGGCCCTGCTGGACCAGGCGCAGCGGCAGGCGGTGGGCTGTTTCTACAGTCCTAGCCGGCGCTGCTACACGACCACGTCGATCACGACGTTTCACAACATCCTAGCTACCCTGCCGCTGTCCCTCATCTGACATCCCCTCTTACATTGGCTGGAATCCGGACCTGAGGGAGTTCTACGAGCGCCTGGGTGCTGCGGGGAAGTAGTTCAAGGTCGCGATCGTCGCGGTCATGCGCAAGCTGGTCACTCTGCTGAACGCCTTGCTGCACCAGAATCGGGAGGGGCAGCTGGAAGCGCCCGCCAGAGAGTCCGGCGCATGAGGGCACCGCTGGCGGCGTGCAGCGGCACCGCACTCCTCCGGTGCCGGGCCCCTGCTATGCTCAGGCTGCACTAGGAAACGGACGCGGGCTCTGTTGGGAAGCAAGCCGCCAGCTATACGGACGTGGCGGCTGACGCTCGCCCCTGCGGCGGCCTAGCCGCCGCCTCCCCCATGGCAGGCCATCGGAGTTTCCCGATGTCTCAGAAAATCCTGGAGGGAAGCGACTGCAGGGCGCCAAGGGGGCAAAGCCCACCTTCCAGCAGGAAACGGTGCCCGGCAGCCTGCAAGGCAGCCAGCCACTCCTCGATCCAGTCTGCCTACGTACTCCAGCGCACTCCCTCGCAGACCCCGCCCAATCCCTTCGAAACCTCAGGATTCTTGCATTTTCGCGTTGACATCCAAGGCGGAATCTAAGTGATACAGGGGCAAGTCCCGTCGGATGAGGAGGATACGGGCTCGCGGAAGGCGGCCCGGAGAGCCTCCGGGGAGGCCCCTCGGCAAGGGGCCCTGCCGGGCATCCCGATGGACGGCAAGAATGTCCGCGGCGCCTCGAGGCGGACGGTGGGGGGGCGTCGCATGCTGGTCACGGCCGTGGAGCATTCCTGAGAGGTGGTGCTGGGACAGGTCGAAGTCGACTCCAAGACCAACGGGTTCCGGCGGTCCGCGAGACGGCCGGGGAGCTGGATCTGGCCGGGTGCACCGTCACCTTCGACGCACTGCACGTCCAGCACGAGTCGGCGCGCGGCTTGCTCGAGGACTGCGACGGGGACTACCTAGTGACGGCCGTGAAGAAGAACCAGCCCACCATGGTGGACGACCGGCAGCACATTCTGTTCGCGGACTGCCTCGGCCACGAGACACTCGACAAGCAGGATGGTCGCATCGAGCGCCGCCGCTACTGGATCCAGGATCTCAGCGACCTAGACTGCAACGGCTATGCCGCCCTGTACGGTCGCCAGCAGGCCATCCGCATTGAGCGCGAGCGGCAAGCGGTCAAGACCGGTGAGACCAGCAGAGAAGGCAGCTGCGCGCTGACCTCGCTGACGGTGGAGCAGGCCAAGCCGGCTCAGCTGGCGGCACTGATCCGCAACCACTGGTAGATCGACAAGACACCATGCCCCCGGTCTCCTTCTCCGATTCGGCACAGGAGCGGCCCCGAGGCGGGGAGGCGGACTTGAGAGCAGCCCGTCAGACCCTAGAACCGTGGACGCCCTGATCGCATCGATCATGACCCCTCGAACACCTCGTCGCAGCCACCCTCTCATCCAGCGGGGCAGCGCCGCGAAAGGCCCGCCCTACCGTCTGTCCAGAACCGGTCCGACAAGGCCATCTCACGGGCAACTGAACTTGCTGGGCCGAAGGAGTTCTTGCGGGCAGCCCGCATTCGCTTTCGATGTCACCGCGCGCACACTTGGTTGCAGTCCGAGATTCAGCTGCGCGTAGGGACAGGTGCGGACACTCGCCCCCCATGCTTGGCCTGAAGGCAAGGTGTCTTGGCTCACGCCAAACCTAACGCTCGTGGCTTCTCGGCCGTCGAATC
This sequence comes from Bryobacterales bacterium, assembly GCA_028819255.1. Classification (GTDB taxonomy): domain Bacteria; phylum Acidobacteriota; class Terriglobia; order Bryobacterales; family UBA6623; genus VXMF01. The sequence continues at coordinate 9,725 of JAPPMB010000004.1, read as the reverse complement.
AAGAACAAGGACACTCGCCATGGAGTGTTCTCAACCAAGACAAGAAGAATCATCATGACCAAAGTAGTGATCGCACTTTTCGCGGTCCTTTCAATCTGTGTTTCAGCCGTTCAGGCCGATGAAGGCGTCTCGTCGGGCACGCCGCTCGGCGGAGCCTCGGATCCGGATGGAGGCATTCACGGCTTCGTCAACCCCGCGGGCCTCGCTGGCGTCCTTCAGCTGAACGAGGGCCAGCGCATGCGCCTCCAGAGCCTCCAACACGAATTCGATGACGAGGTCTTTCCGCTGATCCGGGATTCCTGGGAGAAGGAGTGGGAGTTGCGCCGCCTGGGCCGTTCCAAAGACTCGGACGCATCCAAGAGCGACATGCTCGTCCAAGAAGTCGAAATGCTGTACGAGCGGATTCGGGGTGTTGGAGAACGGCACAGGGAGCGAGACCGATCCGTGCTGAGCAGCCAGCAGATCAGTGTGCTTGACAAGCTCGAAGAGGCACTCGAACTCACGCAAGCCGCTAAGCAAGCGGTCTGTGCCAATCTGATCGCGACCCCCGACAGCCGCGAGTTCGGGATTGAATCGGGGTTCGATTCCTGTGTGCTGGGACCGGGGATTCCCGCCATGTTCGGAGAACATGTGAAGGGCGACGAGGACGCGGATGCCGCGTCCTTCGAACCACCTAATTCCTAGGGCCGGCTCGAACCGACCCCGGAGCAGGCCGTTCCGGCTTTGGTGCGCCATGACCGGAGATGGGCTTGCCCGCGGTCCCTCGCATTTCGGGACAGGAGGCAGTCTGCAGTGCCCCGGTCAGAGCAAGAATCGGGAATCCGATTCCGCCTGCAAGCGTTCGTCCGATAACCGCCCCTGCTCGGTGCACACACCCAAGTTCCAGGCCTTCCAAGATGCGCACCCTGATCTTGCGGCCGTCCTCTTCTCTCATCATGAGTCGCTGACAAGAAAGACATGATGCGACAAGACACGCTTCCAAGGCCCACGCCTCTCAAGAAATCGGGGCCAGGAGGGATCAGGGCGGTGCTGCCCCCTATCGCTCCTCGGCGGAGGGCACCGCATCTCACCCGACCGTCCGGCATTTGCCGCGGGACCCCGCCGTCGGGCCGCGCATCCCTTCACCGATGACTCGGTCGCTCCCGCTGAATGCGTCCTTCCAAGACGGGCGGCGGCGGATATCGGCACCGTCGTAGCCGTCCATTGGCGCAGGAGCCCGCGTGTTCAGCTGTGGTCGTTACGGGGAAGGCCGATCGCGCGTCGGCGACGTCAACAGACCGGTCACGGGAAAGATCCCGACGGCCACCGGATCGAACGTGTCGCCCGCCGCGAGGCCCATCACCGAAGTTCGAACTCTTCGCTGTGAATGCGTCGCGCGGAAACGTGCTGCTTCTTCAGCCCCTCAGAAACGGCAGCGACCATCGGTCTTGGACCGCACAGGAAAAAGCTCCAGTCCCCGAGATCCCCGCCCAGGTCGTGCTTGATTGCATGCGCATCGATCCGCGCACCGGCGTCGGAGTCGAACAGGGCAATCGTCACGCCGACCAGGTCGGCCGCAAGACCCTCCAGCTCGTCAAAGAACAGCGCCACCGCCGCTGTACGCACACAAGTAGAGCCTAACGGCCTTGCCGTGGCCCGGCACCATCGGTCGCAGCACCGAAAGGAACAGAGTGATGCCGATTCCTCGGGCGACCCACACCTGCTTCTCGGAACCCTTCAAAGGATTGAACCGTCCATAGGGCTCCTCCACCTCCACATCGGCGCCCTTGGCCAAATCAGATCGCACCCTGCGGGTGTAGTCGCCGAGCACCTTCATCGTGAAGCGCAGTTCGTTCTCCATCGCACCGGACGAGATCGTGAACGGATGCGCTTCCCGGAAGCCGGCAGCGTCGATCGTGACGAAGGCGAACTGTTCAGGCTCGAAGTGAAACATCCCGTCCCTTGGCTTCAGCACAACCTCGGTCGCGCGCCCGAGCCGGTTGACAGCGGCCACGATGAATCGGTGTTCCCCTCTTCCGGGACGAAGAATTTGCCTGTAGGCAGACGCCGCCAAGCCGGCGATGAGAAACAGCGCGAGAACTGTGCCCGGAGGGGAGAACAGCGCGATGGATCCGCCATCGTAGAATGCCAGGCCAACATGGATGGCGAGGACCGAGTAGCACAAGCCCATCAGCCGATGCGTCGTGATTCAGCGGTGATAGGGAATCTTGCGGTTCAGCGTGACGATGATCAGCGACGTGAAGCCGACGATCGCAATGAGGCCGAAGAGGTCGATAGGCACTTCGTCGTCCTCGTCAGGGACAGCGGAGTCGGCGGGGAGGGATGCCGCGCTGCCCTCGTCCGTCGCATAGGCGACGGCCATCGCGTTTGCTTCGGGAGCGCCCGGAACGATCACGAAGTGCGCAACGTACAGTAGCATGGCGGCGACGCCGAGATGCTTGTGCAGTCTGTACGTTCTGTCGAGGCCGCCGAACGACGTCTCGACGAAGCGTGGGCGCGTCGCAAGAAACATGCCCAGCGCCATGCAGATCACTGCACAGGAAGCAGCGAAATAGGAAAACTATGCATCAAGGGGCATCCCAGCCCCTATCACGTAGTGCCAGTACAGCGCCGAGAATGCGACGAGCAACGTCGCGACGCCCAAGACGCCCTTGCGCATGTTGCTGCCTCTCATGTCACGGGCCTTCGCTCAGTGGCGCTACCGATGAAGAGTGGCTAACGATACCCGATTCGAGGGCGTGCGCTACTGCTTCAGGAAAGGCCCAAACGTCACGGTGTTGGTCGAGCGGGAAGCCGAAGACGTTCGACTGGGTCCTCCCAACGGTCGAACGGCCGCAGCCTGAGTGCAGGATACCCGGTCGACGTGGCCTTCGACGACCGAGGCCAAGCCCAGAGGCCTCGCTCGAATACTGGCGGCTCCTGCCACGGTCGCTTCCCCCAACTGCTCGCGTGTATTCCTGCAGACTGGGGAAGAGCGCAGCCGGCTACTTCCATCGCAGTCGCAACATCTGGTTACCGCCCCGCTGAAACTCGTATGCCACCGGCTCCACGGTCGCGCTCGCACCCCGGGATCTGAAGACCTCGACGACCCCAGCGACGTACGGAGACGGTGTTCCGCCATTCTGCAGCAGTGGAAAGACACGGACCTCCGTGGCTACGCGCAGCATCTCCTCCAATGCTCGGATGTGAAAGGCCATGTCGAGTTGCTCGCTGTAAAGGAAGAGCAGATGAGAAGACAGGGCGAGATCGAACGCTCCGCCGTCGAAGGGCAAGTCCGGCAACGAGGCCTCCACGTAGCGGCCCTCGGCCTTGCCCCCTGGGTAGTCCCCGATGAAGCGGCGCAATGCGGCCATCCGTCGACGGCCCAGCTCCGCGACCGACGGCACGTGCGTCCAGACGAAATCGTCGGAATGCCGACGCATCTCGTCCATCACCTCGTCGAACGTCTCTTCGACTCGTCGTTCGATGGCTGCTGCGGACGCCGAATAGAGAGGATCGACAGAGACGACGGCGCGTCCTTTCGCAGACATTTCGGCATTGAAGCTCGCAGGACCGTCGCCGCAGCCCAAGATGACACCGCCGAGGTCGGTCTCGGCTAGGTTGAACATCGCTTGGTATTCGGCCAAGCTGCGTCCCCACGGCACGACCCGGTCGATCGAGAAGGGCATCAGCCGGAGCCTTACTGTTCCGCAACCGGGGCATCCATGTCCAGATTGTACCGGTCGTTCGAAACGGACTCCGCAACTCGCCCCGGCTCAACGCTCCGGGCTGAGCGCCACATTCGTCACCGCGGCGGCTAACGTGCCGCCGCAAGGCTCACCGGTGACCCTGGCAAGCCTCAGTTCGTGAGCCAACGTTGTCGAGCGGCGGCGAGCTGTCAACACGATGAACTCCATAATCTCCGACACTAGTCCGGGGATGAACACCCGTGGCCGGACGGCACGGCCCGTATCAATGCCGTGTGTCATCATCAGCGATCCGGACGAAGCAGATAGTTTTCGATTTCCTTGTCCTGGTAGGTACAAATCCCGTGCTTCCGATTGTTCCAAAAGTAACGGACTTCGTGTTTTCCATGGGTAGTCTTCCACTCGGCTGCGATGTCCTGCGGTGAAAGGAAACCGGAATGGATCCGTGTCGGCTTCGTAGCCGTCCCGAGCAGCGCATCGAACGGCAGACTTGAGCCCGCGACGGGCTTTGGCCAACCGATTTTAAGGAATCCTTCCTCGTCTACCCCCGCATTGGCCGCTGCCAACGTCCGGTAATTCGATCTGCGTGATCCACATTCACTGACGAAATCTCTCCAGCGTCTGAGTTCGCCAGAGAGCAATCGCTTGGAATTCGGGTTGGGCAGAAGCCCGACACAACCCCACCCTGCGGACACTCCCTGGTCGCCGCTTGAATTTGATTCGGCCGCCCAGAGACACTTGGCCTCCTCAACGAGGCCGTGCGACTTGCAGCGGATCGCGATTGCCTGTCCGAAGCGGCGCTCGGGCTGATCCGGCGCGAAAACCATCGTATAGGATTGGCGGGTGCTCGCGAACCTTCCGTAGCAAATCGGTACTTGGACCCGATAGGAGTCGTCCAGGTCAAGACGTGCATTCCGCCATTCGTCTCGTTCTGGATCCCAGCGCAAGGAGCCAATGACGAGTACGCCGAGCGAGAGTCCGGACGTCGCAACATCCTGCGATACGCTCATGCCACCGAGAGTATAGCTGCGAGGGACTCCAGTGCCATGGGCGCAGTCCTGGATGGCGGGTGCTGCGAGGCGGGGCGCTCAACCACACCGGCGAGCACAGGAGAATGCGGCCCAAGCCCGGGGGAACGGCCGCCACAGCGGGCTCTCAGCAGCCACTCGACTTCCTAGTCGGGCTTCGAAGGCGCGGCAGGTTCCCGTTCGCACCAAGTGGCACAGTGTCGAGGCCATCGATAACGAGGTCCGCTGCACCCATTCAGGCCGTAAGGTCTCCGGAATACGGCGGCGAATGGACGGCCGCTCCATTGGGACCAGTCTCACGGTGGCGGCAGGGGGGCACCCATTCGGAGCAGGCTCGGAGCGTTCCCAGTGAGAGACCGCGCATCCGGGCGGTCGAATCAGACTCGCCGAGCGGGTCTGTTCCGCCGTTGCCACAGGTCACGCCTAGGAGTCAATCCACGGGCCGTCGAATGCGCTCGGATCCCAGTGTCACCGGAGAGAAGCTTTACCCCGCCCCAGACCGCCGGTAGGCTACCGGCATGCCCGAAGCTGGGGCGTGGACTCTTGAGATCAGGCGAGATTGGCAGGCAGGCCGCTTCTGATGCGGGTTCCGTTGCCGCCCTCTTAGCCGCCCTTGCACTTCTACAGGAAATACGGCTAGGATGGACCTGTAGAAGCGAAAAGGGAATCGTTGTCGCGCGTCGACCTTCCGCAGTGCATTCTGGACCTGCTGTTCCTCCAGGCTCTCGACCTCGAGCCGCAGTACGGCTGGGGGATCTCGGAACGGATCCAACAGATCTCCGGTCCGGCGGGAACCGCCGTTTGCAGCGCTGCATGTGCTTGAACGTCGGGGGTGGATTCGGGCGACATGGAGGGTGTCGGATGACAATCGGCGCGCCAACCGTTGCGAGCTCGCATCCGCTGGGCGGAGGCTACCGAAGGATGTATCCGCCTCGTGGTGGAAGCTGTCCACCGCCCCGCAGACCATTTTCTACACAGCCTAGACGGAGGCGATGTTGCTAAAGGACCTGGTCTATAGAGCGCGTGCGCTGTTCCGGCGCAATCTCATGGAGGACGATCTCGATGCGGAGCTGCAATTCCACCTGGACCGACTGACGGAACGGCACATTGGCGCCGGACTGCCGCGTCGTGAGGCCCGGAGGCTCGCAAGGATCGCTCTGGGCGGCGTTTCCCAGGTCAAGGAGCAGTGCCGGGAGTCTTGGGGAGTGAGCTGGATTCACGCTTTGTCTAGGGACTTCAGGTGCGTTTTGGTTCGCATGAGGAGACACCCCCGATCTGCAGCTGTGGTCGTGATCAGTCTGGCGCTCGGCATCGGAATGAGCGTCGCCATGTTCTCGCTTGTGGATGCGGTTCTGTTGCGCCCCCTGCCGTTCCCGGACCAAGGTTCGATCTATGTGATCCAAAAGGCAGACCCTCTTGCAGGAAGCCACGTCGAGGAACTTGCATACCCGGAGCTGGTTGATCTCCAAGAGAGTATCCCGGGGTTCGAGTATGTGGCTGCCACTCCAACCTCCCTCTATGGCTACGCCAGAGTCTTGCAGACGGGTACGGCCGATCCCGTCCAGCTGGAGACGTCCCCCGTATCGCACGACTTCTTCCGTGTCCTCGGCGTCAACCCCCGCCTGGGTCGGGGCTTTCGCGATTCAGACGAACGGGTCGGCGCACCGCCGGTCGTTGTCGTATCGGATCGAACATGGCGCAGCCATCTGGGTTCCGATCCGGGCATCATCGGTCGGACAGTGCGTCTGAACGGCCAAGGCCACACCGTGATCGGCGTCATGGCACCTAGCGTCGAGTTCCCACGGGGAGCTGCACTTTGGGTTCCATTGGGAATCCAGCAGCGAGTCATCGAGCGACGGGGCGCGACATTCCTGCAAGCGGTGGCGCGGGCCCAGCCCGGCTACTCGCGAAAACAGGTTGCCAGTGACGTGAGCGCACTCTTCGAGAGGCTTGCGAGCGAGTACCCGGAAGCATACTCGAGCTCCCAGCAGGGAGTCGTGACACCGCTGGTCAACTATTGGACCGGATCGGCAAGGATTCACCTGTGGATCGTCCTCGGGGCATCCCTGCTCCTGCTGGCCGCGTCCGCGATCAGTTCGGGAGGACTTCTCCTCTCGCGGGCAGTGTCACGCCGTTCCGAGATCGCGACTCACCTCGCGCTGGGAGCACCGCCGAGACGAGTGTTTGCGCAGATGGCTGCCGAGGGTGTTGTCGTGGGCGGCATCGGTGCAGTCGCCGGGCTGGGGATCGCGTACATGGTGATTCGCTCTCTGGTGAGATGGCCTCCAGCCGACATTCCACGACTATCAGAAGCCTCATTGGATCTGAATTCCTTCTGCTTCGCTGCGGGAGCGGCGGCGTTTGTTGCTGCTGTGTGTTCGCTTGCGCCTGGATGGGCAGCATCGAAAATGCGCCTCGAATCCGCGATTAGGGAAGGCGATTCTCGATCCTCGGTGTCGCACAGCGCCAGTCGCGCGCGTGATCTGTTCGTGCTCGCCCAGTCCGCGGTGACACTTGTTCTGTTGGCAACCGCCGTCCTGCTCGTGTTGAGCTATCGTTCGGTGGCGTTCATCGACACCGGCTTCGCGAATCGTGACACAGTCACAATGGATGTCACGCTGCGCGGTCCGGGCCTGTTTCCTGCCCAAGGCTTCGACGCGGCTACGAAGCAGACGTTCTACTCGCGCCTCTTGCGCCGATTGCGCGAGGAACCGGGTGTCACCTCGGCGGGGGCGATCCTGCTGCGCCCGCTTGCGGGCCCCATCGGATGGGACATCGCCTACGAGTTCGAATTCGAGGCGGCCAGCAAAGACGGCAAGGCCCGTCCGAAAGCGAACTACGAGGTCGTAACCGCCGGCTACTTCGAAACCGTTGGATCCCCGCTGCTGCAAGGGCGGGACTTCGACAGCCGAGATTCGGAGGAGGCGGAACCGGTAGCGATCATTAGCGAGACGCTCGCCGACCAGCTGCGATCCGCTGGCCAAACGCCACTTGGCCATCGCGTCAGGCTCGCTATCAGCCGGAGCCGAGGCTGGATGCGCGTCGTTGGCGTCTCCGCAGATGCCCGCTACCGCTCCGGGACTCACTCGGGCGCCCACATATTCGTCCCGAATCTACAGGCGCCGCAACCGACACGGCACGTGGTGATCCGCGGAACTCGGCCCCGTCAGGAGCTCTCAGCTCTCGTACAACGCATAGTGACGGAAATCGATCCAAGCCAGAATGTGGGCGACCCGCTGACAATCGGAGAACTGATCGACAGGGACACAGCACGACATCGATTCAATATGATCCTTTTGCTGTGGTTCGGCACATGCGCTGTACTGCTTGCCGCAGCCGCGGTCCACAGCGTGATAGCGGAGACGATGGCCGCCCGCAGGACCGAGATCGCGATCAAGTCGGCGCTGGGTGCGCAGCGTCACCGAATAGTCCGCGACATGGTAGTCCGCACCGTACGATTTGCTGGTTTCGGTCTCGCGCTCGGCAGCTCGGCTCTGGCCGCCTTCGGCACCCTGGGCTCGGATGTGTTGCACGGCAGCTCCGCACGTGATCTGACCGTCCTCGCTTCCGTGGCCGCCTTCCTGTTTCTTATTTCTCTGGGCGCAGCCTTCTGGCCGGCCTGGCAGGCAACACGCGACGATCGTGCAGGCTCGTGCCTGCGGCAAGACCGCTGATGCTCGCTGGACTCAAGCCACCGGTCCAGTTTCAAGCCCCTCTAGCCGCTGGAAAATGGGGCAGGACTGGGCACGAGACTGCAGATCACAGCTCGCAGTCCCACAATCACTTCACGCATTTTGGCGCAGGTGCGAACTCGTTTCTTATCAGTCAGTTACAGTACAGTTGTGGCGGAGGAAGAGGGATTCGAACCCCCGAGACCCTTTCGAGCCTTGCGGTTTTCAAGACCGCCGCCTTCAACCACTCGGCCATTCCTCCGTAAGCCTCAGCCTAGCAGGTACGTCTCGGTTCCTCACGGCGACGACCCGGTGATGGTTGTCCCTCCATCAGATCCGATGCTGGGGGTGATCCCGGAAAACAGCAGGGAAAGCCGACAGATTCGAGCCTTCCCGGCTTTGCGGCGAGGCCGACGGGCGCCAGTTCCGATGAAGCGCCGCGGCTATGTCTCTTCCTCCCTCATCCCTTGGTTTCCACCGATCCCAGAGACGGTCCACGTCTGCGCCAGTGGAACGATGTGGGTGGATCCCTCGCTGCCTGAGAGCGCCTGCCGGTCACGACCGGGACTGAATTGTCAAGTGTCCCCTCAGCTCAGCCGTTTCTCGCTCTGGGACAAGACAGAACTGTTGTTCCTAGTGGGTTGGCGATCTGCTCCCAGTGGTCGAGTCATGGAACGGCAGTTCGCAAGATTCGCCTTCCGCAAGGTTATGCTCGACACGCGATTCCGATCTCGAAGTCGCACCGAAGTCGCGCTCCTTTTTGAGCCGTGACAGCGGTCCCGCCCTCAGCCCAGGTGTCTCGCCGACCGCCTACCGGCTGGGGGCGGCACCTTGCGGGGCAGGTGTCGCACGTTCCAGCCGCAATGCGGGTTCTCAGCTCATGGACTCCTTGTTGTCAATGGGCATCGAAAATGGCACACGGCGCCCCGGTCCCCGTGGAGGGAGCGGAGCGACTGGAGCGGGGGCGCGCGGTGTGGGGGAGGAGTGGCGTAACTCGAAGGGCCACCATTGCGAGGCCTCGGCTGGCAATGCGCTGCCTGCGGCCCGCTTCTGTGGCTCGGTGGAAAATCTCGGCGAGGTGCGGTTGCGGCTGGCGCAGCCAGACAGGAGGATGCGGAGGCGTCAGCCGCTCTTGCGGACTGATTGGATTTGTCAACCATCTCGGCCTCCAGCCAGACTGGTCAGAACATGACGCCCGAAGAATATGCAGATTCAACGCCCTCAGTCGCAATGGGGCCTCCGGGCTAATCCGGTCTCTCCCCCTCAGCCACTGCACTCGCTGGCAGGTACTTGTCAAGAAAGTTGTGTATGTTTCTTGTCGCAGAAGCACAGGGGGTGCA
>JAPPMB010000085.1 GCA_028819255.1 Bryobacterales bacterium | reverse complement strand
CGTTGACGTGCGGCTTCGAGCGATCAAACTTTTCCTTCGCCATTCTCGTCTGTCCCCTTGGATTGCCTTCCCCTGCGGCCTCAGCCGACCGCCTTGCCGCGCATGCGCCTCACGATTTCCTCCTGCACGGCGCCAGGCGCCTGCTCGTACGCGTGCAGGTGCATGGTGTAGCTGCCCCGGCCCTGGGTGCGCGACCTCAGGTCCGTGGCGTATCCGAACATCTCGGCCAAGGGCACGAAGCCCTTGATGACTTGCGTCGAGCCGCGAAGGTCCATTCCCTGAATGCGTCCGCGCCGCGTGCTGATGTCGGCCAGGACATCGCCCATGTACTCTTCGGGGACGACCACCTCGATCGCCATCACAGGCTCGAGCAGGGCGGGTCTGGCGCGGGTCGCCGCGTTCTTCCAGGCCATCGATCCGGCCACCTTGAAGGCGACCTCCGAACTGTCGACCTCGTGGTAGCTGCCGTCGTAGAGTGTGACGGAGACGCCCACCGTCTCGTATCCGGCCAGCACGCCGTTGGCGAGAGCCTCGCGGACGCCCTTCTCCACGGCCCTGACAAAGTCCTTCGGGATCGCTCCGCCGAAGATCTCGTCGTGGAACTCCACCTCGTTGCTCTCGATCGGCTCGACGCGGATCTTGCAGTGGCCGTACTGGCCCCGGCCGCCCGTCTGGCGCACGAAGCGCCCCTCGCCCATGCAGGGCCGGCGGATGGTCTCGCGGTAGGCGACCTGAGGCCGGCCGATGTCCGCTGCCACCCGGAACTCGCGCAGCAGCCGGTCGACCAGGATCTCCAGGTGGAGCTCTCCCATGCCCGAGAGAATCGTCTGGCCGGTGTCCATGTCGGACTCCACGCGGAAGGTGGGGTCCTCCTGCGAGAGCTTCGTTAGGGCCATGCCGATCTTCTGCTGGTCGGCCTTCGTCTTCGGCTCCACCGCAAGCGAGAGCACTGGATTCGGGAACTCGATCTGCTCGAGCACGACCGGCCGCGCGGGATCGCAGATCGTGTCGCCGGTCTGGACCGTCTTGAGGCCGACCACGGCGAGGATCTCCCCGGCGTACGCGTCCTTGACGTCCTCCCGCTTGTTGGCGTGCATGCGCAGCAGGCGCCCAACGCGCTCCTTGCGACGCTTGGAAACATTGAACACGGCCCCTCCGGCGCGGAAGAAGCCCGAATACACCCGCAGGAATGCGAGCTGCCCTACGTAGGGGTCGGTGAGGATCTTGAACACCAGCGCGGAGAACGCCTCGCTGTCGCTGGCCGCGCGGACGAGGGCCTCCTCGCCGTCGAGATCGGTGCCCTTCACGGGGGGCACGTCGGTGGGGGACGGAAGGTAGTCGACCACCGCGTCGAGCAGCCGCTGCACGCCCTTGTACTTGAAGGCCGAGCCGCACAGCGCGGGGGTGATCTTCATGGCGATGGTCGCGCGCCGGATCGCGGAGCGGAGCTCCTCGACCCCGATCTCGTGGCCCTCGACGTACTGCTCGAAGAGGATCTCGTCCTCTTCGGCGACCCGCTCGACCATCTTCTCCCGCCGGTCGATGGCCTCCTCGACCAGCTCGTCGGGGATTTCGCCGATCTCGTATTCCGCCCCGAGGGTCTCGTCCTTCCAGAAGATGCCCTGCATCTCGACGAGATCCACGACGCCCCGCAGGCGGTCCTCGGAGCCGATGGGGAGCTGGATGGGAACCGGGCTGGCCTTGAGGCGCCCGATCATCGTCTGGACGGCGTAGTCGAAGTTCGCCCCGACGCGGTCCATCTTGTTGATGAAGGCCAGGCGCGGCACGCGGTACTTGTCGGCTTGGCGCCAGACCGTTTCCGACTGCGGCTGGACGCCGGCCACCGCGTCAAAGAGGGCGATTGCGCCGTCGAGCACGCGCAGCGAGCGCTCCACCTCGGCGGTGAAGTCCACGTGGCCCGGGGTGTCGATGATGTTGATCTGGTGGTCGCGCCAGAAGCAGGTCGTCGCGGCGGAGGTGATGGTGATGCCGCGCTCCTGCTCCTGCTCCATGTAGTCCATGGTGGCGGTGCCGTCGTGGACCTCGCCCATCCGGTGCAGGCGCCCCGTGTAGTAGAGGATGCGCTCCGTCGTGGTGGTCTTGCCGGCATCGATGTGCGCCGCAATCCCAATGTTGCGGTAGCGCTCAAGCTCGACCGTCCGGGGCATGGCTGTGTCCTCTTGCGTTGCAGTCGCGGGTCTTACCAGCGGAAATGCGCGAAAGCCTTGTTGGCCTCCGCCATGCGGTGGACGTCGTCCTTCTTCTTGATCGTGGTGCCGCGGCCCTGGGCGGCCTCGAGCAGCTCGATGCCGAGGCGGTCCGCCATGCGGTTCTCGCTGCGCGAGCGGGCGTTGCCGATGAGCCACCGCAGCGCGAGCGACTGGCGGCGGTTGGGGCGGACCTCGATCGGCACCTGGTAGTTGGCGCCGCCCACGCGGCGCGACTTGACTTCGACCACGGGCTTGGCGTTCTCGACGGCCTTCTTGAAGATCGGCAGCGGATCCTGGCCGGTGCGCCTGCGGATCCGGTCCATGGCGCCGTAGAAGATGCGCTCCGAGACGGTCTTCTTGCCGTCCCACATCATGCAGTTGATGAACTTCGACACCAGCGTCGAGTTGTAGACCGGATCGGGCACGGGAACGCGTACCGGAACCTCTCTTCTGCGCGGCATGACTCCAGTTCCTCGAACCTATTTCTTCGGGCGCTTCGCGCCGTACTTGCTGCGGCCCTGCCGCCTGTCCTCGACGCCGGAGGCGTCCAGCGTGCCCCGGACGACGTGATAGCGCACGCCGGGCAGGTCCTTGACGCGCCCGCCGCGGATCAGCACGATCGAGTGCTCCTGCAGATTGTGGCCGACGCCCGGGATGTACGTGGTGACCTCGATGCTGTTCGTCAGGCGGACACGGGCGACCTTGCGCAGAGCCGAGTTGGGCTTCTTGGGCGTCACGGTGTAGACGCGGGTGCAGACCCCGCGCTTCTGTGGACACTTCTGCAGGGCCGGGGAGGACGTCTTCTCCTTCGGGGTCTTGCGACCCTTCCGAACAAGCTGACTGAACGTCGGCACGATCCGAGCCCCTTTCCCGCAACTCCAGCAGCAAGCGCCAGAAATCTCTTGCGCCGTCCCGCAGGGACGCACAAGCCCTCACCCACGCATTGCTGTGCTGAGCCCCGCGTCCTCCGCCATAGCTGACCCCGGGGAGGGGCCTTTTCGGCATCGAAACGAGCGGGGCAACTACCCCGGAACCCCAGCGGGCCCCGTCCAATCACCGGCCTCCACGAGGAAGACCGGATCTATGCAAGCTCCATCCCGACGCGCCGTTCCGAAAGACGCGACGGGTCTGCAACCCAATCCTCAAGCAATCATACGCACCACAAGACGAACTGTCAAACCCGAAGCCGGCTACAAGCCTTCAAATGCGCCGCCGGGTGACAGGCTCTCCCAAGTCCCCCTGCAGGCGCGACTGTCCTTTATCATACCTCAACGGCGGCCTGCACTGCACGCCGCCAGAAAAAATCCAGGAAAATCCCTGGGGCCGGCACTGGCCTATTCCTCCGCGTGGCCATCCACCACGATGCCGACGACCGTGTCCGCCACCTGCAGGTCGAGCACCCAGTGCTCGTAGTCGTTCTCCCACAGGTTCGGGCCGGCATCCCCCTCCGGCAGCTGCAGGCGCGCCACCGTCGGGTGCGGATTGCCGACATCCGCGCTGAGCTGCACGATTCCGTCGAAGTCGTAGTTCCTGGCAACCTCCAGGTCCTTCTCAACCGGGCAGAGCAGGGCAAAGTCCCTGCTGGGCGCCACGCCCATGTGGTTGCCGTCCTCGGGATGGAGACCGAAGCGCAGCGTGTAGACTCCCGGCGGCACGGACTGCTCGCGGAAGTCGGAGCCCTTCTCGGGAAACTCGACCACGCCGAGGAACGCGCCTTCGGGCACGTTGTCGAAGCGAACTCCGAAGCCGCTCGCGGGATCGCCTTCGAACGCCCCACTGCGCATCCAGAAGGTGGCCACCGCAACGTCGCCCGACCTGACGGTCACCCCTTCCTGGACGACCAGCTCGCGGGTCGCGTCGGGAACGGCCTCCGGCACGGCGGCGCCGGTCTCGGCCGCGAAGTCCGCGGCGAGGGCCGGAAACACCGCGGCCGCAAGAACCGCGACGATCACGCCTGTGGCGAACGTGCGCTGCATTCGGCTGTCCTCCTAGACACAGGAAGAGTCCGGTTCCGGACAGGAACCGGACTCGGTTGTTGATCCGATACGGCGGATCTCGCCGCCAGTACCTTAAGGCTAGCTGCCCTGGACCGTGAACGTGCCCAGGTAGGCGCTCGAGCGCCTGTACTCGCGCATCTGGTGGCCAAGGCCGTCGCCGCGGAAGGACTGCTCGACGGCGAAGGCCGGCATGGCGTGGTCCAGCCCGACGAGAGGCTGGTAGTAGATGTCGTCGAGGTGGCAGAGCGAGTCCGCGTCGCGGATCTCGCGCGTCTCAAGCGACACGATCTCGCCGGCAACGAGAGTCGCGACGCGGTCGTGAATGTTGCCGTGGAAGTCGATCTCGATCGGCGCGGTGTCGGTGTGGACGACGTTCGCCACCAGCGGCCCCGCCTGGGCCTTCACAAACGCGGCCAGCGCGCCTCGCTGGATGACGGATGTGCTTTCGTCGAAGATCAGCATCGCCTTGGCCGGCAGCGGGTCGCCGAACGGGTTCCCGATGGTCGAGGACGCGTTCACGACTGCCACGACCCTCGCACCGGCCAGGGACACGCCCTTGAAGGCGCCCTGCTCAATGTCCCAGGCCATCACGGCCATGTCTCCGGTGATTCCGACTTCGCTGTTGGCGAAGCAATGCGAGGCGTAGATCTCGGCGTTCCGCGACTCGATGTAGCTGCCCCGGATCTCGGGTCCGGACAGCGTCGCTGCAACGGCGCCTGTGGCCAGCGCGAGGCAGAGCAGCGAAAGGCTCGCTAAACGGATGGTTCTCATGACTTGTACTCCTTCAACTGGATTCTGGACTGGCGCAGGCCCGTCGCCTTCTATCGTACACGACTGGACAACGCAAGGGGAATCGGCTTTTTGGGGCATAGGTCAGTTTGGAGTCCGGATTCGGGCCGCAATACCGTTTCGGCCGCCGCGCCGTCGCGCCGCGGAGCCACCAGCCTGGGGCAAGGAGCCTCGCTCGAAGCCGCGGCGGAGCGCTGTCTGATTCGGTAGCGGCGGACAGCTCCAACCAAGACACTAGGTAAATGGTTTCGCTGTCTTCTGCCCGAAGCCCTTGATTCGGTCCCGTTTGCCCTCGCGCCCACGCCCCGCTCTCAGCCACGCACGCATGGCGTCTTCGGGAGTGTCGGGAATCGGGTTGGGAACGGGGTGCCTGACCAGACTCGCGGTCACTTGGGCTTCAGCTGCCTGTATTCTCCCGGAATCCGTCCCGGCAAAATATCGCCGTGCGCAAGCGGCCAGCCGGGCCGATGCGTGCCGCACGACCTCCTCAAGGGCTTTCATTCCGCGATCCAGCTGCCCTTCCGAGAGGGCCAGGAACTCGATGGCGTCCTCGAGTTCGTCCACGCCACCCTCCAGCCACTTCAGCTCCGGCCAGCGGGTGCTTTCCCCCTTGGCGTTCAGGTAGTGCGTGGCATAGCGGAACTCGCCGTTTTCGATCCTCTCGAGTTCGGCCGTCCTGAGATTCTCCGGCAGGACGACCGAGAGCGCGCCCTCGATGTCCGTGCCGCTGCGGCGCAGGCTCGTTCCCAGTCGAGCAATCGCGTCCCCCTAGACCGTGCGGGCAGGGGCGGATTCCGTCTCCACGATCACCGGCTGGCTGCAAGGAGAGTTGATCAGAATATCCGGCCTCTTGCCTGTCCCTGTGCTCGGCAAGGCCTGCCGGATCACGTGCGTCCGCGCGGCGTGGACAGTCCGGTCGGTCCAGTTGGGGTTTCATCGCTTCAGCGCACGGGCCAGGTCATAGTTCGCTTATGTTTCCGTGTTGCGCGGGCCGCTCATATTCCGTCTTACTCGCGACTTCCGTCTCACTCGCGACACTTCGCTCTCTTCAGAACCTTGTACCGCAGCTGCCTGCCGACCATTCTCAGCATGCTGAGTTCCATGTTGTCCGCCGCGAGCAGAAGTGTTAGCCACCGGCACTGGTCGTAGGAGCGGTGCGACTGCATCCCGCCGTGCCCGGCAGGGCTCAGCTTGAGCCAGGCGTCAGGCCGAGTTCTGGGTGATGCCATGAGCTCGGTGCAGCTTCGTGCCGGAACCATCGTTGGGACTCGTCCGGAGGATGCGGGCGGCGACTGCCCGCTCTGGAGCGCCGAAGCCCGAGTTCCGCATGACTGCCGGCAGACGCCGAGAAGAATGTGCGGTGTTTCCGGCAGCGACAGCTCACGTTCGGGAGCTTTGTTCTGCACGGAAGGGACGTGGGTCCGCAATGCGGGCTGATCGCATCGTCCAGTCCCCAGGCCGCGGCAAGCCAAGACTCCGCGGCCTTGCCGTCACGGAGGATTCCGACCAGCCGGACGATGAGCAGTGTCTCGCGTCGGACTCTGCCGGGTCCGGGGTGGTCGTCCTGCTTGCGTCATCGCATGGCAACGGGGACTGGTTTCCGGTGTTCCCAGGCATCGGGCAGCCACGAGTCCCTATCGCCCACATGCTGCGCCGCGACAGGAAAAAACAGACCATCGCCGAGGAAGCCCGGGAGCTCCGATCCCGCTTCCGCCGGCCGCTGGTGGCTGGCGACGATCCAGGTCTGACGAAGCCCAGCAAACGTGAGCGTCACAGGATCGAGTCCCGGGACTTGGAGGGCAGCGGCCGGAGAATCCGGTAGAGGATGCCAATGACCACCGTGCCTGTGACGCCCCCGGCGAAGCAGTGCGCCAAGGCCGTTTCCAGGCCCAGTTCGGAGGCCGCAATGTATCCGGCAGGGACTGCCAACAGCGACAGCCAGTCGCAGCCGGGGACCAGAATGCGGTCCAGCTGTATTGCGTCGAACGCTTCGTACTGGCCGGATGCCGCATGCTCGGCGCCCGCGGAGACTGTGTCGCGGAGCACCAGCCATTGCAGTCCCCGGGCCGCAGCCACTGTCGCCGAGCCGAAGACCACGATGGCGCTTTCGCCCGTCGTCAAGAGTCCGATAGGGGACAAGAACGAGCAGATGGCCATCGCGGCGCCGCTGGCCGCACCTTCGCGCTTGAAGTATCCGTCCAAAGACGAACTCCCGCTCACACGGCGCCTGATCCCGACACGGGCAGTGGCTACGCTGGCCCCGGCGGGCTAGTCGCCCGCGGCGGGCCGCAGCGGCTCGCCCAGGTAGCCGCCGCGCCGCCGCCGCCGCGCGAACCACACCGAAATCTCCTCGAGCGTTGCATACACCACCGGGATGAACACCAGCGTGATCAGCGTGGATGTGAGGAGACCGCCGATCACGACTCGCGCCATCGGCACCTGAAGTTCGGATCCCTCGCCGAGGCCGAGGGCCATGGGCGTGAGGCCAAGTACAGTCGTCACCGTCGTCATCAGGATCGGCCGCAGGCGCCGACGCCCCGCCGTCGTCACCGACTCGGCGATGCCGAGTCCGTGGTCCCGGCGCAGCTGGTTCGTGTAGTCGATGAGGACGATCGCGTTGTTGACCACGATGCCCACGAGCACAATGACCCCTAGGAAACCCTGCATGTTGAAGGTCGTTTCGGTGATGACCAGAATCAGGACGACCCCGATTGCGGCCAGGGGAATGGAGAAGAGGATGATGAAGGGATCCCGCAGGGACTCGAACTGCGCGGCCATCACCATGTAGACGAGGAGCAGCGCCAGGATCGCGGCGAACGTCAGCTCCCGGAAGGACTGCTGCTGGTCCTCCCACTCGCCGCCGAAGCGGATCTCGTAGCCGTAGGGGATGTTGATGCCCGCGATGTCTGCCCGCAGGTCTGCGATGATGCTGCCCAGATCGCGGTCGGCGATCGTCCCGGAGACGTACACGATCCGCTCCTGATCGACGCGGTTGATCTCCACCGGTCCCTCCTGCCGGTTGAGCTGGACGACGTCGTTGGCGTAGATCAGCTCTCCGCGGGGCGTTCGCAAGGGGATGCGGCCGACCTGGCCCAGCTCCAGACGGTCCTCCTCGCGCAGCCGGACGACGATGTCGTACTCGTCGCCCTCCTCCCTGTAGAAGGTGGAGCGCCGGCCGCCGACGGCGGTCTCGAGGGTGTCGGCCACTTGCGAGACCGACATGCCAAGGCTTGCCGCACGGAGCCGGTCGACGCGGATGACCATCTCCGGCGAGCCCGGCCGGCGGCTGATCTGTGCCTCGGCGACTCCCCGCACGGACAGCATTGAGTCGCGCACCTGGAGGGCCAGCTCGTGGGTCGTGTCGGGCGAGTACCCGCGGACGGTCACCTGAAGGCGGTCGGTTCCGCCGTCGCCGCTGCCGCGGCGGCGACCGAAGTTGCCGCTCGAGATGCGCGAGCGCAGCTGCACGCCGGGTGCCACGGCCATCAGCTTCGGACGGAGCATGTTGGTGATCTCGCGGGCCGTCCGGATCCTCTGCGACTGGTCCACTAGCGTGATGCGCAGCTCGCCCACATGGGTGGCGATGGACCGGAACGGGCTGTCGCTGCCCGCTTCCGTCATGATGTACTCCACCTCGGGCACGTCCTGCATGATGATCTGTTCCATGCGGTCGACGATCTCCTTGGTGACCTCGGCCCTCGTCCCGGGCTCGGACTCGAGATTGATCCGGATCTGTCCCTCATCCACTTGCGGCTCGAGTTCCACACCGACGTAGCCCGTTAGCCAGACCGCGCAGGCGAAGGTGCCGACAGCCACGGCCGTGACCGTTCCGCGATGGGCGAGTGACCACCTGATCAGCGTCGAGTAGGTCGCGGCCATCGCGTCCATGGACCGCTCGGCCACCTGGAGGATTCGAATGCTGGACTGGCCGGTCCCCGTGCGTCTGGCGCAGAGCGTCGGCACGACCGTGAGCGCAACAACCAGCGAGCAGAGCAGCGAGAAGCCGACGACGTATGCCAGCTGCTGGAACTGCTGCGCGGAATAGCCTCCGATGAACATCACCGGCACGAACACCGCGATGGTGGTCAGGGTCGATGCCGTGATTGCCGTGGCAACCTCGCGGCTGCCGATGACCGCGGCCTTGCGGCCTTGCACGCCTTGCTCCCGGTGGCGATAGATGTTCTCCAGCACCACGATCGCGTTGTCGACGAGCATGCCGACACCCAGAGCGAGGCCGCCGAACGAGACGATGTTCAGCGTGAATCCGTTGAAGTACATCAGGGCGAAGGTTGAGATCACGGAGATAGGGATCGCGACGCCGATGATGAGCGTGCTCGACAGGCTCCGCAGGAACAGAAGCAGGACGAACACCGCGAGGACCGCGCCGAACCCGGCGGCGGCCTCGACGTTGCGGATCGCTGCGTTGATGAAGTCGGCCGTGTCCATCGTCTTATCGATCCTGATCTTCGGGTAGTCCTGGTGGATCACCGCGATCTCGTCCCAGATCGCCTCGGACACCTTGACCGTGTTCGACCCGGATTGCTTGAACATGATGAGGCGCAGGGCCTCCTTGCCGTTCACACCCACGTAGTGGCGGATGTCGGGGTGCGAATCCTCCACGTCGGCGATGTCCCGGACGTAGACGGGCACGCCGTCCCGCGAGGTCAGGGCCACATCGAGGATCTGGTTGACGTTGTCGAACTCGCCGCTGGTCCGCAGCAGCACGTCGAAGCGCCCTTCCTTGACCGGGCCCACGGGTCGGTTCAGGTTCTCGGCCCGGACCGTATTCACGACCTCCGCGACGGAGAGGTCGAGCGCGCGGAGCTTCTCCAGATTCAGATCGACGTGGATCTCGCGGCGCAGGCCGCCGCCGATCCGGACCTGGCCGACGCCCTTGATGCGCTCGAAGCGGTACAGGATGTTCTTCTCGGTGAACATCCGCAGCTCGCGCGGGTCCATGTCTTCCGTCGCGACGGTGAGAAACATGATCGGGAACTGGGTGACGTCGAACTTGAATATCGTTGGAGGCTCGATGTCGTCCGGAAGCGAGCGGCGACCTCGGTCGAGGCGGGACCGCACCTCGTCGGCTGCGACCTCAATGTCCGTTCCGTACACGAACTCAATGCGAACGGAGGAGCGTCCCTCGCTTGAAGTCGATGTCACCCGCTCCACGCCGGGCGCGGCCGAGACGATCTGCTCGAGCGGCCGGCTGATGAGGGTCTCGATTTCTTCGGGTCCCACCCCCTCGTAGTCGGTCGTGATGCTCAGCGTCGGGAAATTCACTTCCGGCATCAGGTCGACGGGAATCTCGGTGAATGCGATGGCGCCCAGCAGGAGGCAGATCAGCACCGCCATGAGTACGGTGACAGGTCGCTTGATGGAAAACTCGGGTAGGCTCATTCGGTCGGTCCCAGTCGGCGGTCGCGGCGATGCGCGGGCCACCGAACGTTAAGGCGTATCAGGGGCGCGTGACGGTTACCCATGCCGACGCTCAGTCCCCCGGCACTGGCTGGAGCGCTCCGCGCGCGGTCCGGTGCGCCCTCTTCGGAGCGCCTAGCTCCTCGAAGGCCACGTACATCACGGGAATGAACACCAGCGTGATCAGCGTCGAGGCCGCCAGTCCGCCGATGACCACCCGCGCCATGGGCGCCTGCAGCTCCGAACCCTCGCCGATCCCCAGGGCCATGGGCGCCAGGCCCAGCACCGTCGTGATGGTGGTCATCAGGATGGGCCGCATTCGGCGCATTCCGGCGGTCACCACGGCGCGCACCAGCCCGAGCCCCTGATCGCGGCGCAGCAGATTGGTGTAGTCCACGAGCACGATGGCGTTGTTGACCACGATTCCGAGCAGGACGATGACGCCGAGGAATGCCTGCTGGTTGAACGTGGTCTCGGTGAGCAGCAGCGTCAGGACCACGCCGATCGCCGCGAGGGGCACGGACAGGAGAATGAGGAAGGGGTCCCGCAGCGACTCGAACTGGGCCGCCATGACCATGTAGACAAGGACGAGCGCAAGAACTGCCGCGAACGAAAGGTTCCGAAACGTCTCCTGCTGTTCCTCGAACTCGCCCCCGAACTCCACGGAGAAGCCTTCCGGCATCGCCATTGCGCCGATTTCGGCCTCCAGGTCCCGGACGATGCTGCCCAGATCACGGTCGGCGATGGCCCCGCTCACAAAGAGCCTCCGCTCCTGATTCACCCTGCTGATGTACGTCGGGCCCTCCTGCCGCCGCAGGTCGATCACGCTTGCGGCGGGAATCGTCCGGCCGAGGGGTGTCGTCAGGGGGACCATGCCGACTGTGCCCACGTTGAGACGGTCCTCCTCCTGCAGCCGGACCAGGATGTTGTACTCGTCGCCCTCCTTGCGGTACATCGAGCTGCGGGTGCCGCCGATCGCCGTCTCGAGCGTCGTCGCCACATCCGACACGTTCAGTCCTAGGTTGGCGGCACGCACGCGGTCGACCTCGACCAGCATTTCCGGCATTCCCGGACGCTGGCTCAGCGTGGGCTCGGCGATGCCCTCGATGCCGGCCATGACCTCGCGGATCGATTCGGCAAGCTGAACTCCGGTCTCGATGTTGTGTCCCCGGATTTCGACGGAGAGGCGGTCGTCGTCTCCGTCGCTTCCCCAGCTGCGGAACATGCCGCCGGAAACGCGGGTCCGGATCAGGATGCCGGGATGCACCTGCAGGGCGGTCCTGAGCTCGTTGGCCACGTCCCTGGCCGAGCGGTTGCGCGTCGCCTTGGGCGCGAGATTGATCCGCAGCTCGCCGAGGTGGGCGCCGGCTCCGCTGCTGCGGGAGCTGCCGCCCGCGGTTACCATGATGGAGGCCACCTCCGGAACGGTCTCCGCCACGGTCCGCCGCAGATCCTGCATCACCGCGTCCGTGACCTCGATGCGGGTGCCGGGCTCGAGCTCGACGTTGACGCGGACCTCGCCCTCGTCCACCTCCGGCTGGAGTTCGATGCCGAGGTACGGCATCAGATAGACCGCGGCCCCGAATAGTGCCGCCGCCGCGCCGACCACGACCGGCTTGTGCGAGAGCGACCACTGCAGTGTCCCTCCGTAGCCTGCGGCCAGATTCCGCTGCCACGCGCGGGCTAGGTTGTTCAGCCTGGTGATGCGCGCCCCGGCCTTGCGTCCGTGCGAGAAGTTCGCGCAAAGGCCCGGGACGACCGTCAGGGCGACGGCCAGCGAGCACAGCAGGGCGAAGCTCACCACGTAGGCGAGCTGGTTGAACGTCTGCGCCGCCATGCCGCCGATGAACAGCACGGGAACGAAGACGGCCACGGTGGTGAGGGTCGATGCGGTGATCGCCGTCGAGACCTCCGCGCTGCCCAAGACTGCGGCATCGATGCTGCTCTTGCCATCTTCCCTGTGGCGATAGACGTTCTCGAGCACGACGATGGCGTTGTCCACGAGCATGCCCACGCCCAGGGCGAGCCCTCCGAACGAGACCGTGTTGAGCGTGAACCCGTTGAAGTACATCAGCGCGAACGTGGAGATGACCGAGATCGGGATCGCGACTCCGATGATCAGGGTGCTCGAGACGCTGCGCAGGAAGAAGAGCAGCACGAAGACGGCCAGGCCCGCACCCTGCAACATCGCCCCCTGCACGTTCTCGATCGAGGAGCGGATGAAGTCGGCGCTGTCGCGGGTCTTCTCGATCCGCACCTGGGGGAGGGCCTTGTGAATGCGGTCCACCTCCTCCCAGAGGGCGTCCGAAACCTTGACCGTGTTCGCTCCGGCCTGCTTGTAGACGTACATCCGCACGCCGGGCTTGCCGTCCACGCTGACCAGGTAGTCGCTGTCCTCGTGGCTGTCCTCGACGGTCGCGATGTCGCGCACATGCACGGGTACGCTGTTGCGGGTGGTCAGCACGACGTTGCGGATCTCCTCGAGGCTCTGGAACTCGCCGCGCGTGCGGAGCAGCACCTCGAAGCGGCCTTCGTCGACCGGCCCGACCGGCCGGTTCATGTTCTCCCGCTGCAGGATCCTCACGACCTCCGGGATCGAGAGCTCGAGCGCACGCAGCTTCTTGAGGTCGAGATCGACGTGAATCTCCCGCCTCAGTCCGCCCCGGACTGAGAACGCCGCCACCCCAGGGACCCGTTCGAGCCGGTGCTGGAGCTGCTTCTCCACGAAGTGCCGCAGTTCCTTCGGTCCCATGTCGCCGGCCGACACGGCCAGATAGAGGATCGGGTACTGCGACGAGTCGTACTTGTACATGCTCGGCGGATCCATGTCCTCCGGCAGGTAGCGGCGGCGGCGGTCGAGGCGGGTTCGCAGCTCATTCGCCGCCTCGTCAATGTCGATCCCGTAGTCGAACCCCACGCGCACGTAGCAGAGCCCCTCGTAGACCGAGCTTGAGATCTTCTCCACGTGTGGGGCCGCCGAAAACGCCTCCTCCAGCGGGCGCACGACCAGGGTCTCCATCTCCTCCGGGGCGACACCCGCGTACTCCGCCCGCACGCTGATGGTGGGGTACACGATTTCCGGCATGAGGTCGACGGGGATTCCGACGTAGGCAACGCCTCCGAGGAGGATGGCAACGAGACAGACCATCAACACCGTGACCGGACGGTGGATGGCTACGGTCGACAGGTTCATGAGAACCGGGGGGCGAGCCCAAATGGCCCACAGCTACTCCACGATACAACGGAACCCCGAAAACGGTGTGACCCAAGTGGATTAAGTTGGATCAGGCGGTCACTTGCCCATGCGGGAAGCGACGTTCACAGGTGATTCAACCCGTCGTCCTCAGCGGCGTCGACGACGCCCGATCGATCGATCCGGGGAACGGCGTTCAGCAATCCGGAGCAGAAGACTTCGGCAAAAGCGTACGCCCCGCGAGCATGCGCTTACCCAGCGCTTTTCTTCTCGGCTGCGCCGGCAGGCCTCTGGGCCGGTGGTGCACCGCCCCCTCCGCCTGAACGCCCTCCCTGGCCAGCTCCGGCGGGTTGCCGGCCGCCCCCTCCGCCACCGGGCCCGGTGCTGATTCGGTCGCCGTCTCGAAGCATGGTCGCGCCTCGGCCGACGATGCGTGTCCCGGCGTCGAGATTGGCGAGCACCTCGATCTGGTCCTCCCTCGTGAGCCCGGTCTCGATCACCCGGAAGATCGGCTGCTGCGAGTTCTCTTCAACGATGTAGACTCCCGGCTGCTGGCCCCTGTAGACGAGGCCGTCGCGCGGAATCAGGGTGGCCGCCCGCGTCGATCCCAGGTCGAGCGAGATGCGGGCGAACATCTCTGCCTTGAGCGACATGTCGCGGTTGGGAATGTCGATCTCGATGATCGCGCTGCGGGTTGCCGCATCGAGTATCGGAGCGATGCGGGCGACCCGCCCCTCGAATTCGCGGCCCGGAAGGGCGTCCACGATGACCTTCGCCGAATTGCCGACGCGGAGCTTCCCGATGTTCCGCTCGGGCACGTTGCCCTGCGTCACCATCGTGGCGAGATTGACGATCTGGAGAATCGCGTTGCTCGGCCCCACAAGCGCACCGGGATCTACGAAGCGGGCGGACACGACGCCGGACATGGGGGAGTAGATCTTCGTCTGCTCCAGGCGGATCTCCAGCTCGTTCAGTTCAGCCTCCGACTGCTCGGCCTGAGCCTTGGCGAGCTCCAGCTGGGCCTCCATGACCTCGAGCGAAGTCTGGGCCTGCTGGTATTCCTGAGGCGAGAGGAGTTCCTCGTCGAAAAGCATCTTCGCCCGCTCCAGGTCCGCCTTGGCGCTGGCGAGCTCTGCCTCGCGGGAGGTGATGTTGGCCTTGCTCACGGCGTTCGATGCCTGCGACCGCTTGACCTGCTGCTGCAGCTCGTCGTCCTCGATCGCCGCAATGAGATCTCCCGTGCGCACTCGGTCGCCCACAAGAAACTGAATCTGCTCGATCCTGCCCGTTCCCTTGGCATTGACGTCGACCACCTCCTTAGGCTTGAGAGAGCCGGTGAGCATGAGCTCCTCGCGAATCTCGCCCATATGGGCCTGTGTGAGGTCCACGTTGATGATCCGGCCACCGGCCTTCTTCTTTCCCGGCGCGGCAGCCTGCTGGTTAGCTTCGTAGACGCGTGATCCCACCAAGTAGACGAGACCGATGCCGAGGAGCACGGCGACAAGGCGTTTCTTGGACATTCTCTCTGAAGGACGGGGCGCACCTGTCCTTAGTTCAGTAGGCGCGAACCGTCTGGGTCGGGTTACCTCAGAAGCCGATGCGATCGCCGATCCGCAGGCCCTGCGCATCGACCTGGCCGGCAGCGAGTTCCAGAACGTAGACCGAGTTCACGGTCCCCCCGTACGAAGGACAGTTTCGGGGGTTTACGTCCGTACAGGGCGGTGCCGAACGGACGATCTCAACGATCCGGTGCGCGCCGTCCATCCAGATCATGTCGAGCGGGATCCGACAGCGATACATCCAGAATGACCTGGGGGCCGACCGGTCTCCGACGAACAGCATGCCTTCGTCGTCCGGCAGGTGCTCCCGGTACATCAGGCCCCGGGCCTGCTGCTCGGGGGTGAGCGCCAACTCGGCCTCGACCGTGGACCCGTTGGGCAGCGTCACGATCGAGGTCGGCAGGCGCTGAACGGGGTCGACGGGCGGAGGCGGTGCCGCACAGCAGACAAGACTCAGTAAGAGGGCGAGCAGCTGAACTGCGTTGCGCATGCATTGCATTCCCGAGCCGGTCACAGCCGGTTGCCGTGCCTTGAACCTTAGCAGGCGCCGCATGGCAGTCCGCACAGCCTCGCGAGAACGAGCCGCAATCCTCGCTCCAGTGTCGAGGCCAAGAGGACCACGGATGCAGTCGCCACCGGCGGCCAGTCCGACCACGGACAGCTCTGTGCGCTCGCCGGATCAGTGCAATCCTGTCAGGCAACTGGATGAAAGACGGCCCGATGCGGCCGCCGCAGCGGATCTCCACGATTGGCATGTATCGAGCGCGCCGAGCCCCAGTCGACGCCCAGGACGCATGTCTCGCCAAGTTCGGAGTCTCTCGAGCGCGCCCCGACGAACTCCCTGGTCAGACTGTCGCAGCTGGCTGATCGGTCCCTGGAGATTCCGGCTTGATACGATCGCCCGGGGGCGGTCAGTGACTGCGGCACGAAGCACTCCTAGCTCCCTTCCGACGCGGCACCGGCAGAATCCCCGGCTCCGGGACTCCTCTACACTGATGTCATGCCGAAGCCACTTCCAATCCCACAAGCCCGCCTCGCGTCGATCGCGGTGTTTGCGGCAGCCGGGATGATGATGGCGGCGGCCAGCCTCTATGCATCGACGGCCGGGCCGGAGGCAGGCTCAGCGATTCCCTCGTTTGAAGCCGTGGATCAGGCAGGTGAGACGAGGTCGTTCGAGGATCTGACGGGCGAGAACGGGCTCTTGCTCCTCTTCTTCCGCTCGGCAGACTGGTGACCATTCTGCAAGGGCCAGCTCGTGCAGCTGGAGCGCAAGCGGATGGACTTCGAAAGCCGCGGGATCCGGATTGCCGCAGTCAGCTTTGACACGCCGGACACGCTCAAGCATTTCTCGGAGCGGATGAACATCGGATTCGCCCTGCTCTCCGACCCCGAATCCGCGGTCATCCGCAAGTTCGGCGTTCTGAACGAGGATGTCCCCGAAGACCACCAGTTCTTCGGCATTCCGCACCCGGTCGAGTTTCTCGTCGGCCCCGACAGCATTGTGAAGGAGAAGTTCCACGAGGAGAGCTACCGGGACCGGTTCACGGCGGGACGTGTGCTGGTTAGACAGCTCGGATCGGAGGCTGGAGCCGCCCGGAATTCGGAGCGGACCGCACATCTGAAGCTGACCTCCTGGGCCAGCGACGGTGTGGTGCGGGGCGGCAACCGCTTTGCCTTGGTGCTGGATGTCGACCTCGACAACAAGATGCATGTCTACGCTCCTGGCGTCGATGGCTATATCGCGATCGACTGGAAGATGGATGAAGGGACGGGGCTGACGCACTACGATCCCGAGTATCCGGACTCTAGAAATCTCCACCTGCCAGCGATCGACGAAACGGTGCCCGTCTACGAGGGATCCTTCCGACTGGTGCGCGACGTTATGATCGGGCAGGCGCCGGAACTAGGCGATGCGCTGCAGGACGGAATGCTGACGATTCAGGGCCAACTCCGATACCAGGCCTGCGACGACCGAATGTGCTACCTGCCAACGACAGTGCCGGTGAAGTGGACGCTCCAGTTCGAGCAGCATGATCGAACCCGGGTGCCGGAGCCCCTGCGGCGCTAGGCCCGCCCGGCAAGCTTCGGCACCGGACCAGCCTCGGTACGGATTCCTGGGAACCTCCCTTGATGATCGGGCCTTGGCGCAGGTGACCGACGACTGGCAGCGACGGGTCTGAAACGAAGTGGTCGCGGGCAACCATGCGGTCAGCCGCGCCAGGCGATCGGATATTCCAGTGCGGTGCGAAACAGTCGCCTCGGATTGATCCGCGATGCGTCCGAGCGGCCGTCGCGCTTGAGATGGCAACCGTGGATGCGAGGGTGTCGCGGCAAGGGGCGGCCCATCAAGAGATGGTTAGGGCTTCTCGGATAGCCCCTCGTGGGGCTCCTCGCAATCCGTCCTCGCGTCGGTCCTCGAGAATCAGCGCTATGGCGTCAGCCAAGCTTTGCAGCGCCTCGTCCTCGCTCTTGCCTTTTCCGTTGGCCCCGGGGACTTCAAGGCAGTAGGCAACGTGCCATTTTCCGTCCCGTTCGATGATTGCGGTGAATTCGTTGTACATCGTAGGAGCCCTTCTTGCTGCACCGAACTGCGACACAGGCTATCCCGTCAATGATGTTGGAACCTCAGATCAAGGGCTGCAGGCTGCCGCGCGATCAGCAGTCTTGCCGTGATCCCGGCATCAACCACCAACAGCGCCACGCTCCACGTGCCTGAACTCCGCGTTCTGACAGCGCGCCGTGTCACGGACAGATGCGTTCCGACTTCGCTACGATTGCGGTAGTCGAGACACGCCCATGCCCGCCAGCGAACCCGTGACTATCGAAGGTGACCTCAATGCCCACGGGCTGAGATTCGGCTGTGTCGTCGCGCGGTTCAACAGCTTCATCACGGACCGCCTGCTCGGCGGCGCGTTGGACGCGATCCGTCGCC
Source organism: Bryobacterales bacterium (assembly GCA_028819255.1). Classification (GTDB taxonomy): domain Bacteria; phylum Acidobacteriota; class Terriglobia; order Bryobacterales; family UBA6623; genus VXMF01. Next base: position 28,747 of record JAPPMB010000085.1, on the reverse strand, counting down.
ACGGCGGGGATCTCGGTACCACGCGGGTTGTGCGGGTGCCGGGCTCTCTCGAGCTTGCGACGGCGGCCCGGGTGATGGCCGACAGCGGCAAGTTCGATGCGGTGATCTGCCTTGGCGCAGTGATCCGCGGCGAGACGGCACACTATCACCACGTTGCTGAAGGCGCTGCAAGCAGCATCGCCAGGATCGGGCCCGAGACTGGGATTCCGACGATCTTCGGCGTGCTGACCTGCGACACGGTCGAGCAGGCCATCGACCGCGCCGGTGCAAAGGCGGGGAACGCCGGATTCCACGCCGCGGTCGCCGCAATCGAGATGGCCAACACCGTGAAGGGGCTGACAGGCAGCTAGGCCGACTGCATTCCCGATCGAGCCATGCCGTCCCGTCGCAGGTCGCGCGAGAGCGCACTCCAGATGATCTACCAGTGGGAGGTCGGAGGGGCAGGTCTGGACCAGGTGGTCGACGACTACTTTGGCGGTCTTGGCGCGACCGGTCCGCAACCGGTGGACCGCTTTGCCGAGAGGCTCCTCCGAGCGGTCGCCGAGGATGCCGCGCACCTGGACGCCATCATTCGGCGCCATTCCAACCGCTGGTCACCCGAGCGCATGGCGCTGATTGTGCGTCACCTCTTGCGAATGGCGATTGCGGAGATCCGGTCGGAAGGAACCCCTCCCCGCGTAGTCATAGACGAGGCGCTGGAAATCGGCAAGCGATTCGCAGGAGACGAATCGACCGCGTTCCTGAACGGCGTGCTGGACGCCGTACGAAGGGAACTCTCCGAGACGGTCGAAGCATCGTGAGCGGCAGGGCACCGGGGCCCGTGCTCGCGTAGAGGATTGGAGAACTGCATCCGGAAGGTTGCAGCCTCATCGAAACGCGACTCTCTCCGCTGTCCCCCTGAAGCAGCGGTCCGTCCGTCCTTCGTGTTCTGAATCCGTTTCCGGGGAATTCAGGACTGTGTCCTGGAAGGGTCGAGCGGCCGATGGGGATTGCGCGAGTTTCTTGGCCAGAGGCCGGACCGCGCCCGGGGACTCCGCGCCCAGGCCCCGGTTTCGTCTTGCCCCCTACTTGGGGTGGATCACCGCAAATCCGTCGTAGTCGGTCTTCCCGGAATGGGACGAGAGCGCTGGCCAGGCTTGCTGGTGTTTGTCCGATGCGACCCACTGCATCCGCTGTTCCTCGGTGTCGAAGCTCAATCGGACCGTGAAATCATCTGTTCCGGGCTTGCGCATCAGAAGCGCACCGCGAAAGCCTGGCATGCTGCTCACCGCCGGATAGAACACATCAACGAACGTCTTCTCCAGCGCATCCGCGTGGCCGCTCTTCGCAGTCATCCATATGTGAAGCTCAACCGGCCCGTCAATGTCGAAGAGGCGCTCGGCGGAGGCGGTGAGAGAGAGGAGACAGGCAAGTAGGACAGTTACTGTAGAGCGCATGGGTAACTTCTCGACGGACAGCCGGGGAGGATCGGGAATCCGTCCGACGCCATCATGGCACAACCCGCCGGGCAGGGCTACGGCCGGACGATGCGGACACGGTGGTTCTCGCTGTCCCCGATATAGACGTTTCCGGACGCATCCACAAACACGCCATGAGGTCGGTCCAACCCGCAGCGCAGCGGATCGCCGTCGGGGCCGTCGTGGCGGGAGCCATCGCCTGCGACCGTCGAGATGACGGCAGTCTTCAAGTCAATCCGACGGATGGCATGGTTCTCCGTGTCGGCCAGGTAGACTGCCGCGTCCGGCCCAATCTCAATGCCCTTGGGCCCTGCCAGGGTGGCCGTGGAGGCCGGCCCGCCATCACCCGTATAGCCCTTCTCCCCGGTTCCCGCGACGTGATGCAGCGTCATCGCCCGCATGTTGATGCGATAGACGGCGTTGCCTTCGCGCAGGGCGACGAACATGTCGCCGTCCGGCGAAAAGGCGAGCGCCCGCGGCCCGTTCAACGGCGTACCGGCCACAGGCGCGCCGTCCGGCGTGCCGGCTCGCTCTCCCGTGCCCGCGAACGTGGTGACGGTGCCGGTGGACAGGTCAACGCGGCGAATCCGGTGATTGCCGATGTCGGCGATGTAGAGGGAGCCCTTGCCGTCCAAGGCGATCGAGTGAGGCCGGTTGAAGGTGGCCTCGGAAGCCGGGCCGCCGTCGCCCGAGAAGCCGCGCTCACCGGTGCCTGCGACCGTCGAGATCGTGCCCGTGCCGGCATCGACCTTGCGGACGATTGCATTGAGCATCTCAACAAAGTACATATTGCCGTCAGCGTCAAACCGCACCTCGTATGGATCATTGAGCCGGGCATTTGCTGCTGGGCCGCCGTCGCCCGAGTATCCGACCTCTCCGGTGCCGGCGACGGTGGAGATGGATCCGTCCTGCATGTCGATGCGGCGCACCCTGTCCGTGTCGATTTCGCAAACATAGAGGGCTCCGTCAGGGCCGAGCGTGAGCCCGTATGGATTGCCGACCTGGGCCGAGACCGCCGGGCCGCCGTCACCGGTGGCCCCGGACTCGCCGTTGCCGGCGAGAGTCTCCGTTCTCGCCGCGAAGAGGCTGGGAACCGCAAGAACCAGCACTAGGATCAGCCGCATGGAGCCAGCGTAGCGCAACGCCTGCGGGGCAACCGCAGGTCGGCTCGACGGCTGGCGACCTGCCGCCGGTGCGCGGACCGGCACCATGAGGTCGACGCGCCGCCTTCGAGAGGAGCTCGTCCACCTTGGCTGCGGGGGGGGCATGGTGAGGTGCAAGGGCCGGAATTGCCGGCAATGTTCGTGAAGCGAACGGCGTTACCGTATTGCGGTCGAGGACTCGCCGGGAGGAGCGTTGGCGATGCCGAGACTGCTCCGGCGGGGCAGTGGCGCCTGCCAGGATTGTGTGCGGAAGCCACCAGGCACTCCCGCGCCCAACGCAATGAGGGCTCCCGACGAGGGCCGACTGCGAGGACCAGGGGAAAGCGGGACTTGGCGGTGCAGGCCGTCTCACCGTCGCGTGGAGTCAAAGCGGGCCCGCATTGGAAAATGCGAGAGTCACCGGCTGATCCTCTGGTAGAGTCTTTTCATGGAGCGGGAGTGTCCAGTGCAGGTCACGCGAACCTTGTTTGGACTGCGTTGCCTAATGGTGTGGTTCTGCATTGGAACTGCTGCCTCGGTGCCGCTTCAAGGCGGGGACATCTATGTCGGCGCTTCAGCTTACGCCGACCGCCTGAACGTGCTTTACAAGAAAGTCATAGACAACACGAATCCGCAGAACTTGTCGGCGTATCAAGGCCAAAGACTCGAAGACGAGGCCTCGGCAGCCAAGTTCGCCTACAGCTATGGGTTTCTTGCGGGATACAAGGTGCCGCTGAGCGTGACGGGATTGTACGTGGCCCTGGAAGGCGATATGCTGCGGCACCGAGGCGTGGCTTCGGGCGGCTTGGGAGGTGTGGGTGCCTCCGCGGGCAGAAACCAGCTCGGCGAGGTATGGCCTGAGAACTGGACCTTGGAGAGGAACAGAAGTTTTGGTCTGACAGCCCGCGCAGGCGCGGGAATTCCGTTCTTTGGCACCTGGCTCGGACCGAGCATTTATGGGCTTATCGGACTGCGCCGCCTCGGAGCCGGATTCGAGTCCCGGTACAGCGGTTGCCTGACTGAGACCACCTGCACAGAGCCCGAGGACTTCGTATCGGGTTCGCAAGGCTTCAGAGACACCTTCAATGGGTGGACAGTCGGAGGCGGGGTCGAGACGAAAGCAGGGGCGTTCTCGATCCGCGCGGAGTTGCGGATCACCGACTATTCCGCCGTGGAAAGGGTGATTCGCTTCGACGAGCAGTTCGTCTCGTCGCCACTCAACCTGGATCCCGATTCGATCACTCTCGGCATCGGCCTGCTCTGGTATTTCTAGGCCGTAGGTCTCGCCGGTCCCCGGCACGCTCGGGAACGCGTCCATCCGGGGTCCAAAGAGTGCGCTGTCAGTGAGCCTGACAGCTTGGCTCATCCCAGTCCTGCGCTCCGGGCCATCCGGACGAGTAATCGCTCCCAAGCACCCGTAGGTCGATTGGACAGCCCGATTTCCGTCACCTTGCAGTGCGGCCGCTCCATCAGCCGCCTTGCGATCCCACTCTTGGTCGCGATGTCCAGCTGCGGCCGCACCGCTGTGCTCGGCGGCCCGTCATCCCCACTTGCAGGCAATCCTCAGCTCGGCGGGCGGTTATTGGGCTGTTCCGTTGGATGCCAGGTCGGAATTGCCGGGCTGTCTGGGAGTGCCTGCCACCGGATGGAGCGAGGGGTGTTTGGGGCGGAGACCTTCCGAGGACTCCGCGCCGCCGCCCCGGAATGTTGTTCGTGCGGCTCGCAGCTGGTCGGGAGCTAGGCGGCTGCCTCGAGGGCGTCCGAGGGTTCCTTGGCTTGCTCAAGCTCCCTGAGACTTGGGGCGTACACCGCTTTGGCGATCCCGAGCAGTTCGAGGATGCGGATCTGAATGTAGCCGATGTCGAACTCATACCATGCAATGCCGTGTCTCGCCGAAACAGGATTCGCATGGTGATTGTTGTGCCAGCCTTCCCCGAACGTCATCAGGGCGACCCACCAAAGGTTGGTTGAATCGTCCCGTGTCTCGAATCGGCGGCTGCCCCACATGTGCGTCGCCGAGTTCACGAGCCAGGTCGTGTGAAGCCCGACCACGACGCGCAGCGGAACGACCCAGAGCATCATGCCGAACCCGCCCAGGATCCATGCGACCAAACCGACCACGACCAGCGGCACCCAGTGCCACTTGCTCAGCACGCGGTAGAACCGGTCCTTGAGCAGGTCCGGGGCGTACCTGTGGGCCAGCTCCGTGTTGTTGTGGAGAGTCTTCCCGAAGATGATCCAGCCCATGTGGGCCCAGAATCCTCCGTGGCGCGGCGTATGGGGATCCAGGTCGGTGTCCGAATGCTGGTGATGGCAGCGGTGCGCGGAAACCCAGTAGATGGGGCCGCCTTCCAGGGCAAGCGTCGCGCACAGGGCGAAGAAGTACTCGATCCACTTCGGAACGCGGTATCCGCGGTGCGTGTGGAGGCGGTGGTAACCGAGGCCGATGCCCCAGCTCACGGCCATCCAGTAAACGACCCCTGCGGCGATCAGGTTCTCCCATGTGAAGAAAAACGGAGCGGCGACCGCTCCCGCGTGGAACAGGACAAGAACAGTGAACGTACTCACGTTCAGTCGCGATCGGATTCCGAATTCGATAGGGGCTTCTTGTGCTGTGCTCACGTGTGTGGACCGTTGCCTGCTGCTTGAGGTGGATGGCTGACGGCACGCGACGCGTCAAGGCGTGCGGTCTGCCGCGCCTTCAGCACGAATACCTTATCAGCCTGGACGGGCCTGCCGCCGGCTCCAATGTAATAGTTGGGTAACAATCGGGTTGGGCCTCGGCGGCCGGTCAGCGGACCAGGGACTTTGCCAGCGCGGTGTTGCCCGCCGTGTCCCGGACCCTGAGGACTACCAGGTGCTCGCCAGGCTCGAGCTCCTGGAGGCGCAGGGTGAACTCCTCCCGCGGACCGTCCAGAATGCCGTCATCGGAAAGGACCGGCTTCCAGGCTCCCGCGTCGACAGCGAACTCGGCGGCGCGAATCTCGGACACGAGATCCTCGGCCGAGAACCTCAGCTCGCCGCTCTCCCCGGCTTGCAGGGATCGCACCAGCGGCGGAGTCTGGTCGACAAGCACCGGCCGGCTGACCCGCTCGGCACTGAGCGCACGTTCCTCGGGATTCGCCTTGCCGTCGTCGACCCTTACACGGAACTCGTATCGACCGTCGGCCAGCGTGTCGCTCTCGATCGAGAGCCGAGGGCCCGGCAGGTCCTTCTTGATCGTCTTCCACTCGCTCTCGCCCTCACCTCGGAAGGACACTTCGGCCCTGAGCTCGTCGCCGTCCGGATCCTCCGCGCCCCAGACGATCGCGAGCTTGCGGACCGGCGCGGCCGCGTTCGACCGGTCGCCCGTCGCCTGGGGACCGGACGAGCTTCCAGAGGCCGAGACCGTGATGCTGTAGCTGCTCGTCGTGTCGGTCGACTTCGAGCCGGACGACTGATCGGCTTTCGCCGTCTCGGGCACGACGTTTACGGAACGAACGACAGGCGCCGAGTTCTGTGGCAGGTAGTGCAGGCGGACCGACTCCAGACGGGCGTCGCCCGCCAGGATGGCCCGCCACTGCAGGAACCTTGCGGGAGGTGATGTCACGAGGCTTCCAGAACTGTCCGGGAGCCCTTCCGACCAGCCGCTCCAGCTCTCGTCGGGGCGGTATGTGTTCCCGCTGCGGGTGTTGATCTCGATTGCCGAGCCATCGCCGCCGGAGGTGCCCCGCCAGGAGAGGCGTCCCCACTGCGAGACGCCGCCCGTGTCTCGCGGTGCGGTCTCGTACACTCCGGTCGGAGCGGGCTGTGGATTCAGGCGGTAGAGGGCTCCGCCGTGGGCCGATCCGACGAAGACTCCGTCAGCCGAACGCAGCAGGACCGTCATTTGCGCCTTTCCGGTTTGCGACAGCAGGCTCAGCTGCCGGTCCGGTCCGGTCCGGTAGATCCTGCCCTGCTGGTCCGTCGCGACGAGCACCTTCGACGGGAAGTTCGGGTCCATCACAAGACCCAGAATGTTCTCCTCCGTGGAAGACCAGATTTTCTCCACCGCCTGTCCGTCAACGAGGCGCATCAAGGCCGCGCGCTCGCCGCCGTAGACCACTTGCGGCTGGCTGTAGGTGACCGAGGACGCGACCGGCGGCGTGGCGACCTGAACGCCGGCCTGCGCCGCGGACGAGGCCGCCTGCACCTGAATGCCGGCCTGCTGCGCTGGTATCGCCTGGAGCAGACGGTCCATTCCTCCTCCCATGGCGGCGAAATAGATCCCGCCGTCGGCGTCCACGGCCACGGATCGCACCTCCGGAAGGTCCGAATCGTAGAGGGCGAACGGCTCGCCGTCGCCCTGAAGTCGATAGAGAACGCCGTTCGGATCGGTTCCTGCCAGCAGCCTGCCTTCGGAGTCAACCGCCAGGCTCATCACGTGACGCTGTCCCGATTCGAACCACGATTCTCCGGTCCCGTCGGGTTTGACGCGGTATATCTTCCCGGCTCCGCCAGTGCCGACCGCCAGTCGGCCCATGCGGTCGAATGCGAGCGACCAGATGTACTGTTCGCCGGGGTCGAAGAACTCCGAAGCCTCCCCGTCCGACGACAGCTTGTAGACCTTGCCGTTCGGCGACGATCCGGCATAAAGGTGGCCGTCCGGCCCCACAGCCAAAGCGAAAATCTCGATTTCCGGGGCCTTCCAGAGCAGTTCGCCCGACCCGCCGGCGGGAACCCGGAACACCGCACCCTGATGTCCCGTTCCGAAGTAGACGGTGCCGTCCGGGTCCAGGGCCATCGACCAGACCACTGCCTGGTCGGACGCGAACACCTCGTCCAGCGAAGGGGCGACGCGCAGGCTGCCGTCCCGATCCAGGGCAACGTCCCTGAAGGTTCCCGCCAGAAAGTCGGCGTACTGGGACAGTTCCCAGCTCTTGGTGCCGGCGGCGGGCGCGACGCCGGCGTGCAATGCAGCCAGAAGGAGAAGAAGGAGGAAGCGCATGCGAAGCCCGATCAGCTCCCCGTGACCACGAAGCGCAGCGACAGCCGCCCTCGGACGACGCCGCGGAACCCTTCGATCATCCGGTCCTCGAGCGTAGTGGAAAGGTCGCTCAAGGCGCCCGCTCCTCGTCCGGCCGGCGTCGACAGCACGGCATGCAGGGAATAGGGTGGGGCGGGCAGCTTGTCGGAAAGAAGCCAGAGCGACCGCTTGCGCTGCCATACCCGCAAGTAGGCTCTGTCGCTGCCGCGCAAACTGTTGAGAAATCGGATCGTGGCGGTCGCGTCACGCACCTTCCGGCCTGCGAAGAGGCCGCGCCATTGCTGGAGGTTGGCGGTGACTGCGTCCCCAATCGTGACTTCCACCGAGCCCGCGGGCTGGGAAACCGGAACGGTGTAAGGCAGCGTCCTGAGCCGCTCGACTCCATCCGGGCCCTTTGCCGCGAAACGGATCGCGACAGTCTCGCCCGGCCTCACCTGTGTCTTCGACACCCATGCGCGCACAAGGTCCGTGTAGGCATCGGCCGGGACGGACTCGACATCGACATGGATGGACTCGATTTCCAGGCCCTGGTGTCCTGTCTGCAGCAGGTAGGAAAGAGGCGCAGCGGTGGACAGGGCCGCGATCTGGCCGACGCCTCCGCTCCCCGTATAGATGTCGTCGAGCACCAGTCCCGGCAGTCCGCCTGCGAACCTGACGCCTCCCCGGACTCTTACAGTCTGGGGGCCTAGGGCCCGCTCGCTGACATTGATCGCGGAATAGAGGGCCAGTTGCAGCAGGAACGGGGTCAGCTGAGTGTCCCGGACAAGCTCAATCCGATAGGATGCCGAGCGACCGTCCGCCTGCTCCACACGGACCACGGTCGGCACCATCGACGGGCCGGGTCCCAGCTCTCCGGCGATGCCGGCGTCCCGGTCCAGGGAAATCTTGCCAATGAGCGAGCCGGTGCCGCTCAGCTTGAACGATGCGTTGAGATTCGGGACCAGGGTCATCACTGAGGCCCGCATCATCGGCATCTCCGTATTGCCGCTGGAGAGAAAGCGATGTCCGAAGGCGAACACCCGATTGCCATCGACGTGGGTGACCGTGCCTGACGCCGTGAAGTTCATGTCTCCCCGGATCAGCCCGACACTGATCATCGATCCGGGCTCAATCTCTCCCCCGGGGTCGTCACTGAGGCCCCCGCCGACGCCTTGAAGCGGCCTCAGGCCCAGCCGCTCAAATTCCTCCGCAAACACCTCGATCGTCCGTTCTGTAAAGCCGCCGAGCGACACCGGCGTCGCGATCGGACGAAACTGACCTCCCTGGACGGTTGCCCCTCCAACGAAGTGCCGCGGAATCCCCGCGCGCTCGCGCCACGCGTCCAATGGATCCGTTGCCAGAGCGGATTTGGGGTCTTCGGCCTCGAAGCCGGCGATCATCTCGCCGATCGGCCGAATGCCGGCCAGCGGCTCTTTCGAGAACGGATACATGAAGGCCACCGCTCCAGCCAGCCGGCCGTCAATGTACACCGGGCTGCCGCTCATTCCGGAAATCACGCCGGTGCGCTCGAGCGGGCCGCCCGACAGGCGTCCCAGGATGACCGACGACTTCGGCCCCGTGTAGTTCTTCAGCGCGCCGAGGATCTCGACATCAAACTCTTCGATGGCCGTGCCGGAAAAGACTGTGCGGCCGGTGCCGGACTGCCCTGCCCGAATCTCCTCGATCGGAAAGAAGCCTTGTGCGCAGAGACAGCCAGTGACCAGGAGGTGCAGCGCAAATGAACGCAAGAACGACCATTCTACTCGCCCCGTACCCGATCCACATCCCAGCGGACGCGGCTCGATTCAACCCCGTTGCGGTCGAGGTCGCCATCCGGACGTGCCTGTTCGAGTGCCCGGTCGGCATGCGGATCGCGGGAGCGGGCGCCAACATCGTCGAACGCCGGATGCGCGTGATGATCCCGCCAATGCACTTCTCTCGGACGACGCGTCCTCGACGCGGATCGTTGTGCCGCAGGATCGGGACGGTCCGGCCGCCGCGAGAACTTGGGGTCGATTGCGTTTGGAACCGCTTGCGAGTCTCTCTTCAAGGAGACAAGGTCCGTTCCGCACGCGGCAAATGGACTTGCCTGTTTCCTGGCGGCCCGATTCGGGTTGGGATTGCCCCGCAGTATCACTTGGTCCGCAGCAGCCAGGAGAATCGCTGCAGCGAACAGAGCGGCCCCCGCATGCGTGGGTCCATGCAGTCTCGGCTACTGATCGGTTCTCGGCAGCCCCAATACGCCACAATAGACTGGCGATGGATTCAACCGCCCGCCAACTGTCCGAAGAGCAACGCCTGCCGCGACCGTCCCGACGGTCGTTTCTCGGGCTGTCGACCGCGGCCCTGGGCCTCGGCTCGGCAATTTCAGCGAGCAGCCAGCGGCGAATGTCAGGGGGCCGGCCCAACATTCTTTTCTGCATCTCGGACGATCAGTCCTGGCTTCACGCCGGGGCAATGGGGGATCAGGTTGTCAGGACACCTGCCTTCGACCGCGTCGCCGCCGATGGTGTGGTGTTCCGGAACGCGTACTGTGACGCGCCGACGTGCGGCCCGTCACGCAGCGCCATCCTGACAGGCCAGTCGATCTGGCGGCTTGAGGAGGCCGGCAACATCCATAGCACGCTTCCGAGCAAGTTCGCGACTTACACGGAAGTCCTCGAGGGCGCCGGCTACAGGACCGGACACACAAGCAAGGGATGGTCGCCGGGCCGGCTGGCGCCGGGAGGCCGGACGCGGAACCCCGCCGGCGATCAGTTCGATGGTTTCGATGCGTTCTTCGCCCAGCAGCCCTCCGACCAGCCGTTCTGCTTCTGGCTGGGAAGCAGGGACCCGCATCGCCCGTTCGAGCTCGGATCCGGAGCAAGGTCCGGGAAGGATCCTGCACGGGTTGCGGTTCCGCCGCATCTGCCGGATCACGAAGTCGTCCGCAACGACATCCTCGACTACTACGTGGAGGTCGAGCGATTCGACAGCAATGTTGGCCGGGCGCTCGCTCTGCTGGAGGAATCCGGGCGTCTCGAAAACACGATCGTGGTGGTGACCAGCGACCATGGAATGCCGTTTCCCCGTGCGAAGGCCAGCCTCTACGACTATGGCAGTCGCGTCCCGCTGGCCGTCTGCTGGCCCAGGGCCGTGCCGAAGGGACGCACTGTCGATGATTTCGTCAGTCTCAGCGACATGGCGCCAACGTTCCTCGAGGCCGCCGGCCTTGAGGCTCACGAGGACATGACCTCGCACAGCCTCGTGCCGGTTCTGAAGGCGGGCGGCAGCGGGCAGGTCGACCCGTCCCGGGATGCGGCCTTCATCGCGATGGAGCGGCATGACGGCTGCCGGCGGGGCGGAAAGGGGTACCCCTGTCGCGCGGTCCGTGACAAGAATCACCTCTACATCCGTAACTTCGAGCCGACCCGGTGGCCTTCCGGCTCGCCCAATGCCAAGGATTGCGCCCGCGGAATTCCGTACGGCGAAATCGACAGCTCGCCCACGAAGACATTCATGATGGAGCACCGCGGGAACCCGGCGGTGGACCGTCTCGCCGAGCTGGCATTCGGAACCCGGCCGGAGCACGAACTCTATGATCTGCGGGAGGACCCCGGCCAGCTTCGCAACATCGCCGCGGAACCGGCAGCTGCGGAAACGCTGGATTCGCTGCGCGAGCGCCTGATGAATCACCTGGCCAGCACGGGCGACCCGCGCGCGCTGGGCAAGCCTGCCCCTTGGGACTACTACCCCTACTACGGCAGGAAGGTCAATCAGGACTGGGAAGTCGACTCTCCGGCCTGACCGCGGACTCGCGGTTCTTCGACAGCGGGGCTGCCGTGAGATTCGGCAGAAGCCGACCGGCCCGTCGGGCGTGCGTCCGACTGGAACACACCGGCCTTGATGGTCAAGCCGCGAAATCGGTGCCGCGACAGCCCGAGCCGACGATCCCTTGGGCGACGCCGGACGGCGGCGGGAAACAGATTTCGCTCCAGCATCCGGATCACCGTACGATTGGGGGCAATGGTCCCGATCCGCTACTCATCGTGCATCGTCCTGGCCCTTGCGGGTCTCTCCCCGGTCTCGGCCCTCGGAAGCGCATCGTCACCGAAGCCCAACATCCTGCTCATTCTCTCGGACGACCACAGCGTCCCGCACATCGGCTGCTACGGCAGCAGCAACTGCAAGCGCTTCAACCTCACGCCGCATCTTGATGCTCTGGCCGCGTCGGGCATGAGGTTCGACCGTGCCTACACTGCCGCACCGCAGTGCGCCCCGTCCCGGATCTCCATCTTCGCCGGACGCTCTCCAGTCGGCCTGGGCGTCACACGCTTCGCGCAGCCCGCTCGGCCCGACGTCCCGTTCTTCACCGACATGCTCCGCGAGAACGGCTACTGGACCGGTCTCGACGGTCGGCACCAGCATCTGGACGGGCGACAGCGGGACTCGGAGCACGTCCAGGAGACACTGAGCGCCCTTGGAATGAGGAGCCTCGATGCGCGCTTCGATCACTTTGTACGCTCAGCTCGGACAAAGGGCGACGACTTGGCCAGGGTGTCGGGCAGGGTGGCCGCCGCTCTGGACAAGGTTCCGGCCGGCAAGCCGTTCTTCCTCTACTTCGGCTTCAACCAGCCTCACCGCGGCTTCGGAGACGATCACGAGAACATCGATCCGGCGAAGCTGGACCTCCCGCCGGACTGGCCGGACCTTCCCGAAGTCCGGGTCGACTACGCGAGGTTCCTCGCCGAAATAAGGGACCTCGATGCAGGGGTCGGGGCAATCATGAGCCTGCTGGCGGGTCGCGGGCTTGAGGACAGCACGCTCGTGATCTTCATGGGCGATAACGGCGAGGCGCTGTTCCGCGGAAAGGGCACGCTGTTCGACCGGGGCACGCATGTGCCGCTGCTCGTCCGGTGGCCGGGTGTCGTCGCGCCGGGGTCCGCAAGCAGCATTCTCGTCAGCGGCGTCGATCTGGCACCGACGATCCTGGCGGCTGCGGGTCTTGACGCGCTACCTGGGATGACCGGACTGAGCTTTCTGCCCGCACTGCTTGGAGAGGAGTTCCCGGGCCGGTCGCACGTCTTCGCCGAGCGCGGCTGGCACTGGGGCCCCATCACGCGGACCGATGGCCTCGACCTCTCACGGTCCATCACATCCAGGAGATACCGCTACATCTACAATGCGCTCCCGGAGCGAAGCTACACGCCGGTCGACATGCCGCAAAACGAGGCGTGGCTGGGCGTGCAGTCCGCGCATCGCGCCGGAACGCTCTCGCGTCTGCACAACCGCCTCTACTTCCGGAATCCTCGTCCCGTGCTGGAACTGTATGACCTCGAGGCCGATCCCTACGAGCTGGAGAATCTCGCCGGGCAGGAAGAGATGAGATCGATCGAGCAGTCCCTGCGCTTGGAACTTGAGCGATGGATGATCCGGGAGAGTGACTTCCTTCCGCTGCCCACGCACGTCCTGGCGAACCAGTGACCCCGTTCGCAGTCCGATGGCTACGGCTTGAGGATTCTCGTGCTCGGGCATTGTCGGCGCTGTCTCTCCAAGCCGGTGATCTCTGAGTGCTGGGGAGTTGAGACGGCTGGGCTCGAGCGGCTGGAGTCGCCCGGGTTAGCCGGAGCCGTGGGAGAATTCGTCCCGGACAATGCGGTAGCCGTCCTTGGGCGAACCATCTGATAGGGAGTCTGGGACGGCTCCGGGCCTAGCTTCGCCCGCCCCCCAGCGCTCGACGGTCTCCTGCTGGCCCTTCGGCAGGATTTCAGCTGGAAAGCGGTTGCCGATGAACTCGCGCTCGTAGTGAATCCCGACAACTGTCACTGAAACCCATTCGGCCACGCAGCGACACACCTCCCGTCAGCGCCTTCAGCACTGGCCGGAGGGTTGTGGCTCTTGTCGCCGAGCCTCGTCAAACAGCGCCGCAGCCTGTGCCCGACAGGTGCTGAAATCGGGTGGTGCGCCCGATTCGCTGAGAACCCTGTACGGCCCAATTCCAGGCTGGCGAAGGCCGGGGAGACTGACGGCGGCGCGGCATTGTGAATCCGACACTGGACCCCTGCGACCGACCCGGATGCGAGAGTGGATCGTCACCGGGTGCTCCAGCCCTGCAGACGCCACGGACCGCGCCGGCAGCCGCAATCCGGACTACTGTCTATCTGCTGTCTGCGAGTGACCGGCCGAAGAGCCACTTGAGCATGTCCGGCTCCGGATCACACCGGTCGCTCGCGCAAGAGGTGCTGCCGTTGTCGCTTCCCGTAATCATCTTTGCGGCGGTGCCGTGACCATCGCCTGCGAACGTTGTCAGCTTCAGGTTGCCGTCCAGCGACTTCATCTCGGCGAAGAGTTCCTGTGCGCGCTCATACGGAGCCACTGTGTCCTTGTCTCCGTGAAAGGCCCAGATCGGAATGTCCTTGATCAGTGCCGGATCAATGAACTCGGCGTCCTCGCCGCGACCACTGCCCGCCGAAGGGGCCGCCGCCGCGAAGTACCCGGGATCGAGCTGAAGAAGATTGAATGAACCGTGCCCGCCCATGGAGTGTCCAAGCACGTAGATCCTGTCCATGTCGGCGGACGGCAGTGTCACGACGATCTGCTTGATCCTCTCGAGGTGCCATTCGTCCCAAAGGCGCGGGGATTGAGGGGCGAGAACATAGCTTGGATGCCTGGAGCGCCTCGCCTCCTCGGCCAGAAGCCTGTTCCAGACACGCAACTGCCGCCGGTTGTCCGTTCCGCGCCCGCCCCCACCGTGCAGCGACACGATCACCGGGTACTGCTCGGCCGGATCGAATCCGATTGGCCTCATGAGACGGTATGGCATCTCGCTGTCGGACATCGGCTCGTATAGGCGTACCCACTCCGGTGACTCCCCCGCCTCGGGAGCCTGACCAGGGGCAATCGCGTGGGCCGCCAGGAGCAGGCCCGCTACGACGAACCAGTGGAATCTGAAAAGCTGCAGTGATCTCACGATTGCCTCCCCCTCGGATCGCCGAACAGTATACGCTAGGTGGATTGCGGTCTAGGGTCAATAATGAGAAGCATCAGAGATGGTAGAGATCTCTCATCCATAGGACAGAATCTGCCATTAGAGATGAATCCTCCGTATTCAGATTGTCAATCGCCCATCTCATCGCGACCGGTACATCCTGCACCGAGAGCCAAGAATAAGAGTGCGCCTTTCCGATTGACTTAGCTTCTCCATATTTGCGCACCGATCGGACATATCTTTGAGACTGTGGAAAAACTGGATCTTTACTTGGGATCATCCGAATCAAGAAATCCTCCAGTTAGCCCAGGTCGCGGCCGTTAGGCATCAGCCAGATGCCAACTCTGGGGTCAGAATTCATAGGGGATCCACACATGTAGGCCCGGCCCTCTTCACAGAATAGGCTGGAGCGGCAATGCTTGGCCTCTACTGATGGATTCTGGGTCGCAGTGGATCGCGGTGTCGGATCTTGTATCTGCCCGACTTCCCACGCACGCAACGGGGCTTGGCCTGACCACGGCCTCGCCCGGCGCGCTCTTCAAGGATCTCCTCGAGTGCAACCCGCTGAAGGTGCCGGCGGCTCCTCGCAGGGAAAACCGCCGGACTACCTGCATAGGGTGCGTAAACGGGACTCGGTCGGGATTCTCGTTGGCCGACAGCGCGCCGTCGTTCTGGAAGCTGCGAACGGCGTAGCGGGGCGGCACATAGCCCTCGATTTTCTGGGCCCGCTCCAACTCCGGGGACGGGCGGCGGCAGGACCGTTGCGACGAACCAGGGAAATCTGAGAACTCGAAGTCGTCTCGACGATGAATCGCTCTCGGGATTCCCGCCATGCGCCCTGCGGCGTCCGGGACCTCAGCGACGGTCCTCCAGCCTGAGCCGGCCGTAGTGCGGATCTGCCTCCCAGGTGGGCGGACGGCCAAGCGCCCTGGGGTCGAGGGTCGCCATCAGGTGATCGTCCAGGCGGGACGCGAGGGATTGCTTGATTGCGGCGTAGGAATCCCTGCCGGCAACGTTCCTCATCTGCCCGGGGTCGGTGGAAAGGTCGTACAGCTCCTCGCCGGGGCGTTTCGAGAACGCAGCCTCGAAGTAGCGCTTGACGCCTGGCGTGTCCTTCCGGTCGCGCATGTAGTCCTTGGTGGGAGACGGATCCACTTCTCCGAATATCGGTGGGTCGCCTGCAGGCCAGCGGTCCGGCTCGAGGTTGCGGATGTAGAAGTGCCAGTGCGTCCGAATCCCGCGCATCGGGTAACCGACTCTCCCGGCGCGCCACGGTGTGTGGCGTTCGCGGGCCAGGATCACCTGGTCTCTGCCGGGTTCGATCCGTCCTTGGCCGTCTGATTCCAGAAGGCTCAGCAGGCTCACGCCTGTCATGTCGGACGGAGGTTCGAGCTGCGCCGCCTCGAGAATCGTCGGCGCAAGGTCGACCAGGCTGACGAAGTCGCTGGTAACCCGTCCGCCCGGAATCCTGTCGGGCCAGCGGACAGCAAGGGGCACTCGGGATCCGTAGTCGTACAGGTCGGCCTTGGCGCGCGGGAACGGCATCCCGTTGTCGCTGGTGACGATCACGATCGTGTTGTCCAGCTGGCTGCGTTCCTCCAGAAAGGCGAGAATCTCGCCTAGCTGGCGGTCAAAGCGCTCGATCTCGAAGTAGTAGTCCAGAATGTCGCTGCGGATTTCGGTGGCGTCTGGAAGAAACTCGGGTACCGGGACGCCTTCGGGGCGGAGGCCGCTCGCCCGGCCGGAGCCCTTCTCGTAGCGGCGGTGGGGATCGTTGCTGCCAAACCAGAAACAGAACGGCGCGCCGGACGGCCCGGCATCGTGGAACGACCGGAAGTCGCCAAACCTCGGCCCCGCGGGATTGCGCGTTCGGCCGCTGGCATCCAGACTTCCCGGCCCCCATCCCTTGCGCGTGTAGCCGACATGATATCCGGCCGCCTCGAGCAGGTCGGGAAAGGTCTCGAATCTGGCTGGCAGGGAGCTCCAGAGGTTCACTCCTTCTTCGAGGCGGTAGCATTCCTGCCCTGTCAGGATCGCGCCGCGAGAGGGCGTGCATGACGGGGAGCTGCAGAAGGCGTGGGAGAATCGAACTCCTTCCGAAGCAACGCGGTCGAACGCAGGGGTGCGAACAACGGGGTCGCCGGAGGCCCCGGTGTGCGCGAAGGACTGGTCGTCCGAGATCGCGAACAGGATGTTCGGGCGTGCGGAAGCCGCCTTGAGCCTCGGAGAGAGAACCGCGAGCGCGCTGGCCGCGAGAAAGTCACGCCTCCGAGGGGCCGCGGCGCGGATGCCCGCCGCCTCGTCGCCCGACAGCCGCCGCAATCCTCTACTGCCCGATGATCTCGACCAGGCCTGCGGACTTGGCCGCCGTCATCTTCGCCCCCATGGCAGCTGTGCGTCGCGCCAGCTGGTCGATCTTCCACTCTTCGGCGCCCTTCACGTCTGTGCGGAACGTGTTCGAAATCGGATCTGTCCACTTCTCGGCGATCGCCCCGGGGCCGAGGATGACCCCCATCACGGGCCCGACATCACCGGCGTTCGTGTCCGTGTCCCAGCCCGCCATGACCGCGATCGAGATGGTCTTGTCGAAGTCGCCGCCGCCGTAGAGAAGCGCCAGGGCGTTGACCGCGTTGTTCGGAAAGACCCGACGGTTCTTAACCCCTTCCGGAGCCCACTTGATGTCGATCTGCTGGTGGGTCTTCTCCCAATCGTCGGGCCACTGGTCGTGCCACTCCATGACATCTCGGATACAGCGCGCGTAGTCGCAGTCCTCCGGGATCACGGCCAGCCCCGCCTGCAGCAGCTTTTCGGGGTCGGACTCGAAGAATGCCTCAGCGGTCAGGGCCGCCATGAACATCTCCCCGTAGACGCCGTCGGTGTGGAACGACACTTCCGCGTCGATGCGTCCGTACTCCGCGGCCGCTTCCGGATTTCCCGGCAGCATGTAGCCCCAGAACTCCCCCTTCATCTGGCCGCCCATGAACTCGCCCATCTCGTGCTGGCCGGACTCGGGAGGCTTGACGCCCTCCTTCAGGAGTCTCTCCGCCACCCTGACCGCGCGCCCGCAGTTCTGGGCCTCGAAGACCGAGAACGAGGCGAGCCACTTGTCCGCGATGTCCTGGCTCGTGATGTCGGGACCTTTTTCCTCGAGCAGCAGGAGGTTTGCCACCTGGTAGAGCGTGTCGTCGTCTGGTCCGAACCCGACTGGCCCCCAGTTTTCCGCCGTGTACCACTGCTTGCGTTTCGCGTCGCGCTGCGGAGGCAGCGACTTGATGTACTCGGTCAGCGGCCACTGGCCCAGCTTGGTCAGATACGGCTTGAGTGCGTCGTAGTGCATCCCCTCGACGCTCATGCCCAGGGCGCCCGCGACCGCGGCTCCCAGCCATGCACCATGGATCTTCTCGTAGTATTCGCTGGCGGTGAGCGTGCGGACCGGCTCGGTGTCTCCGTCTCCAGCCGTCACAGCGGCCTGTTCCATGCTGGAGCACGACACCAGCACGGCGATCGCCAGAAACAGGGCTCCGGATGCGCTCTTAGAATTCATGAAATCCTCCTCTGGAACTCTGCAACCGACCCGCCCTCGGAGGCCGTCCATCTGCTGAACCTCGCCAAGCGCGGCCACATGGCGCCATCGGCGTGGCGTCCCGCTGCGATCCCGACTATACCGCGTTGCCTTGCCGCCATTCGGCCCCGGCGGGCCGAACCGGGTCGCGACCGCGGCGGCAGCGTTCCCGCCGGTCGGGCGTGGCCGCCCGCCCGCGACACCAACCTCGGCGATTGCTCGCCATGTCTGTCATAGGATGGGAATCATGTATCGAGTGCGAGTCGCGGCCAGCCTGTGCGTGCTGGCGCTGGGGGCTGGGATCTGCCTTGGCCAGCAGACAAGCGGAAGGATTCACGGAAGCGTCGTCGATCCGACCGGAGCCGCCGTGCCGGACGCGGCGGTGACCGCCGAGCGGGTGGAGACGGGAGCGGTCCGAAGAGTCGTCAGCGGTCCGGAAGGCCTGTACGCCATTCCGGCCCTGCCCCTGGGAAGCTACAGGCTCACCGTGACGGCGGACGGTTTTCGTCCAGCAGCCGGGGAGCGGATCGGTCTGGCGATCGGCGGCGACGCGCGGGCGGACTTCGTCCTGGAGGTCGGCGCTGCGACGGACGAAGTCACGGTCAGCGGGGTGCTTTCAGCGCTCGACACATCAAGTGCCGCCATCAGCAGCGTCATACCGAACCGCTTCATCGTTAGCCTGCCCCTGAACGGCCGGAACTTTCTCGAGCTCTCGCTCCTAGTGCCGGGAGCCGTGCCCGCTGCGACCGGCTCGCCGGGCAGCGAGCGGGGCCGGTTCGCCCTGCAGACCAATGGCGCGCGCGAGACGGCGAACTCGTTCCTCTACGACGGCGTCTACGCTGTCGATCCGATCCTGAACAGCTTTGCGTTCGCCCCGCCGGTGGACGCAGTGCGGGAGTTCCGGATCCAGACCTCGAACTCGGAAGCGGGTCTGGGGCGCAACAGCGGAGGGCAGATCTCGGTGGCGATCAAGCAGGGCACCAACGAGCTGCACGGCACCATGTACGAATTTCTCCGCAACGACCATTTCGATGCCCGCAATTTCTTCAGCCGTCCCAACGATCCGGTGCCGACCCTGCGCCGAAACCAGTTCGGCGCCTCGGCCGGCGGCCCCCTGGTTCGCAACTCTGCATTCGTTTTTGCGAACTTCGAGGGCCTGCGCGAGGCGCGCTCGGTCACCAAGACGACGAACGTCCCAACAATGGCGGAACGCGCCGGCGACTTCTCCGGGCCTGGAAGTCGGCCGCCTCTCAACTTTCTGACGAGGCAGCCCTTCCCAAACGCGTCCCTCCCGTTCATGAATCCGATCGGCCAGGCAGTGGCAGGCCTCTATCCCGAGCCGAACCGGGAGGTCGCCGGGCAGAACTACGTCGCCGCGCCCGTGGGCGACGACAGGACAGCCAAGTTCGACGTCCGCGCGGACCAGCGCCTCGGAGCCCGGGGCCAGCTCTCGGGACGGTACAGCTTCAGTGACAGCAGCCGCCTCGAGCCCTACGCCGCGCAGCAATTCTCGTCACTGCCCGGGTACGGCAACAACCTCGACCAGCGGGGCCAGAACGTGATGGTTGCCGAGACCCACACGCTGGCATCCCGATGGATCAACGAGGCCCGGTTCGGATTCAACCGGATCGGCAACCGGACGATCCACCAGAACAGCGGGACGAGCCTCAACAGCGAGGTCGGCCTGCCCGACTTCGCGACCCGGGACATCGACCTGGGCCTGAGCTTCATTCAGGTCACGGGCTTCTCCTCGCTCGGAGGCGAGTACAACAACCCCCAGGTGAGCACGGTGACGACCTGGCAGGTCTCTGACACCCTGAGCTACTCCAGGGGACGGCACCTCGTGCAGCTCGGCTTCGAGCAGCGGGGGATCCGCCAGGACGGATTCCGAAACGTCCTCTCGCGCGGGAGCCTCTTCTTCACGGACCTGGCGTACACGCAGAATGCGTTCGCGGACCTTCTGCTCGGGCTGCCGAGCTACACGCTGGCCGCGCGGAGCGAGACAACCCAGGCGGCACGGACGGGCGCGACGAACGCTTTCGCAACCGACACCTGGCGCCTATCCAAGACCGTGACACTGTCGCTTGGCCTGCGCTACGAGTACAACGTGCCGGCGTACGATGCCGAGGACGCGGCGTCAGTCTACGACCCCGACGGCCAGCAGATCGTCCAGCTGGGCCAGGGAGGCCTGCCGCGGAGCGGATTCCACTCCGACCGCAACAACCTGGCGCCGCGGATCAGCCTCGCCGTTCGTCCCCTCGGCACCGAGCGGGCGGTCATCCGCGCCGGCTGGGGCGTGTTCTACAACTTTTCCGACCTGGCCGCCGGGCAGGGCGTCTACTTCAACCCGCCGTTCTTCCGCTCGTTCCTGTACATTCCGTCGCGGACTGCACTTGTCACCATTGCCCAGCCGTGGCCCGCGGGGCGGGACGCTCCTCTTCCGCCGAGCGTGACGACATATGACCGGGATCTTCGGACCAGCTACGCCCAGCAGTGGAACTTCACAATCCAGACCGAGCTGGTCGAGGACACGGTTCTCAGCATCGGCTACAACGGCTCCCGAGGAACGAAGCTGATCGGGGTGCGGGACATCAACCAGCCGGCGCCCTCACCGGCCCAGCCCAACTACCGGCCGCTGCCGACGTTCTCGGACATCAACCTGATCGCCTCGTCCTTTGATTCCGCCTACCACAGCCTCCAGGCGCAGTTCCAGTGCAGGTTCCAGACCGGCCTGACGGGCCTCTTCTCCTACACGTGGTCCAAGTCGCTCGACAACGCCTCGAACTTCTTCGCGTCCGCGGGCGACGCCAACTACGCCCAGGACAGCAACAACATCTCCGCCGAGCGAGCACGGTCGAGCTTCGACGTGCCCCACCGGTTCAGCGGCAGCTTCGTCTACGAGCTGCCGGTCGGCCCCGGCAAGAAATGGGGCAGCGGTCTTGGGCGCGGGGCGGGCGGGCTGCTCGGCGGGTGGCAGCTCAACGGCATCGTCACCATGCAGGCCGGCCAGCCCTACACCGTCGCCCTGCCGGGCGAAGTCGACAACTCCAACACGGGGCGGTCCAGCTACGGCTTCGGCGCCGGCGACCGGCCGGACCTGATCGGCGACCCCGGTCTGGCAAGTCCCGACCCTCAGAAATGGTTCGACACCGCGGCATTTGCCATGCCCGCGTTCGGCAGCTTCGGGAACGCCGGCCGCAACATCATCGGAGGGCCCGGCTTGGCGAACGTGGACCTCTCCGTCCTGAAGGATTTCGAAGTCAGCGACTCCGCCACGCTGCAGGTCCGGGTGGAGTTCTTCAACACGCTCAACACTCCGAACTTCCTCAATCCGAACGTGTTCTTCGGCACGCCGGGCTTTGGCCGCGTGCTGGCGGCACGGGATGGGCGCGAGGTGCAGCTCGGCGTCAAGCTGATCTTCTGAGCGGGAGGCTTCAGGCGAGGCGGTCCCAGATCGCGGAGAATTCGTAGACGCCCTTGCGGCCCATGATCCACCGGGCGGCCTTGAGGGCTCCGTGTGCGAAGCCGAGGCGGTTTCGCGCCGTGTGACGGACCCGGATCGTGTCGGCCTCCGAATCGAACCCGATCTCGTGGATTCCCGGAAAGTGCCCGCTCCGCTGCGTGGCGACATCCACGGGCCGGTCATACCCGGCGTCACGCATCGCGTCCAGAAGGCGCAGGGCCGTACCTGACGGTGCGTCCTTCTTGAACTTGTGGTGCGCCTCGTACATGAACGCATCGTAGTGCCGCTGGTCCGCGAACGCCCCCGAGGCGGCCTCGACGACGCGATAGAACGCATTGACCCCAATGGAGAAGTTCGCCCCGTACACGAGGGCCGAGGCATGCTCCTCAACGGCCTCCCGCACGCGCTCGAGGTCGTCGAGCCAGCCGGTGGTGCCGATCGTCAGCGGGACGCCCAGCTCGGCGATGCGGACCGCGTTGTCGGCGACCACCTCCGGGATGGAAAAGTCGACCGCCACGCGGACTCCCTCGAAGTTCCGGTCGGTCAGGCCGATCCCACCGGGATTGTTGAACTCGTCGAGGCGCAGGGCCACCTCGAATCCGTGGGACGGGGCCAGGCGTTCCAAGAGCCGGCCCATGCGGCCGTAGCCAACCAATGCCAGCCTGTCCGGGTTGGCGCTCACCGCGACTGTTCTTTCCCTTGGCCGGGCGGGTCGAAGAACTCGGCGTGGACGCGTCGAACCGCCTGCCTGAGATCCCCTTCGTCAACGACGAAGCCCACATTCACCCTGGAGGCTCCGAGCGAGATCATGCGAATCCGGATGCCCTCGAGCGCAGCGAACACCCTCGCGGCAATGCCCGGAGTATACCGGATCCCTTCGCCCACCACGCAGATGATGGCCTTTCCGGAAGAAGCTTCGGCACGCGAGAACCGGCCAAGCTCCTGAAGGATGCGGGGCACACTGGCCGGCCGATCGACGGTCAGAGACACGCTGACCTCGGAGGTCGAAACCATGTCCACCGCCGTCTCGTGCCTGTCGAAGATCGCAAAGATCCGGGCGAGAAAGCCGTGCGCCATCAGCATCCGGGTCGAGTGGATGTCGATCAGCGTGATGTTCTCCTTGTAGGCGACGGACTTGACGACTCCCTCCGGTGCCCGCGGCTCGGGAAGGATGAGCGTTCCCTGCGCGCTGGGGCGCGTGGAGTTGAGGACGCGGATGGGGATGCCTTCCTCGATGGCCGGCAGCATCGTCGCCGGGTGCAGCACCCGGCTGCCGAAGTAGGCGAGTTCGGAGGCTTCCCGCAGGGAAAGCTCCGTCAGGCTCCGGGCAGAATCGATCAGGGAGGGGTCAGCGCTCATGACTCCGTCCACGTCCGTCCAGATCTGGACCTCTTCGGCTCCCAGGGCGGCGGCGGCCAGGGATGCCGTGTAGTCCGAGCCGCCCCTGCCGAGAGTCGTTGGGAAGCCGTCCTCTCCGGTGGCGATGAACCCGCCTATGACGGGAATGCTCCCCGCTGCCAGGTGTGGCGGAACGGCCGCTTGCAGGCGCCTCCGGGTTGGCCCGGGCAAGGGACTGGCTCCACCATGGCAGGCCTCGGTCACAAAGAGGTCCCTGGAATCGAGATTCGATGCCGTGCCACCGCACTCGGACAAGGCAAGCGTCACGAGCCGGCTGGAAATGCGCTCCCCGACGCCAAGCAGGGCATCGAAGGTGGCAGAGGGGGCGGAATCGGAGCCATTCTGCACCAGCAGCTCTCTCGCCTCAACCAGGAGTTTGTCCAGGAACGAGACAAACTCGGAGAACGGCCTGCGTGGAAGCAGCTCCCGGGCAATGGTCATGGTCCGCGCACGGATTCCCGAGAGCTTGCGTTCTCCGGCTGCGGGGCCTGCCTGAGCGGCTTCCTCCAGGGAATCCGTCGTGTCGCCGATCGCGGAGACAACGACCAGCGGTGTCCGCTCCCGGGCGAGCAGGACGATGGAGCAGACCCTCTCGATTGCCGCTGGACTCCCGAGCGAGGTTCCTCCGAATTTCAGGACGATCATCTGGTAGCTCTCGGCTGCGGCCCTAGCCCGACTCTACCGCTTTCGGCATGGAGCTGCTGCCAGGTGTCTTGCCGGCACGTGGATCGAGCCGGCCAGTTTCTTGACCGAACGATCCCGAGCGGGGCGGATGGCGGACCACTGACAAGTCTGCTACGATACGGCCGTAGGCAGCCGCGAACGGAGAGGTGGCCGAGCGGCTTAAGGCAGCGGTTTGCTAAACCGTCGTAGGGTTATAGAGCTCTACCGAGGGTTCGAATCCCTCCCTCTCCGCCATGCTTTTTACTTGCGCTCGGTCCTGTTGGGGCCGTTCGCGCAGCGTCGGCGTACAGTCCCGCCGGCCTCACCCAGGGCCGTGCCGAGTCCTCCAACTCCTCGGCTTCCTCGGTCACCTTCCTTCTCGCGCCCCTAGTGCTGGGTCAGGCAAGGACACTCCCGACGCCCCGAAAGAGACGCCAGCCGGCGTCCCCTACCTGCCCCATGGACACTTCGAGGAGAAGTTCTTCGGCTACAGGACGACGCGGTACGCGGACGTGGCCGGAACCGGCACCGCAGTCGACACCACCACGACTTTCGGGTCGCAAGGGGTCCGCGACATGGCGGAACTGCTAGGCAGGTACAAGGTCAAGCCCTACAGCGGACCCGTCTACGTCGCGAATCACTACCGGGCTATCGTCGACCTCGCACTGCAGGAACTCCAGGAGGGGGAGAGGCCCGTTTTCGCTACACCACACAGGATCAACGACCGGATCAGAACGCGGGAGGATACGTAGACGCTGAGGGAGGAGTATCTGAAACCGATCCGCGCCCAGCTTGGCAGGGCTGAGAAGCAGGCGTTCGACAAGTGGATTCCCGGCATCGCATCGTTCATCCTTCCGGGCTACGAGGATGATCCTAAATACCAAGACTGGTACAACCCGGAATTCCGGCATCTGCTCTGCCCTCCCGGTTCCACCGGAGCTTGAGGTTTGAGCCGCAGCGAGTGACGGCACGGCGCGTTTCTCGCACGCCCTGACGAAAACACGGCGCGATTCATGTTTCCCGAACTCGCGAGCAGAAGGGGCTACGTGACACCCGGGCAGACGCTTCGCGAGAATGTCATGCGGTCCGTCATCCAGTATCTGCAGGGCGCGACGTGCGTTCTCAAGGGAGGCTCTGCCCTTGCCTTCACCCGAGGGTTGAATCGACATACCACTGACCTGGACTTCGACTTGGAGAAGCAGGCGAACCTAGAGCCGCTGATCCGCGCGGACGTGGAGGCAGCAGGCATGGGTGTGCTTGGATCAAAGCGGAGACTACACCGAGAGTCCGTTCGATACTGGGTTGATATCTGGCCCCGAGATTAGACAAGCCGTTCAATCTGAGGGTCGACACGCATTCTCTGAAGCCGCGCTTCGCGACGGAGGCTGAGAAGGTGGCTGGAGTCCGCAGCTACAGCGTGGGAGCGCTGTTCGAGCAGAAGCTGGCTGCGACGAGCAGCCGAAACGAAGCGAGCGACCTGTTCGACTTGGCATTCATGGTGTCCAGCCTGGCAGACTCGCTGACTGACGGGCAGGTTCTCCGCCTGCAGAGGTTCATCAGTGATCCGAGGCGGCTCGCTCGTTGATACAGACGCTTGTTCGAAAAAGACGAAGCACTGCAAGCCACCACGACCTACGATGCTTGCAGGAGGGGTCTGAAGAACGCGATTGCGAGCGAGATCGCTCGACGAGGAATCGAGGGCCCGCAACAACGAATCCTGACCTCCGAGCCGATCTTTCAGAAGATTCTCGCCTATCACCAAAGATGTCTCGCCGAAGACACGGCTGATCGGCAGCCAGCGCGGGATCGCCCAAGAACGGCTAATCGGGGCTACGTCTCTCGATCTTGGTGATCCGCCGGTGCCTCCGACTTGGCCCGGCAGGTTCGCAGGCTGAGCCGAACAAGTCAAGGCATCGACGGGTGCCTTCCGGACCGCTGCATCGGCTGCCGGCCCGGCACCCTGGTCCCAGGCGAATCCCTCTTGGGAACTTGGGAACTGAACACGCGGTGTCCGTCGTCAAATACCATGAATGAGGGGAGCCGGTTTCCACTCCTGGCGGAGCTTCACGTCGCACGGGCGGCGTCCCGCGGCTTCCGTGGAAGTCAGAGTGGGCGAATGCATGACTGACGAGCGGTCCATCGCGCCGGCACGGTCCCCCAGCGGACCGCCAGAGAGGGCTGGGGCGGCCCAGGTTCGGCGTCGGCAAGCGGAATCGGCAGCCCAGATTGATTCCTGCGGATTCGCCAGCACGCGGTTCGCTGCGGCATGCGTACCGCTGATCGCCTGCCTCGTCCTCATGGGGATGTGGTCGCCGGCCACGGCCCAGGATCCTCCGCTCTTTGAAGCCGAGGCGGCCCTGATGGAGATTGAGGTCCGAGTCACGGATGGCAGGGGCCGAGCCGTATCGGGCCTCTCCAAGGAGGACTTCGTCCTGCTCGAGAACGGACAGCCGCAGCGAATTTCAACGTTCGAATTCATAGACGGCCTGAATCCGACATCGCCACCGGATGTCCCCACGGACGGAGGCGCCACCGGAACCGAATTCAGCGCGGGCGACGAGGACAGGCTTCGACGCAGCACGTTTATCTACATCGCAACGCGTGGACGCAGAGAGGACCGTCCTCAGATCTACGATGCCGTCCGGGAATTCATCGGCGAGCACCTGAAACCGGGAGTGTTGGTCTCCCTTGAGGGCTCGCCGTTCACCTCTCGCCGTTCTGACCTGCTCCTCCGCCTCGACGAGATGCTCGAAGGCAGATTCGAGGGCGTCGGACGTGGCGGGCTTGTCGACACCCTGGCAGTAGACTTGGCCCGCGACGTCGAGTACAGCAACAGCTTCGAGAATCTGATCGACGACGCCAACGAGGAGTTCGAGGACCAGCTCGAGGAGATCGCCGACCGGGCTGCGTTCTACCGGCGGCTTCGAATGTACGAATACATAGATCTCATCCGTGCGCTCGGCATATTTCCGGGAAGGAAGGTCGTAGTCCTGTTTTCGACCGGCCTGCCGGTTGACGAGGACAACATCGACATTATGAGAGTCCTTGAGGACGAGTCGACCAAGGCCCGCGTGCGGTTCTTCGTCTCAGACGTGAGCCGGCTCTCCGCAGCCCCGCCCGGCGGCGATGCTGAGACCGCCGTCAGCATGTCGTCCATGATGGGCGACGTGCTCAACAACGGGTTCGACAGCCAGGCGCAGCGGCGCCAGGACAACCAGGATGGCCTCTGGGAGGTGGCGCGGCGGACCGGCGGACGGGCCGTTCTGAACAGCAACGACTTCGGCAAGGTCTTCGACGTGGTTGATCGCGAGATGAGCGATTACTACTTGCTGGGGTACTACCCGGCGGACACCGAGCAGAAGGGGCGGCTCCGCAGGCTCAGGGTTCGCGTCGCGCAGCAGGGCCTGCGCGTGAGCCACCAGCGCGGCTACTACGAACAGCGGCCTTTCCGGGAGACGTCCCGTACCGAGCGGAACCTGCGTCTGCACCAGGCCCTGACGTTTGACACTCCCTACACGGATCTGCCCATCGTCGTTGACCACGAGTTCTTTCAGGACGCGAGCGGAAACCCGACCTTGGTCTACAGCGCCGGAGTGCATGTCAGGGACATTCCCTCAGCCTCCTCGAGGAAGGGCGCGAGCCTGAAGCTCACGGTGGTCGCCCGGGCATCGCCGCGAGACCCAGGACAGGAGGTGCCCAGGACTCCAGTGATCGACGAGAGACGCTTCGAAATCACGGTGACGAAGGACAGCTTGCAGCGGCTGAGCGATGATCCTCATTCCTGGCTGCACTACGGATCGCAGATGTCGCTCGCTCCTGGCGACTACGACTGGAAGGTCGTTGTCCGCGAAGACGTGTCGGGGCTGATGGGGAGCTTCCAGACCCAGGTCCGGATTCCGTCCTTCCGGAACCGGATGGGTGCGAGCTCGCTGCTGCTGACCAGCAGGATCGACGATGTCGGCGACCCACCGGCCGCCAGACGTCGTCCTGAGCAGCCCGAGAACGTGCTCGAGGTCGCCGGCAGCCGGTTCTTCGCATCCGCCGTCAAGCGTTTTCGCCATGGCGATCCCATCTTCGCGCTCTACGACGTGTACAACGCCAGTCCGGAATCCATGGCAAGCCCCCCAAGCGCGAGGATCGCCCTTTACCACGGGAACGAGCGCGTCGCGCGCCCGCCGGTCACGGCCCACCAGACCGTGCCCGAGCTCGGGTCGAACCGGCTGCGTTTCCTCACCGCTCTGTCCACCTCCGGCCTCTCGGTCGGAAGCTACACGATTGCAGCCATGCTGCCGACAGAGGACAGCAGGCGCCTGGTGATCTACCGCAAGTTCGAGATCGTGCCCTCCGCCCCGAACTGACCGCCCGGAACGGGCTCTGCCCGGCGGTCGCGGACCGACGGGTCCGGTGCGTACGCTTGCGTGCCTGCCGCCGGTCGGTTGAGGCGCATCGCTCGAACGGTCTCTCAATCCGGCAGCCGGAACGGGCAGGCGTCTCAACCGCCTGAGATCAGTCGTTAAGGCACTCGAAGACTCTCCGATAGAACTCCGGGTGCGACTCCCAAGTCTGTGCGCTAACGATGTTCCCGTCACGAACCGCCTGCTCTTCGGAGTACGTGGCGCCCGCCCGCTCAGCCTCGGAACGGACATGCTCGTAGCATGTCACGGTGCGTCCTGCGACCAGATCGGCGGCGACCAGGATCTGGATGCCGTGGCAGATCGAGAAGACATGCTTGCCGCTCCCAGCGAACTCCCTGACGATCTCGACGACTCTGGGAATGTGGCGCAGGAACTCCGGGGCGCGCCCCCCGAGCAGCAGGACAGCGTCGTAGTCGGCCACCTTGACGTCGTCGAAGGCAATGTCGGCTTCGAGCCCGTAGCCCGGACGTTCGACATACGTGTCCCATCCCGGCTCGAAGTCATGCATGACCAGATGCAGCCGGCGGGCCGACGTCGCCCCCACGACCGCCTCGCACCCGGCCTCCTGGAATCGGTGCAGGGCGTACAGCGCTTCGTAGCTCTCGCCGGAATCCCCTGTGACGAGCAGGATCCTCTTTGGCCACTAGCCCATGTTTGACATTGATGTGCGTAACTTGTTGAAAAGAAACGATCGGA
>JAPPMB010000046.1 GCA_028819255.1 Bryobacterales bacterium | reverse complement strand
CGATCAGGTAGAAGTGCGCGGCCCTGATGACTTCGCGCCGCAGGCGCTTGGCTGGATTCCGCATGGGCGGCGGGCGCTTGGTCTCGCCGCTCGTCTTGCGCGAGTTGAATCACTTCTCGGCCGGAATGTCGCTCGAACTGGCACCCTCCCCACCGTTGCTTGCCAACCGTCGGGGTGCCAACCTGACGACCTTCCGACCGCTGGCGCGCTCGCGGTTCTTGGCATCTTCATACAGGGCACGGATGTCGTAGTTTCGTAGCGCCGCCAACCGATCGCGATTGGCCCGTACTTCTTCAATGATCTCGTCGTGGTGCATCGTCATTCTCCCGACAGCTCCTCCGGAGTGCAGATGATGGGAGGTTCGAATCCTCCCGAACGGCATTTTCGTTCGATCTGATTGCGTATCGTTGCGTTGGGCAAGTGCTTGAAGTTCCACGTCAGCAAGTATTCCATGCCCCCCGCTACGGCAATCGCGATGTGCAGGGCGTCGAGAGCAGCCCTCGCCGGAAGCGGCCCTTCTTCGACCAGCATTCGGGCAAGATCGGTAGCCGGCTCGGTCAGTTCGATCTCGGTAAGGCCAGCGAGCGCGGCGAGACGTCGGTGCGGCATGAGGGGGCCTCCCGATGCTGCTTCCG
Source organism: Bryobacterales bacterium (assembly GCA_028819255.1). Lineage (GTDB taxonomy): Bacteria > Acidobacteriota > Terriglobia > Bryobacterales > UBA6623 > VXMF01. The sequence goes on along the minus strand of JAPPMB010000046.1, from coordinate 4,177 downwards.
AGTCGACGAATTCCGATATGTACAGATCGTAGTCCTGCCGTCTCTCGTTCCACCACTGTCGCGTAAGTGCCTGTCGGGCCGCAGTGACGATGTTGATGCTTGGCTCGGCAACGAGATAGCTGACGACCGAGGTTTCGATGTAAATCGACGGCTTCTTCACGGCTCGCCTCGCTCGCCGTAGCGCCCTTCTCGCTCCCGAACCTCCATCGGCCGCTTCAGCGCATCGACGCTCAAATAATAGTGCGCGACCTTCGTGACCTCACGCCAGGGGCGTTTGGCCGGGTCCCGCACCGGCGGCTGTAGGACAGGGGTGCTCGCGCAGTCCGTCACCACGTACAGCCAGTAGCAGTCGGGGCGATCTTCGGCGACGCGGCGCTCGTTCGGGGTGAGCAGGATACTGCCGGTGGCGCCGGCGAGGCCCTTCACTTCGATCAGGCGAAGCTCGCCCGAGCGCAGATCCAGGCTCGTCACATCGTAGCCGAGATTCCTCGCGCTCACGTCGTAGACCTGCCGGTTCTGGGCCTGCTCGTGCTCCATGACCACCCGCATGGCCGTCCGCTCGGTCTCGGGGTTCGGGCGCAGGCGCCGCAGGTCCAGGGTCTCGCGGTCGGGATGGGGCAGGACGAGGGCGCTCGCCAGCCGCTCGACCCCCTGCAGGGTCATCGCTCGCTGCCGCTCCAACTCCGCTCGGCGGCGCTCGCGGCGCACCAGAACCTCAGCGTGCCGGCCTTCGGCCTGCGCAAGACGGCCCTCGGCTCCGGCGGTCTCCTTCTCCGCCTCCACCGCGGCGCGGCCGATCTCGTCGTCGGTCCGTTGCAACACCTCGGTCAGGGACAGCTCGACGTGCTCCGCGATGCGCTCCACCTCGGCCAGCCGCTCCGCCCGGACTTCGTCGATGAACGGCGCCAGAGCGTGCACGTTGAGCCATTCGGTCGCCTCCGGGAGGGCGGCGACGGACGGCAGGCGCTCCGGTGCGGCAGCCGGGCTCAGATTGCCGAGAACGTCCGGCTCCTGGAGGCGGCAGGAGCCGTCCTCCGCCAGCTCCACCGCGAACAGCCGTTCGTGAATGACGTGTCCGAGGCCGTCCACCACCCGGGCCCGATAGAAGTCGAGCCGTGCCGGCGCCTCGTGCGCCACGGAATGGAAGCAGGCGCCGCTGGCGAAGGCGTCCTGACCGAGATCGAGACCGTGGCGGCGCAACGCCTCGAACAGCGGATGCCCGGGGGTCACCCATTCGAGGCTGTTTGCTTCGGCCGTGTCCCGGTCCGTCGAGAGGCGAGGATACCGGACGGCCAGCTCGGCGAGGTTCCAGCCCGGCCCGCGCTCGTACTTCTTCAAGCCGGACGGCGTGCGGCCCGGCTCGAACGCATGCGCAAGGCCACCCACCGGCTTCAGGGTCAGGGCCGCATCCCGTGCGCACTCCTTCATGAACCGTGCGATGGTCTCCGGCACCACGCGCCGCTCCTGCGCCCGCGCCCGGCGTTCGATGAGCATGTCGAGATTGAGCTTCCGGGCCGCCAGTCCCTCCAGAGCGGTCTGGCAGATGGCCCGGAAGTGGCCCTCGTCCACATCCTTCAGGAGCCGATCTTCGAGATCGGCGTCGCCGAGTCTGCCCGCGTAGTAGTCCCGGAGCACCCGTTCCACGTGAGCGGCCGGCAGGACCTCGCCCACCACGTTGAACACCGCATCGTTATCCAGGGCGTCGCGGATCTCCTGGAGCTTGTCCATCAGGCGTTGCAGCACCCGTCCCTCGATGGTGTTGGCGGCGACGAAGTTGAAGATCAGGCAATCGCGGCGCTGCCCGTAGCGGTGGATGCGGCCCATGCGCTGCTCGAGCCGGTTCGGGTTCCACGGGATGTCGTAGTTGAAGAGGATGTGGCAGCACTGGAGGTTGATGCCTTCCCCGGCCGCCTCGGTGGCCACCAGCACCTGGATGGCGCCGTCGCGAAACTCCTGCTCGGCGTGGAGCCGGGTGCCCGGTTCGTCGCGCGAGCCGGGCTTCATGCCGCCGTGGATGCAGCCGGCGCGAAAGCCCCACGCGCTCAGCTTCTCCATCAAGAAGTCGAGGGTGTCTTTGAACTCGGTGAAGATCAGCAGTCGCTGGTCGGGACGGTCGAAGAACCCCTCGTCGCGCATGACGCTGCGCAGGCGCGCGAGCTTTGCCTGGCGGTTCGAACCCTCGACTGCCTTTGCTTCTTCCGCAAGCTGCCGGAGCTCGTCGATCTCTTCACGTATCTGCTCGGCGTTGCCGGCGAGCGTAATCGCCTCCAACAGCGCCTCAAGGCGCTCGCGTGCGGCATCTTCCAGCTCCTCGATCTCTTCCGGGTCGGGAATGTCCGGTGGCGCAGTCCGCAGCAGGTCCTGAGCCCGCTCGAGTCCGTCGGCCAGCCGCTTGGCACGATTCTCGAGCGAGCACCGCATGGCGCAGGTGCTCGATGCAAGGCGCCTTTGGTAGAGCGACATCAGGAACCCCACGGCCCGGGCCCGCGGGTCGTCGCCCGCGGCGGCGGCACGCGCGCTCTGCCGCTTCACGAACCGTGTGACCCGCTGATACAGGTCGAACTCGGGGCCGTCGATCGCGAAGTCGGCGGTGCGCGGGATGCGCTTTGTGAAGACCGGCTGCGCCGCCCACGTTCCGTCCCCCTGACGCTCCGGGAAGTAGACCATCGCCTCCTTGGTGCGCCGCAGGTAGAACGGTGCCCGCCGGCGGGCCATGGCCTCGCGAATGGAGGTCACATCGGCGTAGGCGTCGCGGTCGAGAAGCTGAAGGAACAGCGTGAAGTTCTGCGGGTCGCCCTTGTGCGGCGTGGCGGTGAGCAGAAGGATGTGATCGGCACTGTCGCGAAGCAGCTCTCCCAGCCGGTAGCGCTGGCTCTTGTGGCTCTCGTCCCGCGCCGACATCCGGTGCGCCTCGTCGACGATGACCAGGTCCCAGTGCACTTGGCGCAATCCGGGCAGGATGTCCGTGCGCTTGGCAAGGTCGAGCGAGGTGATGATCTGCCTTTGCTCCAGCCACTGGTTGACCCCGAACTGATCGCGCAGATCCGCGCCCTTGAGCACGAGAAACTTCTCGTCGAACTTCTCCTTCAGTTCGCGCTGCCACTGGAAGGCCAGGTTCGTCGGACAGACGACGAGCACCCGTTCGATGAGGCCCCGGAGCTTCAGCTCGCGGATCAGGAGGCCGGCCATGATGGTCTTGCCCGCGCCCGCGTCGTCGGCGAGCAGGAAGCGTACGGTGGGCAGCTTCAGGAGATGCTCGTAGACGGCTTCGAGCTGATGCGGCAGAGGATCCACGCGGGAAATGGAGAGTCCGAAGTACGGATCGAACTCGTAGGCAATGCCGAGCGTATACGCTTGCAGGCCGAGGCGCAGCAGCCGGCCGTCGCCGTCGTAGGAGAGCGTGGTGTCGGCGATGGTGAGGTTGGAGATGTCGCGGGAGGTCAGCGTGACCCGGCGAAACTGCTCGGAACGCAGCCCGACCAAGCCTGCCACCCATACGTCGGGACCATTCGGGCGGACCGTCTCGACCCGCATCGGCTCGGCGAACAGCGGACCGGCGAGGACCTGTCCTTCCTGGATGACGGTCTCGGAATTCAACGAATTCTCCGCGGGCACCGCCATTCCTGGATACCTCTCCTTCACCCTTTGGTACCACGGTTCACAATGCGCACGCCGCGTCAGCTCTCTCTATACAGTTGCCGCGCTTCGAAGGGACGCGTCAGCGTCCCACTGAGGTCAACTGCGGACGTACGTGAAATGTACGAGCTTCACGATTGCCGCTCTACACTCGTTTCCGCATCACCAGTATCCCTCGCCCGCGCCGCGAGGATCGCGGCAAGAACCCGCCGCGGCGTCGCCGGAATCTCGTTCATCTCCACACCGAGCGGCCGCAGCGCATCGTTGACGGCGTTCACCACCGCCCCCGCCGGGGCGATCGCGGCGCCTTCCCCGATCCCCTTGATGCCGTGGCGGGTGAAGGGCGAGAGCGACTCCGCGTGCTCGATGCGCATCGACGGCAGCTCGGTCGGGCCGGGAATCACGTAGTCCGCGAAGGTCGAGGTGAGCGGCTGGCCGTTCTCGTCGTAGAGGCTCTCCTCGAACAGCGCGGTGCCGATTCCCTGCGCGGTGCCGCCGTAGGACTGGCCTTCGAGGATCATCGGGTTCACGCGCCGGCCGC
>JAPPMB010000014.1 GCA_028819255.1 Bryobacterales bacterium | reverse complement strand
CCCCCGCGCGGGCGGCCCCCCCCCCCCCCCCCCCGGCCCCACCGCGGTTTGTCCGGGAGGGCGCGGCGGCTTGGAACGCCGGCTTCAGCCGGCACCGCTGCGCGCAGCGCAGCGAACCTCACTCCTCCAAATGGCCGCACGACGGGAACGCTACCCCGTCAATCCCCGTGCCGCGCCCTGAGCGGCGGCGCGAGGCGCGCCATCAGGATCATCCGCTCGAACACGTCCAGCCATTCCTCCGTCTCCGCGGCCAGCGCCCCGCCGTCCGCCGAACCGGGCAGCGGACAAGCGGCCCCCAGCTCCGTCGCCGCCTTCTCCCGGTACACGGCCAGCGGCCGGTCCCCCCACCGCCCGATCTCGTGGAAGTCCTCGGTCAGGAACACCACCATCGGAACCCGCATGGCTCCCAGAACGCGCAGTTCGTCCCGAAGTTCCGGGATCGCATCTCGATCCACTAGCCGGAGATCGACGGACGGGCCCGCCGCCTCGGCCAGCCGGGCCACGATCGGGACCGACCGGACGCAGTCCCCGCACCATATTCCGCTCAGGCACAGCACGTTCACGATCCGGCCGGCGGGATCGAGACGCGTCCGAGCACCGTCCGGCAGCGCCGGAACCGCCGCTTCTGCGCGTGCCCAGTTCGACTGTTCGCGTTCGCTCCCGGTGGCGACGTAGTCCCGGTAGCCTGCGCCGTCGCGAAACGCGCCGCAGAAGAGGTCGGATCGCCGGTCGAAGTAAGCGCTCATCGCGGGGTCGCCAAGGAACGCGGGATTATCTGCCTTCCGCTTCGCGTGTAGGCCAGCCGCGCGGCCGTACCATGTCGCTAGGGCCGGTCACCGCTCGGCAACGCACCGCGCGGGCCGGCGGAACCGAACATTGTCCGACGAGATCGCCTGGTACGACGCTCACGCCGAGACGCTGGTGGATCGCTACGAGGCCGTCTCCCCGGAACGCCTTCACGGTTGGCTGACGGACCTGTTGCCCTTGCGGCCGGCAACGATCCTCGACGTCGGCGCGGGGAGCGGTCGCGATGCCGCGTGGTTGGCTTACAAGGGACACGACGTCGTCGCGGTCGAACCGTCTTTCAGACTTCAGACGATGGCGCGCGAACGGCACGGCGATCCGCGTATCCAGTGGATCTCCGACTCGCTGCCCAGCCTCAAGCGTACTGTCCGGAGCGGCCTGGCCTTCGACGTGATTCTGGCCAGCGCGGTCTGGATGCATGTTGCCCCATCGGACCGCGCGAGGGCGTTCAGGAAGCTGATCACGTTGCTCAAGCCGGGGGGCGTGCTGGCCATCACACTGCGCCACGGCCCAGTTGAGGTGGGCCGAAGGTTCCATCCTGTCTCCGCGGCGGAGATCAAGAGTCTCGCCCGGGACCACGGCGCGTTCGTCGAACGGGAAGCCACGGCCGACGACCTTCTCGGCCGCCCCGAGATCCGTTGGGACCAACTCGCGATTCGGCTGCCGGACGACGGCACCGGGGCGCTGCCGCTGCTGCGCCACGTCATTCTGAACGACGACAAGAGCTCCACGTACAAGCTCGGCCTGCTACGCGTGCTCTGCCGTATAGCGGACAGCGCGGGTGGGCTCGGGTCGCCCGCTGACGACGAGTACGTCTCGATCCCACTGGGCTTGGTGGCGCTCATGTGGCTTCGGCTCTACAAGCCTCTACTGAAGGAAAACATGCCCCAGAACCCGGTGAACCACAGGGGTGGCGAAGGACTCGGTTTCGCCAAGGAGGCATTTGGGCGAATTGCAGGGGTGTCGCATCGCGATCTGCGCGTCGGGGTCCGGTTCGAAGGCGAGGACGGCAACGCGCTTCACCAGGCCCTCAAGGACGCTGCCAAGACCATTTGCAGAATGCCGGCGCGCTACATGACGGATCCCAAGGGGACGGGCCCCATCCTTCGTACATGCACCGCCAGGGCCGGGCGGTATCCGGGCGACGTCCGGCTGGACGAGCGGTACCTCGCCAGCTTCGGCACGATGCGCGTGCCGACCCATTTGTGGGTCGCGGCGCAGCGCTTCGCTCCCTGGATCGAGCCGGCCATAGTCGCCGAGTGGGCGAGGGTCACCCGATCCTACGCGGCGAGTCTGGACCGCCCCCTCGATGATGCCGGCCGCGCTCGGCTCTGGGACGCCATGGCCTGGGAGGAACCCAAACGGGACGTAGGGCGCGCCCGGAGAGAGGCTGTGCGGTTGCTCGCAGAACAGCCTCTTCATTGCGTGTGGAGCGGCAGGAGTCTGTCGGAGAAGGAACTCGACATTGACCACTGTTTTCCGTGGGCCGTCTGGCCCTGCGGAGACCTCTGGAACCTGCTGCCCTCGCACCGCACTGTCAACCAGCGCAAGAAAGACCGGTTGCCGTCCGACCGGTTGCTCCGGGATGCGGAGGACCGGATCATCGGCTGGTGGCGCGACGCGTACCGCGCGGACCGGCACGACCCGCTGGGAAAGCTGTTCATGTTGGAGGCGGCGGTCAGCTTGCCGGGACTTGAAGCGAACGGAGCCGACCTCGAAGGTTGTTTTTCCGCCGTGACTCTGCAGCGGCTAAGGCTGCAACAGAACCAGCAGGTTCCGGAATGGAGCGGGAAGCCGTTCGTCTGAACAGGAAACGGGAAGAACCTGCCGCTGCTACAGCGCGCACACCGTGCAGGGCGTCGTGTCGTCGTCCTCGTCGAGGGCATCACCCAGCGCTTCGAGGGGCGGGACATTCTGGCGGGACCGATGAGCGCGCGACATCGAGTCACGATGCTTCCGCAGGATCTCGTCGCGCCGGGCAAGGAGTTGGGGGAGGCTCTCGCCGCCTGACCAGGTGTAGTTCCGGCCCCGCATGGCCTGATCGCCGAAATCGGCGTCACCGCTGACCCCGGCGTCCTGCAGCACTTTCCGTTCGATGGCGACAGCGCGCTCGAAGAGATCCGGGTGGCGATCCGCGAGGCCGACCCACTCCGCCTTCCGCTGGTAGAAGCAGAAGTAGCAGCCCGAGCGGGTGCGCCACTCGTAGTAGCTGGGTAGCCCGATCCCGGCGTCCTCCAGGATCCGCATCACGCCGTCCCGGTCAACGCCGTCCTCGACGAACGGGAACCGGCTGGTGATGTTGGGCTTCGTGGAGATGTATCCCTTCCGGTTCGCCTCGTCGGCCCGGATCGCCACGTAGGAGACCGCCGGCTCGTCGCCGATCCACGCCTCGATCGGCTTGATCTTCATGTTGCGGGTGCACCAGCGCATCTGGGGCGACGGGAGCGCGCCACGGAAGACCTCGAACCAATGGTCGAAGCCGCGCTCCGCGTTGAGGCGGACGATCGGCTGGCCAAGCAGGACTTCGAGCCGGGTGAGGTACTCGTAGGTTTCCGGTAGTTCGGCGCCGGTGTCGCAGAAGAAGTACTCCATCTTCGGCACCTTGCTGCGTAGATAGACCGCCAGAGCGCTGGAGTCCTTGCCTCCCGAGATGCCGCAGATGTGCCGCCGGTTGTCAGCCATCGGCTGAGCTCCCGAAGGCGGACGCCGTCCGGCCAACGTCCTCGGCCTGACCGGACAACGAGCGATCAGGAGCCGACCCGCTGTAGTCGAGGTAGATGCCCTGTGCGCGTCCCACGGGGGGAGGGTACCCGTGAGCTGGACCGGGGAGGAACGGGAGCGGAAGGGACATCCGTGGCTTGACCGTGCCTGGGACTCTGCATGTGGAGGACGACAAAATCGGCCGTCGCGAGATCCCCGATTCTCGGGGTCGCGGGGCCGAGCTTTCGTGCAGCACCTGTCGTCTTGGCGGAGCCGGTTGGCGCGGCGTTCCTCGCGGCTCTGCCGTGCGGGAGTCTGCGGTGGTCAGTGGAGTGCGGTAAAGAAGGCGTCCGGAACCAAGGATCGATTCGGTTGTCTCGGTGCCCTGTCCTTTTGGCCGGTTTTCCGGTCCCCGGCAGCCGTGGACACCCCCTAGACTGGCGGCGTGACCTCCGAGAGTTCCCGAAAGGCATGGGAAACGAAGTGGAAGCAGGGCTATGACGCGGGGTTGGCTGAGGGACACACCAAAGGGCTCGCCGATGGCCACTTGAAGGGCCGGGAAGAGGCTCGTGTGGCCCTCGTGCGAGCGATTCTGGCGGCACGGCAGATCGCAGTCTCGCCGGGCTTCCCTTCCCCTCGCCAACGGATGGCTCTGGCCGTTGCGTCCGAGGACACCATCGCCCTCAACGCTCTCGGCGCGAGCAGCGAGTCCGACTTCATGGCGAACCTTGACTGAGTCAGAATCTCATCGCCTCTCGCGCACTACCGATCGTCGCTTCCGCCGCTGACGTTCGTTATCGACCGGAGCTTCCAGCCCGCCAGCCCCGGATATCGACCGGAGCTCCGCGTTATCGACCTAAGGCTCCGTCCGCCGGCCCCGGATATCGACCGGAGCTCGGCGTTATCGACCGGAGCCTCCAGACCGCCGACCTCGGATATCGACCGGAGTTCAGCGTTATCGACCTAAGGCTCCACCCACCGGCCCCGGATATCGACCGGAGGTGCGCGTTATCGACCTAAGGCTCCACCCGCCGGCCCTCGATATCGACCGGAGCTCGGCGTTATCGACCTAAGGCTCCACCCGCCGGCGCTGGATATCGACCGGAGCTCGGGGTTATCGACCTCAGGCTCCACCCGCCGGCGCTGGATATCGACCGGAGCTTGGCGTTATCGACCGAAGCTCCCGTTCCCGACGTCGGTCGGGCGCGGCGCCATCAGCGCGGGTTTCGCGCTCCCGCGCGATGCCGACCGGAGGTCGGCGCTCCAAGCCGTGGGCGTCACACGGCGAAGCAGCGATACGCCCTCTGCGGGCCTGCGGCCCGCGTGCCGGCTGAAGCCGGCGTTCCAAGCCG
>JAPPMB010000071.1:44504-47712 GCA_028819255.1 Bryobacterales bacterium | reverse complement strand
AACGCCTTTGTAATCAGATACTTCCGACTTGATCCCTGGGGGAACTTCGGTCTAAGGAGATCTTCAGGATGTTCCTCGGCGAACTCTTTCTGAGGCTTGAGAGTTCCCGTAAGCGTGTAATCATAGACCGCCAGCTGCAATTGCTGAATCACCTGCTGGAAAAGGATGGAAGTGTGAACTGGACAACACTGGTTCCGGATGTGCTTGGGCGCTACGAGTCCCGAAAGCATCCGGCTGCCGCGTTGCAGCGCGATGTCACGAGACTGGCTGATCTAGGAGCCGTCAGCATCAATCCTGTCCGGGACGCACGGGGATCCGGCATTCACATCTCAGTGAACTTGGATTGGCCGAGCACCGTCACCGTGACCGAGTTTTTCGAGAGACTCAAGACGCTGCGTAGGTCCAAGAGCTGCTCGCTGCGTTTGCCGCGCTAGACGCACCTTCATCGCGTCCGGCGTCCGATCTGTGCCTGGGGCATTTGGAAAAGCGGCTCGCTGGATGGTCGCCGACAGGAAATCGGGACTCCACGTCCACGCGGACACGCTACGGCCGGGGAAACGCCGTCTGCTGCTCGTATACGTCGACCGGCCTCCACAGCCGCTTCTCCTTGTACTCCCGGTATCGGGCCTCGTCCGCCTCCGGGTTCCTCGTCGGCATCTGTGCCCGGACGGAGTCACGCCATGAACGGAGCTTCCCCAGAAGCTCGCCGGCTTTGTCCGGCATCGCCGCTGACAGGTCGCTGGTCTCGCCAATGTCCTCCCGCAGGTCGTACAGCTCGGTGTGTCCGTCCTCATAGAATTCGATCAGCTTGAACCGGCCCGACCGGACGGCGCCGTAGGGGGTGCACGTAATGATCGGCGTGTGCGCGTTGTAGTGCGGATAGTGCCAATAGATCGGCCCTCGGCGAAATCCGCTATCCCCCCTGAGAAGCGGGGCAAGGCTCTTGCCGTCCACTTCATTTCCGGCGACCACCCCGGCGATGTCGAGTATCGTCGGGAAGAGATCAACGCTGATCACCGGCTCCTCGACGATCAGGCCTTCGGCCCGCCCGGGCCACTTGACGACGAGCGGGACGCGGACGCCGCCCTCCCAGGCTGTGCTCTTCTCTCCCCGGAGCGGCAGGTTGGACGTGATGCGGCCGTCCTTCGACAGGCCTCCGTTGTCGGAGAAGAAAATGATGACGGTCCGTTCCGTCACCCCCAATTGGTCGAGCTTTGCGACGATCGCACCGACGCCCTGGTCCAGCCCTTCGACCATGGCCGCGTACTCCGGACTATTCTGCGGCCCGCTCGGACGCCTCTTGCGGTACTTCTCCACGACCTCCGGCCTGCCCTCGATCCGCGTATGCACCGCGTAGTGCGAAACGTAGAGAAAGAAGGGCTGATCTCCGTGGCGGTCGAGGAAGGCTTCTGCCTCGCGCGTGATGCGATCCGTAAGGTATTCGCCCGGCCGCTCGTCGGGAAAAGGGCGCCAGCCGAGCCGCTCGATCTTGGCGTCCGGCCAATAGGGCGGAAACATGTTCGAGTGCGAACCCGCGTGGCTGCCGCCGAGGCTGAAGTGGAAACCGTGATCCTCGGCCCACCAGCCCTTCTGTCCCAGATGCCACTTGCCGATCGCGGCTGTGACATATCCGGCCTCGGAGAGCACCTCGGCGATCGACGTCTCCTCGTGGCGCAGGTAGTTGGTCCACTTCGGAATCTTCAGCTTCGCGCCCGGCGGCGTTCTACCGGGAATCCAGTCGGTCACACGCGTCGATGCCGGGTACATGCCCGTGAGGATGCTTGCACGTGTCGGCGAGCAAGAGTTCCCTGCAGCGTAGGCGTCGGTGAAGCGCGCGCCTTGGGCGGCAAGGCGGTCGATGTGGGGCGTCTCGTAGTAGGTGCTCCCGTAGCTGCCCAGGTCCCGCCAGCCCAGGTCGTCCGCCAGGACGAAGACGAAATTCGGCTTCTGCCCAGCCAGAAGGCCGCCTGCCGCGGAGGCGGCAACAATCAGACGGAGCACGGGAGCCAAGTGCCGGTAGCTGGTCATGGTTCGGTTTTCTCTCTGAGGCAGTGGAAGTCTGGATCCAAGGCGGACGCCGGCTTGTGCGCCGCCGCCCACAGGATTGTCGTGGCAAGCCGACGTGCCTTGACCTCAAGAACGCCGCTGGATTCGGGCGCGGCAGCCTGGTTGTTCCGCCCGTTCAGTTCGCTCTGACGATCTTACAGTTCCTCGGATCCGCCAACATGCTGGCAGGCATCTTGTTGCGCCACGGATCGCAGGCGTGTGCCGGTCGGGTGCGCTTGGGCCCGGGACGGTCGGGTTCAGCCGGGACGGAATCCGCTGAATGGACTTTGACCACCTCTTTACAACAACGGTTGTGACGGTCCGTTGGCTGACCCGTCTATCTAACCAGAACTACCGAGCGGAAGGGCCCGACGGCACCGACCGCCACATCGAACAAGGGAGGACAACATCACCATGACTCACGCCAAGCGCACTATATTCGCCACATTTCTGTTGCTGGCAGTCGCCGGCACGGCATTCGCCCAGGACGAGCCCAGGCGGCGAGGTCCCGGCTCCGCGATCGAGGCCGCCCGGGAGACTCTCGCGCTCACCGACGAACAGGTCGATCAGATTCGCGAGATCCGGCGGGAGCGGCCGCCCAGGAACGCCGACCGGGACGAAGTCCGGGAGTGGCGCGACAGCCAGAACGCAAAGCTCCAGGACGTGCTGACCGCCGACCAGAAGGCCAAGGTTCAGGAGCTGGAGGCGCAGCGCCAGCAGATGCGCGCTCTTGCCGGGGCGGCGATTCTGGGTCTGGCCGAAATGGAGCGCGGCCGGCGGCCCGGTGCGTTCGATCGGACCGGAGACAATCGGGACCGGCGCGGATTCGGCGCCAACCGGTCACAGGGCAGGCCCGGGTGGAATCGTGGCGGTTTCGGCCAGGGCCGAGGCCGTCCCGGGCCGCGCTTCTCCCCTCGCGGCGGCTCTCGGGGAGGCCCTTGGCGAGGCCAGCGGAATCGCGGCGGCCGCGGCTGGAACCGCGACTGATCCGCACCGGGAGTCCCGGTCCTCCTTGCTGCGGAGCCCGGGATCCTCACCTCCATCTGTGCAGCACTGGGCGGCCCCACGGGGCCCCGCATGAATTGAGTGGGGTTTAGTTGTGAACCCCCCCCCCCCCCCGCCCCCAACGCCGAGATAATTTACGCATAATAACCAAACAAGG
>JAPPMB010000071.1:10002-44494 GCA_028819255.1 Bryobacterales bacterium | reverse complement strand
CGGCTGTAACCGCGACTGACCCGCACGGGTCGGCCGGGTCGTCGTTGCTGGGGAGCCCGTTATCCACACCTCAATGTGTGCACCAGTGGGCGGCCCCGGGGGGCCGCCCTTCATGTCTGTCGGGATAAGTGGTCAGCCGACCGCCAGCGCAGCCCGCAAGGCGGACTTCATTGCCGCTTCGTCCGGAGACTGGCCGGTCCACATTTCAAAGGCGATCACGCCTTGGTAGACCAGCATCGAGAGTCCGTCCAGGGTCAGCAGGCCCCGCGTCCGCGCCGCCGCGAGCAGCCGGGTCTCGGGCGGGTTGAACACGGCATCCGCAACCAACGTGCCATCCGCGAGAGACGCGAGGGCGACGTCGGGCATGGCGTCAACGTCCGGATACAGCCCGACGGATGTGGCGTTGACTAGGAGGTCGCACGCCCCGCGGACCTTGAATGTCCCCAGCCAACGCTCGAACCGCACGTTCCCGCCGGTGGCCTCGCGCAGGTCCGCGACCATCGTCTCGCCCCTTTCTCGCGAGCGATTGACGACGAGGAGATCGGACGCGCCGGCCAGCACCAGCTCGGTCCCGATCGCCCGGGCGGCCCCTCCGGCACCAAGCATGACCACACGCTTGCCTACGGGATCCACTTGCGCGTCGTTCCGCAGTCCGCGCAGAAATCCCTTCCCGTCGGTGTTCTCTCCGATCTTCTTCCCGCCGTCAATTCGGACCGTGTTCACAGCTCCGATCGCCTGGGCTTCGGGCGAGAGTTCGTCGAGGTGTTCGATGACCGCAACCTTGTGGGGGATCGTCAGGTTGATGCCCCGCATGCCGAGCGCGTCCATCGCCTGCATTGCCGCTCCAAGCCTGCTTGGCGGAACCTCGAAGTTCAGGTAGCGCCAGTTCAGGCCTGCGGCCTCGAACCCCGCCTCCTGCATCACTCCCGTCGGATTCTCGGCGACCGGCTGTCCGAAGACTCCAACGACCTCGGCCTGATAGTTGGCTGACATTCAGCTCAGTCTATCGCGGAAACGAAGACGTCAGACGATTTCCTCGATCACGCTTCCGTGCACTTGCGTCAGGCGCTCCTCGCGGCCGAGGTGAGGGTAGGTGAGCCTGTACTGATCGAGTCCGAGCTGGTGCAGGATCGTCGTGTGAATGTCGCGGAAATGGTACGGCTTCTCGACGGCCCGCAACCCGATCGCGTCGGTCGCTCCCACGACCTGCCCGCCCTTGATTCCGCCCCCCGCCATCCACATGGTGAAGCCGAGGTTGTGGTGGTCGCGCCCGGCGCTGCCGTCCGTCCGGGTCTCCGCTTCCGGCGAGCGGCCGAACTCGCCCCCCCACAGCACGAGCGTCTCCTCCAGCATGCCGCGCCGCTTGAGATCCTTGAGCAGCGCCGCCACCGGCTGGTCGGTCTGCGCCGCCATTCGCAGGTGGTTCTCCTCGATGTCCTGGTGGGCGTCCCACTGCAGCCTTCCCGGACCACCGCCCGAAACCACCGTCACAAAGCGCACGCCCTGTTCGACTAGGCGCCGGGCCAGGAGGCACCTGCGGCCGTAGTCGTGTGTGGGTTCGGACCCGACGCCGTACATCTCCAACGTGGCATCCGATTCGTTGGAGAGGTCGAAGACCGCCGGGGCCTCCGTCTGCATCCGGAATGCCAGGTCGTAGGTCCGGATGCGGGCCTCGAACTCATCGTTGGCCTCGTCCATCGCCTCGCGGTTCAGCGCCTGGATCAGGTCGACCGTCCTGCGACGCTCCTCGAGCGTCACGCCTTCCGGCAGGTCCAGGTTGAGCACAGGCCGGTCGCCGGCGCGGAACGTGGTGGGCTGGTAGACGGCCGGGAGGAAGCCGTGCATGTACATCGGCTGGCCCGCCTCCAGCGCTCCGTCGGGATCCGGCATCACCACGTACGACGGCAGCGACCTGGCCTCGGATCCCAGCCCGTACACGATCCACGAGCCCATCGACGGAAACCCGGGGACGATCCGTCCCGTCATCAGTTCGTACTGCGCCGCCGAGTGCACCACCATGTCGCCGTGGCACGACCGGATCACCGCAATGTCATCGATGCAGCCGCCGATGTGCGGCAGGATGTCCGACACCTCGATCCCGGACTCGCCGTATCTGCGAAAAGTCCGTTTGGTCCCGAGCAGCTTGGCGTCAGGCTTCACGAACTGATACTTCGCCTCGCCGAACTCGGCGGGCCGCGGCTGGCCGTGCAGCTCGTTCAGCAGCGGCTTCGGATCGAAGGTCTCAATGTGGCTTGGGCCCCCCGCCATGAACAGGAAGATGACCGCCCTGGCCTTCGGATTCGGAGCGTGAGCCGGTTTCGGTGCGAGCGGATCCTCTCGCGAGGCGGCCTGGAGGAATCCTTCGCCTGCCATGGCGCGGGCGGCCAGATACCCCATGCCGCAGCACGTGTCCCGCAGCAGCTCCCGCCGCGTCCGCGCCCATCGAACATGCTCCGCCATCGTCCCGTGCCCGCCCCATTGTACAGAGGAGAGCCGTCCAGCCGCCCGGTACAATGAGAATTACGGGATGACATTTCTCGACTCCCTGAACCCGCAGCAGCGCGAGGCGGTCGAGCACACCGAGGGCCCCCTGGCGATCGTGGCGGGTGCGGGCAGCGGCAAGACCAGGGTCGTAGTCAGCCGCATCACATGGCTCATCCTCAAGCACGGCGTTAGGCCCGAATCGATTCTCGCCGTCACCTTCACGAACAAGGCGGCCGGCGAGATGCGCGAGCGGGTCGGTCGGCTGCTGGACGAGAACGGCTGCGTCGGGGGCGCCACGCCTCTGGTTTCCACCTTCCACTCCTTCTGCGTCAGACTTCTTCGCCGCTACGGAAAACGCTTTGCGGAGGTCCGCGAGGGGTTTGCTCCGAACTTCTCGATCTTCGACAAGTCCGATCAGCTCGCGGTTGTCAAGGCGGCGTTCCGGACGGTTGGCGCCGTGGGGGATCTTAAGCCCAGGAAGGTTCTCGACAAGATCAGCAGGGCCAAGAGCCTGGGCCCGTCCGGCGCCGCGGTCCGCCTGCGTGGAAAGGACACCGCGGAAACCGGAATCCTGAACAGCATCTACAAGCTCTATCGCGACGACCTGCGCGCATCCAACGCCCTGGACTTCGACGACCTGCTGATCGAGGCGATCCGCCTTGTCGAGCAGCTCCCGGAAATCCGCGAGGCCCTGCAGGACCGCTATCGGTATCTCCTGGTCGACGAGTTCCAGGACACCAACCGCCACCAGTACGAGATTGTGCGGCTGCTCGCCGGGTCCCGTCGCAACGTCTGCGTCGTCGGCGACGAGGACCAGGCCATCTATTCGTGGCGCGGCGCCAACATCGGCAACATCCTCGGTTTCGAGATGGATTTTCCATCCGCAAGGTCGATCCGTCTCGAGCAGAACTACCGTTCCACGAGCAGCATTCTCAACGCCGCCGCGGCAGTCATCGAGTGCAACAGCCAGCGCAAGGGAAAGCGGCTCTGGACGGACGGGCCAAAGGGAGACCTGCCTGTCCTGCTGCGCTCCCCGGACGGCCTCGCGGAGGCACGCACCGTCGTTCACGAAATCGGCCGGCTGCTGGACCAGGATCCGAAGATGCGGGTCGGACTCCTGTACCGCACCAATGCACAGTCCCGGGTGTTTGAAGAGGCGTTGCGCCGGAACGGACGGGACTACGTGCTCGTCGGCGGAGTCTCCTTCTACGAGCGAGCGGAAGTCAAGGACATGCTTGCCTATCTCCGCGCCGCCGTGTTCCCGGAGCACACCGTGAGCCTCCGACGGATCCTGAATGTCCCGGCGCGCGGCATCGGAAAGACCACGCTCGGGCGCCTGCAGGATCTGGCCTCCCGCGAGGGGCTGTCCCTGTGGCAGGCGATCGAGGAGTCGGTGGACCGTCAGCTCGTCGCCCCCCGGGCGAGAGCCGCTCTCGACCGGTTCCGAAGGCTGATGGCCCGGCTGCGGGACACGATTGCCGGCAGGGACCTGGATTTCGCCCTCGCATGGATCTTCGATCGGACGGGATACCGGCAGATGCTGGAGTCCGACGATTCGGCCGAGTCCGGATCGAGGCTCGAGAACGTTCGGGAGCTGATCGTCGCTGCGCGGGAATCGGTCGACCGCCGCGAGACCGTCGAGGACTTTCTCGACCACGCGGCGCTGGTCGCCGACTCGGACGGGATCGATCAGGCCGCCTCGATCCTCCTCCTGACGCTGCATAACGCAAAGGGCCTCGAGTTCGAGGCTGTAGCCATCGTCGGCATGGAGGAGACGCTGCTTCCCCACCTCCGCAGCATCAGGGCGGGAGACGACGCCGTGGAGGAGGAGCGCCGTCTCTGCTACGTGGGCATGACCCGGGCGCGCCGGCACCTGATCCTCAGCCATGCCGACCGCAGAAGCCTCTACCCTGGGAAGCCCTTGGACGAAATGCCGCCCTCTCGGTTCCTGGAGGAGATTCCGAAGCATTTGCGCAACGCCCGGTCCTCGTGGGGCCGCGCGAGCAGGTCCGGCTGGACCTCCAGCTGGAATCGGCCCCCGACCCGGCCCGAGCCGAAGATCCCCCGAGCGGGCAGCGTACCTCCCGCGTCAATGAAGACGCACGACTCCGTCTCGGCCGTCGCAGGGTTCTTCAAGGACAGGGGGATCTCGATCGAGGCGCCTCCGGCCCCGGCGGCTCCTCCGATCCGGTCCGGAGCCGTCCGCGGGCGCCCGGGAGGGGACCCGCCCAAGCTCGGGCAGGCGTTGAAGCGGCTCCGGACACAGGGCCCGTTCGCGCGCGGGACGCGCGTGCGGCACGAGAAGTTCGGAGTCGGAGTCGTGCGGCGTCGGATCGGGGAAGGCCCCCGGGCAAAGCTCACCGTGTACTTCTCGGAGTACGGATTGAAGAAGCTCGTGGCGGGCCACCCCAAGCTGCAGGAGCTCTGACGCGCGACCTTCGCTCAGGCGGGCGGCAGAATCAGGCCGGGCATCCCTTGTCCAGCCAGCTGCGCAGTGAGGCTGCGATCTCGTCCCGGACCCTTCGGAAGACGGCCCTGCGTTCCTCGTCGCCGCCCTGCGCCGAAGCGGGGTCGTCGAAGCTCCAGTGCACCCTCCCCACCCGTTCCGGAAATGTCGGGCAGTTGGAGGAGGCCCGCTCGCACACGGTGATCACCGTGTCGATGCCGAATCCGAGATAGGTGTCCACATGCTCCGACTCGTGGCCGCGAATGTCGATGCCCATCTCGTCCATCGCGACGACCGCGTCCGGATGGATTCCGTGGGGGTCGGTCCCGGCCGAATAGGCCTCAATCCGATCAGCGGCCATGAAGCGCAGCAGTCCTTCGGCCATCTGGCTTCGGCAGGAGTTGCCGGTGCAGAGGATGAGCACCCTCGACTTCACGGGATGCGCCTCCAGCGTCGGCTGTCTCCCGCCCGCCTACAGCCCAGGGGAGGGCTTGCTGTTCTGCAGGCGGTTCAGCTCGGCCCGGGCCAGACGGGAAGCGTTCGAATCCGGGAAGCGTTCGAGAACGGACTGGTATGCCTTGATCGCCTCGTCGGCGCGGCCGCGCAGGTTGGCCAGGGACTGTCCCTTCTTGAACAGGGAATCCGGCGCCGCCTTGCTGAGGGGGTAGCGCTTGTAGACCTTGTCGAACTGTCTTGCCGCCTCCTCGTACTCGGCCGCGGAGTAGAAGGTCTCGGCGAGATAGTATTGTGCGTCCGGCGCCTTGGAGTGGCTGCCGTGCAGCGTGAGGTAGTCTTGGAACTGTCCGCGGGCGGCCGTGATGTTCCCTCGCAGATAGTCCGACATTCCTCCTTCGAAGATGGCTTCACTGGCTTGGACCGCGGAAGCTTCGGCCCCCTCTCCCTCCTCGCCTTCAAGCGGAAGCGGGACCGTCGTCAGGTGCGTCTTGATGTCCCGCACGTCAGCCTGCAGGCGCTCGACGGAGGCCCCCATTTCTTCGACAGTCGCGCGGAGAGTCGAGAACTGCTCGGTGAGCGCGCCGACCTTGGCCGCAGTGGACCGCTGGGGCTCGCTGAGGGCGTCGTCAAGGGCGGCCAGCCTGCGCTCGATCACTGCCTGGCCCGCGGAGAGCTTGTCCTGCTTCTCGACGCTCTGCTTAACTAGGGCTTCCAGCGCCACCAGGCGTTCCGTGTTCTTGAGATCGTTCTGGCGCAACGTGTCCTGAATCAGCGCCATGTCGCGCTGCAACTGGACAAGTTCCTTCCTCTGGCCGTGCGCCAGCGGGATCAGCAATGCGGCGCAGAGACCAGGAACGGCGAGCATTCTAATCGACACGATGGACCTCCCGCGCGGGTGCGCAGATGCACTTGCGCCCGCGCTGCAGAAATTGACGCGCCAAGCCCTCGTTGCGTTCCCCGCGGAACCCGGATTCTCCGGCGCGCGACTCCCCCCGCATGCAGACCCGCCCCGCGTTCCGTGCCGGGCGGGCTGCATGCGGGATGCCAGAACTCATGCCGTACGCGGTGCCGCTATCGAAGCCTCAGGTGAGCGCGGCGGTTCCGCTGGTAGCAGCTCTCGTCCTCTTCGGAACAGACCGGACGCTCCTCGCCCAGACTCACCTTGGACAGCTTGCTCGCAGGCACGCCCAGGTTGACCAGGAAATCCATGGCCGCGGTCGACCTCCGGTCGCCCAAGGCCAGGTTGTACTCGGTCGTGCCGCGCTCGTCGCAGTGACCCTCGACCAGGAAGCCCGCCGTGGGGTATTCCTCGAGCAGGCCCTTGACGGCGGTCGCGTTGCTGCGGAGCACGCTTGCCGCATCCGGACGGATGTCGCTCTTGTCGTAGTCGAAGAGCGCGTCCCGGATGCCCGCGGCACCGAACGCCTCGGACAGGTCTGGCTTCGGCGGCGGTGGCGGCGGCGGCGGCGGCGGGGCGCGCACGGTGACCATCGCGGACGCCGACGCGGTCTTGCCGTCGGCGTTCTTGACCGTAATGGTGTACTCCGTCGACCGTGTCGGGAAGACCTCGCGGTTCCCGCTCGTGGCCACTGCGCCAATGCCCTGGTTGATCTCGGCGCTGGCTGCGTTCGTGGAGCTCCACTTCAGAGTCGCGGACTTTCCGCGCTCAATGGAACTCGGTTCGGCCGTGATGCTGACGCTGGGCGCCGGCGCCACTGGCGGCGGCGGCGGCGGCGGCGGCGGTGGCGGCGGTGGCGCCTCCTTCTTGCAGCCGAACGCGAACAGCGTGAGAAAGATTCCGGCCGCGATCAGGATGACGCGCTGGTTCGATCGCATGTGAACTTCTTCTCCTCCATCTTCGTCACCGCGACACCGCGGAGACTTGAGACACTCTAGGTGATCGAGAATAGGATACCGCAACCACGGATTGGCAACAACTGCGATTGTCCTAGGTCATGCAGCACGGCGCCGCTACCTTGCAGCCCAAACGGGCGATTCGTTCACACCTTTGCTCGTCAGCTGCCTGATCTGCGTGCCGTCTGCGCGCATGGACCAGATCTGCGGGCTGCCCAGCCTGTCGGACGAGAATACTATGTGGGTTCCGCTCGGTGAGAACCACGGATGCTCATTCCGACCGCGGCTGTGGGTGAGTTGCGTGTACCGCCTGCTCGCCACATCCACCAGGAAGATGTTGTAGTTGCCGATCTCGTAGCCGCGGGTCCAGGCGAAGGTCAGGCGCTCTCCTGCGGGGTCCCATGCCGGCTGGACCGCGTCCCCGCCTCCTCCCGAAATGCGTCGCCGATTCGCCCCGTCCGCATCCATCAGGTAGACCTGCGGCTGCCCGGTGGCGTCGGATACGAAGGCGATTTGGGCTCCGGTTCGCGGATTCAGCAGCGGATGCACGTCGATTGAGTTCGAGTAGGAGACCCTGCGCAGATTCCCGCCGTCGAGGTCGGCGCGGTAGATCTGGCTGATGCCCGATGCCGAGGACGCGAAGTAAATCGTGTTCCCGTCCGGAGAGAAGCTCGGCGTTGTGTTCAGCGAGGCGTCCTGGTTGTAGAACTGGAGCCTCCTTCCGGTCTCGAGCGAGTGCACGTGAATCTTGGGGATTCCCTCCAGAAAGGTCGTGAACGCGATGCGCCGGCCGTCGGGCGACACGGCGGGGGTCAGGCAGAGGTTGCGGTAGCTCGTGATGCGCTCCTTGTTCCTGCCGTCGTAGTCCATGGCCCAGATCTCCTTGCGGTCATCCCCCTCGTCCCTGTGGACGTAGTAGATCCGCGTGCCGGCCAGTCCTTCTCCCAGGCCCAGGTTGGTCAGGATGTCGCGGGCGAACTCGAACGCCATCCCGCGCGCACTCGTCACGGTCGCCTCGCTGTAGTAGCGCTTGCCGAATACGTACGAGGCCTCGGTCGATTCCTGTGTCACGTCCGAGAGGTATCCCGAGAGGACCAGGCGATTGCCTGTCTCGTCGATCCGCCCGTATGCGAGGTAGCGGGCTATGACGGGAGCCTCCTCCCACCCAGCCATCCAGAGGCCCCGCATTCCGGGATCCTCAGGCATCCTGTTCTCGTCGGTGCGCAGGTCCCGCGGCTCGCGGGGAGCGCTGCGCGGGTAGAAGCTGCGGGGCACCAGTTCCAGGCGTCCCGACGCGTCAAGCGCCTTCCAGAGTTCGTTGTTGAACCGGTCGATGGCGGTGGCTGCGGGGATCGGGCCCCGAATCTCTGCGATGGCGATTCTCGGATCCCGGGCCTCGTCCTCGAGGACGATGACCGCATCGGGCTTTCGCTGCGCCGCCAGGACGAGGGCCGCTCCCAGGAACAGGCCGAGGCAGCGGGTCAGGCGTGAATTCATGCTGTTTCTCTCTTCCAGTCGATTCGAGTCGCGCGCATCAGTCCAGGCGGAAGTGCATCTCGATGACGATCGAACGCCGTCCCAGACCGGAGGGCAGGGGCCGCAACGGGCTGGCGTTGTTGATTGCGCGCACCGCGGAGTAGTCGAGCGACCGGTTGCCGCTGGTCTCCAGGATCATGACCTGGTTGACCACGCCGGTACGCTGGATCACGAACGACGTCACGACGGGCTTGGAGGAGCCGCCGGCGACCTGGCCCAGCGCCATGCGCCACTGCTCTCCGATGGCCCGCTGCAGGATCTGCGCGTACCAGCCGAAGCGTTTTCCGAACGGGCTGCCCTTGTCGCCCCCGAATCCCAGGGCGCCTCCGGGCGTCGCGCGGTAAAGGTCGCTGCTCAGCTTGGCCCCCTGCGAGGAGCGAAGCTCGTTCTCCCCGGCCTCCCCGGCACTGCGCTGGCCAACTGCGCGCTCCTGCTGCTGTTCGGCCTTCTTGCGGTCGGGGACAGGGGCGGGCGCGGCTTGCTCGGGCGCCGGCTCGGGCGCCTCGATCTCCGTGGACCGGCGGAACGCGGGTGGGGCCGGCACGTCGTGCCGGGTCGGATTCGCGACGGGCGCGGGGGTCTCCACCCGCGCGACGTTGATGGGGACGCTGCTCACGGCCACGATGCCGCCGCCGCCTGCGGAGTCCGGGGACCCGAGATGGATGGTCGGGTTCAGAACGCCCCACGCCACCGACGCGACCAGCAGGGCGCCGTGGCACGACACGGACACCGCAAGCGGGCCTCGCAGCCGCTCTTCGACGCCCGGGACTCTGTTCACCTCACGCATTTCCGGGCTCCGGTGCTCACCGGCGCCTCCTCGGATCCCTCACGAGCGGCTTGGTGACGACGTTCACGTTCACCTTGTTGACACCGCACTCCGCGATCACCGGTGCGACGATTTCCCACGGCGTGGTCCGGTGGGCCCTCAGGTAGATTCCGGGCTCCTCGGGGTTCTTTTCCATGGCGAGCTGCGCGATGTCGTAGACGCTCACCGGCTCGTCTCCGAAGAAGAGCTCGCCTTTCGAGGTGATGTTGACGTACGCGAAATCCTTGTCCGTGACCGAGACCTCGCGCGTTCGGGGCACCTCGATCTCGAGACCGAACTCCACCACGCCCGCCGTGATCATGAAGATGATCAGCAGCACCAGCACCACGTCCACGAAGGGAGTGATGTTGATCTCGGCGATCTGGTCGTCGCCGGAATCGAGGTTGCTACCGCGAAGTGCCATCCGCTGATCCGTAGTCCTGTTCGGCCAGGTTGAAGAACTCCAATCCAAAGTCTTGCATGCGGGAACGGATCTCGCGCAGCTTCCCGGAGTGGATGTTGTAGAAGATCAGCGCCGGAATGGCGGCAAAGAGGCCAAGCGCCGTTGCGAGCAGCGCTTCGGCGATTCCGGGGGCCACCGCGCGCAGGGTGGCCCCGCTGGACTGGCCCAGCCCGCGGAACGCCTCCAGAACGCCCCAGACGGTTCCGAACAGGCCGATGAACGGCGCCGCCGAGGCGGTCGTGGCGAGCCAGCTCAGGCCCTTCCGCAGCCGCGAGGTCTCTTCGCTGACGGCCAGCGCCAGCGCGCGCTCGACCGACGCGCTGTTGCTGATTCGGCCGCGGGCGTTGACTTGGCGGGCGACCTCCGCGTAACCGTAGTCGAAGACCGTCACAAGCGGCGCCGGGCGGTAGCGTTCGCTGGCTGCGTTGATGTTGGCCAGCGAGCCGATGCGCCGAAAGGCCCTCTGGAAGGAACCGTTCACCTTGTCCGACCTGCTGAGGAGCCTCTGCTTGGAGTAGGCCACCGCCCATGAATGCACCGACATCACCACCAGGATCGCGAACACGACGAATCCAACCGGTCCGACCTCAAGCAGGAGGCCGAGCAGCGTCGACTGGTCGACCGCCGCCGAGACATCCTCGGCGATCGTCGGATCGACTTCAGTGACCTCTTCCTCGATGGCCTGCAACAGGAGGGCGAACGGTGGCGCTGGGAGCAAAGCGTGTCCTTCGCGGACGGATTTCCGATCCGATCATGAGTGTCCGCTCGCTGCGAACATACAACAATTATTCTATACATTGTTGCGGCCTCGCGGTTTGCGGACGGGCGTCGCAGCGGGACCTGCGCCGGACCCCTGCTTCCGGAGGCCTCCTTTCCGGTTATCCTAGATCGCACCGTTCCACCCCGTCGCGAGGACAGGATGGAGTCGCGGTCCGCGCCCGGGCATGCTGCTGGAGCTCGACATCGAGGATTACGCCGTCGTCGACCGCCTCCGGGTGGCGTTTCAGCCGGGCTTGAACCTGTTGACCGGGGAAACCGGGAGCGGCAAGTCGATCGTGGTCGGTTGTCTGGCGCTGCTGTTCGGGAGCCGCGCACGGTCCGCCGTCGTGCGCGCCGGCGCTCGGCGCGCGCGCGTCTCGGGACGGTTCAGCGTCCCCGTCGACGGTGTCGCGCTGACGCGTCTCGCGGAGTCGGGAATGGACTGCGAGGACGACGAGCTGATCGTCGAGCGCCAGGTGCTGGCGGGAGGAAAGAGCCGAGCCTACGTCAACGGGTCGCCTGCGACAGTGGGCCTGTTGCGCACGCTGGCCCCGTTCCTCGGGGACATTCACGGCCAGCACGCCCAGCAGACGCTGCTCGCGTCCGCCCACCAGCTCGGCCTTGTGGACGCGTTCGCCGGCACCGGGCCGGAGGTCGCCGCACTTCGCGCCATGCATCGCCGATGGCGCCGGGCCGGCGAAGCCCTCGATCGTCTCAGGAGCGGCGAGCGCGAGCGCCTGCAGCGGATGGACATGCTCCGGTACCAGATCCGGGAGATCCGGGACGCGGATCCCACCGAGGCGGAAGACGTCGGGCTCGGCCGCGAGCGGGACCGGCTCGCGAACGCGGAGCGTTTGCTGGAAAGCGGCTTCCGCGCCTATGACGTGCTCTACGATTCCTCGGGCTCGGCGTCCTCGCAAGTCAAGTCCGCCGTGGCCGCCCTCGAGTCCATCGCGCCCTTCGACCAGCGCTTCGCACAGTTCGCGGAGAGCCTGGAGGACGCCCGCAGCATCGTGGACGATGTGGCCTTCGACCTAAGAGGGCGCCTGGACGGGATCGAGGCGGACCCCGCGAGGCAGGAGCATGTCGAGAGCAGACTGGCGGAGCTGGAGAAGCTGAAGCGCAAGTACGGTCCGTCGCTTTTGGACGTGCTCGAGGGCGCCGCGGATTCCGAACGGGAGCTGGCCGAGCTTGACCGCAGCGACCGGGAGATCGAACGGCTGCAGGCGGAGTTTGACGCCGCCGCGGAAGAATATGCCGGACGCTCCTCGGACCTGTCGCGCAGACGGCAGGAGGCGGCGAGCAGGCTGTCGGCCCGCACCGAGGCCGAGCTGGGCGAACTCGCCCTTGCAAGGGCGAGTCTGACGATCAGGCTCCGGCAACTCAAGTCCTGGCGCGCGGATGGCGTGGACGGCGCCGCGATCCTCTTCTCGGCCAATCCGGGTCAGCCCCCCCGGCCCCTCTCCAAGGTGGCGTCCGGCGGCGAGCTCTCACGGGTCGCCCTTGCGCTTAAGACCTGCCTCGAGGACGGGGCGGCAGCCGGACCGTACCGGCGTACGCTGGTCTTCGACGAGGTGGACAGCGGAGTGGGCGGGAGCGTCGCGGAGGCCATCGGCAGGCGGCTCAAGCGGCTCGCCGACGGCAGTCAGGTGCTGTGCGTCACGCACCTTCCGCAGATCGCGCGATTCGGGGACGCCCATTTTCATGTCACCAAGTCGGACGTTGACGGCTCAGCGACGGCCACGGTCACCGAGCTGACCCCCTCGATGCGTGTGGAGGAACTGGCCCGCATGCTTTCCGGGTCCGTGGTCACCGCCGCCGCGATGGAGAACGCGAGGCAGCTTCTGCGGACCCGCTGACCTGCTATTCGCCCACGACCCAGATCGGGGAGGACCAGGCGATCTCGTCGTTGGACTGAACGGCCCGCACGTAGTAGAAGTTCTCTGTCGCGACAGGCTCCCTGTCCGTGTACTCGAACTCCGTTTCCCGCGTGCCCGGGCTGACCGTGTAGATGACCTCGTTGTTGCGGATCAGGGCCACCTCCCTGACCGTGTCCGTGCCGAACACGCGCGCCCGGATCGCCGGCACCGCGCCGCTGGTCCCGATCTCGTCGCCCATGAACGCCTCGCCGATCCGGAAGTCGACGATGATGTTGTCGGTCGCGGCATAGGTGTGCCGCAGCCGGATGGCGTCGGCCACGCCCTCCCGGGTCGCAGTTTCCGCATAGACCATGGCGTAGGACATGTGCGTCGAAAGGTGGTCCGAGCTTGCGATCACTCCGAGCCTGTGCCCCTTTCCCCAGGCGCTGGAGACCATCCCGTCGGGATGAATCTCCTCCAGCATCGCCGAGCCCTCCGACGGATAGTCGCCCCCCGGATCGGAGAACGGGCATCCGGCGCACTCGTAGCTGTAGCGGTCGCCCTGGAAGATCTCCACGACCGGCTCCAGCTCCGGGTCGTTGTCGCGCCAGTCGGTGCCCATTTTGGTCGCCGAGGTGTGGGAGATCGCGAGGCCGCCCGTGCGCCGGATCTCCTCGTACAGCATCTTAGTGTCTCCCTCGATGACCGGACCGATCCCGTTGTGGCGCTGCATGTACTCTTCCGGCCTGACGAAGAATGGCACGTTCTGGACGCCGCGCCTGGTGTGGAAGATGTTCCTGTGGCCGTTGGGGTAGCGGACGGAGCGCTCGTAGCCGAAAAGCGAGGCGTAGCCCTGGGTGTGGAACAGGTCGGCGGCTTTCTCCGTGAGCCACCACCAGTAGGTTCGGTCCGCCCCGTACTGGTGGTCCGAAACGAAGCCCCAGTCCATCGCCGCGGCGTCCAGCATGTAGCGGTAGAAGTCGAGGAGCGAGCCGTCCGGCGAGCCGCGCAGGTCCATCGAGAGTTCCGTGTGCCGGTGGGTGTCGCCCCGCAGGATGCGGAGCTGCCTGCCCCCGACGCGGACCCTGTAGTCGCGGATGCGCCGCACGTCGCGAGCCTCGCTGGGGTGCCCGGCAGGCCGCGACGGCACTTCCGGAGTCCGGTCGCTGAGCTGCGCCCGCGACGCCGGCACCCCCGGCTCGTAGCGGGCGGCGTAGACGTTCTCGATCACGGTTTCCTCAGGCAGATTCACCATCACTGAAAACGTGGGGTGCCCGTCGCGGGGCCAGACGATCCAGAGCCCGTCCGGAGCGGGGGCGGCGGCCGCGAACATGCTCGAACGCCCGCGGCTGTAGGGAAACATGGCCGGCTCCGTCCAGCCGTTCTCGGTAAGCGTGGAGATGAAGAACCGCCAGTAGTCGGCCCGACTCCGTCCCTGGCGGTTGCGGACCAGCAGGTGGAGGCGGCCCTGGTCATCCATCGCGAGCCTTCCGTAGTGATGCAGCTGCCCCGAATCCGGGGTGTATACCTTCTCGCCCCGCTCGATCTCGAGCGGAGGCGCCATGCCCAGCCGGCGCTCGCCCTCATAGGCGACGACCTCGACAGCCCGCAGGTCGTAGATCGGGTATCCGGGCGCCGTTCCCACGGCATCCAGGCGCCCCTGGTCCTTGGCCCAGTTCACCCGGCCGGCCTCGTAGCTGACCCAGACCCGGTCGCCGCCGTCCACGGCGAGGTCGGGCCGCGCCTCGAGCCTCTCGGTGGATGCCACCTCAACGATGGGGCCGGGCCGGCCGCCCTCGATCCTCCGCATCAGGACGTCGTAGCGGCCCTTGTCGTACGTGTCCCAGGCAACGATCGCACTTCCTTGGGAGTCGACTGCGACGGCGGGCTCCCAGTCGTTCGCCGGGCTGGCGCTGACCAGGATTTCCTCTCCCCACGCATCGTCCCGGAATGCCATGTAGTACACGTCGGACTGCTTGCCCCGGAATGCCTGCCAGACGACGTGGATGCTGCCGTCCCGGAATGCCACGTCATGATCGAAGTCGGACTGCGCCGCGTCGGACAGCCGCTGCAGCGGGCCGAAGATCGTCCCGTCGTACCACCGTCCGTACAGGTCGAAGTTGCCGTCGACCTGCTGCGACCAGAGGATCCAGATGCGGCCCTCGCCGTCGAACGCCAGCCTCGGCCTCCAGACGTCGCCGCTCACTCCCGGCACCTGCGTCCACGTGGCCCATCGCTCGTTCTCCGTGTCGTAGCGAGCCAGCCGGACCTCGTCGCGGTAGCCGTCGAAGCTGGACCAGGTCAACCAGGCCACCGAGCGGTCGGAGGGATGCGTGACGATGTCGGGAAAATCGTCGGAGCGGGTGTCCTCGGTCAGCCGCACCGGATCGACGATGCGGGGATCCAGCGGAGGCTCCGGCTCCGGATCCCTGGGGGTCATGAACGACTCGGACTCTCCGAGATCCGGAATGTTCCTGCGGGCAATCTCGTGCTGGGCCGGGGCGTCCGGGCGAAGCCTGCCGGGCTGGGCGTCGTTCGGCTGGCCGGGCGCCGACGCCGCTACGCAGAGCGCGAGCAGGCAGCCCAGGGCGGCGATGCGGGCACATGGAATTGGGGCAGGGAAGGCAGGGGCCATGGGATCGATCGGTTAGCGGACTGGCCGTTGGGCAGCCATGCGGGACGGCAAGATTCTAGCGAACGGCGGAACCGCGGCTTCCGGTCCGGCCGTCCCGCCGCCCCCCGGCGGGGATTGTCGCATCATGGATGGAGGCGTGTCCGCGCCGCCCGTCCCCGGAGGCCACCCGGCACGGAGCGGGCGCCGCGTCCGCCGAACCGGTCTGCACGATGCGATTCGACACGCTGCTCCCCATCGCCAAACAGGCCGGCGAGGCCGTCATGCGGGTGTACGCGCGCGGCTTCGGCGTGGTCCGCAAGGAGGACGGCTCGCCGCTCACGGAAGCTGACGCCGCTGCCCATCGCATCATCGAGAGCCGCCTGCTGGCAGAATTCCCTCAGATCCCGGTCCTGTCCGAGGAGAGCCCCGAGGTCGCGTCCTTTGCCGTGCGGAGCGGCTGGGAGCGCTACTGGCTGGTCGACCCCCTGGACGGCACCAAGGAGTTCATCAATCGCAACGGGCAGTTCACGGTCAACATTGCCCTGATGGAGGACGGACGTCCTGTCGCCGGGGTGGTCTACGCGCCCGCGCGGGACTGGATGTACTGGGGATCGGCGGACACCGGAGCCTACAAGGCTTCCGGGGGCGGCTCTCCGGCCCCGGTCCAATGTGCCGAGGTCCCCGCTGGCGGCACGGTCAGGATCGTCGGCAGCAGCTCGCACCTCTCTCCCGAGACGCGCTCGTACATCCGCGGCCTGCGGTCGCGCTACAGCGAGATCACGTTCACGGCCATGGGCAGCTCGCTGAAGATCTGTCTGGTCGCCGAAGGAGCGGCCGACCTGTATCCCCGCCTTGCGCCCACCATGGAGTGGGACACCGCGGCGGCGCACGCGGTCTTGAACGCGGCGGGCGGCAGGCTGGTCGAGCACGGCGGCAGCCGGGAGTTGCGGTACAACAAGGAGCACATGCTCAACGGCTGGTTCGTCGCGGAGGGTTCCCGCGTGGGCCGCCGCTCGAGTTCGGAGACCTGATCCCATGGCGGGGACATCGACACCGAATAGGCTCGCGGGCCTCCCGGTCGAGGACGCCCTGGAGCAGATTCTCGATGCGATGGACGCCGAGACCGGAACGGTGCACGTCATGGGCTCCGATGGCCTGCTGCACCTTGTCCACCACCGCGGAGGCATTCCCGAGGCCCTGATGCCGGTGATCCGTCGCATTCCGGTCGGCAAGGGCATGGCCGGCCTGGCAGCCGAGCGCGGCGAGCCGGTCCAGATCTGCAATCTCCAGACGGATTCCAGCGGTGACGCCCGTCCGGGGGCGCGGGCGACCGGCATGCGCGGGTCGATCTGTGTTCCCATGAAGGGCGCGGGCCGGCTGGTGGGCGTGCTTGGCGTCGCGGTGTCGCGAGCGCGCGAATTCACGGACGCGGAGGCCGACTGGCTTTCCCGGGCGGGTGCGGCCATCGCCGGCTCCCTCGAGTAGATCCCATGCCGACACAGCTCATCAACCTGGATCCCGCGCTGCTGCCCAGCAAGCCCTGGATTCGCCTGCATCCGAGCGACAACGTCGTAGTGGCACGGGTCAGCATCCCCGCCGGGGCCGTCCTGGAGCTGGAGAGCGGCCCGGTCCGCATGGAGCAGGCTGTGTCGCCGGGCCACAAGATCTCCTCGCGGACGATCGATGCGGGAGAAATCGTCTACAAGTACGGCGAGGAAATCGGCCGCGCCGGCGCGTCGCTGGCTGCAGGCACGTGGGTTCACACCCACAATCTCGATTTCGACATCAACGAACGCGCCTACGAGTTCGGCACGGCCGACTCGGACCTGTCGGACATCGCAGTGCCCGTCCGGAGGACCTTCCTGGGCTATCCCCGCTCGGACGGCCGGGCCGGAACGCGCAACTACGTCGCGGTCGTCGGCGCGAGCCACTGTGCGGCGCACGTCACGGAACGCATCGCGGCTGCCTTCCGCGACGAGAACTTCGACGGCACCGGCGTGGACGGGGTCGTCGCCCTGCCCCACAACGACGGCTGCGGACAGTCGGAGGGTGCGGACACGCGCCTGCTCCGCAAGACGCTGGACGGGCTCGCCGACCACCCCAATGTCGCGGCCGCCGCGGTGGTCGGTCTCGGCTGCGAGGTCAACCAGGTGGGGTATTACCTGCGGCCCGCCGCGGGCGGGAACGGTCCCCGCCGGGGTCTAACCCTGCAGGAGAGCGGCGGCACGCGCCAGGCGGTCGAGGACGGGGTGCGGGCCGTGCGCGAGCTCATCGAGTCGGCAGCACGGATCGAGCGGGAGCCCTGTCCCGTCTCGCAGCTGACCATCTCGCTCGAGTGCGGCGGTTCGGACGCGTTCTCCGGCATCACCGCCAATCCGGGCGTCGGGTACTGCGCCGACATGGTGGTCAAGCAGGGCGGCACGGCGTGCCTTGGAGAGACGACCGAAATCTGGGGCGCGGAGCATCTCCTGACGCGGCGGGCGGCCAGCCCTGCGGTCGGTCAGCGGCTGCTCGACATGCTCGACTGGTACTTCGACTACGTCCGCCGGTTCAAGGATTCCGTCACGTTCAACAGCAATCCCTCGCCCGGCAACATGGCCGGCGGCATCACCAACATCGCCGAGAAGTCCCTCGGGGCGGTCGCCAAGGGCGGCCGCTCGGCGCTCAGCGCCGTCTACGACTACGCCGAGCGGATCGATGAGCGGGGCTTCGTCTTCATGAACAGCCCGGGATATGACCCTGCATCGGTCACCGGGATGGTCGCCGGGGGCTGCAACATCTGTTTCTTCACCACGGGGCGGGGAAGCTGTTTCGGGTTTGCGACCGCGCCGGTGATCAAGGTCGCCTCGAATTCGGCCACGGCGCGCCACATGGACGAGGACATGGACATCAACGCCGGCACGGTGGCGGACGGCGAGGAGGATATCGCCTCGCTGGGACGTCGGATGTACGACACGCTGGTCGAGGTGGCGTCGGGCCGGAGGACGTGCAGCGAGAAGCTCGGGCACCGCGAGATGATGACCTGGAGAATCGGCCCCATCCTCTGACGCATCGCCCGGTGCGGAGCCGTTACGATAGGACTCAGGGGCCGGGGTAGCTCAGTCGGTCAGAGCGACGGACTCATAACCCGTAGGTCGGCGGTTCAAGTCCGCCCCCCGGCACCAACGCCTCGAGCCCCGCAGCGAGGGCGCGGTTCCGCCGTTCGGTATGCTCGTGGCCATGCTGGGCCGTCCCACGCGGCGCCGTCTGCTCGCACTCGCCTTCCTCGCGCCGGCCGCACGCTCCGAGACGCCGCGGCCCGTGGTCGTGCTCCGCACTTCCCATGGCGCTGTCCGGATCGAGCTGTATCCCGAGGTCGCCCCCAGAACGGTGAGCAACTTCCTTTCCTACGTGGAGTCCGGCTTCTATGACGACACCGTGTTCCACCGCGTCATCGAGAACTTCGTCGTGCAGGGCGGGGGTTTCACGCCGGAACTGGTCCCGAAGCCCGCGGGCAAGCCGATACGCATCGAGACCAAGGACGGCATGCCCAACGCGCGCGGCACCGTCGCGATGGCGAGGCAGTGGGGCAGGAACACCGCGACGTCCCAGTTCTTCATCAACCTGAAGGACAACGCCACGCTGAACCGCGGCTCGCAGCGCTTCGGCTACACCGTCTTCGGCCGCGTGCTCGAAGGGATGGAGGTCGTGGAGCGGATCTCCCGCGTCCAGACGAGCCGACGCGGTCCGATGGAGGACGTTCCGATCCTGCCCGTGTTCCTGGAGGCCGCCCGCGTGGAGGGGCAGGCGCCAGAAGAGCGCTAGCGGCCTTCGAACGGCACCTCTCTGAAGCTCCGAGTCAGCGGCACCACTTCCGCCCCGGCAGGTGCCTCGAACTCGAAGAGCGACGCCGAAAGGGTGGGATTGGTCTCTTCGCCGGAGAACCTGTAGCCGTTGATCGACTCGTCCCGTCCGACGATCCGCACGCCCGTGATGCTGTAGTCGGCCGGGTCGACGTCGAACTCCACTCTCGAGTAGAAGTCCTGGCCGCCGCGGCCCTCGCCGATCAAGACGTGCATTCCGTCGGCCGACTCCAGGCGCAGGTTGCGGAACATCCTGCGCAGCCGCATGCGCCCCAGCAGAAAGGAGAGAGGGGCCCGCAGATCGGTCATCGACGCAAGCGCGACCTGCCGCACCTGATTCGAATTCGGGTTGTACTGGCGGAAGATCTTTCCGTCGCTGATGGCGATCTTGCCGGCGGGGTCGGAGTACTCCCAGCGCATCTTCCCGGGCCGAAGCAGGTAGAGCGTGCCGGCTTCCAGGTTGCGCTTCCGCCCGGCGTACTCCATCGACTGCTCGAAGCCCATCTGGAGAGCGCTCAAGGCGTTGTAGCGGCGCTCGACGCCGTCGACGACCTTGCCGACGGACTGGGCCCGCAGCGGGGGCGCGAAGGTCGCCGCAAGGACGAGGAAGAGGCAGAAAACGATCATGGAACGGAACATGGCGGGGACCGCCCTCGGGCGGATGCGGGG
Organism: Bryobacterales bacterium; assembly: GCA_028819255.1. Taxonomy (GTDB): domain Bacteria; phylum Acidobacteriota; class Terriglobia; order Bryobacterales; family UBA6623; genus VXMF01. The sequence goes on along the minus strand of JAPPMB010000071.1, from coordinate 24,707 downwards.
ACGGCGTGACGCCACCTTCTCTCAGTATAGGGTCCCTCCTGGCGCTCAGTCCCTGAGCAGCCTGCGGATGCCGCGGGTGGCCTGGCGGATGCGGTGGACGTTCTCCACCAGGGCGAAACGCACGTGGGCGTCCCCCTTGGGGCCGAAGCCGATCCCCGGGGACACCGCGACGAGCGCCCGCTCGAGCATGAGCTTGGAGAACTCCAGCGATCCGGCCCACGCGTACCGCTCCGGGATCCGGCCCCAGACGAACATCGTGGCCTTCGGGGGATCGATCTCCCATCCGCCCAGGCCCAGCCCCTCGATCAGCGCGTCCCGCCGCTGGCGGTACGTTTCCGCAGTCTCGCGGGTGAATTCCTCGCATTCGCGCAGCGCGATGATCGCGGCGATCTGGATGGGCTGGAACATTCCGTAGTCCAGGTAGCTCTTGATGCGCGCCAGCGCGTGGATCATCTTCGGGTTTCCCAGGCAGAAGCCGACCCGCCAGCCGGGCATGCAGTAGCCCTTCGACATCGAGAAAATCTCGACGCCGACCTCCTTGGCCCCGGGAACCTGCAGCAACGAAGGCGCCCGGTACCCGTCGAATGTGATGTCGGCGTAGGCGAAGTCATGCACGAGCATCGTGCCGTACCGGTGGGCCATCTGGACGAGGTGCGGGAAGAAGTTATCGCCGATGCACTCCGTCGTGGGATTGTGCGGAAAGGAGGTCAGGATCATCGTCGGCTTGGGGCCGGGCCGGCGAAAGATGTCCTCGATGCGGCTGAGGAATTCCTCCGGAGACGGCATCGGCACCGGGATCTGCCTCCCGTCGGCCATCACCACTCCCCACTGGTGGATGGGATAGGAGGGGTCCGGCATGGCGACTCCGTCCCCCGGGCCGATGGTTGCGAAGGTCAGGTGCGCCAGGGCGTCCTTGGAACCCATTGTGGCGATCGCCTCGGTCTCGTAGTCCAGCTCGACCCCGTAGTTGGCCAGATAGCGCTTGCAGATCTCCTCCCGCAGCCGGGGGATCCCGCGGGACAGCGAGTAGCGGTGGTTGCGCTTGTCCCTGGCCGCGTCGGCGAGCTTGTCCACGACCACCTGCGGTGTGGCCCCGTCCGGATTGCCCATCCCCAGGTCGACGACGTCGAGGCCGGCCCTCCGAGCCTTCGAGCGCATCTTGTTGATCTCCGCAAAGACGTACTTGGGAAGCTGGCCTATGCGCTGGAAGGGTTCGCCGTCAAAGAGCCCCATCTCGCCTAGTTTCTCAGACCCGGAAGGGACTCGCGGATCCGGAACGCTCGGCCCGCCTACCTGCTGCGGGCCCGGACCCCGGCCTAGTCCCCGGGCACCGGCTGGCGGCCAGCCGCCGCCGCGACAGGAGAGCGAGTCGGCCGCCGCGATCCGCTCACCAGCCACCGGACTGCCGACCGCACGTCGTCTAGGATCAGGTACAGCGACGGAACCAGAACGAGAGTGACTGCGGTTGCGAACAGCACGCCGGCTGCCAGCGCGACTGCCATCGGCTTCAGGAACTGCGCCTGGAGGCTCTTCTCGAGCAAGAGCGGAGTCACGCCGGCCGCCGTCGTCAGCGACGTGAGCAGGATCGCCCGGAAACGCGCCTCGCCTGCCCGCTGCACGGCTTCCGTGAGCGAGGCATGGAATCGCAGCCTGCGGTTGACAAATGCGACGAGCACGAGCCCGTCATTGACCACGACGCCGGCCAGCGCCACCATTCCGCACATGGATAGGAAGCTCACCTCCATGCCGAGGAACCAGTGTCCCCAGATGGCCCCGACCATGCCGAACGGGACGGCGCTCAGGATGATCAGGGGCTTCCAGTAGCTGGAAAGCGGGATGGCGAGCATCCCGAAGATCACGGCAACCATCGCGCCGAATCCCTTCATCAGGCCGCCCATCGCGTCCGCGAATTCCTGCATGTCGCCTTTGAACGCGAAGGTGACCCCGGGGTGCTGTGCCATCACCTCGGGGAGCACCTCCGTCGCCATGGCGTCCGTGATCTGATCGGCGCTTGCAACCGTGTTGTCGACTGCAGCCTGGACGTTGATTGCCCGCTGCCTGTCGACGCGGGTGATGGTCGCCGGCCCGCGCCCGATCGATCCGGTCGCGACGGTCTCGAAGGGAACTTCGGCTCCGGCGGGAGTGCGCACGCGCATCCGCTCCAGATCGCCCAGCGAGCGGCGGGCCTCCTGCGGGTACCGCACCATGACGCGGACATCGTCCCGGTCGCGCTGGATCCGCTGCGCCTCCTCTCCGAAGAATCCCTGCCGCACCTGCCTTCCGAGTCCCTCCAGCGTCAGGCCGAGTGTCTCGCCTTCGGAGGTCAGCGCGAGTTCGATCTCGGGCTTGCCTGCCCGGTAGGTGTCGGTGATGTCGAAGACGCCGCGGTACCCGGCCAGCTTGGACTTGGCCACTTCGGCGACTCTCCGGACCTCGTCGAGATCCGGACCGCTGAGCTGCAGGTCGATCGGCTTTCCCGCAGCCACCATGTCGTACTCGATCGCGAGCTCGACCGCCCCGGGGATCGACTCCACCCTTTCGCGCAGGCGCTGCGCAACCACGGCGGCACTGGTGGTGCGTTCCTCGGCAGGCACGAGCGCGATGCTGACCTCTCCGAGGTAGTCGCCGCGCTCGACCGCGGCACTGCCGAGGGGGCCTCCCTGGATCTCCCGGAACGGGTGTTGGCCCACGGACTTGAGCACATGCACCGCGGGATCGGCGCCCGTCTCGGCGATCAGCTCCCGCCGCACCTCGGTCACCGCCCGCTCGATCCGCGCCAGGCCCGCCTTGGTGGACTCGACGGGGGCGTCGCGCGGCATGGTCAGGAAAGCGACGACACTGTCCGACTCGGCGGGCGGCATCAGGACCATGCGAATGGACCCGGAACCGATCAGGCCGACCGTCACCAGAACCGACAGGATCGCGATCGAGAGCGTGAGATAGCGCCATTCGAGTGCGCGGCGCAGCAATGGGCGGTACGCGCGGCGGATGAACCAGTCGAGTCCGTCGGCGAAGAGATTGAAGAAGCGATCCCAGGTCCTCAGGAGCAGGCCCGTTCTCGCCCCTGGTGACGGCTTCCTGTAGCGCGCCAGGTGGCGGGGAAGGATCAGCTTGGACTCCACGAGGGAGAAGAAGAGCGTCGGCATGATGATCAGGGGGAAGACCGCCATGATCTTGCCCACGAATCCCTCCAGGAAGAGCATGGGCACGAACGCCGCCATCGTTGTCAGAACCCCGAAGACCACCGGAACCAGGACCTCGTAGGTGCCACGGATGGCCGCACTGACCCCCTTCCCGGTCCTCATCTGCATGGTGTGGATGTTCTCGCCGACGACGATCGCGTCGTCAACGACGATGCCGAGCACCAGGATGAACGAGAAGAGGCTCATCATGTTGATGGACATGCCCAACATGGGCATCAGGGCGATGGCGCCGAAAAACGAGACCGGAATGCCGAGCGTGACCCAGAAGGCAAGGCGCAGTCGCAGGAAGAGCGCCAGCACCACGAAGACCAGCACCAGCCCGTTCAGCCCTGTCTTCACCAGCAGGTCGATGCGGCTCTTGAGCAGGCGCGCGGAATCCTGCCAGATGTGCAGTTCGATCCCCTCCGGGAACGAGCCCTCGGAACGCTCGACGTACGCGTACGCCGCTTCCGCCACGGAGACGGCGCTCTGGTCGCCGATCCGGTACAGCTTCACCATCGCGGCCGGCTTGCCGTCGAACTCCGCCGAGACCGTCACCTCCTCGAACCCGTCGATCACCGTCGCGATGTCCCTGAGGTGTATCCTGGTGCCGTCGGGTCGCCGCAGCAGGGGGATGCTTTCGAACTCCTCGCCCGAGTACGCCTGCCCCTTGGTCCGGAACAGAATTTCGCCGTTCGCCGTTTTCACGGAGCCGCCGGGAAGGTCGATCGAGAACCTCCGAACTGCATCTGCGACAGCGTCGAACGTGAGGCCCCACCGGCGCAGCGCATCCTCCGAAACCTCGATGGAGATCTCATAGGGCGGCACGTTGAGCAACTCGGCTTGGGAAATCTCCGGGAGCGCCATCAGGTCGTCCCGGACCCTCTCCGCGATCTGCTTCAGGGTTCCGAGGTCTGCGTCGCCGGCGATGGCCACGTTGGCAACCTGATACCGGCTCGTGAGCTCCTGAACGACCGGCTTCTCGGCCTCTTCGGGAAATGTGTCGATCGCATCCACGCTGGCCTTGACGTCGTCGAGAACCTCCCGCGGGTTGTAGCCTGCCATGAGCTCCAGCCGGACCGTGCCCAGGCCCTCGCGTGCCGTGGAGGCCATTTCCTTGATGCCGTCGATGCCCTGAACCGCTTCCTCCACCCGCAGGCAGATCGCTTCCTCGACTTCGCCTGGTGAAGCGCCGCGATACTCCACCGACACGGTGAGGATGTCCATCGAGAACTCCGGAAAGACCTCCTGCTTGAGATCCGTCAGGACGATTGCGCCGCCGGCCAGGATGACCAGAAGCATCAGGTTCGCGGCGACGGCGTTGCGGGCAAACCAGCCGATCACGCCCCTCATGACTCGCCTCCGGCGTCCGTTGCGTTTCCTTCGACCCCTGTGCGGACGGTCATGCCGTTCACCGCGGCCTCCATGGGCGACACACAGATGAGGTCGCCCTCTTCCAGGCCCTCCCTGATCAGCACGACTTCCCGCTCACTCCGCAGCGGCGTAACCGTACGGAAGCGCAGACGCCCTCTGCGGTCCACTACGTAGACGACATTCTCGCCGCGCATTGCCGAGCGCGGAAGGCGGATCACGTCGCGGACCCTGTTTCCCTCGATCTCAGCCTGGACGAACATGCCGACGGCAAGCGGCGGGCGCCTGGAATCGCCGCCTCGAGCGTAGGGGTCCTCCACCTGGGCGATCGCGTTGACCATCCGCGTACGGGGATCGATCTCCCCTTCCGTCCGTACGATGCGACCCTGCCAGGAGTGCTCTTCTCCGGCGAACAGGGCCTTAAGGACCACTCCCGGCCCCTTGCTGGAAGTCTTCCCGTCCCGGTAGGCCAGCGGAAGATCGCAGAATTCCAGTTCGGAATTCGGGATCGGCAGCCGCACTTCGGCCACATCGACCGAGTAGAGCGTCGCCAGCGTCTCGCCTCGCTGCACGAACTGCCCGACGTCCACCTGCTTGGACCGCACCCGCCCGGCGAAAGGAGCCCGAAGCACCGTGCGGTCAAGGTCGTAGCTGGCCTGCTCAAGCGCGGCCTCGGCGGCGGCCAGGCTCGACTGGACCTCGGCGATCTGCGGCTCGCGGAAGAGCAGGGGGGACGGCTCGCCCGTTCCCAGCGTTTCCCACTCCTTACGGGCGATCTCCGCCTCCTGCCTCTCGACCGTGAGCCGGAGCCTTGCCCGCTCGATCGCCTCCTCGGCCCGCGTCATGGCCAGCTCGTACACGCGAGTGTCGAGCTTGAGCAACACGTCGCCCTCGTCGAAGAATCCGCCCGCAGCCAGCGAGGGCGAGACCTCCGTGACCCGTCCGGAGATCTCGGGCACCAGTCGGGATTCGGTTCGCGGCGCGACCGTTCCCTCCGCATGAACCTTGAGCGTCAGGTTCGTGCGTTCCGCCCGGATGACGCGCACGAGCGGCGGCTCGACGACGACGGGCTCGATTTCCGGAGGCTCGTAGGAATCGATCAAGGCCTTGGCCGTCCAGATGCCCAGCGCAAGGACGAACAGCGGCAGAACGACCTTCAAGGCGAGCCGGATCTTGTTCATGGTTTCCTCCCTATGGTGCCTGCGCCGAACGCACAGCGGGCCCATCGTCGAAACCGCCGCCGAGCGCGAGGTGCAGGTCGACCCGGTTGTCGATCCGGGCCCGCTGCAGCGAAAGCACCGCGCTGTCGGCGTCCAGAACGGATCTGCGGAGAGCCAGAATCGAAAAGACATCCCCCATGCCGGCTGCGTAGCGCAGCTCGGCGAGTCGAATCGCGTCTCGGGTCGCTTCCTGCGCATCGAGCAGCGCTCCCTGCTGCTCCATCAGCGTCTGCTCTGCACTCAGGGCCTGCTCAACCTCCAGGAACGCCGTCCACATCCGACTCTCGTAGGTCGCGGCAGCTTCCTCCGCCCGGGCCTCGGTCACGCGCACATTTGCCTTCAGACGGCCGCGATTGAACAGGGGCTGGGCGAATCCAAGCGTATAGCTCCAGATCTGCAGACCGCGATTCACCAGGTCCAGCAGCGTGTTGCTTGCAGTGCCGGCGGTGGCCGACAGCGAGAAACTGGGCCGGAGCGCCGCCCTTGCCTGCACGATCCTGGCGTCGGCGCCCAGCAGCGACTGCTCTGCCGCCACCAGGTCCGGCCTCCTCTGGACAAGCTCGGAGGGCAGGCCCGCCGGCACCTGCTCCCGCAGGGCTGGAAGCTGCACCTCCACGGCCCGCTCTCCCGCGGGATACTCGCAAGCCAGGACCTCCACCTGCCGTATGAACATGTCCCGGGTCCGCTCCCGCTCCCGGACCGTCGAGCGGGCCCGCTCGATGTCGCTGTCGGCGATACGCACGTCGACGGCCGTGCGGGAGCCGTACCGGTACCGGTCCCGATTCCTCTGGGCGACAGTCTCCAGATGCTCCACCACCGCACGCGCGAGTTCAACCTGACCCTGTGCCTCGACCGCCGCGAACCACGCCTTGGCCACCTGCCCGCTCAGCGACAGTCGCGCTCCCAGGCGGTCGGCCTCGCGCTCCGCGATGCCGGCCTCGGCCGCCAGCTTCCCGGAACTGAGGCGGTTCCAGAGGTCCGCCTCCCAGGCGATGCTGAAGTTCATGCCCGCGTTGGAGTAGGTGTTGCTGAGGACCCGGTCAGCCAGACCCGGGAACGGCAGGCCGACGAAGTTCTGGCGCTGGCGGAGCCGGTTCGCGCCCACGGAGAGTTCCGGCCGGTCGCCGGCACCCGCGATGCGCCGCTCCTGGACGGCAGCCTCTACCCTTGCGGCGGCGGCGCGCAGGTCCTGGTTGCAGTCCAGCGCCCTGCCGATCAGCGCATCCAGCTGCGGATCGCCGAAGTAGGCCCACCAGTCCCTCCCGGGAACCAGCGGCGCGGATTCAGCGCCCTTCCACGAGTCAGGCGCGGGGACTCGGAACTGGTGCTGGGGCAGCTGGATGTCCTTCGAGCAGCCGGCCATCGCCAGGGCCAGAGCGGGGATCGCGATTCGAGTGTTCATGTCCTGTCCGCCTTGATGCCTGCCCCTCCCGCCGTTCCGGCCGCCGGCGTCGCGGTCCCGGCCCGGAATCCGGCGGCGACGAAGCTCACCATCGCATCCAGAGTGCCGCCGATGTCCGAAGGATCGCACGCATCGTCCGTCCACTGTCTGGTGCGGTTCGAATCGAGCAGCGTATGCACCATGACGCCGATCCCGAAGTGCATCCGTCGACGCAGCTCCAGACGGGAAAGGTCCGGCAGTGCGCGGTGCAGCGCTCCCTCGAAACGCGTGATGACGTGGGCGAACTCCTGTGTGAAGGCCGACTCGAGGTAGGCTCCGGGCTCGGTGTAGAACCGCGCGCACATCCGCATGAACCGCCGCCCGTGGACTGGCGACCCGGCCAGTCGTAGCGCAGGCGCATAGAGGGCGGTGAGGACGCTCTCGACATCTGCTGCACCCTCGCTTTCGGCCTTGTCCAGCAACTCAAGACGCTCCTCGTTGATTGGTCGGACGCGCCGGCAGAAGGCTGCCAGGGCGACACCCTCCTTCGAGCCGAAGTGGTAGTGGACCGAAGCGAGGTTGACTCCCGCCTTGCTCGTCAGAGCTCGGAGGGACACGCCCTCCACGCCGTTCTCGCTGAACAGCAGTTCTGCGGCGTCGAGAATCAGATCCTTGGTGTCGGCGGACTGCGTCACGGGCGTAATCAAACGTTTGTTTGAATTATGGGGGGCGACAGGACGAATGTCAATCGGTGGCTCACTCTCCACCGGAGCGTGGCTGTAAGACGCGAATATTAGCGAGACGGCGACGCAGAAATTAGCGACACAGATTTGGTGCGAGGAGTCAGGCTCACGCTGTAGGCGGACACTCGCTTGCGCGAGCCAAGAGCCGCAAGTCGCGCCTCGTGGCTCTCAGCGACAGCGCCAGCGGCGAAATCGAGCGCTACCTGGCGGCCCGGCGAAGCTTCCCGTGTCAGGCGAAGAAACTCTGGTGATGGACTTGGGGCGCTGGGAGCGACTCCCCTGGGAGCCACGAACGGTGGTCGAAGGGCCTTGGAGCAACATTTACGTGACGCGGCACCCTTGGTGCCGTTAGTCGTCGGGGGTTGTCACGAAAATGGCAGGGCATTGGAAAGGGATTGGCCTTGCAGCGGTTGGCACGGAGGCAGTGGGTGCTGCACCAGTTGGAACTACTTCCGAGTTCCGACCGAAGACGAAGGAGCCTGTCTCGGTCGCACGGGACAAACCTCATGCCAAGTGTTCCTCGGATAATGTATGATCGCGAAGGGCTATGCCTCAAGAGCGTTCGCTACCCCCGGAGAAACGCAGCGTTGACATGGGTCCCGCAAGACTGACGGATTCCGGTAATGATTCTCTGGAACCGGAGGTGGCGAATCCGCGACACCCAGATCGAGAGCCGGAGACCGGTGTAGAACCTCGGAAGCGCATTTGGTCGTGGAGTGCGTGCATGACGATTATTGCGTTTCTTACCTTTCTCTTCGGCCCCAACCTGATCGACCGACTTGGTCCCATAGAGACAAGCGAGGAGAGTCGCTCTCACGCTACGTACTCCTTTAAGAAGGAGCCGTTCGTACATCCGAAGATCGTTGGGGACCTGGTCGGCAGCCTCAGCGACCTTCGCGACCAGGTGGTAGCGATCAATCTGCTCGACTCGCAGGGCAGCAATCGCTACTTCGGAGACATCTTCGCCACGCCACAGGACGATCCTATGGTGCCGTCGTGGCCATGGGTATACACTCTCGAAGACCGCGGCTCAAACACGAACGGAAACGAGGACCCAGACACCCTGTGGGGACGAGAGGTTCTTGCGTATCGGTTCCTTGGATCGACACAGAGCGGTCTGGACGTACTCCATTTCAGGTACTCTGGTGGTGGGTCGGGCCGCTTCAACACCTTGGTATTCATTCAGGTCGAAACGGATTCCGGCGCCGACTATCCGCCGCCCGGAGACGCCGGCGGGCGACAAGCCATGAAGCCAGAGTTTCGGCGCCGGGAGTTGGTTCGGCTGGCCGGGAAGATCTTGCTGGGGGATCGCTGGCTCGGAACTGTCGAGGTTTCCGGAGATGACGTGGTTGTTCGCGGCCGACACTTGGAGGAGAGGTGCGAGGCGGGTGGGGTCAGCGTGATGGAGGCTATAGAAATGAATTACTTCACGGGCGTTGACTGCAAGGAAGGTGGACCAGACCATCCCCCGCCAGCTCGCGTCTACAAGGCACCCGCGGTACGTCAGACGCAGTCACGGTAGAAGATGTCCACCTTGGGAACCGAGGAGCTTCTCTGCATCGCCGACGATGAAGCTAATGCCGCAAACTGTACGGGCGATGACCGGCGCGGAAACGTTCGCGCGCAGCCCCAACGATCCCTGTGAACTCGGTCGTGCCCGAAGCGCTTGCTCATGGCTCCCGATCCCATAGGCCCGAGGCAATTTAGCCCTAACCTCAATGGTTCTTCGAGCGCTCACAATCTGTGCCCACAATTTTCGCGCAGCCGTACACAGAATTTCTGTGCGTCACAGCTTTCCGGCGAAGTAATAGTGAGTCGTTGCTTTCGGCATGTGTCCGATAATCCCTTCCTCATCGGTTCAGAATGGCGATAGAGGCAAGGGACTGGCAGAAACCCTCGCGAATTATGAATTCCGTTACGGAAGGCTGAAATCTCCCCGCACGCCAAAGTGGTCTGACAGCCGCCTGCCATCGGCGTCCCAATTACACCAGACCGTGACGCCTAGCGGCACCAGATCGGGGGAATGTGCGATGTGGTCAATCGACGGTCTGCATGCTCCCGGCAGCCTTCCCTCGGTCGCGATCCTCAGGCCCTCGAACGCCTGCAGCAATGCCTCACCGATGGACCCGGGCGGTGGAACCCAGTGTCGCGGGATTCGCTGGTTGAAGTCCCCGAGCAGGACGAGTCGCGTCGTGGGGAGTGTCGAGCGCAGCCCGTCGAACTCCGCGAGCCATGCGCGGTGATCCTGCCACGGCTCGCGGTCCTTGCGGCAGACCTTGACGTTTGCGCCGCGCCAGGGAATGCAGGCACCCACGACGGTCAGGATCGTGCCTGCGGCGGTGCGCGTAGCGGCCCGGATGAACCTGCCGCCCGGCAGCCCTTTCGAGCCGACCTTATCAACATCGGCCCAGGGGCGCTTGCTCCAAAGCAGTACCTTGCGGCGATCATCCTTGACGGGACAGCCCCAGTCCTGGCGGGCCTTGATGACATGTCCAGCATCCGGAAAGATCCCGGCAAACCCTTCCGTGACGCACAGGACGTCACAATCCGCGACCTCAAGGGCCGCTCGGATGCGGCGCCCTCTCGGGCTGGTGGGTGTGGCCCACATGGTGTTCCAAGTCCCGACACGAACGATGGATGACGAACCCATGGACCCACTTTCTCACATGTGTCGAGGTGTGCTCTGGAAGCGTTTCCGTTCTGGCCGCAGAGCTGCCGCGGGCCGCTCATTGCGCTTGTCGGCCCGGAATGCCTGTCGGCGAATCCTGTCGACCCTCGACGTACCAGGCACTGGCTTCCCTTAGTACCTTGAACGGCACTCATTAATGGCACCTGAAGGGCCGTTGAAAGGGCTCTTGAACTACCTTTGAGAATACCAATAGGTCGGGGGGCTACCGGTACCGCTCTAGGATCTCATCGACGGTGGGCGGTGGCCCGCTTGAGATGTCAGTCCGGGCGAAGCCATGCCGCTCGCGCTCCAGTTCGACCAGAAGGTGAGCCCGCTGGCGGTCCAGGCTTTCCAGCCTGTCCCGGATGACTCCGATCCTGCGCTCCCCGAGGCTCCTGTCGTAACGGCGCAGGCAGGCGGCGCACGGCGCGCGCCTGCGGCTGCAAGTCCGGCAGCGCGAGACCCGAGCCATGGAGTCTAACGACTTTCAAACGGCCTTTGAAGGAGCCGCGACGGAGTTCCTGTCGACGTCTCGAAGCCCGAGGATGCTTCGCCTGATCGCCGCGGCGGTCTCGGCGCTGAGGCCCTGTCTGGTCGCGGTGCCCTCGGCGGCACTGGCGGCTTCCTCCTTCGCCTCTCGTCGAGCGAGCTCGCGAACCTCTCGCTCGCGCTGCTCGTTCATCTTTCCGGCCGCCTCGACTCGCTGGCTGATCAGCGAGAGATCCTTCAGTTGCTTGAGGAGCCTGGGAATCGCATCCTCGCCGAGGTCGGTCTCCTGGATGACGGCCGTGATGCGAAAGGAAACCGTTCGGACCATCTCGGTGAGAAGGCGGCCCATCTCGCCGCCCGGCGCCGATCCCAGTTCGGCGACCATCCTTGAGGCGACCTCGCGCGACTCCCTCAGCCGACGCGTGACCTCACGGAACTTTCGGTCGTAGCGATTGACGGCCTGGTAGGAGACTCGCGGGTGCTCCGGGGCGACCTCGGCCAGCAGGGCATTCGTCCGCTGCGTTGCCTCCTCCTGTGTGATGGCAGGGTCGTTCAGCCAGCCGTGAAGCGCCTCACGGACGTTCTCGGGCAGGCGATTGACAGTGCTCGGCCGTCCCATTGCTCCCGGCCTCAGCGCAACGGCCGCGCGACGCCGCTTACTCTGATCTTCCCGTCGGCGACGGCGCATCCGCGGTCCGTCGCGCGCAGGACAAGCGGCGGATCCCGATGGACGAACTCGACGAGGCCGGCCTCGGCCAGCCAGTTCGCGTGGGCGACCATCTCGTCGACCCGGACATCCTGGCCGAACTCGGCAAGAGCGGAGCAAAGGATGTGGACGTTGTGACCGCTGTCGGGATCGTCGCCCAGCAGGTCGACGATATAGCGTCGACGGACCTTGGTCATCGCCTTCCGGTAGTCCATCATAGTGGTCCCTTTCTCCTCACAATGCCCATTGTATCGCACAGCGCCGGATCGCGCATGCAACAGGTTGTGGTGCGGTTGGCCGGACAGCCACAACAGGTGAATCCGGGCAGAGCGGCAGTCTCGCGGCCCTGGCACCGCCCTTTCCGGGGCGAGATTGCAAGCTACGCTGCCGGAGGCATCTCGCCATTTGGCGAGAGTTCCGGCCCCGGACCCGCGCCGCTCCCAGCGACTTTCGCCTTCGCCCGGGGTCGTCTCTCGCCCTTCCTGCCGGAGCCGCCTTTCGCCGCGGCCCGCTTCCGAATCCTCTTCTTCCGGTAGTTCAGCGCGGCGATCACATTGCCCAGCTGCTTGCCGGTGGCCCACTGGAGGGGCACCCGGTGGGAGTGCGAGCACATGCGCTGCAGGATCGCCTCGGCGTAGGAATCCGGCAGGCCGTCGTCGGCCAGCATGGCGCGAATCTTGCGGATCTGCCGCGCCGTCTCCGGAGGCGGCTCGGGCGGATTCCGCTTCAGGCCGGACTTGCGCGCCGGCCGGTACTTCGCCCCGCAGGACTTCAGGTGCTCGATCACGGCGCGCCGGCCGGCCTGGTCGAGGCCGGCGCTGGAGCGCTTGCCCGTGACCTCCTCGAGCATGTCCTCGTAGGCTTCCCGGTCGTCGCCGAACAGCTGCTTGGCGCCAATGTGGATCTTGGCCAGCTCGGAACGCCGGCGCTTCGCCGACCGGGTCATGCCGCGCCTCCCGACTGGCTGCGGCGTTTGCGAGGGCGCTCGGCAGCCTCGCCCTTCCCACTCGCGCGAGCCCTTCGCTCCAGTGCCCTGACAAGCCTGCGCAGCCCCCCGGGAGGCTCGGCAAGGCGGCGTCCGCTTTCGCGAGCCTCCTCGCCCTCGACCCCCCAGGCGTCGAGAACCGCTCGCACGTCCTTGGCCTTCGCCCTCGGCAGATGCACGCGATAGCCGACCCGGCTCGCGAGCGCGGCGAATTTCGGAGCGTGCTCGATTCTGCTACCGAACTGATCGTTCCCCAGCAGCGCCAGCCCGCAGCCGGAGGCGTCGTACAACCCTCGCAGCGCCTCCAGCTGGGGATGGCCGAGATGCTGGGCTTCGTCGACAATCAGCAGCCCGCCGGTCCAGCGCATCCGGTTGACGATCTCGAGATGCAACCGGTGAGCCCCGCCGCGCATGTGCGGGAGGCGGAAGGCGCTGGCCACCTCCTGGAGGCATGGGCGCATGCGATTCGCAGGTAGCGACATCACGGCGATCCAGACGTTTTCGCACTCCTCCGCGTAGCGCCTGGACGCCATCGTCTTGCCGACGCCGGTTCCGCCGTGGATCACCGCGATCTCGCCCCACTCCCGGGCGGCGGCAAGGGCCGCGAAGACTTGCCGCGAGGACGGCGTGTCGACCCACTCCGGCCCGAACTGCTTCCGCTCCTGGCGGCGGCGCTTCCGCTCTTCGCGCTCATCGATCGCCGCGCGCTCCGATACCGGGAAGTTCAGGAGATCTGGGACGGCTCCCGGGAGCTCGGCCGCTTCGGCCGTTCCCTGGTCCATGCCCGCCCGAATCCTGGGACTCATGCCGCTCTCCTCTCCGCCGCTCCGGAGGGCGATTCGGAGCGGCTTCCCGCCGGAACTCCCATCTGGCGGAGCAGCCACGCGATCCTGCGCTCTGCGTCGGCCCTGCCCGCTCCGCGCACCGCGACGCGGACCGGAGCCTCGCCGATGAAGCGGAACTCGTCGCTCTTGGTGACACGGTCCATGACCCCGCTCCAGGGTGCGCAACTGCTGAAGGACGCCTCCACGGGATCCAGGTCGACGATCAGGCGCGCCAGCGAAGGCGCTGTGAGCGCCGGAAGCGACTCTCGACCGTCCAGCATGGAGCGCAGCCTGCGCAGGAGCTTCCGCATGTCGGCGGGATTCGCCGGGAACGAGAGGCAGGTGGAGCATAGATGCGCTTCCGCGCTGAGGCACTCCAGCGCCGAGGCCGGGGCCTGAAGGGCCAAGGCCGCCTCCACGGCTTCCAAAGATGCTAGGAGGTCATCTTGCAGACTTTCCCATGTCACTTCCAGCCCGCAACTCATGCCGCTCATGCCGCTCTCCTTTCTCGCCGCTCCGGAGGGCGATTCCGACCGGCTGCCTGCCGGCACTCCCATCTGGCGGAGATGCCACGCGATCCTGCGCTCTGCGCTCCGCCTTTCCGCGCCGCGGACCGGGACCAAGATCGGGAGGTCTCCAAGCGGCTCGGCAAGCAGCCCGATCCGATCCCGGGCTCCCTTCCAGCCCGCTTCCATTGGGAACCTCGCGGCAATGGGATCGATCTCGATGACTGCCCGAGCCAGCTCGGGAGCCGAGAGCTCCGCGAAGCGCTCGCCCAGGTCCTCCCGCAGCGAGCGCAGCCTGTCGAGGAGCTCTCGCTGATCGTCCGCGCCGGCGCCGTAGGTCAGGTGCATGTAGCCGAAGTCGACCTCGGCCGCGAGGCACTCGGTCACCTGGGGCGGGAGCGGCTCCCGGCAGCACCGCAGCTCGCCCTCCAGGCACTTGATCACGGCATCGAGACCCTCTCGGAGCAGGGCCTCGGTCAGTTTCCATTCCGTCTCCATCGCGCTCTCCCTTCCGCCTTCCTAGGCGGCATTCCCCGTGGGGCGCCCCCCCGGGGCCCCCCGCCACAAAAGGAGAGGGATTACACCCCCCCCACCCCCCCCCCCCCCCCCCCCCCGCGCGACAAACACCCA
>JAPPMB010000071.1:0-9992 GCA_028819255.1 Bryobacterales bacterium | reverse complement strand
GAGCCGGGCCTGGTTCTGTTTCAATACCGTCACCAGCGCGCGCTCCCTTCCGCCTTCCTCGGCGGCTTTCCCGGGGGGCCGCGGCGCGGCGGCCCGCTTCCTCTTCCGCTTCGGCTTGCCGCCCACGACCCGCCCGCCGGAGCCCTCGCCGTTGTCGACAACGAGCACCGGGCGCTGCGGTTCGGGAGGCAGTGGGAAGGAGCATTCGTCGAACACGTACCGCCCCAGGTACCGCTCGATGCCGGGCAGCAGCTGGTTCGCCAGGCCGGCGCGCCCCTCGGCGTAGATCATGGCTGCGATGCAGGCCAGGTCCGGCCTCTTCTCGCACTCCGCGAGGAACCGGTTCAGGAGCTGCTGGTCCCACGCCATGCTGCGCGTCCGCGCAAGGTATTCCTCCTTGCATTGCGAGCGTCGGCACTGGTTGACGCAGCTCGCCAGATCTTCTCCGATGCCGCCGCCCGGCGAATTCCCACTATTCATCCCGTCCCCCCCCGGCGCTTGCGATTGCTCTGCTTCTCGTAGAGCTCGAAGCCCTGCTCCTCCAACTCCTCGCTCCACAGGAACTGATCCAGCGGCGAGCTTCCGCCGCTCATCCCGTCCTTCCGGCGCGACCCTTTCCGTTGCTTCTCGAAGAGTTCAAGGCCCTGCCTCACACCCTCCTCGTCGAGGAAGTCCCGACCCGGCAGCGAGTTCGGCGCGCCCCCGTCCGCGGCGGTCCCCTTCGCGGGCATGTCGAAGTCGGCGGTCAGCACCGCCGGCTGCGGCGGCGGGTCGACCGCCTCCGCAGGGAAGCGGCTCGCGACTTCCTCCCCGCTCATCAGGTTCCGCTCCTTCACGGCCTTCCTGACGTGCCTCAGTGCGCGGTTCTTGCGCCGCATGGTCTCGGCTGCCGCCTCCCTGCTGCCATAGGCCGCGTCGGGCAGGTGCTCGGCGCGGCAGATCCTTCGTCCCTCCAGATCCTCGACCCAGGCATCCTCCGACAGGTCGTCCGGATTGAAGAGGACGACCACCTCCCTGCCGAGCCAGGGATCGAGCTTCCGACCGGTGTAGCGATGCACGCCCCTGGGCCCCGGCGCGATCCGGACGCGGACTTCCCGGATGTCCTTCCCCACGCGCACCCTCTGCGCTTCGCGCTGCAGCATCTCCAGCTGGTGCGGATTGGGCTTCCGAACCGCATTGGCCGCATCCTTCAGGCCCTCCCGGAACGCCTGCTCGTAGGAGCGGCCGGCGCTGTCGGGATCCCTTCGCCCTTGCCGGCGATTGAAGTCCTGGACCGCCTCGTCGAACGCCGCTCGGAATTCGGCCAGCGGCACCGGCCTGTCCCTCGTGCGGCCGAGATCCCGGATGCGAGGGTGCTGCTGCACCTCGTCGTGCAGGCCGCCGATGCCGAAGGCCCGCTCGCAGAGCTTGGCTCCGGGGTTTATCGTGCGCCGGTCCGGATTCGTCCAGTGAACCTCGATGTTCAGACGCTTGAGCAGGCCGTCCGGGTCGCCCGGAAGGTCCTTGAAGCGCTTGCGGCCCTTCGCCCCGGCCGTCATCGCCTTGCTGGCGGCGGTCATGGTGTTGTCGAGGGTCATCCTGTCCGGCAGGAACTTCCTCGCGAGCTTCTGCACGGCATGCCGGAAGAGAGACCTGTTCTCGGTCTTGCCGATTTCGTGCGCGGCGACGTACCGGCTCTTCTCGTCCTGGAAGACCCACGCCACCGGGCTGCGAACCTCGCCGTCCTCGAATTCGACGCGGACCCTGTCGAGCACGAGGCCGTCGCCCGAGACGGCCTGCCCGACCCTCACGCCGCTCCTGTCAATCCGCAGCTTGGGGACCTTCGCCACGACGGCTCGGGGCCCCTCGCGTCTGTAGTCGCGGAGATCGAGCGGGATCTTCTCCTTGACCCAGGACTGGACCGTGCGCAGCGAGGGCATCGCATCCGCGTCCAGGCCGGCCGCCTCCGCCGCCTTCAGAACCCTCCGGTGGGAGTCCGCCACGGTTGGCCTGCGCCCGTGCAGCCATAGCGACTCAAAGAGCCTGCGCCACTCTTCCGGGAACCGCCTGCGCGGGCGGCCCGCCCTCGCGTGGCGCGGAACCAGGGCTGCGGCGCGGTCCTGCGGGGCGAAGTCCTTCGCGCCGCGCCGTTTCCGCCCGCCTTTCTTCCAGCCGTAGTGCCACCTACGGATCTTGCAGAAGGAGATGTCGCGCTCGGCTGCGACTCGCCGCGCCGCCTTGGTGAACGGCAGGCCGTCGCTTCGCATCAGGGCCTCCACCTCGCGCAGGAGCCGCGCGCGGAACTCGCCCTCTTCCCGGTGCTTGCTCGAGCTCAGGGCGAACTCTCGCCAGAGCGCCTCGGCGTCGTAATTGAAGACCGGCTTCCATTCCGTGCCGGATCCGGCGGCCTCTGCGGATCGCCGGCGCAGGGCCTTCACGGCGATGTCCAGGGGCAGTGCTTTGAGGAGGTACCGGTGACGCAATCCGCCACGGTGCGACTCTTTGATGTACTCCCAGCCTTCGCCCTCGGCTCGCAGGCGAACCGCTCGCGGAGTGACTTGGAGCGCCTTCGCAAGGTCACGCGCTGTAAAGGAACCGCCAGCTGCGGAGTTCACTTCCGCCTCTCGCGAGACTCGCCAATTGGCGAGGTCCTCGACAGTTCGGCGGCCAGCGCCGCGACGTAATGCATCCGGACTTCGACCGGCAGGAAGCGCGCGATCTCACGCCCCAGCTTCTTGCCGGCCGCCCGGGCAGCCCCGGGGGTCGTGGTCCCGGATCTCATCGCGATCTTGTGGGGCGTCGTGTGTCGCAGAATTAGGTCCCGCCCGTAAAGGTGGTAGCGGTTGACGGCCCGCCGCGAGACGGGGGGATGGCCCGGATGCGACTTGGCCAGCAGGGCGTTGACTGACGCGGTGGCCTCGGTCTGCGTGACCGCGGGGTCGTCAAGCCAGCGATCGAGAGCATCCCTGGCGTCCGCCGGCAGACGGATGATGGTGCTCTGACGACCCATTACGCCGCCTTCTCCGACTGGAGGGTCGGCTCGGGGTGCGGGACATCCGAGGGCCATTCGAGGCCATTCGGCCAGTTGTCGGAGAACCACTGCACGGCACGGCGGTAGGTCCTGATCGTGCATGTGCCACCGCCTCTCATCCGACTGAAGAAGCACGGATTGCCCGCCGCCAGGGTCGCCGCACGCGATTCGCTCATTTGTGACGCCTCGCGGTACCTATCGCATAGGACCTGGAGGTCGCTCGACCTCGGCAACGTACGCTGGGCGCCCCTGCATGAATCCATAAATATGCATTATGAATATTTTTTGATTCACTGTCAAGGGGCGGCTCGGGTCGAGTCGCCGGAGGGCTCTCACCCTCGAACGACTCGACCGAGCGGTCTCGATAGACTCTTGATGTGGGTCAAAGCGCGACTCTCGTTAAGGCGATTCTGCAAGCCGTAGAGGAAAGCGGGAGATCGGATAGATCGGTGTCAAGCGCAGCGCTCGGTCAAAGCAGTGCCATTGCCAGCCTGCGAAGGGGCACCGATCCAAGGCTGTCGTCGGCCATTGCTCTCTGTCGCGAGCTGGGCTTGGAGCTATATATCGCTTCGCGTCGCTCTGTTCCGGGCGAGATCGCTCAAGCGCTGAGGCTGCGCAGGGATTGCAGGGTCGAGGACGCGGTTAGAGCAATCGAGCAGAGCAGGCAATTGATGGATGACTCGTTGAGCGCCTTACGAGCCAATACCGAGGCCGAGCTCAAGGCCTATCGTCGCGAGTCAACTCGAATGATGCTCGAGCTCCTCCAGGAGTACCGACTGACGGATCCGGACCACCTCAAGAACGCTCCGTTCCACGCTGTCCCATTTGCCACGGAAGTACGCCCAACTGGACAGTCGAGCGAAGTCGAGTTTGTCCTCGCTTCCGTGGGCCTGTCATTCAGGCGACTCGAGATCGAGGGCTGGGCCGAGTGGAGGCATCTGGTTTGCATGAGGGCTCCCGATGGCACGAGCGATCTAATCGTCCTAGACACGATGGAGCTTGCGACGCCGAAGGACGGTCGACTCGTGCTGAACGTATCAAACCGTGACCTCGTGCGAGGGTTCGACTGCACCTACCTGATCCTGTCCGGGGAGGGCCTGGGCCTTAAGGACCTTCGCTGGGTCGACGATTCATGGTGGCTCTACGATGAGAACCGATCCTCGCGTCGAATGCTCGGCAGGGGAGCCTGGATGCTAGGAAGGATTGCCGCGAGGGTCTCAGGCGATTTTCTTCGCTCGGGGCACTCAAGCGGATCGTAAAGTGGGAAGTCGCTCGAAAGCGGGAAGCGATCCTTCTCGCTTTCGCCTGTCACGCCATATCGGCGAAGATTCGCCAATTGGCCCCTAAACCCTTATTCAACAGCCACTTAAACGCCCTTCAACGATCTCGGCTCCTTCGCGCGCCTCGCTCGCGGCATCCTCGATCTGAGGGTCGATCCACCGCCTGTCTCGCTAATTTCTGCGCGCCGACCGACCGCGCCGCCCCCCATGGGGCCGCACCGCCCTCACGCCCTAACTCCTTTATTTCCTGCAACATAATCGAAATCTTCGCAGTATCCGTCGAAATCTCTCGGAAAAACATGTGCTTCGCGGGTTTGTCTCGCTCATTTCTTCGTCAAACAGCGTGGCAGGGCGGCGGAACGAGCGAGTCGGCCGAGTACGCACTTCCAGTGCTTCTCATGAAGGCATGGCTGCACGTGCGGCGGGACCTCCTTCCGGACATCCGTTGCAGCGTCCAAGTTGCGCAGCGATTCGGTCTTCGTCTTGCCTGTCATCCGGGTCACTCTCCGGCAGTCGGTGTCGGATCCGCTTAAGAGACGCGCAAGAAGTAGTGTCCAGTGTGCAGGCCGCATGCACCCAACCCGTTACAGGCCAATCACTTGGAAGGATTCCAAGTCACCGGATGACGAACTTGTGTGGGTGTCGTACTCATCGCTGTTTCGCGGCAGGAACTTCTCTCGCAAAGCCGTTCACAGCTCCGGGGGGTCGCGACCGGACGGGCGGCTGGCCTGCAGGAGAGACCGGCGAGCCGCTACTCGGCGCGGCTGCTGACCGATGGGACCGCAGCCTGTGGTCCGGAACAGGGCGAGATGCGAAGGACGAGCGGATCCACGATGCGCTTTCTACTCAGATTCCGGGCCTGGAATGCCACAGTCCGAACCTCGCCGAGGTCGGCTCCGTCCGAGGGCCGTATCGCCCGCCCGGCTGAAGCAGCGATCCTCGAGTTCCGAGCAAGACCGCTGGACCGCAGGTCCGGCCAGAGCTCCGCGCCATCGGCGGAACGCAGCCTGGCCGGCCTGCGGGGTGTTGAATCGAAGGTTTACCTCGCCATTCCGTGGGCGCTGACCTTGAGAATGGCAACGGGGCCGCGCCAGTCATACCTGACCGGGACGTCCCCCATACCATGGATGCCGGGATGAATCAGCACCATGCCCTCGGCTCCGTCCATATTCCGGGCGTTGTCATAGGTGTCTTCGCAATGCACGCCAGGCACGTCCTCGCAGGCTTCCGTGTTGGCCTCGCTGCCGGCGTCCCAGACGTGGACCTTGTAGGAATTCACGTCATACCCTGCTGGAATCCTCGCGCCCTGATAGGCGGCAAAGGCGTCGTTGGTGTGAACCAGCATGCCGGCGATCGAAACCGACTGGTGTCGCGCATCGAAGACGACTTCGGCCGTGACGGTCTCGCCGGGCATGACCTTGCCGCTCATGCCCGTCACGTGGGTAGCGTAGGCGACGGCGGCATGGGTTCGCACCATGGCCTCCAGGGGGGCCGGATTGCCGGTCTCAGCCAGCGTGGCGAGTTCCATGCTGGCCGCCATGCCGGGCGTGAATATGGGCATCGCGCTCTTGCTGTGCGTGACTACCAGAATCGGCGCCAAAGGCTGGTGTCCAATGTTGGTGATGCTGACTTGACCTACGGACTGCCCAGGCATGGCCTCGGCGGCCGCAGAGATCTGCGCACTGGCTTGACCGGCTGTAAACAGCAGCGCCAAAGCCAGGACGCTGGATGGAAGAGAAAATGAGAAAAACTGCATACTGGGATCATCCTAACCCATCAATTCGGCTCTTGCCCTGCGGCCCAACCGGGATCGGCCGGACCGGCGGATTTCGGTGCGCCTGGTGATCGCCGCGCCGGCCTACGATGCAGTGCATCTGAGCCGGATGTGCCTCAAGATGCGAGCGGTGCATCCGAGCTGGGCGTCGATCCGCAACCGCCTAGCCACCTGGGTGCGCATCACGACGACGCTGCAGGAGGCGGGCGGATCCCAGATCTGCATCCGGCAGGGCGTGCGTCCGGACGCAGCCGCATTTGAGATCTCGGGGGCCGCTGGGCGGGGCCTCGCCTCCACCGGCGCAGGGTCCGGTCGAAAGACGCCCAACATGTGCCAGACGTAGTGCCACGCGTGCAGGACTCAGACCAACAAACCGTTTCCGGTCAATATCTTACAAGAACTCCGAGACGCCTAATGA
This sequence comes from Bryobacterales bacterium, assembly GCA_028819255.1. Lineage (GTDB taxonomy): Bacteria > Acidobacteriota > Terriglobia > Bryobacterales > UBA6623 > VXMF01. The sequence goes on along the minus strand of JAPPMB010000071.1, from coordinate 3,510 downwards.
CGAACTCGGGTTGGAAACAACGCGCGGCTCCCACGCGGCTGCCGATTCCGGGGAATGTCGCACACCAGAACGCTTCGGCCGGTGCGGCGCACCTCCTTGCCGCTGATCTGCTCCTTGCATTGCCGATAGAACGCCACCTGCAATCGAGTGGCCGGGCCGAAAGCGAAGTCGGCCTGGACCTGTTCCGGCTGTTCCGATGCCGCGTGGACGACGGTGGCGCCAGTCCGGCCGGCATGCCAAGCGGTCCGCTTCCCCAGCCGCCCAGTCCTCTTGCTGTCCCGCCGCGCCGCGAAGCCGCCGAGAGCGAAAAGGATTCAACGCATTCGGCCTCCTTGATTGTGGGCTTGTCATCTTCGGCCAGCCGGGGGTGGGCTACCAGAGCGTCAGTACCGGATAGGCCCGGACGGCGGGATTCGGCGTAACGATGGCTAGCGAATGCAGCATCGCTTGGGAGACCAGCCTGCGGTCGAAGGGATCCCGGTGGAGCAGTGGGAGGCGGGCGTCATGGGCGGCGCAATCCTCGCCGAACGGAAGCGGTCTGATCGCGAGCCAATCCCGCCTGCCGGCGACGTAGATGTGGGGCGGCAGCGGGAGGGGCAGCCTTCCGAGCCGGTGCTTGATCGCGATTTCCCACGCCGACAGGGCGCTCAGATAGACGACATTTTCCATCGTTCGGCAGTCTGCCCACGCCCGCGCTGACAACTTCGGATCGTCCGCCGCGAGCCAGAGGAACGTACAGGTATCCACTAGGAGCCTGACTCATCACCCACAGTTGCTTCACGAGCATCGACCAGGTCAGAGGGAAGCGGCTCGAAGAAGCTGTCCGGAATCTCCAATCCACGGTCGATGCCAACCGGACGCCGGTCGGTTGTGGGCTGGGTGACCGGACGAAGTTCAGCCACCGGCACGTTGCGACGGCAGATGACCACTGTCTGGCCTTCAGCTGCTCGGTTCACGTAGGCGGAAAGCTTCGCCTTCGCTTCGGCGAGGTTGACCCTGATCATGACCACTTATTGGACCATTTTCGTGGTCAGGTTCTGTCTCGCATGGGCATTGGCCACCAGTCCTCGGGAAAGACGGCCTCCGAAGTTCGCCATCGGAAGGTCGAAAACGGGGCGAGGGCGGCCAGAGCCGTCGCCGCCGTCCTGCCACCGGCAGCTGCGATGACGGTCCTCGCAAAGAGTGTGCCGTCGCCGCCACATTTCTCCGGCAGACCGAGCATCACATCACCTGCGAAGTCGTCCTAACTGCGGCGGCTTTGCCCACTCTGCAAACAGGTACTGGATCGCTCTCGTTGCCGCGGCCAGGTGGTTGACCGGCCGCAGGCCGACCCTCAGGTTCGCATCGACGCTCCGATTCTCGCGAGCGGCATGGTGCGCGTCGGAGCGAACCCAAGCGGCCGACGGTGTGCCATTTCGCTGTGGAAGAATGCATGCAGGAGTCCTCCGATTCCGCCCGGCCCGCACGATTCCCGCCTGTACCCTCCCCTTCGGTTGCCGGTCACGAGCCCCGTATCCAATCGAACAGGCCGACGGCAGTCGATCGATTGATGCTTGCAACAGGGTGGCGAGCGGCTGCCCAGCGGACTGCCGGCTCTCTCCGCCGAGTCGCGTCATGTTTTCTTGGGCCGTTTGTCAATAAACGAGGCCCCTACCGACACTACCGAGTTGAGGGGTTTTGGGAGACCGCCCCGGAATTCCAGCGTGGGAGTCGAGGAGGACCGGACAATGGCAATGGCATGCAGCGCAAAGGCACTTTGGATTCGAATCACGGTAATCGCGTTACTGGTCATTGCGCCGTGCGCGATCGAACTGCAAGGTCAAACGGCCACAGGGCAAGTCCATGGCTCGGTTGTGGATCCGATCGGCGCCGCCGTGCCCGGCGCGGAGATCGTCCTCGAGAATTCCGGCACCGGAATCGCCACCGCTCTCGAGTCCGACGAACGCGGGTTCTTCGTGTTCAGGAACCTGCAGCCCGGACTCTACGCCCTCCAAGTGTCGGCCGACGGCTTCAAGACCGCAGCCGTGCCCGGCTTCCCGGTCGAGGTCAATCAGACCGTCACCCGGGCCGTCACGCTCGAGATCGGAGTCGTCACGGAGACGGTCGAGGTGGTCGCCGGCGCCGAGATGGTGCAGCAGTCGAGCGCCGAGCTCGGCGAGGTCATCAGCGAGGCGGCCGTCAGGGATCTCCCGTTGAACGGGCGGAATTTCACTCAGCTGATGACCCTCACCCCCGGGGCGACGCCGGTGAGCACCGCCCAGGGCTCCGGCGTGGGCTCGGGCGACGGCTCCAACACCGGCGTGCCCGGCTCGACATTCGTCAAGCCCTCGTTCAACGGGCAGCAGAACCGGTCGTTCATCATCTATCAGGACGGAATCATCAACATGGACTTCCGGAGCCACGGATACGCGACGCTGCCCAATGTCGACCTGATTCAGGAGTTCAAGGTCCAGTCCCACAACGACAAGGTGGAGTGGGGCGGGGTGACGGGCGGCGTCGTGAACCTCGTGTCCAAGTCGGGAACCAATGAGTTCCGCGGCTCGGCATTCTGGTTTGTTCGCAACGACACGTTTGACGCGCGCGACCCGTTCACGGACGCGACGAGCGACGGCCCGGCCCCGTTTCGGCAGAACCAGTTCGGAGCAACCTACGGAGGTTCCATCGTACGGAACAAGACCTTCTTCTCGGGGGGCTGGGAGGCTTGGCGCTATCGCAAGCCAACCCAGTCGCAGGGCCGCGTTCCCACCTCGGAGGAACTGGCGGGCGACTTTTCCAATTCGATCATCGGCCAACCCATCTTCGACCCGTTTTCCACGACCGTCGACGAAGACGGAAACTACCGCCGAACGCAGTTCCCCGGGAACCGCATTCCCCAATCCGTGCTCTCCAGCCAAATGACGGGCTTCTTCGATGCGTTCGAGGAGCGCCCCAATCTCACCGATCCCGTGTTCAACTTCATCAACAGCGTCTCGTCGTCAGACGACGCGGACACCCTTCAAGTCAAGATCGACCACCTGCTCTCCCCGAAGGACAGCGTGTTCGGCCGCTGGACTTACCTGAGCCGGGATTCGGTGACGCCGCGAGGCCAGAAGCTCGTCACCGGAGCCGAGACGCGGTCGCACAACGCCGGGGGCGGGTGGATCCGCACATTCACACCAACCCTGATCCTCAGTGTCCGTGGAGGTGTCGCGCGGCGGGACATCACCTCCGTCCAGGATCACGTGGCGGGCGTGGGCGGTCTGGCTCAGCTGGGCTTTCGAGATGCGGAGCGGTTCGGCGGACTGCAGATCGGTCTGACCAGCCCTTGGGGCACGTCCGGGTTCCGAGGCGCGGCCCCGCGCGAGAACCCGACATTCAACGTCGCGGGCGACATCACGGCCGTGCGGGGCGGTCACACGTTCAAGATCGGCGGCCAGTGGATGGCCGTCGAGCGGCTCCAAGGCAACACGTTCCAAGTCTTCCGCTTCGGCGACCAGGTGACCGGCGACCCCCGGAATCCGGGCGCCACCG
>JAPPMB010000076.1:9721-47747 GCA_028819255.1 Bryobacterales bacterium | reverse complement strand
GCTCATCGTCGCCACGCTGATCCGCTCGGTGCCCGGGATGTTCAACGTGCTCGCGCTGATGTCGATCGTCTTCTACGTCTACGGGGTTGCCGGCTACCATCTGTTCCGCGAGTTCGACCCCACCCACTGGCGCACGCTCGGCATCTCGCTGCTGTCGCTGTTCCGCATCGCCACTCTGGAAGACTGGACCGACATAATGTACGCCGCGCTCGACCATCACTGGTGGGCTTGGGCGTACTTTGTGAGCTTCGTGGTCGCGGAGACCTTTGTGATCCTCAACCTGTTTGTCGCCGTGGTGATCAACAGCCTGGAAGAGGCCAAGCACGACCGACTGCAGGAGACGGCGGGGCCACCGACCCGGGCCGAGCTGCTGGCGGAGCTGTCCCGGACGAGGGAAGCACTCGGGCGGCTGCAGGTGCGGCTGGAGCGGGACTGACGCCGCACCTGCCAATTCGTTAGGACCGACTGCAAACAAGCCGATGCTTCCAGTTGCTCGCGGCCGCCCCGACGAAGGCAGGGTCCGATGCTGCCGTGGCGGTGGCAGTCGATGGGCTCATGGTCGCGCCGGGCCTCCTTGACAGTGTTGTTTCACAGAATGAGCTTTGCAATTCCCCTCGGATACTCTCGGAATCCAGGTCCTGACCGAGCGACTACGATTGTGATAGTGTCGGTTTCGTGAGTCCGGTGTCCTGCTCCGGACGCTAGGATGCGGGGCTCCCCGCACAGCGCTGGGGAGGGATCTGTTGCCTGCCGCAGCGGTGGCTTGCGCCACCTGCGGCACTGAAGAGAGAGGATCCGAGGTTCTGGAGGCCATCCCTCTCTCCGGCACCTCTCCAACATAAAAGGGGAATCGAGGTGCATGCCGTTCGAGGAGTCCGGCCCGACAGGAGGGGGCTGCGCACCGCGTCCGACTGCGGATACCAAGCCGTCTTGCGGCTTCTCTACTGCGTAGCGCTCTGTCTTACTCATCTCAATGCCCAGTCGAGGCCGGTCGATCTCGCGTCGCCGGCGGTGATGGTTGGAACGGAGAACCGCGAGGACGACCTGCCTTCCCTCGCTGCGGCACCGGATGGCTCATTGTGGCTGGCATGGTTGGCGTACTCGGATGGTCGCGACGACATCGCGCTGCGCCACCGCGTGGATGGGACCTGGGGCAACTTGCAGTACGTCCCCAACACCAGCGGTGACAGCTGGCATCCCCAGATTGCGGTCGACGCCGACAACCGTGCGTGGGTCGTGTGGACCCAGCAGGTCCAAGGCAATTGGGATATCTATGCGCGGCGCTTCGACCCCGCCTCGCAGAGTTGGAGCGGTCTCCGGCGACTGACCGACCACCCGCTACCCGACATCAACCCCCGCGTTGGCAGCGACACCAAGGGCCGTATCGCCGTCGTTTGGCAGGGATTTCGAAACCGCGCCGCCAACATCTATCTGCGCATGATCGACGGGACGGAGTCCTCACGCTATCGGGACGACTGGTCGCCAGCGGTAGCGGTAACCGAACGTGAGGCGAACGAGTGGGATCCCGCCGTCGCGATCGACTCGTCGGGCACGGCGTGGGTTGCATACGACAGCTACAAGAATGGCAACTACGACGTCTACCTGACGGGAGTCCGCAACGGCTTGCTCCTAGGCCCAGAAATCGCTATCGCGCAAACCGCGCGGTTCGAAGCCCGCGCCACGGTTGCCGTCGACCGGCAGGACAGGGTTTGGGTGGCCTACGAGTCGGGCGGCGCCGGATGGGGGAAGGACACCGGATACAAGATCCGCGAGCGTCAGCCGGGCGTGGAACTCGGCGGGTCCCGCCAATCCCGCATCCGTTGTTATGGGGGAGGCCGTGTCCAGGCTCCGGTGAAGCCATTGCAAGAGGCCTTAGCTCAGGGCAAAGGTGAGCCCAAATGGACGTTTCATCCCCACGTCTTCACCGATGGAAACGGAAATATCTGGGTGGCGGCCAAACGCCAGATTCAGGTGGGTGGCGAGGGCGAGAAGGGAGAGCTCTCCTACTTCGAGTACTGGGTTGCTCGATACGACCGTGACCGGTGGACCGGGCTCCGGGCGCTGCCCAAGAGCTGGGGACGGCTGGGAACACGCATCAGCGCCGCCGCGACGCCCGAAGGGATGTGGTGGTCCTGGCCTACCGACAACCGGCGCCCGATTTGGGCGCAAAGGCCGATCGTCGGGGAAACGTATGCGACGAGCTTCGCTCTCGAGCCAAGCGCCGAGGCGGCACTCGCGACGCCCGCCCCGGAACGTGTCGCCGCCCCGCGCGGCCACATCGATGAGTCAGGGGACGTGGCGGCGATTCGTGCGTATCAGACGCACATCGCCGGACGTCCGGTTGGCATCGTCCGCGGCGACCTGCACCGCCACACCGAACTGAGTTGGGACGACGGCGGTGTGCGGGACGGTTCCCTGCCCGACCTGTACCGCTATGCGCTAGATGCCGCAGATCTCGACTTCGGCGCTTCCACGGACCATCAGGGCGGCGGCTACGACTACTGGTGGTGGTATTCGCGGAAAGCGGCCGACATGTACCACGTCCCAGGGCGTTTCACGCCGCTGTACGGCTACGAGCGAAGCCTTTCTCAACCAAACGGCCACCGCAACGTGCTTTTCTCCGACCGCTCGGGATGGGTCGTGCCCTTTTTCTACCAAGAAGGTGTTGAGCTGTTCGAACTCCCTCGACACCCTCAGGGAGACGTGAGCGGCATCGCGGCGATTGACGTGGTGCGCAATGACACAAAGCATCTCTATTACGAGGTTCGCCGCATGGGCGGCGTCACAATCCCCCACACTTCAGCGACCGAACAGGGCACCGACTGGCGGGACAATGATCCGGAACTCGAACCCGTCGTCGAGATTTTCCAAGGGGCGCGCACGAGCTACGAATCTTCGCGGGGCCCGCTGGATGCGCGAATCGATGTCGATGACGAACACATTCGTGAATCTGGGTATTTCCCCGTCGGTTTCGTAACCGAGGCGTGGAAGAAAGGATACCGCCTCGGCGTGATCGCGAGTTCCGACCACCATTCGACGCATTTTTCCTACGCCATGGTTTACACCGACGACACCTCGCGGGAGGGCATCCTGGAGGCAATCCGGCGCCGCCATACCTACGCCGCGACGGACAACATCCTGCTTGAGGTACGGATGGGGCGGCATGTGATGGGCGACGAGTTCTCCATCCAGGCGCCCCTGCCCATCGAAGTGCGTGTCCGCGGCACGGCGCCTATCGCCAGCGTCCACATCCTGCGCGGCGGTCGCATCCTGTACACACGCCAACCCGGAGAGCAGCAGGTGAGCTTTGGATACACGGACTCGGACATTGAGAAGGGCACCGGTACCAAGGATTACTATGTGCGTGTCGAGCAAGCCGACGGCCACGTCGCCTGGTCCAGCCCGATCTGGGTGAACTATTGACGTCGAGCTTGGCCGCTGACCGTGAGCTGAGAAGCGAACCCGAGGGGGACCAGTAGCATGCAGGTGTCGATTCCGCGCGCCGCTCTCGCACCAGCCCCTCTGCGTGTTCGCATCGGACCGCCGCGCCGTGGTGACCACCCTCCTCGGCCCGGCGTCAGTCGCGGATGGGCCAACCGGCCGGGCCGATTGGGAGGGCGGGCTGGAGAGGTCAAGCCGCGGTTCGGACGCCAGTCGGCCTTGACGTCTTTCAACCAGTTCTCGAATTCCTGACAGAAGTTGCGTACGATCTCCCGATGCTCGGCCGCGAAGTTCGTGGTTCCTGCGTAGTCGGGGTCCGGGTCGCGCAGTTCCAGCGCCGCCGTTGTACGGCACCCAGGGCCCGCTGGCGGAAGTAGATGTTCCGACGAGGCGGCGGCACGCCATCCTGGAGGGTAGCGACCGCGTTCCGTCCGTCGATGACCCGGTCGCTCGCAAACCCTCCGGCCAGCACCGGCTGCAGGAGACCGCGGCACTTCCGACTCGGGTCGAGGTGCTGGCGGACCTGTCCCGGACAAGGGGGGCAGTCGAGGGCGGCTGCAGGAGCGTCTGGAGCGAGGCTGACGTCGCGCCTGCCCGGCCTGCCGCGCACTGAACCGCCACGGGGTCAAGCGGCCGCTACCCTGTCGCAACACTGCGGCGGAAGTGGATGGCGGACGACAGGCACACGTGCCACAGGGCCGGACTCCGTGGATCGTGGGAAAGGCGTCGGCGCCGCGGCTAACCGCTGAACACTCTTCCCCGATGCTGTCCGACCAGCAGCTGGAAGAGTCTGTGGGCCATCAGTTCGTGGAGCGTCAGGAGCTCCCGGTTGGCCTCGACGATCCGGCCAAGATCGGATGAGGCTCCGCCGCCGGCCCGGAGGGCCTCGGTGGCTTCCTTCATGACCGGATCTTCGATCACCTCGCCGGCGATGTTCCAAAGTGTGATGAACCGATCCACCGCCGACGGGAAGCTGACCTTCCAGACGCCGTAGTTCGAGGTGGTCCGCGGCGGCTTGAAGTCGAGGTTGAACGGCCCTTCATAGCCGTGGGAACGCAGCAGGACGAGCACGTTCAGCCAGTCGAGCGGGTTCACCACGCCGATTCCGAGGTCCACGTCGTGTTTCAGCGGGTACCCGTCGTTGATGTCGAAGTGGAACAGCTTTCCGCACAGCAGCGCGCGCGCAAGGACGGCGCGTGTCGCTCCTCCCCACATCAGCTCATGGAGGTACTCGGGATTGAGTCCGACCATTTCGGGATGCTCGAGCAGCCCGCTCGAGATGAAGGCGAGCATCGCATCGGAACTGGGCAGGATGATCTGCGCCTGCGGCTCGAACGGCTTGGCCTCGAGGCAGTGCTTGAGCGTGGATCGACCCTTTTCCGCCGCGACCTCGATGTCGCGGGCGCAGGCTGCGTTCAATCCGTCCGCGAACCAGCGGAGGGTGTCGGTTTCGTCAATGGCGCCCTGCACCATGTACCCGAGCGTGCCCGGCCAGTAGACCGCGAACCGGGCGCCGAGCTCGTGGCCGATGTCCACGGTGTTCTGGAGCCGGCGGGAAGCGTAGTCGCGGACTTCCGGGGCCTCGGCTGCCGCGCTGGCCGCGAACACCGGGTGGAAGAAGGTCTCGCATGTGACCATCGAACACCGTACGCCGTTGTCGTCCAGCGCCTGGTTGATCCGCCGGACGACCTCCCACTGGCGGTCGGTCAGAAGGTCATCCGTGTCGATGACGTCGCTGTCGTGGGTCGTCCAGCAAGGGATGCCGATTTCCCCGAGGTTCCGGATCACCTCCTCGAAGCCGACCGGCTCGCGTGTCGGCGCATGGAAGAGGGCCTGCCCCTCGTAGGCGCCGGCCCACTGAGGTCCGCTGATGTAGTATTTCCGGCGCTGCTCGGGGGTGTAGCTTCCGCCTGCAAGCTGCATGAGGCGGTCTGTCAGGGAGCGCTGCTCGGAGGGCGAATCAGTTGGCATCTAACCCAGTAGAACCGTCAGGCGAGGCACCCGTCAACCCGCAGCCGGAAGCGGTCAGGTCCGGTCGTGCGGCGCGGACCGGCCGCTACGCTCGCCGAACGCCAGCGACAAGGGCTTGCGCACGAGAAGGTCGAACAGTTCCGGAGGAAGACGGACGAGGTCGTGGAAGAACGGCCGGGCGCCGTCACCCACAATCAGGACGTCTCGTCGATGCAGGAGATAGCTGAGCACCGCCGTGAACATCGAGAAGCCGACGGACACAGCCACGCTCTCGTACAATTTCTCCGTTCCCCTGAGCGAATGGACTGTGAACTCGATGCCGTGGCCCAGCGTCGGCAGCGCGAACATGATCACCACGCCGGCCTTCCAGGCGGGCTGCACGCGGCGGAACACCTGGGAGAGGGAGGCGAGAGTGCCCACCATGGGAGCCCTGTAGAACAGTTCGGTCACGACCGCGTCGACGGCGCTGCCCCAGCTCGCGGTCAGGTTCACCACAAAGAAGATTGAAGCCCTGAGAGCGGCGCTGAGAACGGCATTCTTCCAGTTCCAGTAGAGAACCAGCCAGCGCGAGGGATGTCTGGCCAGGGAGGAGAAGGCGCCCCCCAGAGACGTAGGAACCGGATCGACATTTTTCGTGTCGCGCTTGGAGCCCGCTGGCGGCATAGGAGGAGGGAGATGTGCCTGGACGTCAGCGCACGGCGGACTGAGTCTGAGCCCGCCCCAGCATATCGACACCTGGTCGTCGCGACTCTTCCGACGGCGGCAAGGGCAGATGCGGGATCGACCGGGAACGGGCGATCGAAGTGGCCCGGCAACGGTCCAGGGGGCCTGCCGCCGGGCCACCAGCAGCCGTCCGCCCCTGCGGGTCCCAGCCAGTCAGCACCTGCCGGCCGGACGACGGGCGGGCCGGGAAGCACAACGGGCAATGGACGCCGGCGCGCTAGCCGGCACCCTCAAGCCGCCTGCGAATCGGCTCGTAGGGATCGCTTGGCCCTTGGGCCGGGTCGACGTACCGGGCGAGTTCCCGCAAGGCGATGACCGTGCATCCCTCATCCCTGAGGTAGTCCATGTAGCGGATGAAGTCCTCCGGATCGGTGTGAACCCATGGATGCTCGACCGCAGGCACTCCGTGAAAGGTGAGTACGGCAACCTTGCCGTCCTTCGCCTGGTCGATCGCCCAGACGAGGTCATCAAAGCCCCACTCCGGTCCGGCATAGCCGGTTGTCGGAATGAGCAGCGGGTGGTCCTCGGCCGGATCGTAGGCGCGGCCGCGACCGCCCGTTCCTCCGTCGGGGTGCTCGGGACTCACCCCCCGGCGTGCGAAGACGTACTCCCGTTCGGCAAGGGCCTCGACGACCGGCAAGCTGTGGCGCCAGCCCGGATAGACGAATGTCGTGGGCCTAGGAATGCCGCGCTCCTTGCAGCGTTGCTCGATGACTTCGAGATTTGAGTGGATTTCGGCGCTGGGGAGGCTCGCCATGTTGGGATGCGAGCCCGTATGGTTGCCAACCTCGAATCCGAGGTCGTGCAGACGCCGAACATCCTCCCAGGACACGTACCGCTCCTTGTCGACGTCCGCCTCGAAGCCGAGGCCTTCGGTGATGTAGAAGGATGCCCCGAAGCCGTATTCCTTCAGCTTGGGAGCCACAAAGGAGATGTCGGACTTGTTGCCGTCATCGAACGTCAGCACCACAAGACCGTCCGGAATCGGCTTCAGAGAAGGCTCTTCAGGCACGCCGCACGCCGATACGAGCAGAATCGGGATCAAGAGCCAGGATTGCCGATTCATGACGGCCCCAGTGTACACAGGGGTCCGTCCTGATCAGCACAGCGTGCGGACAACGGAATGCTGCCGGCCGGCATTTGTAGCAGCGGAGGGCACGATTCGGAAGGCGCGCCTCCCCGCCATCCGATCCGGCAGATGCAACCTTCTCGCCAAGGCGATGTCTGCAGCTCCGCGGGATGGGGCCTCTCTTCGATCCTTGAGAGTCCGGGCCGCCCCCGATCAGGCCCTCCAGCGGTCAAACGGATCCCGCCAATCCCCACAGAGAGCAACACTGTGCCCAGTGGGGCGGAAACCGCGTGTGCAGCCATCGGCACGCGGCGCCGGGAACAAGGGGAAGCCGTCCCTCCCGCTCGGGCATGACGGGCCGCTATTCCACCCGCAGAGGCCGGCCGTCCTTGTAACTCTGCCAGGCAAACCAATAGGCGACATGGCCGGGGAGTCGGATGAGGCTCTCGCCGTCAGGTCCGGCGAGGGCCTCTTCGGTCACGGTCCAACGCTCTCCTCCACTCTCCAGCCCGAACTGGTCCCCCTCTACGGCTGTGAACGTCCTTCCCTCCGACTCGTAGGCGCGCACCGTCTCCGTCTCGGCGTTCCCGACGAGGACCACGTCACGGGATCCCACGCGGTCGTGGATGACCCTGTTGTCCGCGAAGAGCGAGAGAGCCCAGGCCATTTCACTTTTGCCGTCCCGAAAAACGAAGATGCGGTCCTTCGCCGCAAGACGGCGGTCCCGGACCAGCACAGGAAACATGAGATCGGGGCTGGCGAAGTATTCGCCGTACGGTCGTCCGGGCCGATAGTCTCGCTGGAAGCCGGTGTCGACGGAGAGGACGGTGGTTCCCGGGTTGGCGGCAAGCCAGTCCTGCCAGCTTGCGATCACCACCGGCAGAATCTTGAGCTCGATGCCGGACCCAGTGAGCCTTCCCACTACCGGCCGCCCGGTGAACTGATTCCAGAGCGACTGCGTCGCAGTGTCGTACATGAGCTTGTTCGACCGGTACAGCAGTCCGGAAGAGCCGAAGACGAAGGGCTTTCTGCGTTTGGGGACCCGGGTGTCGTAGAGGATGCCCGACCCACAGAGCGTGCAGTAGGCAAGTGATACCGGGACCCCGCCCACAACGTCGTTGAACATCTCGTGCCAGTCGAGGATGCGGAGCGGATACGCCCGCGAGTCGCCGTTGATGCTGACTCCGAAGACCAGTTCCCTGTCGGTCAGGTAGGTCGCGTCAGCTGCGGGGATCTGCCTGGCGTTCACCAGTGCGGGGATCCCGTCCTTCTTGACCCCGCCCCAGACGATCTCCTCGACTCGGATGTCGTGACGCACCCCGCGATAGAGGAAGTCGCGGAAGTTGGGGTCGATCGCCGCAAGGACGTCCGCCTTGAAGGATTCGAAGCCCCGATACGGGCGGATCTCGGTGTGCTCCTCCTGCCACTCCATCCATGCATTCCAGTCGTGCGGGATCTCGGCTCGGGCAAGGCGCTGGAGCGCATTGAGGAGCCGGCCGTCCTGGTCAGGCAGCATGCGCAGCACGGCAATGAAGGCCGGGACCACATCTCTCCGGTCCCGATCGACCAGGAAACGCAACGCACGGTTCCGGTGTCCGGCGCTCCGCGAAAAGAACGCGGTGCGAACCACCGTGGCGATGTCGGCTTGGCGATCGGAACCAACGTTGGCGAACGGATCCTGGGTGGCGCGCTCTCCACGCGGCACGGGAGGCTGGGGAGGAGGAAGCTGGGCGCCAAGTGCTGGGACGATTCCGAAGACCAGCGCTCCGGCGAGCATCGACCGGGATCGAATCACTCGGGACAGCACGGAATCCCTGCCGTTCCGGCGTCGGGTGACCGGAAGCCTGGAACGACCCGCGACGATCCTAGCAGAGCCTCCCCGTGCCTTCTCCGCTGTCCGAACCCAACTGAAGACCGAAGGGGCAGCCGGTTCCCGCCACGCTGTCGGCCGGGATCCCGGGATCGGACGGAATGGCCGGCCGGACCTCCCGGAGGCTCCCGCTCCTGCAAGCGGGAGCCCAGAGCGACGGGCGGGCATCAAGATCCTCGGAACTTGTAGCCGAAGAACAGGAAGGTGAAAGTGTTCCGGGAACCAGGTGAGTTCGCATCGAAGAATAGGCCCGCGAACATGTACCCGATTCCGCCGCCCACCGTCATGATGGGTGTCAGGGGAACGGCGAAAGTCGCGTCCACCTCGTCGCCGACCTTGGCGTCGGTCGTGCCGCCGACTGTTGCCGCGACGATTCGTCTTCCGACCACCTTGTAGAATCCGTCAGCCTTGTCCGCCAGCCATCCAACTGGTCCGAGGCGAACTGCGAACACATGCTCCGCACGACCGGAATCATCTTGGCGCCTGGCTCAGGACGAACGGCGCGGAGGAGCAAGTCGGGTAGCCCGTTACGCTCTGCCGCCTTCCGTGCGCGAGTGCATCGATGTCCGGGACCGCTTGCGTGTCGCACGCTCTCGTGATATCGTAAGTATGTGATTCCAAGGTACTTACGTCCCTGTTTCTGGGATGTGGACCTGTCTCGGTTCGAACCTCGGGATTTCCCGCAGTATACGATCCTACGGATTCTCGAGCACGGCGACCGCGACGCCGCAGCATGGCTTCGAATCTCCTTTTCCGACAGCGAGATCACCGATGTGATCAGGAATGAGCGACGGCTCTCGTCCAAGTCGGCGAATTTCTGGGCGCTGGTCTTCGGAATCCCGACCGGGCAGGTCAAGGCCTTGCGCGCCTCGGCGCGCCCCGGCTGTGCGATCTGGAGCCGCAGAATCGCGTGACTGGGGGGCCAAGGTGGCACCGCGGGGTTCTCGGACCGCCGAGTCTCAGCGTGCTGGAATGTGCATCCGAGGGTCGGCTGCTCGAGGAATTTTATCTGGCAGGGGGAACGGGGCTGGCGTTGAGCCTGGGTCACCGCAAGTCAGACGACCTCGATTTCTTCAGCTCCAGGCCCTTCGTCGGCCAAGACCTGGTGGAAATGCTTGCGCACAGGTTCGGCGGAGTGGAGCTGCGGGCAGCTGAACGCCAGACGTTGCACGTTCGAGTCCGCGGCGCGAAGGTCAGCTTTTTCGGGTACAGGTATCCGCTGCTCTTTCCTGTCGCACGGTTCGGGGCGGTGGCGGTCGCCGATCCGCGTGACATCGCGTGCATGAAGCTCAGCGCGATTGCCACCAGAGGCACGCGCCGAGACTTCCTGGACCTTTTCGCGGTGGCGCGAACTCACTCGCTTTCCGCCCTTCTCGAAATGTTCGAGAGGAAATACCGCGCGGTCCCTCACAGCCGACTTCACTTGCTCAAGTCCCTGGTCTACTTCGATGACGCCGAGAAGGATCCTGTCCCACAAATGCTGGTTTCCTCCGACTGGGACGAGGTCAAGCGGTTCTTCGTCATGCAGGCGACACGCCTGGCCTGACTCCATCACTCACGTCGCGACCGATACGGATCTCGCTCCCGTGTGCCGAGAACGACCCGTTCGGCGCTTTGCGCGATCCGGCCCCTTCCGTGGTGGATTGAATGACCTGGCCGACCTCAAGGGACGTGGAAACCAGCCTGAGGTAATGCGCAGAACAAGCCCTTTCCGCCTCTGCCGCAACCAGCCCGCCTGCTTCCCGTTCCCCACATGAGGAAGCAGGTCAGGACCCCCGACTGGGGAGCGTCAGCCCACGCCCAAGCCGAATCCCGGAGCAAACTTGATTCGCACGGGCATCGACATCCGCTCTGTAGGGCATGAAAGCCGGACAGGCACTCACTGGCCCAGGTCGTGGCAGAGATAGCACTCGTTGGATGCCTGCATCTCCGCGTGGCAGTTCATGCAGGCCACCATGTTGGTTGACACTTCCTGACCGAGGATGGAGCGGGTCGACACCGGACCGTGACAGGTCGCACAGCTGACCGCTGCAGTCGCGTGCTCGGCGTGGCTGAAGAACACGAAGTCCGGCACGCGATACGCCCGCACCCAGTCAATCCTGGAGCCGGGCGAGAGTTCAGCCAGTGCCCTCACCGCCGGATGGTCGGTGGCAATGGCCTGGTGGCAGCGCATGCATCCGTCGCGGTCCGGCAGCCCGGCACGCTCCCCGGACTCCGCCCCTGGATGGCAGTCGGCACACGTTACGCGGTTCCGGGCATGCAGCCGGTGGTCGAAAGGAACGGGCTGCGGCGCGAGCGCTCTCGGGAGTTGTTCAGGCGGCGACTCGTACGGCGCCACCTGCGTTGCGGCCGAATGTCCGAACAGGAGCAGCGACAGCATGGCAACCAGCCTGACGCCGGTGCCGTTGAGCATCGGGTTCCTACTTGGCGCGCTTGTCGATCTGGTACTGCGTGAACGGCGAGCCTGCGCCCGCGATCTCGATATTGACCAGGAACGGCTTTTCGCTCCGGAACGCTCGATCGAACGCATCCTCGAGCTGGTCCGGGGAGGTCACGTGCGCACCGTCGCCGCCGAAGCCCTTCATCACCAGGTCGTACCGGGTGCTCCTCAGCTCGCAAGCCACGGTGTCCGCATCCGGATAGAAGGCCTTCTGCAGCTCCCGCTCGATCCCCCATCCCCCATCGTTGCCGACGATGACGACCAGCGGCAGGCCGTATCGGACCGCAGTGTCGAGCTCCCCAACGTAGAAGCCGAGCGACCCGTCTCCGGTCACTACGACCGTACGGGAGTCCGGCCGCAGGATCTGGGCGCTCAGACCGACAGGAAGCGCCACGCCCAGCCCGGCAAGGGAGCCCAGCCGCATCCAGCGCCCCGCATGCCGCGCCTTGAGCAGGTAGCGGCCCCAGTGAACAAAGTCCCCGCCGTCCCAGCAGATCGTCGCGTCTGGCGGCAGCTTGTCACGGAGCGCCTGGTAGGCATGGAGCGAATGCATCGGATCCCGCGGACGCGCGACAATAGCAGCGACTTCGGCCGCATAGGCGTCGCATCCCCGCTGGACCTCGTCAAGCCAGTCCGAACGGTCGGGAGCGGGGCGCCCGGCGAGCGCTTCATTGAGCGCGGCTAGGGCGGTTCGCACGTCCGCCGGCACGCCGACCTCGAGCTGGCGGTTCAGTCCGAGCTCCATGCCGCAGACATCGATCTGCACGGTCTTCGCGTCGGGGGCAAAGAGCTGCGGCCCTCCCATCCGGACGCCGTAGTCGAGCCGCTTGCCCGCGACGACGATCAGGTCGGCCTGCCGGAGCGCGTTCTCGGCGCCCCGGTTGATCGTGGCATCGGCATACCCGAAACACAGCGCGTGGTCGTCCGAGACCATCCCTCGTGCGAGATTGGCGGTGAACAGGGGAACGCGGGCGTTCTCGACAAAGGCCGCAAGCTCCGCGTCCGCTCCAGACCAGTAGGCCCCCGAACCGGCAATGACTGCGGGCCTTTGGGCAGTCGAAAGGAGGTCCACGATGCGGTCGATGTCGGCGCTGGCCGGGGCGCTGCGAGCCGGCTCGATCCGCTCGTTCGGAACCGGTGCGTGCGATTTGCAGTTCTCCGTGAACAGGTCCACCGGAATGCTCAGGTGGGCGACTCCGGGGCGGTCGCGCAGCATTTCCAGAAACGCGCGCTTGACGTGAAACGGTATCTGGCCGGAACGCGCCGGCACCGCCGCATACTTCGTGATGCCCCGTACCAGGCTGAGCTGGTCCATGTCCTGAAACGCGAACCGGTCCCGGGCGTTGGAGTCGCTCATGCCGCTGACGGCAAGCATCGGCACGGCCGTGGCGTCTGCGGTGGCGATCCCGGTGATGGAATTGGTGTGGCCGGGAGCGCCGGTCACGAGGGAGACGGCCGGCTTCCGTGTCAGTCTCGTCCATCCGTCCGCCATGTGAACGGCCGCGGACTCATGTCGCGTGTCGAAGATCGACATGCCTTCCCGGGCTGCCACCTGCAGGACGTCGTTGAGGTGGTCGCCCACCAGAGTGAAGATCCGGTCGATTCCCTGGCTCTTCAGGCTGCGGACGAACAGTTCCGATCCGGTCGGCATGAACTAGCAGGATACTATTGCCGCAGCGCATCCCGTGTTCCGGGCCCGCACACTCCCTTCGCATCGATCGGGGTTCGGGCCGCAGCCTTCATTCCGACCCCCGGAAGGCAAGGGAATCGGAGAGCGCGGGCGGAGTGCCGACCATGTAGAATCCTTGGTGGGCGGCGCCCAGGGAGCATGGATTGGCCGAACCACCCGTTCGTTGGCTGAACCGGCCGGCCGCGATGGCTGGACGGGTCCGGCACCGGAACCGATCGAATCAGGCGCGGTCGCTCGTTTGCCTGGCTCTCATTGCCGCGGTCACCGCCGTCCCTTCCCTTGCTCCGGCCCAGGAGTCGTCCCCTGCATGGAAGTCGCTGCGTCTGGAGCCCGACGGCATCGTTCTGGCCGGCCCGGGCCTGTCCCAGAGATTCCTGGTCGCTGCCGTGGGCCCACAAGGCGATGAGGCCGAAGTCACAAGGGAATGCGAGATCGTCTCGTCGAATCCCGCCGTGGTCGCCGTGGATTCGGACGGGAACCGGTTCGTGGCGCACGCCCCGGGGCGGTCCCGAATCCGCGTCCGGCTCGGAGGCCTTGCGGTCGAGAGCGAGGTCCGGGTCGGTTCGAGTGCGAGTGAAATGGCGGTCAGCTTCGCGCCGGACATCGTCTCGATTCTCACCCTGAAGGGGTGCAACGGTTCCTCCTGCCACGGCTCGCCGGCGGGCCAGAACGGTTTCAAGCTGTCGCTCTTCGGATACGACATCGCGGCCGACCACGAGATGATCGTCTCGGCGCATGGAGGGCGCAGAGTGGATCCCGCCCGCCCGGAGGAGAGCCTGCTGCTTCGCAAGCCGACATTCGAGGTTCCTCACGGCGGCGGACGCCTGCTGTCAATCGATTCCGAGGAATACGAGGCCATCCTGGGCTGGCTGCGGCAGGGAGCGTCGTTCGACCCGCGGGGTGCGCAACTCGAGCGACTGGAGTTGCATCCGCGCAAGCGCGTCCTTGTAGGCTCCGGGGCCGAGCAGCGACTCGTCGCGATCGGTCGCCTGTCCGACGGGAGCACGCGCGACATGACCGATGCGGTCCGCTACTTTTCGGCTGACGAAGCGGTCGCCGAACTCGCGCCGCAGGGGACGCTCACCGCAAGCGGACCCGGCCTGACGACAGTCATGGCCCGCGCCATGGGGAAAGTGGCCACTGCCCAAGTCGGGGTCATCGATGCGCTTGCTGGCGCAGACTATCTCTCGCCTCCACCCAACAACCTGATCGACGAGGCCGTCTTCGGGAAGCTGCGCCAGATGAACGTCCGCCCGTCGGGCCTCTCCTCCGATCGGGAGTTCGTCCGACGGGTCTACCTGGATGCGATTGGCCTGCTGCCGACCCCCAAGGAGCTGCGGGCCTTTCTCAGGGATCCTCGGCCCGACAAGCGCTCCCGCCTCATCGACGGGCTCCTTGAGCGGCCGGAGCATGCCTCGCACTGGACTGTGAGGTTCGAGGACTGGTTCCGGAACTGCCAGCTCCACTCGCAAGGACGCTCGATGGGCGTTTTCAAGGACTGGGTCAGGGACTGGCTCAGAGACGACCGGCCGTATGACGATTTCGTGCGCACCCTGCTGACGAGCCAGGGTGACACGATGCTGAATCCCGGCGCGAACTTCTGGCACCCCGCAACGGACTTCATGCTCAAGGAGTTCAGCGTGGCGAAGGTCACCCCGACCGTGTCGCGACTCTTCCTCGGGGTCCGCATGGAGTGCGCGGAGTGCCACAACCACCCCCTGGAGAACTTCACACAGGACGACTTCTACGGCCTTGCGGCGTTCTTCGCCCGGCTTCGCGTCAAGCACGGCTACGGCGCATACCGCCGCACCTGGTACCTGGACGACGAGGGAGAAACCGAGCATCCGGTCACGAAGGAACAGGTTGCACCCAGGTTTCTCGGAGGGGCCGCCCCCGAGATCGCCGACGGGGAGGACCGGCGCGCGGTCCTGGCCGACTGGATTGTCTCGCCCGAGAACCCCTACTTCTCGCGAGCCACAGTGAACCGGATCTGGCACCAGTATTTCGGCACCGGGATCGTCGAGCCCTTTGACGACTTTCGCTCCACGAACCGGCCTTCGAATCCGGCTCTTCTGGACGGTCTGGCTGAGTACTTCTCGAGCGGCGGCTTCAGGCTCAAGCCGCTGCACCGCCTCATTCTCAACTCGCGCACGTACCAGCTCACGTCCAGGTCCGAGCGAGCCGACCCGCTCGACGCCACGCTCTTTGCGCGCTACGTCCCCCGCAGGCTTCCGGCGGAAGTGCTCCTCGACATCCTCGGCCAGGTCACCGGCATCCCGCACTCTTTCGACGGCTACCCTGAAGGCACGTCGGCCAAGGACATCTACGTTCCCGACGGGCCGGACTATTTCCTAGTCGCATTCGGACTCCCCCGGCGCGACATCCTGAAGGAGCGGGTGCAGTCGCCGACCCTGGCCCAGGCCCTGCATCTGATGAACGGCAATTCGGTACGGGAAAAGGTCGAGGCGGAAGGGAATACTCTTGGCAAGCTCCTCGCGCTGGGCATGGACGACAGAAAGATCGTCGAGCGAGTCTATGAGGCCGCTTACGCCCGATTCCCTACCCGTGCGGAGCTGGACCGTCTCGCCGATTTCATCGCCGGCGAGCTCGAGGCTGGCCGGAGCCGCCGCCGGGCACTGGACAACATGCTCTGGGCCGTAGTGAACTCCAAGGAGTTCCAGCTCAATCACTGACGGGAGGCAACCATGCTAAATGTCCGACCTCCGTTCCGCCGGCGCGGCCGCAGCCGTCGGGACTTCCTCAAGGCCGGCGCCCTCGGATTCTCCGGACTCCACCTGCCGGGTCTGCTGGCAGCCGAGCAGGGGAGCAGCGAGCGGTCCTGCATCGTCATCTTCCAGGCCGGCGGCGCCAGCCAGCTCGACACGTTCGATCCGAAGCCGGATGCCGTCGCGGACATCCGCGGAAGCATCAAGGCCATCCCCACGGCGATTCCCGGCGTGCGCTTCTCGGAGCTGCTGCCCCGCTCGGCAAAGGCAGCGAAGAGCTTCTCGGTCATCCGTTCGATGCACTCGGACGAGGCGATTCACGAGCGCGCGAGGCAGTACGTGTTCAGCGGCACGAAGCCGCGGAACGAGGTGCTCCAGCCAAGCTTCGGGGCGACGGTCGCCAGGGAGAGAGGCCAGCGAAACGGCCTGCCGCCCTTTGTGGCGATCCCCACTGCGGATCTTTCCGCAGAGGCAGGCTTCCTTGGGCCGACCTACGATCCCTTCGTCAGCGGCGACCCCAACACGGACGACTTCTCGGTGAAGGATCTGACCCTGCCCGGCGGGGTGAACCTGGGCGAGGCGCGCTCGCGCGCGGACCTGCTCGGAGCGCTTGACCGCGAGTTCCAGGCCGTCACACACTCTCCGCTCATCAGTTCGATGGACGAGTTCCACCAGAAGGCGTTCGATCTGATCTCCTCTCCAGTGGCCAAGGACGCCTTCGACATAGCAGCGGAGCCCGACGGAGTGCGAGACGCCTACGGTCGCACCACGGTAGGACAGGGCGCGCTCCTGGCTCGGCGGCTCATCGAGGCCGGCGTGCGCCTCGCCACCGTCTTTCACTGGGGCTACGACACGCACGTTCGGAACGAGGCGACCAACAAGGACCTTG
This sequence comes from Bryobacterales bacterium, assembly GCA_028819255.1. GTDB lineage: Bacteria > Acidobacteriota > Terriglobia > Bryobacterales > UBA6623 > VXMF01. Next base: position 30,928 of record JAPPMB010000076.1, on the reverse strand, counting down.
TGCCGGAATTCGACCGGGCGTTCACCGCATTGCTGGAAGACCTGGAGCAGCGGGGGCTGCTGCAGACGACGCTCGTGCTCGTCATCGGGGACTTCGGGCGCACTCCCAAGATCAACTTCTCGGGCGGACGCGACCACTGGCCCAGCGCATTCTCCGTGGCCCTGGCGGGTGCGGGGATCCAAGGCGGCACCGTGATCGGCGCAACGGATAAGCATGCGGCTCACCCGGTGGACCGGCCCGTCACGGTCGAGGACCTGGGAGCCACTGTCTACGAGGCGCTGGGCATCGACTACCGCAAGACCTACCACGCCAACGGCCGCCCGATCGCAATCAACAAGGAAGGGCATTCCGTCCGGGAACTGTGGGGCTGAACGTTGCGACTCGTTCCGCTGCTGGCATGCATCCTCGGAGTCACGACCGTTGAGGCCGAACCACTTCGCCCTTCCATCGGCCGCGTTGCTCCGCTCGGGGGGCAGCAGGGCACGACCATCGGCCTGCAGATTCTGGGCGAATACCTCTCCAATGCCGAAGCTGTGGAATTCGACAGTCAGGACCTGGTCTGGACAGAGACGGTCCACGCGAGCTCCGGCAGGCTCGAGGGAACCCTCGCGATCGCTCCCGGGGCGGCGCTCGGATCGCATCGCCTGAGGGTCCGGACCTCGGACGGGTACTCCACCACGGCCCTCTTCAACGTCGGGCAGTTCCCCGATCTGGCCGAGGCCGAGCCTAATGACCGGATCGGCCAGGCACAGGAGATCGCTCGTATGCCCGTCGAGGTCCAGGCTGTTCTGGAGGGGGCAGCGGACGTTGACATTTTCTCGTTCGAAACCCGAGCCGGGGAACGCTGGGTCTTTGACCTGCGGTCGATCGAACACGGCTCGGCCGTGGAGGCCAAAATGTTTCTCCTCGACGGGGAAGGCCGACGCGTCAGGTTCAACGACGACCGCGATGACTACCTCGAGACGCCGTACATGGACCACACCTTCGAGCTAGGCGGGAGGTACCACGTCAAGATCGATCAGTATCGGGGCCCGCGAGGGTTCAACTTCGGGAAGAACTCCACGTACGTGCTCCGGATCAGCAAGCTTCCGTCCATCGCCTACGCGTCTCCTCTCGGGGCCGCGGTCGGGACCACGGCGGAAATCTCGCTGCACGGAACGGGCATGGGGACGGTGGAGCGCATCTATCTGACCGAGCTGAGGGGTGCCGAGTATGCACGCATGACGTATCCCTACACGATGCCTGTCCGCTTCGGGCCCGATCCCCCGACCGGCGACCTTGTCCCCCGCGTCGAAGGCCGCGTCCTGCGGGCGGACGCCGTTTCAGTTGAGGCCCAGTTCGACATCCCCCGGGACGCCGCCGCCGGTCTCTGGAAGATCTGGGCGTCCGGAAGCGCCGGGACCGTCGACGGACCGCTGATCGATCTGGGACGGGGCCGAGAGTACGGCGAGCCGGATGCGCCGCGAGCCGACTGGCGCAAGGGCGGCTACGCGATCAACGGTGCCTTGAGCGAACCCGGGGAACAGGATGTTTACGCGATCCATGTCGTCGCCGGCAAGCCCATGCACTTCTGGACACTGGCAACCCAGCTGGGCGTTCCTCATCTCGACACGGTGCTCTCCCTGCGGGACTCGTCGGGCAGGAGGATCGCGGAGAACGACGATGTCGTCGCGGGCCAGGGCGTTCTGCTCGGGAACCCCGACAGCAGCCTGTTCCACACGCCAAGCCGGAACGGTGTTCTCTTCCTGGTCGTCAGGGACCGCACCGCGCGTGGCGGGCCGGGCTACCAGTACCGCCTGATCGTCTGCAGCGAACAGCCGGGCTTCCAGCTCTTCACGACACCCGAGAACCTATCGGTTGCGAGGGGAGGGGAGGCCGAACTGAAGGTCCACATGGTCCGGGAGGAGGGCTTCGAGGGGGAGGTTGCCGTCTGGACCGAGGGCCTGCCGCCGGAGGTCGACGCGCCGCGCGGCAAGTTCCGGGCCGACCAGCTGTTCGAACCCAACGCCGACGGCGCCGACATGATCATCCCGGAGCTCGCGTTTCGCATCGCCGTCCCCGAGTCGCTGCCCGCTGGCACCTACCCGGTCCGCGTGCTGGCTGCCGCGGTGGCCGAGACATCGGACGGCACCCGCAGGATCGTGGAGGCCGGTTCGACGCTCGCCATGGGCCCGCTGCTGGACCTGTGGAATTTCGTGCGGCGACCGCTGCCAAGGATCGAGATCACGGTAGTGGAGAGGTCCGAGGCAAGGCTCACGAGCACGCAGAGTGCCCTGGCGCTTTCCGCGGGCAGCCATGCCTCTCTCGAGCTGCAGGCCGAGGGACTGCCGGCGCAGGCCGCCCTGCGGGTGGCGGGCCTGCCTCCGGGTGTCTCGTTCGCAACGAGCCGTGAGGGCGACCGCATCTCGGTGACGCTGGACGCTCTGCCCGACACGGTCCCCGGCTCGTACGACATCTCCGCGGAGGCGCGGGTCGGGCGACTCTGGGCACCCACCGGCGTCATCAGCCTGCTGGTCAAGCCCGTTTCGCGAGCCCGTTCAGGCGGGTAGCACGCAGGGACCGATAGGCGCACTCGTCGCCCGCAGCGTCGGAACGGAAAACGCTGCTGCTTGAAGGATTGCGCACGCACGGTTACGATGAAGGGGAAGCGGTAGGTAAGGTCGCGCCGCCCGGGCGATTGGCTCCACCCGCCTCTCGGATGGCACCAGCATGTTCCTAGACAATGATTTCCGGCTCAAGGCCGGCCTGGCTGAGCAGCTCAAGGGCGGAGTGATCATGGATGTCACCGACGCCGACCAGGCCCGCATCGCGCAGGATGCCGGCGCCGTCGCCGTCATGGCACTGGAGCGCGTGCCGGCGGACATCCGCAAAGACGGCGGCGTCGCGCGCATGGCCAGCATTCGAAAGATCCGCGACATCATGGCCACCGTGTCCATTCCGGTAATGGCGAAGGCCCGTATCGGGCACTTCGCCGAAGCGATGGTGCTGCAGGCCCTCAAGGTCGACTACATCGACGAGAGCGAGGTCCTGACACCTGCGGACGAGGAGCACCACATCGACAAGCGCGCCTTCCCTACGCCCTTTGTCTGCGGTGCGCGCAATCTGGGCGAGGCGTTGCGTCGCATCGCCGAGGGCGCGGCCATGATCCGCACCAAGGGCGAGGCCGGCTCGGGGGATGTGGTCGAGGCCGTCCGGCACATGCGCGCGATCCGCGAGCAGATTCGCCAACTGACAGTGACGGAGAGGAACGCCCTTTCCACGTGTGCGAAGAACCTGCAGGCCCCCCTGGAACTCGTCGAGTGGGTGGCGAAGGAAGGGCGGCTGCCCGTCCCGAACTTCTCCGCGGGCGGCATTGCCACGCCTGCCGACGCGTCCCTCGTGATGAGCCTTGGAGCGGAGGCGGTGTTCGTTGGATCGGGGATTTTCAAGTCCGAGGATCCTTCCCGCAGGGCAAAGGCGATTGTGAAGGCCACCACGTTCTTCAGCGACCCTGACAAGCTGCTTGAGGCATGCGAGGATCTCGGCGAGCCCATGCAGGGTCTGGATGTGTCGAAGCTGGACGAATCGGAGTTGCTCCAAACGCGCGGCTGGTAGCGAGCAGCGCAGCAAACCCGCGGCAATCCACCGCCGCAACGGAATTGCATTGGCGATGAGGGTCGGAGTACTTTCGCTGCAGGGCGACTTCGAAGCGCATTCGCGCCGTCTCTCGGACCTCGGCGCGGAGGCGGTGGAAGTGCGCTATGGGCATCAGCTTGAAGAAATCGGGGGTCTGGTCCTGCCCGGAGGCGAGAGCACGACGAACCTGATCCTCATGGAAGAAGAACGCCTGTGGGAGCCGCTGCAAAGATTTGTTGGTCAAAGGCCCGTGCTGGGAACCTGTGCGGGGGCGATCCTGCTCGCTCGCGATGTCTCAAATCCCTCCCAGCCATCCCTGGGAGCGATCGCAATGAGCATCGAACGCAACGCCTACGGCCGGCAGGCGGACAGCTCGATCCGGACGGTCGAGCCGGAACGGGAATTCACCGAGCGCACGCGCGGCGGACCGCTTGAGGCCGTGTTCATTCGTGCACCGATCATCCGGTCAGTCGACCCGGGCGTGACGGTGCTGCTGAGGGACGGCCCGGATCCCATCCTTGTGGAACAGGGTCGCCACCTCGCGGCGACCTTCCATGCCGAACTGACAACCGACACCAGGCTCCACGAACTGTTTCTGGACAAGGTCGGAAGGGGCTGATCCACTCCCCGCCACGGAACAACTCCGATTCCAGGCCGGAGCGATCGTCGCAACCTCAATCCTCCGTCCACCGCCAGCATGCCCACTTGGCGGAGAATCCACTGCTAGGATGACCGTTGAATGCCGTTCTTCAAGAGCCTGATCCGCGAGGCAGTCCGAAAGGCCGCCCAGGATCCACGCGTCCGCGACACGGCGAAGAGAGTCTTCGACGACGAAATCAAGCCGCGGGCCAAGGACGCCTGGGAAAAGGCCAAGCCGGAGGTCGAAGCAGCCTGGGAGCGAGCCAAGCCCGAGGTTCAGGCCGCCAAGGACAAGGCAATGAAGAAGGCGGCCAGCCTGGCAGACCGCGTGAACCGCGGCATCCAGGAATCCGCCGTCAAGAGGCGCGAGGACACGAACGAGGGGAAAGACACGCAGCGCGAGGGCGGGGGTTCGGGCGGCCCGTCGTGACGAGTCCCGGAATTAGGCCCCCGAATGGCGGGCAGGTGTCAGGGACGTTTGACTGTACGACGACCGGAAGAAGCACGCGTTCCGTCCAGATTCGGCCAGTGAAGGGCAGTTCAAGAACGTGGGGCCGGTGGACTCAACCGTTGCCACACCGCAAGGGGCTCCCGCAAGATGACGTGTCGGCCACCGAGCGGCCTCGATAGCGGCGCGGGTGCCGTCGTCGAGCGGTCAGCCGGAGTCGATTCACAGCTTGACACGCAGGCTTCACCGTATGTGACTCTCGCACAGGCCAGGACACAAGTTGAAGGAGCGGATCGATGATGGCCATGCACAACCCGCCGCATCCTGGTCGCGTCGTGAGGCGGCCATGCCTCGAACCGCTGGGACTGACCGTGACGCGGGCCGCCGAGGGGTTGGGCGTCACCCGGCAGGCGCTGTCCGAGTTGCTGAACGGACACACCGGGGTCTCGGTTGAGATGGCGACCCGGTTGTCGAAGGCTTTCGGCTCGACGCCGGAGGTGTGGCTGGGGATGCAGATGGCATATGATCTCTGGCAGGTCCGCGCCCGTGCCGGGGAGATCGCCGTCGAGCGGTTCGAGGTGGCGTGACGCGGCCCGCGCGGCCATCGGACAGGAACCGGCGACCGAGAGCCTGATTTACCTGAAAAGTAGTACTGCAAGGCTCGACCTTGAGGACGGGAGACCATTCCGAGCGGGTGTCTTCGGACACACAACCGACAATTCAGGAGCGATGACTCGAAGGAAAGAGATCCGGGAACGGGGGATTCGTTCGGCTCGAGCCGTGTGGGACGCTGTCGCCACGAAGGCCGGCAAACGCTCGACCGGCGGCGGCGAGGTTTCCGGGCGGAACGGGAGCGGGAAGGACGCGAAGACGCCCGAATACGTCACTATCAATGACCTGCCGGACGCCCTCAAGGAGTGCTACCTGAGCGTTCTCATCTGGCTCGTGCACCGCGACGACGGACAGATCGACGAACGCGAGCTGTGCGAGATCCAAGTGCTGATGACGCAGGTGGAATGCAACGTCGAAGTGCGTCAGTCCGTTCGAGCGCACTTGGCAGTTCCAGAGGGTCTGGATGTCGAGGCGGAGATCGCCCGCATGCTGGAACTCGTTCCGCCGAGAATGTCCGAAACGGCGTCGGCTCTGCGGTGCTCTCTCATGAAGGATGCGATACGCGTGCGGAGAGCTACATCCGAACGCTCCGCCCTTGGGCAGCCCGACATCCGACAGCTGGCCGCCATGCTGGAGTTGAACGAGGAGCAGGTCGCGTTCATTGAGGACGTGTGTGTGAAGGACGAACAGATTCTCGCCGGCGACGTGTCGGATAGGCAGATCACAAACGCGGCGAAGGAGATGGCGGCGCAGGCGACCGCGGTCGGTGTTCCGGTGGCCGCGGTCTACCTAAGCGGCAGCGTGACCGGCCTCAGCGCCGCCGGTATCGTGTCGGGACTCGCGACCCTCGGATTGGGGGGCGTTCTGGGCCTTTCCGCCATGGTCACCGGAGTCGGTGTGGCGATCGTGGCGGGCGGGGCCGCGTACAGGGGGATGCGCTGGGTCCTGGGCAGGTCGGAGCGGAGCAAGACCTCCCGCCGGGAACTGATGTTGCAGGAAGTTCTGCGCATACACCAAGGGGCCATCATCAACTTGGCCGAGGACATTTCGTTCTTCGGCCAGCGTGTCGAGGCCCTGACCAGGGAAATGGAAAGCACTCGCGACGCCATCGATAGACTGTCTCGGGAAGTGGCCCTGATGTCCCGGTCGGCCGGTGCGCTCACCCGGCTGCGCGAGCGCTCGAGCGGCTTCGAGCGCGCCTGGCGGGCGGAGGCGGTCCGTCAGGCAGCAAGATGAACGAGAAGACACGGCGAGAAGCTGCGCGAGCGCTCCTCGCCCAGCCGTTCCAGTTGCAGTTCGTGTGCGGCTCGCTACGGACGCTCGAAGGCCAGGTGGCCACCTTGGAATCGGAGTCCGCCCGGCAGGTCTCCGATCTGTCAAGGCTGGATGCTCAGATCACTCAGCTCTATGTCCAAGCCGGCTGGTCGCGCCTCGACCCCAGCGAGTTGGCCGCCACCGGGACGGTGGGCCACTCGAAGCCTTCGTCTCAGGGGACGAGGCCCGTTCGCCAACGCTCGACCCAACTCCAACGAAAGGTCGCGCTGCCGGATGTGGGAGAGGACTGGAACGCTTACGTCCGCAACACGGAACGGTATTTCTCCGATCACGAGATTGAGGTGACCGGGGATCCTCTCGGACAACTCGTGCCTCCCGAACTGGCAGTCGAGGTGCGGCGCCGGTTCGACTCGCAGTTCAGCCCCGCGCCGTGGGACCGCTGGGACTACAGCGTCGTGGCGCTGGCCGTCCTCGTGGGCGCGCTGACAGACTACCTGCTCGTCGCGACGCCCGGCGGCAGCTTCAAGGGAAAGCTCCAGCCAGGAAGCCCGCTGACGGAATGGATGAAGGAGCAGTCCAAGAAGCTGGCGCCGATGCGGGGCCGGGACGGTGTCGAGCGCAACGCGTTCCAGAAGTGGATCGCCGAGTTGACCACGGCTGCGGAAGACTGGGCCAAGGTGCCTTTCGATGTCGTCAATCCCAAAGTTGGCCTCACCCCGAACGTTCACCGCTTGGCTTCGCCCGGGCACGATCCCCTGCTCGGTCTCGTGGTCGGGTTAGGTGACGTCGTCTCTGGAACCTGCACCTTCATCGACAAGTCGGGTGCTTGGCAGGTCATTGACCATCCGAATCATGCAGGAACGCGCAATCCCATTGGGGCGCTCGTCAAGGTGGTCGTCCACGGATTCTCGGACGTGTTCACTGCCAAGGGCCTCCCACCGCCGTTCTTGGCGCCGTTCCAACTGATGGGTGCAAAATCTGGTTTCACTCTGAGGGAAGGCGGTGACCCAGTCAGCGTCAGGGATGTCGTGCGATACATGTACGCGAACGGTTACGACCTCCGGCACTTCATGACCACCACCATTTCGCCCGCGATCGCCGAGGTCATCCTGTGGGCCTACCACGGAGTGCGAGCCTGCGCGGTCGGCCCGGCGCCCGAGGAGCCTAGAATCGCGGAAAGGCTGAAGCGGGAACAGATGCTGGCCCTCACTCACGGACTGCTGGCATCCACCAACATCCTGAAGACGGCCCTATACGGCTGGAACCCGATGGCGATCAATCTCGCCCAGTTCGGGGCCCTCGCGACGCGGATGCTGTCCTTGGTCAAGCTCGCCTCCGAGAAGGACCGACAGGTTCAGCAAGCGCTCCACGACGGCTGGGAGGCTCTGCTCGGCGAGGCGCAAGAAAAAGCACTTCATGCTCAAGACGGAGCCGCTCCGGCGGGCCGACCTGGACGACTTCCTTGACAGCTGCCGACCCAGTGAGCGCTGCGGTAAGGAGCCCACGTAGAGCCAGGAGGACGAGAGCGGTAGCTGGGTCTTGCGGAAGAGGCTAACCGGAACTTCACGGACGATTTGAGGCACCTTTCCTGCGTAACCTGTTGCATTCGTTTGGTTTTGTTGGCACATGACCGGATCCTAACCTGTCAACGTTATGGAAGCATCGCGGCGCGGATCAACTCCGAGCAGCTCGAAGGCTCGCCTTTGCAACTGGGTGGGCTGGGTCGCGATGGTGATCACTCTCGGGTCCTGATCGGGTAGGCTGACCCGGTTGAGGACGAGGGTTGACAGGTCGCCCAGCAGGGTGTCGAAGCTGTGAACGGGTAAGCCCTCCTCCGTGCTCTTGGTGTCGGCCTTGCGCCTGGCCCGGTCGGAGACTTGCGCCGGTTCGACCGGGGTGTCGCGCTGCGCACTTGCTACGGCCCGATCGTCGTCCTGCAACAGCAGCGGGGCCAGCCGTCGCCGCATGTGCCATTCCACATAATAGGCCAGCATGCACAGGAAGACATGGCCGCGCACGTGGGCCTCGCTGTCGACATGCAGGGGGCGAACCCGGAGGTGAGTCTTGCTCGTGCGGAAAGCACGCTCCACGCCTGCGAGGCTCTTGTAGGCCTCCACCGCGGCCGCGGCCCCGAGTTCCTTCTGCGCCACACTCGTGCGCACGATGTGGATGCCGTCCAACTGCGCCTCGGCCGCGATCCGCTTTTCCTTGCGGCTCCATTCCAACCGCTTGTCCCCCACGGTGACCTCAAAATGCCTGGCCATCTTCTTGCGGTTCACCTCGCTGCCCACGCGGCGGTTGATCGCGTCCCGCCCGCGCAAGGGCTCCTTCCCACGCCGCACTTGGGCCGCGATCTGCTCCAGGATCTGTTCCGTCGCCTGCAGCAGCTCCTCGCGCTTGCGCGCCCTCTCGGTCCGCAGGCGCGGGTTCAGGCACACCAGCAGGCGCTCGCCGGGAAAGTCCGGACTGCGGATCTCGGCCACTTGGTCGGCCACCAGTTTCCCCGGGCGCAAAGGGGCCTGGAGGGTGGCGGGGTCTTGCCCGGGGCGGGGCTTGGGCCGCTTCAGCAGCGTCCGCAGGTGCTGGCTCTTGAGGGCCGAGATCCAATCCAGACCGGCCGGACAGAGGTCCTCCCGGATGCGGGCTGTGGTGAGCATTCCGCGATCCCCGACAAGGGCAATGCGGGCAATCCGGAAGCGCTTCCGGATGCGCTGCACCTGCCAAGCCACCGTGGCCGGATCGGCGGTGTTGCCGGCAAAGACCTCCACGGCCAGCGGGCAGCCATCGACCGCACAGAGCAGTCCGATCACGATCTGCTGCCTGCCCTGCTTGCCATCGCGGTCATAGCCGAAAGCGGCCAGCGGGCAGTGGCGGCCCTCCAGGTAGCTCGAGGTGACGTCATAGAGGATCAACGAGGCATTCTTGAGATGGCGGTTGGCGAGGCTGGTCTGGATCCAGCGCTGTCGGTCGAGCAACCAGTCGAGCATGGACAGCATCTCGTTCCCGGAGACAGGTCCCAGATCCAGCAGGCGGCCGAGGCTGGAGTCGGCGGTGTCGGGAGAGAGACGACGCGCGGTGGCAAGTTTGGAGTCGGGGGCGAGGACGCGGGCGACGATCGCGGCGAGCGCGAGATCGCGCTCGCGACTGGGATGGCGGTGCAGGATGCGCTGCAGACCGAGTCGGCGGCAGGTGCCGAGGACGGCGGCGACGTGGCCGTGGGCCCAGGAGCGATCGAGATGGAGGAGTTGGGAAAGATCGCGGACGGCGACACCGCCCTTGAGGACGGTGCGAAAGCCTTCGACCACGTCAGGGGGGAGGCGGGAGAGGTTGGCGAGCGTTTTCTTGCGAATGCGCTTGCCCTCGCGCCAAGCCTGGCGCAGCAGGATGGCGGGCTTGGTGGCTCGGTTGGGGATGGTCTCGATATGGAAGGACACGGGCAGATGTTATGGGAACTCTTAAGGAACTTTAGCAAACAGGATACTCAATTGCAACAAAGTACTAGAAAAATATATCAACTGCCAGATTATGGGAACAAATTGTCAGGTCGACGACCGCTAGAGTGCGGATGAGTCCTTCAGACTCAACATGTTGGGAGCAAATCGCCTATGTGAAGTTCCGGCTAACAGGCTAATCCAATCCAATCTCCTCGCCGTAATTTACGGACGTCCTCGATTCTGTGTCTGAACGGCACATCGTTCTCGAGGGGCTGGTCGCCGGGCAGTCGACAGGGGATCCTGGAGAGTCTGACGAACAATGTACGGCGTAAGCTGGGCAAGCTGGGGCGGACGCTCGCGGGCCAGAGCGACTTACGCAACCTCGATCTTCCACCAGAGTCCAGAAGGACGACGCGAGAGATCGGGTCTTGGGATTGGCCCTGTCGCACTGTCCGAAAGACCAGCAACACCTCACCCGACCTGAGAGTTCTCCTGACTGGCGATGAGTTCGAGCACCTCTGTCTTGTTCATGGTTGAGAATCCGCACTTTGGGCGCCGTGTCTCAAACTCGTCATGCCCGCCACAATCTGCCCCACCGGCAGTTGCGAGTTCGAGAATGACCTTCGCGTTGCAGAGGACGGGAATGTTTGCGTTGTGGGTTGAGAAGACAAACCGCCGCTGTCACTCTTCCTTGCGTATACGCGGCACAACGACGTCGGTGACCAACCGTATATTCAGGCCGACCACTGGCGGATCAACGATCAGCCAAGAATCCCGATTCAAGGAGCAGGAGAAGAAGTACCGCAGCTGCCCTCTGTCCAGTCGAAAGGTGTTCGAGCGAATACCTTGCAGGAGCTTTCCCAGTCGGTGCAGGCAGGGCCGTGGCGGCGGCGGATGTCGGTGAATCCGGAATTCGCAGCGGGGACGAAGCGTTGCCGACCCCAACTGCGGGCGTCCGGTGTTGCTGGACGGCAACTTCACACCGCAACCACGTATACTTCGGTCGCGCTAGGATCTTGGCTTCTCCGGGCATCTACATCTCGATTCCGTTCTGCGCGCAGAAGTGCACCTACTGCAACTTCCGCTCGGATGTCTACGCACGGGCGCTGCGGACCGACTACGTCCGGTGCCTGGCTCGGGAGCTTTGCTCGGGCGATACGCGGAGGGGGGACACGCTCTACTTTGGAGGCGGCAGCCCCAGCCTCCTCGAGCCGGAGGAGTTCGAGGCGCTGTCGGCCGTTCTGCCACACAGGAGGTGGGCGGAGGCCACGATCGAAGTGGCCCCCGGAGAGGCCGCGCCGGAGAGGATCTCGTCGTGGGTCGAGACCGGCATCAACCGCGTCAGCCTGGGAGTGCAGTCGTTCGATCCGGCGGTCGCGCGCGCAGCGGGGCGAAAACACGACCCGGAGACCGTACAGACCGAGATCCGCTGTCTGCGGGAACGGGGAATTCTGAACATCTCCGTCGACCTGATCGCCGGGCTCGCCCGCCAGACGGCCTTGACCTGGCGTCGGTCGCTCGACTGGATTGAGCGGCTCGGCGTCGGCCACGTGTCGGTCTACATGCTGGAGACCGACGACGCAAGCCGGCTCGGGAGGGAGCTGCAAGCCGGCGGGAGCCGATACGGCGCCCGGTCTGTGCCCTGCGAGAGCGAAATCGTCGACTTCTATCTGGAAGCAGTCGAGCAGCTCCGGTCGTTGGGACTTGAGCGCTACGAGGTGTCGAATTTCGCTCGGCCCGGCCGGCGAAGCGCCCACAACCTCAAGTACTGGCGGATGGAGCCCTACCTCGGGTTCGGCAGTGACGCGCACTCCTTCAGCGGGCGGCGGCGGTGGTCCAACGTCGCAACCGCTCCGGAGTATGTCCGGCGCATGGCGTCGGGGTCCTCCCCGAGAGACCGTGTCGAAGAGCCGGGTCCGAAGCGGATGCTCGAAGATCGAGTGCTCACGGGGCTCCGCACAAGCGACGGGATTCGCCTCGGGAATGACGAGTGGCGCGAGCTGCGTCCGAGAGCTCGTCGCCTGGCGGACCGCGGCTGGCTCATTGCGGAAAGGCCCTCGATCCGTCTCACCGACCGAGGCATTCTGTTTGCCGATGAGGCGATCGCCGAATTGCTCGGCTGAGCGGAACGGCGCCGGGCGGCCCTATCAGCGCCTGAAGAATTCCCTGACGTCCTCCAGCCGCTGGGTTCTGGGGTAGTCGGGCAGGCTGTCGAGAAAGATCCGTCCGTATCCCTTGGTGACGACCCGGTTGTCCAGCAGGGCCAGCACGCCGCGGTCCGACCCGGACCGGATGAGCCGTCCGAACCCCTGCTTGAGCGACAGCACGGCGCTGGGGATCTGGTAGTCGCGAAACGGGTTACCGCCGCCGCGCATGACCTGCTCCATGCGCGCCTTCACGATCGGGTCCGACGGAACGGCGAACGGAAGCTTGTCGATGATGACGCAGCTGAGCTGTTCGCCGGGGACGTCCACGCCCTGCCAGAAGCTGGCCGTGGCGAAGAGCACGCAGTTCCTGGTCTTGCGAAACCGCTCCAGCAGCCAGGCGTTGGATCCCTGCCCCTGCATGAGGCACGGAAACGAGAGGGAGTCCGACACGACGGCGTGGACCTTGCGCATCTGGCTGTAGCTGGTGAAGAGGACAAAGGCCCGTCCCCGCGACAGTTCGAGCAGCGAGAGGATCTCGCTCGCGGCCCGGCGCGTGAATTCCCGAGAGTTCGGAAACGGCATGCCGGCCGGCAGGTACAGGAGGGCCTGCCGGCGAAAATCGAAATGGCCCGGAATCGCCAGTTCGCTGCACGCATGCAGCCCAAGGCGGCCGCGGATGTAGTCGAAGGCGCCGTCCACTGCCAGCGTGGCGGACGTGAGGATGGCGGTTGCGCCGTCCCGGAACAGCGCGTCCTCAAGAATGTTCCCGACATCGACGGGTGTGGCTTGGAGAAAGACACCCTTGCCCCGCTTCTCCAGCCAGTAGACGTAGTTTCCGTACTGGTCCTCAAGCAGTTGGCCGAGGACCGGGTGGTGCTCGTGGACCTCGTCCACCTCCCGGGAGTTCATGCCGGTGTCTCCGAGGAGCACCCGCAGCGTCAGGCGATGTGCGCGGGCCCGGCCGCGCAGGGCAATTGCGATCTCGGGCGGTTGCTTGACCATGCCGAGCGTCGCTTCGAGGCCGGTGAGCGCCGTCAGCAGGGCTCGGTACTCGGACGCATGCCTCCTGCGGAACGCGCTCCGGTCATCGAATGTCTCTCGGGACTGCCGGTCCCTGAACAGCGCGAAGAAATCGGCTGTCGTCGCCTTGAGCCTTGTCAGGCGTCGGTCCAGCTCCTTGGAGCCGAATCGCTCTCGCTGAGCCGCCGACCTAGTGTCCCACACCAGTTCGGTGAACTTGAAGTTGCTCAGGGACGCTCCGAAGAACTGGCCGACCACTCCCTCGATTGCGTGGGCCTCGTCGAACACGACAGCCTGATGGGAGGGAAGGATGGTGCCGAAGTCGTCGCGGCGCAGGGAAAGGTCGGCAAAGAACAGGTGGTGATTCGCGATGATCAGGTCGGCTTCGGAGGCTCGGCGGTGCATGCGGGTCACGAAGCACTCGTCGAACTTGACGCATTTCCGCCCGGTGCAGGCCTCTCGACGGGCATCGAGCGCTTGCCACAGCTTGCTCCTCCCGGGCAGGTTCCGGATCTCGTCACGGTCCCCGGTCCCGGTTTGCTTGGCCCAATCCTGGATCTGAACCAGATCGCTCAGACGCTCGAGGCCCTCAAGTTCGGGCTTCTTCTCGAAGTCCTCGAGCTTCTGCAGACAAAGAAAGTTCGCCCTCCCCTTCATCACCGCAACGCGCAGGCGCCTGCCCAGCACCCGCTCGAGGAAGGGCACGTCCTTGCGCACCAGCTGCTCCTGGAGATTCTTCGTGCCGGTCGAGACGATCGCCCGCTGTCCCGCCAGAACGAGGGGCACCAGGTAGGCAAGCGTCTTGCCCGTGCCCGTTCCGGCCTCGACCAGCAGATGGCGCGACTCGGCGATCGCCGAATCGACGCCCGAGGCCATATCGAACTGGCCGGGACGGTTCTCCCAGTCCGGCATGCGCCCCGACAGGCGCCCGCCCGGACGGAAGAAATCCTCCACAGTCAGCCGGTCGACAGCGTCCGCCACCCTCCACTACTGTAGTTGCCGCTGATCCGCGGCAAGTGCGCTGTCGCCGACGAGGCCGGCGAGCACGCTCTCGTAGCTGTCCGCAACCGCCTCCCAGTCGTAGCGTTCAGCCGCCTCGCGGGCCGACGCCCTGCGCAGCTCGTCCAGTTCCCTCTCGCCAAGGTCCGACAGTTGGTCGATCCGCTGACGGAGCGAGTGGGGGCGCCTGGTGTAGACCAGCCCAGACGGGCCGACAACCTCGCGGTTCTCCGGCGTGTCGAGATATATGAGCGCGCACCGCCGCCCCATCGCTTCCACCAGCGCCGGGTGCGTTCCGCCGACCTCGGTGGCATGCACGTAGGCGAGGCAGTGGGACTGCAGCTCCGCATACCCCTTCCCGTAGACGGGGCCGGCGAACACGATCCGCGGATCCCGCGTCGCCTTGACCCTCTTGATGTAGGACGCCGCGTACGGGGCGTCGCCCACCATGACCAGCTTGCGGTCGGTCCGGCTCCGCTCGTATTCCCTGACCACCAGGAGCGCATTGTTCTCGGGCTCGAACCGGCTCACGTACAGGAAATACTCTCCGGGCTCGAGGCCGAGCTCCTCGAGCTTGCGCGTGGTGCGTGTCGGGCTTGTCGGAGCGCCATAGGGAATGTAGTGCGTGGCCAGGCCGTACCGCTGGCCGTAGTACCGCTGGATTACGCGCGCGTCCGTGACGACGGCATCCGGGCAGAACGTGGACAGGCGCTCGGAGAGGTGGTACCAGGCCTTCGCCGCCCGGTTCCATTTTCTGCGCTTGCGCTCCAGACCATCCACGTTCAGAAGGGCCGGGATGCCCAGCGCCCTGGGCCAGCAGCAGAACGCCGCGTTGGCGCCGTTGCACACGATTGCCGCATCTGAGCGTCTGAGCGCCAGATGGAGGCAGGAAAGGATCGTGTGGACCGCTGTGTCGAGGTGCTTCGTGCGGATCGTCGGCAGCACGGCCAGCCGCGCCCCGCGCCACGAGCGGGCCCGCTTGAGGGCGTGGTGCGACCGACAGTAGACCGTCACCTCGTGGCCGCGCTGGGCCATACGCGCAGAGATCTCCTCGGCAAACGTCTCGAAGCCGCCGTAGCTGGCCGGGATGCCGCGTGTGCCCAGAAGGGCGATCTTCATCTCGATCGGCCGCCGAGACGCTGCGAGACCGGCCCGGGCCGGCGGCCGGCCGGCGACGGCCCGCCCTCGAGCCGGACGCTGACCGGCCGGAAGCGGAACCAGCGCGCCATGTAGGCCTCCTCCACACGGCGCCGCGCCTGAATGATGCGCCGCTTCCGCACGGTGCGCCTCAGGTCCCTCAGCAGATAGTAGAACGCCGGCAGCGACGTGCGCTCGATCACGATGCAGTATGCGAGGATGCCCAGGTCGCGAACGGTGATCGGCAGCAGATTGCGCATGTACACGCCCGCCGTGATGTTCTTGATGCGCATCAGGAACCGGTTCTTCACCGAGTGCATGTTGATCGTGGCGGGGAGCTCGCTGCGCATGCCGGGCCGCAGTTTCCGCACGTGGTACGCAGCGGCCCGCGGATCGAAGATGCATTTCCAGCCGAGCAGCTGGGCTCTCCAGGCGAGATCCGCGTCCTCGCGGTAGGTGAAGAAGTCCGAGTCGAAGAACTCGCCCTCCACGGAAACGTCCTCGATCATTTCGCGACGGTAGAACGCGGCGGCGGCGGTGGCACCGAAGACGTACTCGATCCGGCGGTAGTTCCCGTTGTTGGTCTCCATGCACCCGCGGTCCTTGTGCCGCAGCATTGGGGTGAAGTACATGCCGGTGGAGTCCAGCCGCTGGCTGCCCTCGATGTCGAAGGTGGCATCGGCCAGCAGGAGCTTCCCGCAGACCGTGCCCGCACGAGGGTCCAGCTCGGCCGCTGCCAGCAGCCGCGAGACGAAGTTCGACAGCAGCAGGACGTCCGGGTTCAGTGTGAGAACCCAGTCTCCGCGGGATAGCGCGATGGCCTGGTTCTGGGCAGCAGCGAATCCGATGTTCTCCTCGTTGTAGACAATGCGGCAGCGACTCTCGAACCGATCGAGGATGTCGCAGGTGCCGTCGGTCGAGGCGTTGTCGATGACGATGACCTCGAGCGGCTCGTGGATCTGGTCAAGGACCGATTCGAGGCAGCGGCGAATGAACCGGCCGCTGTTGTAGGTCACAACGGTGACAGAGACTCGAGGGTTGCCCGACATGGATGAGAGACGGTTCCTGAGGTGCCTGGGCCAGATGCGCAAGTGTGATCAGCAAGCACCCGTCCGGCTGGGGAAGCCGCGTCGCAGGCGGCTGAGCACGGCCCCGTACGCACCAGCGGTCGCTGACGATCTACCCGCAGCCGTCCAGTAGAGCTTCCTTAATACTAATCCCACAAGCACCGAGAATCGCAGGCGGCCGAAGACCCGTCGCGGGAAATGCTTCTCGGCATAACGCAACAGTCCACCATACCAAGCCTCCAGCCTCGCTTCCACGGGGAGCCGGCGGACAGCGTGGCCGCCAACGTGGCTGGCGATTGCGTCGGGGACGAACCGCAGGGTGAAGCCGGCGTCCAGAAGGCGCCGACAGAGGTCGACATCCTCGAACCAGACGGGACGGAACCGCTCGTCCATGCCGCCGACAGCCTCGAGGGCTTCGCGCCTCAGCAGCAGGAACGCGCCGGCGGGCTGCTCGACTTCGAGCTCGCGCCGGGGATCCAGATCGAGCAGACGGTACCGGCGATTGACGGGATTGCGCCTCCAGAGACGATTGAGGCCGAGAACCTCGAAGGCTAGGGCCCACGGCGTCGGAAGCGAGCGGACCGTGAATCCGACCTGGGGAGTGGAGTCCGGACCGATCAGCAGGCCTCCGGCTCCCGCGACGCCCGCAGGTCCACAGGCCGCGACGAGCGGGTCCAAGTCCGTCAGCAGCTCGCAGTCCGGATTGAGCAACAGAACATAGGGCTCGCTCGTCGCGGCAACTCCCTGGTTGACGGCCGCCGCGAATCCGGGATTGGAGGGATTGTCGATCCACTCCGCCCAGGAATGGCGCGACCGCAGACCTGCGGGAGCCGAGGCTACCGGACTGTTGTTGACCACGACCGCGCTCGAGACCCTGCCTTCGAGGGACTCGAGGCATGCCGGCAGCTCCCGGCCGGACTCGTATGCGACCACGACGGCCGCCACAGGGCACCTCATGCGGACCGGCCGCGTCCTGGCCGGACGAAGCGGAAGTACCACTTCCAGAACGTGTCCCAGCCCCCGGCGTCCTGGCATCTGACGATTTCCGCCTCACCCGCCTCGAGCGCCGCGGCCAGACCCGAATCCCCAGGCCTGTCCGCAGGGCGCCAGTGCGCCCGGCAGTCCGCTGCGCCCAGGCGAAGACCCTGCAGCCAAGGCGCAAAGCGCCCGCGTGACACGGAGAGTGCGGCCCAGAGCACCTGGGCGACCGCCACGGCCGGCCCGAATCGCAGGAGCATCGCCTCGGAATAGTGCTTGGCCAGAATCAGCAGCTGGTGTCGAGTGATCCAGGCGACCGTGCGGTCACTCCACGCACCGTACGTCTCGCTGCCCAGATGCCACGAAACTGCATCCGGAACGTAGACGCCGGCCAGGGAGAGGCGTGCAGCGCGCATGCCCAGTTCCACGTCCTCCAGGTAGGCGAAGAAGGACTCATCGAAGAGACCCGCCCGCATGAAGAAGTCTCGCCGGAACAGCGATGCAGTCGCGGACGGGAAGAACGTGGGCCTCGGCTCCGAGAATGCCGCGCCGTCAGGCTTGCCGTGCCCCAGCCTCCATGCGACGCCGCCGCGGCATGCGGCATCTCCCGCGCCGTCGAGGAGCCCGTTGCGCGTCCCGCTGTAGACCTTGCCGGTCGCGAACCAGGCGTCCGCCTCGTGCGCGCCATGCAGCAGTGTCGAGATCCATCGCGGACCCAGGTCGACGTCGTTGTTGAGCAGGACGATCCACTCGCCCCTGGCCGCCTCGATTCCGCGGTTGAGCGCGTAGCTGACCCCTCGATTCGTGCCGAGCGGGAGCGTTCGGGCGCCGCGCTCCCGGGCGACGGAGAGCGACGAGTCGGTCGATCCGTTGTCGGCGACGATCACGTCGAGGTCGGCACCCGGCGGGAGCCGCTGCAGATCGAGCGAGTCCAGAGCGGCTGCCAGCAGGTCGGCGCGGTTCCGGTGAGGGATGACGACGGAAACGGTCATTGGGAAGGGCGGCCTGCGGGAACCCAAGACCTAAACTAACGGAAGGCCCCGGAATCCCGCACGGGCGCGCCTGCGGGGCAAGCTTATGTCCATCATGTTCGACACGGCTTGGGTGCGCTCCCAGTTCCCGGCACTGGCATCGAGAAACGGTTCCCGGCCCGAGATCTTCTTCGACGGCCCCGGCGGAACCCAGGTGCCGCATCGGGTGGTGGACGGCGTCGCCGGGTACCTTGCGGGATCCAACGCAAACATTCACGGGGCGTTCCGCACGAGCCGCGAGAGCGACCGCGTGGTTGAGGAGGCGCACAGCGCCGCGGCCGACCTGCTCGGATGCAGCGAGCGGGAGGTGATGTTCGGACCCAACATGACCACGCTCGCCTTTTGGCTGAGCCACGCCCTCGCTTGCGAGTTCGGCCCAGGCGACGAGATCATCGTGACCAGGCTGGACCACGACGCGAACCAGGCGCCGTGGAAGTGCCTGGCGGAGCGAGGCGTCAGGATCCTTGAAGTGCCTTTCCGGCACGAGGACTGCACGCTCGACATGGAGGATCTTCGATCGAAGCTGGGCGAGCGGACGAAGCTGGTCGCGGTCGGCTACGCCTCCAACGCCGTCGGCACGATCAACGACGTCGCGGCAATCGGCCGCGACGCCCATCGCGCAGGCGCGCGGGTGTTTGTGGACGCGGTCCACTACGCCCCGCACGGGCCCATTGACGTCAAGGCGCTTGACTGCGATTTTCTGGCGTGTTCGGCCTACAAGTTCTTCGGCCCGCACCAAGGCCTGCTCTACGGCAAGGAAGAGCACCTCGAGCGGCTGCGGGCCTACAAGGTGAGACCGGCGGACAACGCGCTGCCGTGGAGATTCGAGACAGGCACCCAGAATCACGAGTGCATGGCGGGAACGGTCGCCGCGATCGAGTACCTCGCGGAACTTGGCCGCCGCTGCTTGGGCGACGACGGCGCCGGCCGCCGGGAGGCGGTGCTGGCGGCCATGCAGGCCGTCAGGGCCTACGAGCGCGGTCTCGCCATTGGACTGATCCGTGGCCTTCTCGCAGTTCCGGGACTGGAGTTCTACGGGATCCGGGACGAGGAGCGGTTTGACCAGCGGGCACCCACAGCGGCAGTCCGGCTGCGGGGCCACTCGCCCCGACGGGTTGCCGAGTTTCTGGGCGAGCAGGGGATCTTCGTCTGGGACGGGAACTTCTACGCCCTGAGTGTCACGGAGGATCTGGGACTGGAGGATTCCGGCGGGCTCGTCCGGATCGGCCTTGCACACTACAACACCGAAGAAGAGATCGAAACACTTCTGGACGCGCTCTCCGGGATCGCAGGCACTGCCTCCTAGCGGGATCGGGGCGGTCTCCGGCGCGACTGCACCAGCTCTCCCTCGACGCCCGCGGGACCCAACCCTGCACTTGCCTTGGTCCAGTCTGGCCTGCTTCAACCAGCGGCGCGCCGGGCTGGCGGCAGGTTCGGCTGCGGTCGGTGGGGCATCGGGAGGGCCGAGCGGCTCAGCTGACTGCAGGGAATGCCGCGAAGCACGCCCTGAGAGGGCAATCAGGAGGTCGGAAGGAACGACGCAAAGGACGAGTGCCGTCAGCTCCGTTGACAAGCGCCATTCCAGACTCCGCTTCCCGGGCTGTTGCGCAGACTTCCATGGCTGCCCGGCGCCGGTCCGGAATCGGGGCTAGAATTTCGGCAGGTTGCGCATCATCGATGAGGTGTCTCCCCCTCGCGCCAGCTGGGCCGAATCGAGAATCTGACGCGACGGCTCGTGCATCGTGCCCAGATAGCGCATCTCGGCCCTCGTGCCTCCCATCATCACGACAAGGTAGTTCCGGGACGGATAGTACAGCGCCTGGATCTGCAGCTCGTCCTCCTCGCCGCTGATCCATTCCTCGGTCTCGGGCTGGCCTAGCCTGCCGACCACCTCGAAGTAGCTGTCGGTCGACCCGAGCCCGAGATAGCGCTGGTCCGATGTGGTGGTGTCGGCCTTGAAGAGCGCCTCGAACGGATTGTGCAGCCCCCCGACGATCGCAACGAAGCCCACCACCGACACAAGCAGAGCCCCGCCGACCGCCATGCCCAGAAACTTCAGCGTTTTCGCGTCAGACCCGCTCAGCAGCCGCTGCGGCGGCGACGGAAGGGTGGCGGGCTGAGGCGAGCGCGACGCCGGCGTTGACGGAATCTCCCTCACGACGCTCCGGTACGGGAAGATTCCACCGGCCTTGAATTCCAGCTCCCTGTGCAGGCCGAGGATGACCACCGGCGAGTCGGTGCTGCTCAGCCCGCCCAAATGGCTGCGCGGAATCCAGAACTCATGGCCCGAATCGCCATTGCGCACCTGCACTTCGGACCAGGTGGAGTCAACCAGCGTCCACTCGTTGTGCTCGATGCCGCGGATCGCGGGGTAGAACGAGAACCGGCGACCCCTGAGTTCGTCCAGCGGCGGCTGGTCTGGTTTCGACGGCATGCGTCTGCCGGACGTATTGTCTCACGCTTTCCGCATCACGAGGACTCGGAATGTCTCCCCGAGTCCGAACAGCAGGGACTTCAACTGCATGCGCAGCTCGGTCTCCCGCCGCCCAGACTCCGCGGCGAGAGCGTAGGCGAACCGGTCCGGTTCGCCCGTCTCCAGCAGAAATGCCTGCTGGCTCCTGAGGGGCTCCACACGCAGGCCGGCGGCCCGGCCTGCGTCCGCCAGGGCACTGAAGTTGACATGTGCCGTGATGTCGCGGCGCCCCCGCGCCGCCAACACCGCCCCGGGGGGGGGGGGGGGGGGATATAAAAAAAAGGGGGCGCGGGGGGGGCCGCCCCCCCCCCCCCAGAAGTGACCCCGGGGGG
>JAPPMB010000076.1:0-9711 GCA_028819255.1 Bryobacterales bacterium | reverse complement strand
CGCCCCCCGGCCCACTTATGTCCACCTGCCCGTTCTTGGCCCCCCCCCCCGCCCCCCAACCCCCGGCGGGGGGGCCGCGATGCGAGGAATAGCTCATCAGGGAGCCGTCGGGGAAGCGGCCCCCGCGCTCGATTTCGTCCCGCGTGTAGCCATAGTCGATGACCACCACCCACCCGCGCTTCAGAGCGGCCGCCATCCGCGCGACCGACTGCGCCTGCCGGCTGCAAGTCTCGATGCGCCGCCCTTCGCCGATGCGCGGCAGGCCCGACGGATCCCCCCGGAACCGGGTGAACTGCCAAGCGAGCCCGCCGCCTGACAGGCCGACGCGCCGCTCCATCCACCGCCCGCCACGTCGCTCGACGGAATCGACCGGAAGGGCATCGAAGAACTCGTTGCAGAAGATCACGCCGGTCAAGGGGGCGTCCGGCCAGGCATCGCCGACGTCGACCGGGATCCATTCGACGTTCCGCATGCAGCGCCGGACCTCCTTGCCCGTTTCGCCGCGTCCGGGTCCGAGCTCCAGCACCGAAAAGCGATCCAGGAGCCCCAGGTCGTGCCGCCACCGGTCGAGACGCTGGGCGAGGAGCCGCCCGAAGACCGGCTGCATCTGGGCGTTCGTGTAGTAGTCTCCCGCCTTGCCGAACGGATCGCCGCCGCCGGTGTAATAGCCGAGTGTCGGATGGTAGAGAGCCAGCTCCATGAAGCGCCCGAACGGCATCGGCCCCCGGGAGCGGATCTCCGACGCAATGGTCTCCGCGATGTCCAAGGCCGCCCCTATCGCTGCAGTTCGTACGGCCCTGCGGGGTTGTCGAGGCTTTGCGGCGTGTAGTCGAACATTTCGACGAAATAGTCGTGGAGACCCTCGAAGATCATCCGCTGGAGGATCCACCGGAACTGCCGGCGGGCCAGATCGCGGGGGTGGATCTCCAAGTAGTATGTATGGATGTTGGTGGGCTTCTCCTTGAGATCGATGACGAGCTCGATCCGGCCCGCCCCGGTTTCCCGGACGTCGAAGGTTAGGAGCGGATGCGAGTACTTCTGCAGTTCCTGCCGCACGGCGGCCAGCGCCTCGGCGTTTCCCTCCATCTCCGGCAAGAATAGCAGCGGTTCGGGGGAATCCGAGGCGATGCGGCGATGACCGGCATTCTCGACAGCGGACCGAGCGGCGATGCCGGCCGGGGCTCGCCCGGCGGGTGGCCACGTGCGGCAGTGAGGATCCTGGTCGCCTGCATGGCGCTCCTCGGAGCGGCGGCTGGATGGCTCGTCCTGACCCGTCCCGTACATCGGATCGAGGGCGATTTCCTCGAACGGGAGGATCGACAGATCGCAGACGAGTGGCTAAGCGAGCAGCTCCGGAACCCGGTCGCCGAGATCCGGGCGAGAGCGTATCTGGCACTGTCGCGGATCGATCGGCGAGAGGCGACGGACCGGCTGCTTCTGGCGACACAGGACCCGGCGCCGTCTGTCCGGGCGGCGGCCGCATTCGCGCTCGGAAACACGCACGACTCGAGACTCGACGGCGAGCGGGCGCCGGATGCGGCCGCGACTTCTCCCGCTCTTGCGCCTCGTATCCGCATCGCAGGACTCGACGTCGGACGGGCGCCAGATGAAGCCGCGATAGCCCTCATGGGGCTGCTCGCGGACGATGAGCGTGCCGTGGTCGCCCGCGCAGTCGAGGCGCTCGGCAAGCTGGGCCGGCGGGACGCCGCCGAGGCGATCACGGGCACGGCCGCGCCCATCGCGACTGCCATGACGGCCCTGATGCGAATGCAGTCAGCTTCCCAGTCGGCCTTCGTTGCGGAATACCTGGACTCAGACGACCAGGACAGCCGGTGGGCCGCAGCGCTGGCGGCCGGGCATCTGGGGCTCGTCCGGGTTCCGGAGGTGTGGTCCCGCCTGCTGCCGCTCGTGACGGACGACAACGAGTTCGTGCGGGCGGCCGCGCTGCGAGCCGTGGCGGCCGGGGAGCCGTCCGAGTCCCTCGCCGGGCGGGTGAGGTCCGGTCTTGAGCATCGCGATCCGAAGGTCAGGTTCGAAGCCCTGACCGCGCTGGCATCATTTGAAGGCTCGCCGCCTGCCGTCGACCTTCCCGCGGGCGAGCCGCGACTGGACTCGCGGACGACACCGGCCCCCGAGACCCTCCTGCTGGCCGACGGGGACTACCAGCGCGTAGCCAAGACGCTTGGCGCGCGCCTGCTGCTGCGCACGTCCCAGGGGGATTTCGAGATCGAGCTCGACTACGACCATGCGCCCCTCACGTCGGAGCACTTCCGGCGGCTCGCGAACGCCGGCCTTCTCGACGACTCGGCCTTCATCGCGGTTCGTCCGAACGGATACGCCGTCGCGGCGGCTCCGCTGGGACCGATCCGCTCGGAATTGAATCCCAAACCGTTCCTGCGCGGGAGCATCGGGCTCCTTCGGCAGGGGGACGCGTCCGGAAGCGGTTTCTTCGTGTGCCTCACGGCGCTCCCGCTCGCCCACGGCCGGTACGTCAACTTCGGACGCCTCGTTTCCGGCGACAGACTGCTCGACAGCATCGCGCCGGGAGCGAAGGTACTCTCGGTCCGGGAACGGCGCTAGGAGGCCCAATCCGCGAAATTTGGCCCCTCGAGCCGGAAACCGCGCCGGATTCTGGTATAGTTCGATGCACCAAGCGTCCGGGCCGGATGCGGCACCGGATCGGAAATTCATGTGAACACACTGGAAAGGAGAACGCCAGGTGAGTTCTAACAAACCCCACGACGGGCCCGGCGAAGGGCCCCGGTATGGACCGCGGAAAGGCTTCTCGCGCCGCACCTTCATTGAAGGTGTCGGGATTGGAGCCGGCGCGGTCGGTGCGCTCGGGGCGGCGGACCAAGCCCGGGCCGCCACCAACGAGGTGGTCGGGCCTGACCCCGTATCGATCACCCTGAGCATCAACGGAAAGACCCACAAGCTGGACGTGGAGCCCCGCGTGACCCTGATCGACGCGCTCCGCAACATGCTGGACCACACGGGCGCCAAGAAGGTCTGTGACCGCGCGACCTGCGGGGCGTGCACGGTCATCGTCGACGGCAGCCCCGTCTATTCCTGCACGATGCTGGCGATCGAGGCCGAAGGGCGCAGGATCGAGACCATCGAAGGCATTTCAAGCGACGACGCGATGCATCCGGTCCAAGTGCAGTTCGTCGAGCACGACGCCCAGCAGTGCGGCTTCTGCACCCCGGGCCTCGTCATGGCGGGCAAGGCGATCGCGGATCGCAACCCGCGTCCCTCGATGGCGGACGTCGAGAGCGGGCTGTGCGGCAACATCTGCCGCTGCGGCACGTACGTAGGGGTCCGCAAGGCCGTGTACGAAGCGGCCAGGGAGAGTGCGTGATGGCGACTAAGTACGACTGGCCGGCAGCAGAAGACCGCAGCCTGATCGGCAAGCGGCACAATCGCGTCGACGGGCCGGAGAAGGCCCGCGGCGACGCAAAGTACTCCTACGACCGCAATCTTGACGGCATGCTCGTCGCCCGCCTGGTGACCTCGGAGGTCCCGCACGGGCGGATCATCGGCATCGACACGTCTGCGGCGGAGAAGGTCAAGGGCTACAAGGGGCACGTCAACATCCAGAACGTGGGCGACGAGATCCAGTGGGCCGGATCGGAGATCCTGGCGATCTGCGCCGACACCGAGGAGCACGCACGAGACGCCGCGGCCGCGGTGAACGTGCATTTCGAAACCCTTCCGCACTGGGTCAAGGACGAGGACGTCAAGAAGGCCGGCGAGGCGAACCGCGTCAAGCCCGCCAAGGACGACACCAAGGGGCCTGACCTGGACGAGGCGTGGAAAAGCGCCGACGCGACGGTGGAAGGCTACTACGGACTGGGCATCATCACCCACTGCTGCCTCGAGCCTCACGGCCAAGTGGTGGACTGGACCGGCGACGAGATCACCGTCTACGCCTCGACACAGGCGGTTGCCCGCATCCCAGCGGACCTCGCGAAGGGGCTTTCCCGGGACGAGTCGATCGGCACCGTCGCCGCGGAGAGCGTGCATGTGATCACCCCGTACATGGGCGGCGGCTTCGGGTCAAAGTTCAACATCGACACCTGGGGCATCGCATGCGCGAAGCTCTCCAAGAAGACGGGCAAGCCCGTCAAGCTGATGCTCGACCGTGACGAGGAGCTGAAGGTCGCGGGCGGCCGGCCCTCCGACTACGGCAACATCAAGATCGGCGCCAAGAAGGACGGGACGCTGGTTGCCTACGAGTCCGAGACCTGGTCGACCGGCGGCATCGCCGGCCGGGGCAGCCCGCCAGTTCCGTACGTCTACAACAACGAGGAGCGTCTGGCGCAGAAGGCCCGGCACCTCAACGTGTCGACCAACATCGGGCCGGCCCGCGCATGGCGCGCGCCGAACCATCCGCAGGCCGCTGTCCTGACGATGTGCCCGATGGAGGATCTCGCCGCGGAGCTCGACATGGATCCGGTGGAGTTCTTCAAGAAGAACGCCGACCTGACGGCCCGTCCGGAGGTCTACCGGTACGAGATCGACAAGTGCGCGGAGATGATCGGCTGGAAGGACAAGTGGCACAAGCGCGGCGATTCGGGCGACGGCCCGGTCAAGCGCGGTCTGGGCCTCTCGCTCCACACCTGGGGCGGCCGGCCGCACGACTCCACGTGCGAGGTCCGCATCCAGCCGGACGGCGGAGTGTCGGTCAACATGGCCAGCCAGGATCTCGGAGTCGGCACCTACACGACCCTCTCCGTGATCGCCGCCGAGACCTTCGGCCTGCAGATCCCGGACATCACGGTCAACATCGGCAGTTCGAGGCTTCCGATCTCGGGCGCCTCAGGCGGCTCGACCACGGTCGGCGGGACCACCGCCTCCACGCGGCGGGCGGCCGTGAACGCACTCGACGAGCTCAAGTCGGTCGTCGCCGAGTCCCTCGGCGTCGAGGCTGACGATCTGGCAGCCAAGGACGGCAAGATCTTCGCCAAGTCCGACACCTCGAAGTCGCTGAGCTGGAACGACGCCTGCAAGAAGCTGGGCAACCGCACGATCACCGGGCACGGCAAGCAGCCGGACCGGAACGGCGGCAAGCTCAACGACTCGGGCGTGGGCGGCGTCCAGATGGCCGATGTCTCGGTCGATGTGGAGACCGGCATCGTTTCGATCAACAAGATCGCGGCCGTCCAGGACGTGGGACTGGTCATCTGCCTCGAGCAGTGCGAGAGCCAGGTCTACGGATCCCTGATCCAGGGCGTGGCATGGGCACTCTACGAGGAGTCCATCTACGACCAGACAACCGGCACGATGCTGAATCCGGACATGGAGTTCTACAAGCTGCCGGGCGCGGCCGACATCGGCGAGCTCGAAGTCCACATGGTGCAGGGGAAGTACGACGACCGGGGCGTGATCGGCATCGGCGAGCCGCCGGCGATCTCGCCTGGGGCCGCTATCTCGAACGCCGTGGCGAACGCGATCGGCGTCCGGGTTCCGACCTTGCCGCTGACACCGGACCGTGTGCTGGCAGCACTCGAGAACGCATAGGGGAGGTTACGAATCATGCAGAACTTCGAATACATTGCTCCCATCAACACCCTCTCAGCGGCACAGGCCCTCAGCCCCGACGCCGGGGTGACGGCCGTGCTGGCTGGCGGAACCGACCTGCTCAGCCTTCTGAAGCAGCACGTCGAAACTCCGACACGCGTGGTGAGCCTCCGCAACATCTCCGCTCTCCGCGGAATCTCCAAGCGGGGCGGCGGGCTGCGCATCGGCGCCATGGCAACCGTAGAGGACCTGCTCGGTTCCAAGGCCGCCGCACCGTACGAGTCCCTGCTGCAAGCCGCTCGCGGGATCACCGCGCCCCAGGTGCGGGCCATGGGCACAGTGGCCGGGGACCTGCTGCAGCGCCCGCGCTGCTGGTACTTCCGCAACGGCTACGGCCTGCTCGCCAAGAGCGAGGGCAAGGCGCTGGTTCCCAGCGGCGAGAACCGCTACCATGCGATCCTCGGCAACAAGGGTCCGGCGTACTTCGTCAACGCCTCGAGCCTTGCCCCGGCACTGATCTCGCTTGGCGCCACGGTCAGCGTGGCCGGGCCGGAGGGCGAGCGTGAGATGTCGGTTGCCGACCTGTACCGGATCCCGTCTTCGGACGCGGAGCGCGAGAACACGCTGGCCCCGAACGAGATCGTGACGGAGATCAACGTGCCGAGCGCGTCGGGCTGGAGCACAGCGACCTACGAGGTCCGGCAAAGGCAGCTGCTCGACTGGCCGCTGGCCACCGCTTCGGTCGCGCTGCGCATGCGGGGCGGCAAGGTGTCCGACGCCCGGGTGGTCCTGGGCCACGTGGCACCGATTCCCTGGCGGTCCTCGGAGGCCGAGACGGCCCTCAAGGGCAAGGCCGCGAACGAGAGTTCCGGAGTCGAGGCCGGTAAGGCGGCGATGGCGGCAGCCACTCCGCTGAGCCAGAACAAGGCCAAAGTGCAGCTGGCGACTGT
Organism: Bryobacterales bacterium; assembly: GCA_028819255.1. Lineage (GTDB taxonomy): Bacteria > Acidobacteriota > Terriglobia > Bryobacterales > UBA6623 > VXMF01. The sequence continues at coordinate 3,241 of JAPPMB010000076.1, read as the reverse complement.
GGCGGTGAAGCGCGCAGTCGGGATGGCTGGCTGACTGGAAGGAACACGACGGCCGACGGGCCGCGGGCGCTCCCGCCCGCTCCGTCGGCCGTACCCTTCACAATCCGGGGAGGCAAACGGTGTCCCGAAACCGAGGCGCAGGACTCAAGGCCCTGACCTACCGCTGCGGTGATCTGCGGTGGAAGGGGATGTACATTGACGCGGACGACGACCCCACAGTTCCGCTGTCCAACACTAGGATCTACTGGTGCGACCAGACGCAGAAGCCCGTCGGCCCCGACGGCGACATCGTGGACGAGGACACCTGCACCGCATCCCGACGGTGCTTTGAGCCACTGTAGAGACCGCGAGGCTTCCAGTCCCGCCGTACCGTGCGCAGGGCTGCACGGCTCTGCCGGAAACTAGCGAGAGGACAAGCGCCCGAAGGGCTCCTCGAAGTACTTTTCGAAGATCCAGGCGGGCTGCCAGCGGTCGCGCGTCTGCACGCGGCCGGTCATGTCGATCCCCTTCGGACTTGGATCCTGCACGACAAGCGGGTGGTTGTCGCCGACCCGCGCCTGCCACTCGCGCATGAGGCCGGTCAGTTCGGCGACGCGTCCCTCCTGCGAGGGGTCGTCGGCAAGGTTCGTCGTCTCGTGCGGGTCCGCCTCCATGTCGAACAGCTGCGCGTGGTCGACCTTGGGATAGCGGATGAGCTTCCATCGGTGGTCCCTCACTGCCTTCATCAGGTCCCGGAAGCTAGTGAAGACCGAGTCGCGAAGCGACGCAACTTCGCCCTTCCAGACGGGCGAGAGGTCGAGCCCGTCGATGCCCGGCGGCGGATCGACCCCAACGAGCGAGCAGAGTGTGGGAAAGATGTCCAGGAGATAGCAGAAGGTGCTGGATTCGCCGCCTTCAGGAATCCCCGGACCGGAGAAGACCAGCGGCGCTCCCATCGAGTGCTCGTAGACGTTCTGCTTGCCCAGCAGTCCGTGACTCCCGACCGCGAGACCGTGGTCGGCGGTGTAGACGACGATCGTGTTCTCCGCGTGCGGTCCCGACTCGAGTTCCCGCAGGATGCGGCCGACCTGGCTGTCGAGGTGCGTGATCAGGCCGTAGTACTCGGCCAGCTGATCGCCGACCACCAGCTCCGTACGCGGCCAAGGCCCCAGATTCTCGTCACGGCCGGACATGTGTCCGTTGTCGAAGGGGTGCTGGGGCGCGAAATTCGGCGGCAGAGGCGGAGGGTTCCGATAGTACATGCGCCTGTACTTCGGCAGAGGGTTCCTCGGGTCGTGAGGAGCGGTGAAGGCGACGTATGCGAAAAACGGCCTCTCTTCCCCGTGGTTGCGGAGGAAGTCGATCGCCGCATCGGCAAACAGGGTGCTGGAAAAGCGAACGCCTTCCCGAACGGGAGTCAGATCGCCGTCTGCACCGAGATCCTGAATCGGAACCTTGACGTGGTTGGACATGCCGCCGAACATGACGCTGCGTCCCGACTGGAAGGACCTGAGCCATGACTCCCTGCCGTTGTGCCACTTGCCGGTTGCGAACGTGGCGTACCCGTTCCGGCCTAGCAGCTGGCCGAGGGTGGTTTCACCCTCCATGGTCATCGGTATCCGGAAGAAGCTCTTCCCCGTGTTAAGCATGGCCCGGCTCGGCACGCAAACCGCCCCGCCCTGCGCTCCCATGCAATAGGCGCGACGGAAGCTGTATCCTTGCGCCACAAGCCGGTCGAGGTTCGGGGTCCGGATGTACGGATTGCCGTGTGCCGCAATCGTGTCCGGTCTCTGGTCGTCGGCGAAAAGGATCAGGATGTTCGGCTGCTCGGCGCGGACCGTCGCGACGAGCAAGAAAGCGATTGCGAGCTTCGAGGCATTCATGTAGCGAGTTGCCAGTATATCCACGGATGAGCGGATGCACCGCGGTCAGGCTGTCACGGGACTACAGTTGACAGAGTGAGAAAGTCTGAGGTGGGGGAATTGCCTTGGCATAGCCCTCCGGCAGGTGGCGAATTACGGATGGGAGATGCCCCGACAAACCAAGGCAAGAAGCGGGAATCGTGCCGGCATGGCGAGCGACCGCTCGCCCGTCAGTGGAGCAAGACCCGACCTTCTGGCGTGGGTGGGGAGGCCGCGTAGCTGGGATTCCGCCGCGTTCCGGCAGTGCCCAGGGGGGAGGTCGGTTGCAGTGAGAGATCAACAGGAGCCGAACTGAGCGACGAATGCCATCGGTACGACAGCGGAGGAGTCTGGCACGGACTGCCTCGGGCGGCCCGTATACGCGGCGCTGCGGCGGGCGATCTGGTGTAGGTTGTTGCCGATCAGGCCGATCTCCCGAATCTTCGCCCGGTCCGCACCGGACACCGCCGCCTCCGCCTGTTACCGCTTCACCTCCGCCGGTCGTATTACTCGCGCGTCGGCAACCGCGCTGCGCCGCTCGTCTCGGCTCTTTCGAGGCATGCAGGATCGAGGGTTAATGGGGGTTCAAGGTCTGCCTAGGCTCAGGGGGCTCGAAGAGGGAGATGCAGCCGCTCCACCTTGCCAGCTGATTGACAGCTACGCAGAGACTTCGCGCTTGATCTGAGACTGGCTCCACACCCACCGAACAGCACAGTAACCGCACACAGCCAGACTAGCGACGATTACCAGGAGTACCAAGGTCGGATCGTACTCTCTCTTGGTCACGTAAGCGATTGGAAGTGCCAACAGCAATGCCACATAGGCCCACTTAGCAATCTTCATCATCTCTCCCTTGTCAGTCTTATTGACGGGCTCAACAGCATAGCCTGGGAGCACCACACAGGCTGCTACGGCACCTGACGCCGCCAGCCCGCCTGTATTGAATTAGAAGGAATTCCGGTGATCATCGGGATCGCGAACTGGCCGTGCTGATTCGGGCAATGACCTAGCGCAAGGGGCTCTTAGTACTTGCATCGCGAACTAGACCACTCTATGCCGAAGTTCCCCCCCAGCATTGACCAAGGAACGGTCCTAAGCCCTTTCGAATCAAGGGCTTAGGGTGGATCTCTCGTTGCACCGATGTTCCCATGTAATGAACTTGGATCACGTGTCTATTGACTAGGTAGTATTTGACATCTGATACTTGTGTGGTGTATCATGTTCCCATGTACGTGGACATCGTCCCGAACCGCAACTCGCCCCCGGCCGTCCTCCTCCGCGAAGGCTGGCGCGAGGGCAATCGCGTCTGTTGGGTGCCACTTTATGCCAGTGAACCAGAGCGTTTTTTGCCGTGATTATTT
>JAPPMB010000173.1 GCA_028819255.1 Bryobacterales bacterium | reverse complement strand
ACTGCGCACGCCGGGCTCGGGCCGCGTCCTGCTGCTCACGGTTCTCTCGCCGCCCGACCCGGCGTCCCCGTCGGAATCCCGGGTCATCGACGCGCAAGCCGTGCTGGGCACATCCATGGTGCACAGCCTGGAGCACTCGATGATCGCGGAGATCCTCTTCACCATCGCCCCCGACCCCTGGACGGAAATCGGACGGGTCGCTGAGGAACACCGTTGCGAGACCGTGTTGTTCGGACTGCCCAACCTCTCCGACCCGGTCGTCGAGTCCGCGCTGGAGCGCCGCATCGCGGCGATCGGCTGCGACGTGGTCGTTGCGCGGACCCCTTCGGGCTGGCGCATGGACGATGTCGAGCGGGTCCTGGTGCCCCTCGGAGGACGCCGGCGCCACAGCCGTCCGCGGGTCCGCCTGCTCGCCAGCCTGGCGCGCACGAAGGGCCGAGCCATCACGTATCTCGCCACGACGCTTCCCTCGGCATCGAAGGAGGAACGCCGCCGATTCGAGCGCGAGATTCACAGAATGGTGCGCGACGAAGCCACCGGTTCCTACGAGATCGTCGTGGAAACCGCCGCCAACCCGGGAGACACCATCGTCCGGCATGGCCGCGACTCCGACCTCATCGTCATGGGCATGCGCACCGAATCGGGCGGCCGCCGAAGCCTCTGGGGCACCCCGCACACAGTCGCCGCAGGGTCGAACAAGCCCCTGATCCTGCTCGGGAGCGCGCCGCTCTCCACCCTGGTCCGCACAGGACGGGACCTGCTGGCGCCTTCCCGACGGAAACGAACTCGTCCGAAGGAACCGGGCGACACCGACCCGCAGCCTCCTGCGTCATAGGCGGCCGACACACGGTGCCGCGTCCAGCCAGCCGAACGGGGGCGAGCGCCCGCTTCTCGAACGACGGCGCGGCAGCGTCGGAATCGCGCTATTCGCGGACACCTGCGGCCCGCATCAGGCGCTGCAACCACGCCCCGGCCGCCGCCGGCGCATTCATCCTCTACTGGATGATCGGGGCGCGCAGGACGCGCTGGAACTTCGGCCTCCAACGGGCCGCGGAACTCAGCCTCGGTCACGGGCTTCCGCTTCTCGTGCTGGAACCCCTGCGCGCCGGATACCCGTGGGCATCGGATCGCCTCCACCGATTCGTCATCGACGGGATGGTCGACAACAAAGCGCGCTTCGCAGAACGCGGCGTCGCCTACTACCCCTACGTCGAACCCCGGGATGGCGCCGGCAAGGGACTCGTCGAAGCCCTCGCGGATCATGCGGCCGTAGTCGTCACCGACGACTTTCCCGCCTTCTTCCTCCCCCGGATGGTGAACGCGGCCGCGCACCGGATTTCGGTGCGCGTGGAAGCGATCGACGGCAACGGCCTGCTTCCCATGCGAGCCTCGGACGGGCCCTTCGCAACAGCGTACGCCTTCAGACGATTCCTGCAGCGCGAACTGCCCGCCCACCTGGAGCGGCTCCCGCACCCCGATCCACTGGACATCCTTCCCCCTTCCTCCGAGGCGCGGGTCCCGACCGACATCCTCGACCGATGGCCCCCTGCCGACCTGAGCGATCCCGCCGATCTCATCGCACGCGTTTCCATCGATCACTCGGTCCCGCCCGTCGACCTTCGCGGCGGTTCGGAGGCCGCGGCGGCCCGGCTCTCCGCCTTCTTCGAGGGCGCCTTCGACCGGTACGCCACCGACGCCAATCATCCGGAGCGCAACGCGACCAGCCGACTCTCCCCCTACCTCCATTTCGGCCACGTCTCCCCGCACGAGGTATTCGACCGCACCGCGGCGCACGAAGGATGGAATTCTGCCCGCCTCTCGCGTGACACACGGGGGAGCCGCGCCGGTTGGTGGGGCATGAGCGAGAGTGCGGAATCGTTTTTGGATCAATTGGTTACATGGCGTGAGCTCGGGTTCATTCGATGCCTCCATGTCGCCCGCTACGACGCTTACGAGGCCCTGCCCGATTGGGCTCGCAAGACGCTCGCGGAGCACGCCTCGGATCCCCGGGAAGCCGTATACGGACTCGCCGACTTCGAGGACGCGCGCACCTTTGACCCTCTCTGGAACGCGGCCCAGAACCAGCTTCGGCGCGAGGGCCGCATCCACAACTACCTCCGCATGCTCTGGGGCAAGAAGATCCTGGAGTGGAGCGAGAGCCCGCGCGAAGCGGGCCCGGAGCGCCCGGTGTTCGGCAAGATCCGCTACATGAGTTCGGCCAACACCGCGAGGAAGTACCGGGTGCGCGGGTACATCGAGAAGTACACGAGCGCGTAGGTAGCATCGGCAAACTCCGGGCAACCGCGTGAGCGCCGCGCACCGTTTTTCGTTGCGCGCCCCTCAGCCCTCCATCCGCGCCAGCGCCCGCATGATCGAGCGGAAACGTCTACGGCATCATTCAGACCGCTCGTCCGAATTCTCTTGCGGCGGTAGAGCAGGCGGTTCGGAGGGCGAGACCTGCTCTGGTGTCGCTGCTTGGCGGATTGGGGGGCGGAATACAGGGACGAGCATGTTGGTCAACCCGGCCCGAGCCGCAGAGGTGTGTACGAGTTCCCGCCAGTAAGGCCAAACGTTGTAGGTCCCATTCAGCTCAGCGAAATGCCGCAAGGCGTCCTCCGGGTAGGAACCCGGATCGTCCAGTCTGTAGACGGCGAGATATTGTGCTCGAAGATGCACCAACGCATCTCTGTCCTGAACTTCTTCGGGTTGGCTGGCATCAACTCCAAGTTCAACCCGTACATGCAGACGATCAGGCTGTGATGCCGGCACCTCGTACGTGCACCGGAATCGCTGTGTAAGCCGCAACTCTTCCGGCATCTCAAGCGGATCCAGCTGCGTCTCCATCAGAATCCGAGTCAGGACGACGGACTCGATCTCCACATGGCGCGATACCAGACCGGCCCGGTCGAGGTTGGTGGTCATCCTTGAATAGTTCCCTACGCTGCAAGGGCTCGAGCGAGATCAGGACGTTCGGTCTGAGGACGCCATTCCTGCGCTGTGGCGTGCCTGTCAAGCTCAAATGCCGGGACATCCCATGTAGGCGCTGGGCGAATCCTGATGGTTTCTTCGGCCAGTGGGACAAGGGCTGACTCGCGAGGCGCTTCGATTCGAACTTCGGCACGCTTGCCACACGCGTGAGCCAGAGCCGCCAAGCTCCGAAGGGTCATGTTGCGCGAACCGCTGAGAAGCTGGGTGACGTTGGCCCGGCTGGTGCCCAGTGCCTCCGCAACGGCCGCTCGCGTGAGACCTGCTTCCGCCATGGCTTCGGCGATGACTTCGGCCGTCCAGAGGATCAAGCGCTCCTCCTCGTACCGCCTGCGCGCTTCCGGAGTCCGAGTCTGTCGATTAATCCATGCTTCGTTAGCCATCTACTTTCCTTCCTCCTTGTGGTCTCCCACCAGGGGTGCCGCTCTCGTCCCCTCAAGTTGACAAGAACTCCTTCTTCATCGCCGATGCCTTGTCCAGATCCTGCTTCCGGTGCCGCCTCCACTTCTTGCGGATCCCGAACAAGAGGACGAGCCGCCTGTCCTTCGTAAAGAAGCAGAAGATCCGAATCTGACCGGACTTGATTGCGAACACGCCAGCGGCCGTGAGCTTCTTGAACTTGGTTGGGTTGCTGACTACCCCCCGATCTCCAAGCAACTCGAAGATCACGTCCAGTCTCGTCCGTTTCGATGGGGAAAGGTCGTCCAGGAACTCTCCAGCTGGACAGGATCCCGTTCCAGCGCTCCATGCATACGATCGATAGCTTTGATCCGTCGTATTCGGAGGGGCGTTGCACCGATATCCCAGGTTCCAGGCCTCATGTTGCGATTGCATCGTCGGATCGGTCGGAGCGTGCCCAAGGATCGGGCGCAATAAGCTATATGTTAACGTATCACGCGGGCAAGGGGTTGCTCAGCCCCCCATCTCCTCCAGCGCCCGCACGATCGCTCGATAGCGCCGGTCCACCCTCCGGAAGCCCAGATTCGCCAGGTAGATGTTGCGCACACCCGCTCCCTGAAGCGCCCGGATGCTGCGCGCACAGATCTCCGCGGCGCTCGCCCCGGCAGCGAACTCGCGCGTGATCTGTTCCGCGGGGATCGGGAGAAACCGGCTGAGCCGACGCAGGGTCCCCGGATTCGGGCTCCGGTAGAAGAAGACACCGAAGATGGCGGGGATGCGCACGCCCCGGCGGTCCAGCTCCTCCAGAAAGCGCTCGATCGCGGGCAGCGAGTGGTGTGACACGATCTGGGTCAGGAAGAAGTCCGCCTCGAAGTCGCCACGCGCGATGTAGTCGACCTGAACGGCCGGGTCCGCGTGGGGATTGGCCCATCCTCCCAGCGTGAGTGACGGGAACTCGCAACGGATGAGGTCGCGCAACTGGTACCCGTGCTCGACGCAGCGCGGTGGGGGCCCGGTCGTGTCGCCGCCCACCACGGCCAGTGCCTCGCAGCCGCCCGAGACCGCCCGCCGGGCGAACATCATGCAGTAGTCCAGCGAGTGTTTGGCGGTCAGGAAGGGGATGATGCGCGAAGCCGGCACCCCGCGCGCCAGGTTGGCGGCGACGTGGCCGAGGCTCTCCTCCTCGGCCGCATCGACCGCGTTGTCGGTGAGGAAGATGTAGCGGTCGTCGCGCGCCAGCCGCTCCAGCGTGTGATACATGTCGATCCAGGCATCCATCCCTGCGGCGTAGGAGAGCCCGCTGCGCGGCGGCCGTAGCTCGACGGTGATGGTCGGCTCGGGCGCGCGCAGGCGCGCGAGCAGGCCGCCGCGCCCCACTCCCTGCGCGGTCTCCACTAACCCTGACGTAACGTTAGGGTTGGAGACGTGAGGGCTGACGACCCGCAAGAGCCGGCACGAACCTCTCTCATCGTCCGCCCACCAGCGCCTCCACGGCACGCGCCTCGGTGGGCAGTTCCGCGGTGAGGTTCTCCACCCCGGAGGCGGTCACCAGCACGTCGTCCTCGATGCGGATGCCGATTCCGGCGAAGCGGGC
>JAPPMB010000141.1 GCA_028819255.1 Bryobacterales bacterium | reverse complement strand
ACGCTGCTCCAGACCCTCCGGACCAAGGTCTTCCTCTCCCTCAGCGACGACGCCAACGCCGAACAGGCCTCCAACATGTGCGGCAAGGTCCTCCGGCTCTCCCCGTCCTACTCGTTCACGGAGTCGGCCAGGCCCGGCTTCTCGCTCATCACCGCCCGCGCTGGCGGCGCGAAGGGCTCCCTCGGGACCTCGAAGTCCTACCGCGAGCAGCGGGAGCCGCTCTTCCACGCCCGCACCTTCTCTCTCCTCGAGAACTGCCAGGCCATCGTCCTCCCCTACGACGGGACCAATGCCCGATCCGCCACCCGCGTCTATCTCAAGCCGCACTACCTCCCCCGCGAGCGCCCCTACTGGCGGGCGCGGGGAGCCGGCCAGATATGAGCCTGCCCATGCTTGCGCCGGTTGGAGCGGCCCTGGCGCTCACGGCGTGGTACCCGGAACCTCGTCATCATGGATGAACCAGACAGCACCGAACGCGCGGGACCCTCTCCCGCCGACCTCCCTGCAATCCCCTGGTGGCGCCCCAACAAGCTCCCTGACGGCAGCTGGGGCGCCCGCCACGACGCCCCTGACGTGCTCCCCGCCGACCTGATCGGCCGCCGCATCATCGTTACCGACCGACGGCGCCACGGCTGGACCGCGACCATCCTGGAGGTCATCGAACGCACCCCGGAGTACGTTCTTGCCCGGGACACGCCCCGCTATCACCGACGGCCACATCCCGGAGCGCCCCCGGCCACTTCGTAGAAGACGGCCCACACTGGTGCCGTCCGTACGTCGTCTGCAGAGACCCCTCTCCATCACACGTGGAACGTGCCCGCCGGTCACGAACGACCATCGCGGTCGCGAATGGGTGACAATTGCCAACGGACCCCTGACGTCATGCCCCGCGGCCGCCCGAAGAAACCGAAGAGCCGAGCGGAACCGGCAACCGGAGGGACCATTTCCGGTTATGAGGCGGAACTCTGGGCGATGGCCGACGCGCTGCGCGGCAGCATGGACGCGGCCGAATACAAGCACGTCGTTCTCGGCCTCATCTTCCTGAAATACATCTCGGATGCGTTCGAGGAGACCTACGCCCGACTGGACGCCGAGCGCGCCCAGGACGCCGATCCGGAAGACCCGGACGAATACCGGGCCGAAAACGTCTTCTGGGTACCGTCGAAGGCCCGCTGGAGCTACCTGCAGGCGCAGGCGAAGCAGGTCGCGATTGGCCGGCTGGTGGACGACGCGATGGTGGCCATCGAACGCGACAACTCGGCTCTGAAGGATGTCCTGCCAAAGGACTACGCACGCCCGTCACTCGACAAACAGCGCCTGGGCCAGCTCATCGACCTCGTCAGCAACGTCCGCGTGGGAGACGAACAGGCACGTTCCCGCGACGTCCTGGGGCGCGTCTACGAGTACTTCCTATCCCAGTTCGCGAATGCCGAGGGTAAGAAGGGCGGCGAGTTCTACACGCCGCGCTCCGTCGTCCGCCTGCTGGTCGAGATGATCGAGCCCTATCAGGGCAGGGTCTACGACCCCTGTTGCGGTTCCTCCGGGATGTTCGTCCAGTCCGTCGAGTTCATCGACGCGCACGCGAGCGGCAACGGGAATGCCCGGACGACACCCTCGGGAGCTAGGGCGGACATCTCGATCTACGGTCAGGAGTCGAACTACACCACCTGGCGGCTCGCCCGGATGAACCTGGCCATCCGTGGCATCGGAGGCCAGATCGCTCAGGGTGACACGTTCCACAACGATCAGCATCCTGACCTGAGAGCCGACTTCATTCTGGCCAATCCGCCGTTCAACGTGTCGGACTGGGGAGGCGACCGCCTTACCGAGGATCAGCGTTGGAAATACGGCGTTCCACCGAAGGGCAACGCGAACTTCGCCTGGGTGCAGCACATCGTGCATCACCTGGCACCGACGGGGGTCGCCGGGTTCGTCCTGGCCAACGGGTCCATGTCCTCGCAGCAGTCCGGGGAAGGGCAGATCCGCGAGAACCTGATCGAGGCGGGTCTGGTGGATTGCATGGTCGCCCTGCCGGGACAGCTCTTCTACTCGACGCAGATCCCGGCCTGCCTCTGGTTCCTGTCCCGGCGCCGTTTCGGCGGCGGTGTGCGTGACCGGCGTGGCGAGGTGCTGTTCGTAGACGCTCGCCGGCTCGGCCGCATGGTGAGTCGCCGTCACCGCGAGCTGACGGACGCGGAGATCGCGCGGATCGCCGACACTTACCACGCCTGGCGCGGCGGTAACGCCGCGGGTGACTACGAGGACGCTCCGGGCTTTTGCCGGAGCGCCCCGCTCGACGAGGTGCGGAAGCACGGGCATGTGCTGACACCCGGGCGCTACGTAGGCGCGGAGCCGGTCAAGGACGACGGGGAGCCGTTCGAGTCGAAGATGAAGCGGCTCGCCGCGGAATGGCGGGCGCAGCGGGACGAGGCGGCGCGACTCGACGTCGAGATCGCGAAGAACCTCGCGGCACTGGGCTTTGGAGGCGTCGATGGCTCTGAATGATGGTGGCCTACGAACCATGGGATTAGCCGCGTCGTCCGGGGATTCGCCATGCTGGACCTGACTCCACTCGAAAACGCCGTTGCCCAACTCGAAGAGGCCCTTGAGTTCCACGATTCCGAGCTGGCGCTCCAGCGGCCGCGGCTCCGGCTGCAGTTGCGGGCGGCGGCGATCCAGGCGTTCGAGTTCACTTACGAACTGGGCTTCGCCATGCTGAAGCGCCATCTGGAGCAGGTCATGGCGAATCCGGCCGCCGTGGACGAGATGCCTTTCAAGGCCGTGGTCCGCGAGGCTCTGGGCCGTGGGCTGGTCGCTGCGGACGTAGATGCGTGGGAGCGGTTCCGAAAGCTTAGGGGAACGACTAGCCACACCTACGACGCCGGAAAGGCCCAGGCCGTCTTCGAGGCCATTCCGGAGTTTCGGGACGAGGCCCGTTACCTCCTGAAGCGGCTCCGTACCCAAGTGGACGGGTGATGACGCCCGCAATTGACCTTCGCCCGGATCACCGGAAGGTCGTCGAGGACATCCTGAATAAACACCTTCCGCATGGTGTCAAGGTCTGGGTCTTCGGAAGCCGCGCCGAGTGGACGACCAAGGACTCCTCCGATCTGGATCTCGCGCTCGAAGGTGACGGGCCGCTCGATACTCGATCCTTGATTGAGCTTGAACTGGCGTTCGAGGATTCCCTGTTGCCGTTCCGTGTGGATGTAGTAGATCTGGCACGAGTGGAGGACGGCTTTCGAGAGATCCTCGAAGCCAACCGCAAGCCGTGGCGCAAGGGTCCCATCGGGAGGCGCGATTGGATCCAAGGTGTCCTGGCGGATGCCTGCAAAGCGATCGACTACGGGTTGACCGCTTCCGCATCAAGCGATGCGAGGGGTCCGAAGTTTCTTCGCATTACTGACATCGTGTCCGGACACATAGATTGGTCGTCGGTTCCGTACGTAACGGTGGACGACGCCATGCGAGCAAAGTACAAACTGCATGATGGAGACATCGTCATCGCAAGAACGGGTGCGTCAACCGGTGCGAGTGCCTTCGTTAAGGCTCCCCCGGATGCGGTGTTCGCGTCATATCTGGTGCGACTGCAGGCACGGAAGGGGTACGACGCCAGATTCCTCGCATATTCCCTGAAGTCGGACCAATTCTGGAACTTCCTTCGCGGGGTCCTTGGCGACAAGTCCGCCCAGCCGAACGCAAGCGCATCCACGATAACGCGTGGACCTTTGCGCGCTCCCAAATGCCAGACAGAGCAGCGAGCCATTGGTCGCGTGCTAGGGGCTCTGGATGATCGGATCGATATGAACCGGAGGATGAACGAGACCCTGGAGGCAATGGCGCGGGCACTCTTCAAATCCTGGTTCGTGGACTTCGATCCGGTTCGGGCGAAGATGGAAGGACGCGATACGGGCTTGCCGCCGGATATCGCAGATCTGTTCCCGAGTCGATTGGTGGATTCGGAGTTGGGCCAGATTCCCAAGGGCTGGGACACCAAGACCCTGGGGGACCTGTGTGAGCCGCCCCAGTACGGATACACCGCATCGGCCAAGACCGACCCCGTTGGACCGCGTTTCCTCCGCATTACGGACATCAACAAGCGTTCCTGGGTCGCATGGGAAAGTGTCCCGTACTGCGCAATCTCATCTTCGGATCTAACGAAGTATCGATTGCACCGGGGCGACATACTGATCGCTCGTATGGCGGATCCTGGCCATGGCGTTCTAGTCGAGGACGACGAGCTAGCCGTATTCGCATCGTATCTGATTCGTTTCCGGCCGCTGGATCCACTGTTTTCTCGTTTTCTTCAGTACTGGCTCCGTTCCGGAGGGTACTGGGAGGTCGTTTCTGGTCGATTCTCTGGCACGACCCGAATGAACATCAACGCCCGACAGTTGCGCTCACTGCCCCTTGTCGTTCCGAGCGACGAAACCGCCGAGGCATTTGCATCGCAGATCAACGCGCTTCGAGCGGCTGTCGTCTCTAGCGCGAAGGAAAACTCTTGGTTGACCCAGGTCCGCGACAACTTGCTCCCCAAGCTCGTCAGCGGCGTGGTCGGTTTGCCGGAAACCCTCTTCAGGCCCTACGGCGAGACCGCTACGAGCTGAACGATTCGGATTCCTTACTTCATGCCTCGAATCACCGAATCGACCGTCGAGGCTGCCGCTCTCGACTGGTTGCGGGACCTCGGCTACAGGATCGTTCACGCGCCGGAGCCCGGACCGCACGGGCTGCGAGAAACCTACGCGGAGGTTGTACTGCCCCAAGTCCTGCGCGACCGGCTGGCGCACCTAAATCTCGATCTCCCAGCGGACGCCCTGGACGATGCTTTCCGCAAGCTGACGACACCGCAAGGCGCAACGCTCGAAGCGCGCAACCGGAGTTTCCACCGCATGTTGGTGGATGGCGTCACAGTCGAGTACCGCCATGACGACGGGACAGTGAGGGGCGATCCGGCACGTGTGTTCGACTTCGACGACCCCACCAACAACGACTTCCT
>JAPPMB010000013.1:29791-48470 GCA_028819255.1 Bryobacterales bacterium | reverse complement strand
TGATAATACACATGTTATACGTGTCCAACGCTCGCTCAACGCAACACTAGTGATTCAGCCGAATACTACTTTAAGAGTGCTGTGACGTCCGACCCCGCCTATGGCAAGGGCCTCCTCGACTACGGCATCTTCCTAGTGGACCGCCGACAGCAGTTCGATGAGGCCGTTCACCATCTCCGGTCCGCTGTCGAGCTTGATCCCATTTCAGTTCCGGCCCGAGTGAGTCTCGGGTACGCTCTGAGCCGAAGCGGAGACCTGCGCGGCGCAATTCAAGAGCTCGAACTAGCCGTCGCGCAGGAACCGTCCAACACGAACGCGCATCTCTATCTCGCCGGGGTGTTCGAGCGTCAGGAGAGGCTTGCCCTAGCTCGAAACCACTACGAGCAAGCGGTCCGCCTAGAGCCCGCGCACCACTTGGCACACTACGGGCTCGGCGCGGTCCTGGCCAAGCAAGGCGAAACGACACGAGCTCTGGAGCATCTCGCAACAGCTTCGCAGAGCGGCAACCCGCAATTGCGAGAGATCGCAGTCCGGGCGGTAGAAGTCCTGAAGGGGCGTCTAGAACCATGAGACGTGCCGCGGGCAACCGGCCGATGGCGATTCTGATCGAGGGACCCCTACCTGGGTACGCCGCCTATCCCCCAGCACGAGTCCACCCTAGGGGAGAAGAGGCTCAACCCTTCTTCGACGACCACTGGGTCGTTTGCCAGCACTCAGCCCTTGGGACGCTTTCCCCCGGTCGGACGCTCAGTAGTCCAGTTCTCGTGGCGGACCGCCTTTGGGAGGGCGAATGAGTATACTCAGCGACCACGTCCGCCATACTGTTACATGGAACAAGTGGAACCGGCCCGACACTCCAACGACGGCCCGGTTACGCTGTCATATCGACAATGCGAAGCTCTACCGATTTCGCTTGCGAAAGCTCAATGCGACGAGCTAGGGTGCCTAGCCGGACTCAACGCACGGTAGAGCCGGATGCAATTCAAACGGGAGCCGACAAGGTGCCGGTGAGCCACTTGGGTAAGTGCGGCAATTCGGCCCAGCGCGGAAGACCCCGACCGCATTCGAATCGATCTATCCGGAGTGTCCGGGCCGGTGCTGCTGCCGTCGCAATAGCGCTCAGCGTCTGCGCCACCGAGCAGGGCGAGCCGCCAGCGGCCTTGCCAGATCTTCCATCGATCAACGCGATTCAAACCACGGATCTCCTGCCTCCGGTACGAGCGAGGGTTGACGCTCTCCATGGTCGCTTAACCGATCGTCCGTCGGACCCAACGTCAAACGGTGAACTCGGAATGCTGCTGCATGCACATCGAATGTTCGAGACCGCTCGAACTCTGTACCTGCGAGCACATTTTCTCGATCCCGAGTCATTCCAATGGGCCTATTATCTCGGTGTAGTAGACTCCGCTCGAGGCAGAATGGATGACGCGGTGGCGTGGTTCGAGACGGCACTAGCCTTGGATCCAAATTATTTACCCGCACAGATTCGAGCAGCCGAGGGACTACTGGAGACAGGGGAGTTGGGCGCCAGCGAGCGGCTCTATCGCCGGGTCTTGGACCGGTCTCCTGTTGAACCCAGAGCCCGCCTCGGGCTAGGGCGGATTCACGCCGCGCGAGGGGAGCTTCCCAAGGCGGTCCAGCAATACGAGACGGCATGCACGTTGAATCCAGGTTATGCCGAGGCACGCTACGCCCTCGCGATGGCGCTGAGAGAGTTGAACCTAAGCGAGAAAGCGCAGCAGCATCTCGCTTTGTACCGCCAAAGTCCCACGGGCCAGCCCTCCATTGAGGATCCGGTGCTTCAACGGGTACTCCGACAGGAGGCTGGGGCGGATACCTACACCCGCGCCGGCGTCGAGCGCGTCAACGCGGGGGAGTTGGAGCTTGGAGCAGAGCTCTTGGAGCGCGCCTTGGAGCTGAATCCGCGTGACGAGGGGGCCTCTTCGAGCCTATTGATTGCCTACGGTCGCATGGGAGACCAAAGCCGTGCGGGCGAGCACTTTCGAAGGTCACTCAAAGTCCTGCCCGCTTCGGAGGACCTCCACTTCAACTACGCAACCATCCTAGCCCGGGACGGAAAGTTCGACGAAGCATCCGAACTCTTCGCACGCGTGCTGGAAATCAACCCACAACATGCTGATAGCTACGCCAACCTAGGCTATATCCGAGAGGAATCGGGTGATGTCGAAACCGCAGTCGATCATTACCGTCGCGCATTGGATCACGATCCCAGTAACCCCACGGCCCGGTTCCGTCTGGGACGGCTAGCCCTAGCTCAAGGCCTCATTCAGGAAGCCGTCGGCCACTTTCGGGCAGCACTTCATGCAGCACGGGATCAAAGAGACCAACTCCTGTACGGAATCGCAACCGCCTCCGCGATGGCGGGCGATTTCGCCGAAGCTTCCAGAATCGCAAGGGAGGCCCATGCCAGTGCACGCTCCTCCGGAAATACAGCGCTTGCCGATGCAATTGAGGCCGATCTTGTCTCGTTCCAACAACGAGCAGGGTCCGGTCAGTAATCCGTTCGCAACGTCGGTGCGAACCCGGATGCGAGAGCGTTCTCGCTCGACGAGTTGCCCGCTGGCAAGAGAAGCGCCGGGCTGATTTCCGACTAAGTGGGCCGAACGATCCGCGCAATGAATCTCAACCCGCCACGAGGAGGACGAAAACACCCCCCCGACTTAGGCGAAGAATTCCGAGACTTCCGTACTTCCGATGTAGTTCGTCCCAGACATCGGCTCAACATACTGGAATTCCCGGCCCGATGGCGTACCACCGATCTTCTTCGTCCAGTCGATTCCCAGGACTGAGTAAATGGTTGCGGTTACATCTTCCGGGTAGATTGGTCGATTCTGGTGCCAGTCGAAGCGGGTTATCGCCCCACCGGCATCGTTCGTGGCGCCAAGTACGCGACCCGGTCTGACCCCACCGCCCGCGAACAGACCCGCTCGGACCGCGGGCCAGTGGTCCCGGCCCTTGATGTCGGTCAGCTCTCCGGGAGTTCGTCCGAACTCACCTGCCGCCACTACAAACGTTCGGTCCAGCAAAGCACCACCGTTCTTGGACTCCAGCTTCTTGAGATCCGTCAATAGTGCTGTCATGGCGGGGTCCAAGTCTCCACAATTCCTATACAGCCCCCCCCGAGCGCGCCGGTCTTCCATGAGCCCATCCACGTCTTTCCCGTAAATGTCCCCGTGATGATCCCAGCCACCTTGGCTGACGAGGATGTATCGAGCGCCTGATTCGGCAGCGACCATGTTGCGCGCAATCAGGCACGCGTCTCCAAATGGGCTGCCACCATATCGTCTACGCTCTGCTTCAGGTAGCTCAAAGATCCCGGCGATTCTGGGAGACTTGATCATTTTCTCGGCGCTGCGGCTGAAGGCGTCCCACTCGAGAAGCTCCTGCGGGGTTCCAAGGCCAGGCGACTGTCTCGAGGAGTCAAAGGACCGTAGAAAGTCGAGGCGGCGGTTGAAACGGTCCTTGTATGCCTCGTCGAGCACAAATGGCATGTTGCCGCCCGCTCGCACGTCAAGGGTGAGGGGAGCAGCTGAACTGTTCAGATAGCCCTGCCGAATCAATGTGCCGTTGACAGCTCCAGCCGGGTAGTTCATGGAAATGAAAGGAGGGAGGAAATCCGACTCCTTGGCTTTTCCAAGCAATTCGTATGCAATCACGGAACCGATGGACGGCATCTCACGGACACGCGCTGGATTGAATGGGTGACCCACCTGCAAGTAGTACTGCGCCAGATTGTGCAAAGTCTCCCATGCGGCCATCGACCGCACAACCAAGATGTCGTCTAAAATTGTTGCCAGCCCGGGAAGGAGTCCGTATGGCCAGCGGTACCCTAGGTGCGTGGTTCGAATGTCAAGATCCTGGGGTGTCGGTTTGAGCTCCTTGACATCGAATGTGTCCATCTGGGAGGGCCCACCAACTAGATTGAGACAGATAACACAATCCGCTCCGCCGCGCGGCTCCACACTCTGGTCACTTGATGCATTGAGATTGTCGGCCATCGGCAGTAGGGAGCCACCGACCACACTGACGGAACCGACCCGACAGAATTCCCGCCGACTCAAGCGCGGGAACGAAGCGAACTCTGTAGCCATGGACCTACCCCACTGTCGAACTAACGGTCTCTGAACCGCCTCGAACGCATCTCACACCCAGCAATCTCGAATACACCGCTACATGCAAAAGATGAAGTCGGCACGATTCAGAAGTGCCCACATCAGGTCCTCCGCACCTTGGTCGCGCAGCCTCTCCAGCAAAGAAGTCGACATGTCCAATTCGTGCTCTGTCGGCAGGCGGCCGATCGTCGCGAGGAACAGTTCCTCGACAATCTCGTCGTTCGATTTGGAAGGCTCCGACCGAAGCAATCGATGAAGCCTGCCGCCTTCTTGGATCTTGACTCGCTCCAAGACCAGTTCATGATTCATCAAGCTGGCGGCTTGCACCATGCTCGTTTCGTCGGACGGTGGGTCTTCCCTGTCGGTCTCTCCAAAATCCTGAAGCATGTTCCAAAGTGCTTTGTTTCCGGAAAAGTCGTGATTGAACGAGGACTGCATCAGGTATTGGAACACGTCGTCGTCCGTCTTGATGGTGAATTCTTCGAACACGCCGGTCGCCTGCGAGACGGCATCCCAGAACTCTTCGGCGTTGAGCCGACGTACCTTGTGGCGTGCGAAATACTCTTCGTACTCAGGCCTCCAATGCCCCGGGTAAGAACTTGAGAGCTGATAGGCACTCGAATATGTGATTCGCTTCATCAGATGCCGCAGGTCATACCTGCTCTTGCGGAAGTCCTCAGCCAGATGGTCCAGCAACTCGGGGTGCGAAGGCTGGACTGTCCAAGGAGAAGGAGGAGGACTCTGCGGATCCTGCCGGTCCAAGTCGAACGCTAGCGGCGGGTCGACGATGCCCCGACCCATAAGTCGCGACCAGAACAGGTTCACCGTCGCGCGCGCGAATTGCGGGTCAGAGGTCAGCAGCCTTGCGTACGCTCGTCGCTCGGATTCTCCATTGCTGGGCTCGAATCTCTCACCAGTGAGCACGAACGTCGGAGTGGTGTCCGCCGTATAGCGGGGTAGCCGCACCACGCTGTCCGTCGTCAGATCGTAGCCATCCTCGGTCTCATTCACGATGAACTCCGGAATTCGACCGTAGATCGGTGCTACAAAAGTGTTCCGGAAGAACGCGGCCTGCCGCCAGACGTCGGCGCGCTCGTGTCGTGCCAGCCAGAGATTGATCTTCTCTAGGTGCCCGGCACCGTCATGGCACGAAATGCACTCGAGGTCGACGCCCAGAAACAGGCGAGTCGTCCAGATCGCTAGTTCGTCGGCGGTGTCCTCATGATTGGTATGGGAATAGCCGTCCCCGAACATGATGCGGTGACGCGCCACAAAGTTGGCCTTCCCGGTGGTCCAGGTAGACACCGCACTCGCGGTGATCATGTCCCGCACGAAGTCGTCATAGGGAATGTTCAGCTCGAGAACCTTGTAGATGTACTTGTGGAAGCTGACGATGCCTTCCCGAAGCTGCTCGTTGTTGCGGAACAGATCGTCGAAGAAATTCGTCCACTTGTCGAGAAACGGCCCAACGCGAGTGTGGCGGCGCCCGATGCCCTGAGTTGGAAGCGGTGGAAACAGCGAATCGATGGCTCTAGACCGCTTGTTGGGTTCGGTATCGGCTAGGAACTCTCGAATCTCCTCGGGCTCCGGAAGCCGGCCGGTGAGATCCAGATGGATGCGCCTGAAGAACTCAGTGTCGGATGCCAACGGTGCCGGGGCGATGCCATCCCGCTCCATCTTGCTGAAGATGTAGTCATCAATGAAGTTGTTCCGAGGGATCTCGGAGGCAGTCTGGTGGCCGTCCAAAGTGTTCGCTTGGGCAACCACACCGATGCTCGCCAGGATTGCAAGCCCACCTGCAAAGAAACAAGCCCTCTTGAAGAGGGAATTCTCGAAGAGCAACATTGGAAGCGCCGGCTAGCCGCCTGACATACTGAGTGTAGCTGATACATCAGTGGGCTGTCAAGCCAAGAGTCCGACCGTCCAGCCGTGTCCGGGATCTCCGCTTCGTGGTGGACACCCGATTGTGGCGCTCTCGCGAATCGCTTGTTTCGATGAACGTCGTGGCACGAGGCGTCCTTCTCGGTCACAACCCCGATGTGACCCTGCGCCATGGCCCAGCCGATGGCCGGTCCCATTGGTGAAACGCTTCCGCGGTCAAGCCTGCCGCCAAGTTTCTGTTCGCCAACATGCACGTTGATGGGAATCCTGCGAGCATAGGACCATTCGAATCTGGCTATGGGCCCAGCGTTTGGCTGCCCGCCCCGCGATGATGGCGCTCCGGTGGCTGCCTGGCAGCACGACGCCAACGACTCAGTGGCGATGTGCACGGAACCAGTCTCCGAACCGGCGGGCTTCGGACGCTCGGCTTGTAGCCGTGTAAGTGTGCAGGAATCTGGTGTCCTCGGTTAGGTTCTGTTGCCTCCGCTCGGCGTGCGCCTCGGGACCGATCAGAAGATCAGCTTGAGGCCCAACTGGGACACTCGAGCAGGCTTTGCCCGCGTGATGCGCCCAAAGCTCCCGCTCTGGTTGAATCCGTCCGCCCCGGCTCTGAAGCCCGAGCTTGGCAGAAAGAGGTTCGTCCGGTTGAAGAAGTTGAAGAACTCCGCGCGGAACTGGAGGGTGACCTTCTCGGTAACTCGAGTGCTCTTGAGGACCGAAAAGTCCACGGCATTGTAGCCTGGGCCGCGTACATCCGGCAGCAGGCGCCCCACATTGCCAAAGGTGAAATCGGGCGGATTCACGAATTGACGCGTGTCGAACCATTCGTCCCGCGTGGGATTGTCCAGCTTGGCGCTCGTGCCCGTGGAATTGGGGCGGGTCGCGACGAAGTTGTTGGCTCCGGTGATGCGGATCGGCAAGCCGTCCTGCATCGTGAGAATTCCATTGAGCTGCCAGCCCTCGATCAGCTTGGAGAGGACCCCGCTGCTCGTCTGGAACCTCTTCCCTGGTCCGAAAGGCAACTCGTAAAGGCCGCTGAAGACGAACCGCTTGCCTGAATCCGTCGAGTGGATCGAACGCTCCGAGGCGCGGTCGTACCTCCCGTTCTGCATGCCGAGCACGTTGACCTGCTCGGAGCCGGAGAATCCGAAACCCTCGATTGCATCGCTGATCTGCTTCCCGAACGTGTAGGAAGCCAAGAACGCAATCCCTCTGGCGAATCGCTTCTCCACGTTCAACAGGTAACCGTGGTAGATGGAACTGCCCATGTGCGGCCTGCGAATGCTAATTCGGTTGTAGTACGGAAACGGTCGAAGCAGCTGCCTCCTCTGAATCGTCGGGCCGCCGAAACTACCCGAGACGACGCCACCGTAGGGATTCGGCACGCGTGACTGGAGGTCCCGCCCCAAGGAAAGGTGCTGGGGGTCCAGCTGGTTCCAGTCGTAGTCGCCAGAATCGATCTTGCTCCCACGGTTGCCGACATAGCCGGCCTCAAATAGCATCTCGCCGGGCAGTTGTTGCTGGAGCGTCATAGTGAACTGCTGGGAATACGGCGTTCTCGTATCCCGCTCCAAGTGGTTGTGGTTCTGGCTCTGGAACGCGCTCGGACCGATCTTGTTGCCGAGTGGAAGCTGAACCGGGAACGGAAAACCGTCACTTAGGTTGAAAGCCGGCAGGTCGTTGTTACCGCCGGGCGGAAGGTACGTTGTGACGTTGCCCCGGTAGCCCAGCGCGCCGAAACGATTCCCACGCACTGTCCCTTGCAGACTGTAGTAGATTCCGTAGCCACCGCGAAGCACCGTTCTGCCGGTGCCGAACAGGTCCAACGCGAATCCCATCCTCGGCCCGAAGTCGTTGAAGTCGGGATCGTGCAACGTGCGTTCAAAGTCGATCCCTGCGAACTCCAGCTTGCCCAGAAGCCCATTCTCTGGATTGATCTCGGTGATGCTCAGATTGCTGATTCCGTTGTTTCGCTCGCTGGGCCACTGCTGGTAGTCGTATCGCAGACCCAGATTCAATGTCAGGCGAGGAGTGACCTTCCAGTCGTCTTGGACGTAGAACGCACTGGTAAAGTTCTTGTACGAGACTCCCACGTTCGAGTCCACGGATGCGCTGGAGACTGCACCAAGCAAGAAGCTCGCAAAGCCGGAACCGGTACCACCGAGCTGTTGAGGGTTCCCAGTCAAGCGGTTTTGGAACCGCATGTTTCCGGAGCATTGGAAGCAGCCGTTCAGGCTGTAGAGGTTGTCACGAAACTCCACCCCAAACTTGAGGCTGTGGTTGCCCTTGATCACCGTGAGGCTTTCCTGCAACTGAAGAGTATGGAAGGCGAGGAATCCGTTGATCGTGCCGAAGCCTGAAGGAAAACGCTGGAGGGCCGGCGTCCCTTGGAAGTTGACTCGCGGGAACGTGATGTCGGGAACGCTGGACGCAAAGCCGAGGCCGCTTGCGGGGTTGGTTCCGACGCTACCGGGAATGAACGGGAAGAACTGTCGGGCGATGCTCAACTTGAAGTTGTTGATCTTTGTTGCACCGAAGAAATGAGTGTCTGTGATGGCACCATTGTGATTCTCATAATTGTCGTTGCGTACGCGGCCAATCTTCTCCGGGAAATACCCATTGCCAGTGCAGGCTCGGTCCTGTTCGTGATCCCACAGGATGTATCGGACGGAGAACCGATTGTTAGCCGAGAAGCTGTGGTCTCCCTTGGCCGTCATCTGCCTTGCATCCGTGGAGCATCCCAGATTCAGGACGACGTTGTTGGTGTTTGCAGGATCCTGTCCTGGGCGGTTCGGCGTGGGGTAAAAGGGCTTGAACTTCTGGGCTAGAGGATCCAGCCGGTCCGAGGGGATCACGTTGTTGACAAAGCGATCTCGAACAAATCCTCCTCCGTCCGGGTTCTCCCTCGTCGTGTTGACGTCAAAAATGGGGATCGCATTGCCTCGCCTGTCGGCCAGATTACTGAAATTCCCCGCCCACTGCTCGGCGAGAGCTGCGGTTCCCACGGCGGTGTAGGAATTGCGCAAGTTGTACTGCTCGAAGTTATAGAAGAAGAAAGTCTTGTCTCTCAATACGGGCCCGCCTACCGAGCCACCGTACTGGTTGTAGCGCAGCGGCGCCTTAGTCTCGGCAAAAGTGTTTCGAGCGTCGAGCGCGTCATTGCGGACGAATTCGTAGGCAGTGCCGTGGAATTCGTTGCTCCCGGACTTCGTCACCATATTCACGACGCCACCGAGGGTGAAGCCGTACTCTGCGGACATCGTCCCGCTCTCGACCTTGAACTCTTCGATGGCGTCGACCGAAGGATTCACGTTGTTGTCCGCCCCGCGGTTGTTGATGTTGGTCGCGCCGTCGATCGCAATGTAGTTCCGTCCAACCGGTCCACCGTTGACACTGAACGCTGAAACCAGCACGCCACGGTCACTGAAGCCGGCCGGTCCGAGCGACGAAAAGCGTACGTTGGGAGTCAGGACCACCAGTGCCAGGGCGCTCCGTCCGTTGAGCGGCAGGCTCTTGACACGCTGGTTCTCGAGCACTTTGCCGACCGTCGCATTGGAGCTCTCGACGAGAGGGGCTTGGCCGACAACCTCAACGGACTCCACGATCTCACCGATTTCGAGTTGGAAGTCGATCTGCTGTCGGTCTGCCACGCGAAGATTGATGCCAGTCCGAATCGCGGTCTTGAATCCATCCATCCTGACTTCAACCTGATAGACACCGACCGGGACTCCCGGCACTGTGAAGAAGCCAGTCTCGCTGGTCCTTGTTTCGATCACCCTGTTCGTCTCTGTATGGGTGACTGAGATCTCGGCGCCGAACACAGACGCTCCAGTCGCATCTGTCACGGTCCCGAGGAGGGTTGCGGTGCCGATCTGGGCGGTCACAACTGAACTGCTAGCGACGAAGGCCACAAGCAGCACTGCTAAGCGAAGCTGAATCACTGTCTTCCCCCTTTCCAACGCTGGCCACCGGGCGACAGCCGTGAAGGTCGCCCGGTGCCAACGAACCCATGCATCCGTACTGATGTATCAGTTCGGTGGCTGCGCCAATGTTACTCCGACCGGATAGCACTGTCAATGACTCCAGCAACAATTTCTTTGGGGCCGCACCTCCGACCACTTGGTTTGCCTTGGGCATTTGGCGGTCCGAAAATCCCGGAAGCTCGCAACACCGCCACGGAGGCAGCCGCAGCGGAGGGAACCGATGGCGCCCGCAGCCCCGGCAAAACTGCGGGTACCGGCTCCATATCGGCATCGGTGGATTCCAACGGCCAGCACCCCGCCCCCAAACACCAGACCCGACACTCGGCTGGCTCCGTAGGGTGGGGCTATCCAGAGAAGCCCATTCCAGACGTCGATCGACCGTCGGGAGTCCCGTCCGCACGGCACCTGCCCGACGCTCCTGCCTAGGTTGATCCCAAGGCCTAGGCCAATCATCGCTGGTCGGCCCTTGGTGCAACTCATGACCGAGCCGGATCGCCTGTACCTGCCGCTTGAGTTCGCCCGGCGCCCGAGCTAACTGCGGATTGCCGGCGGCCCCACCATTGTTCGCTTGCGAGAAGTGCGCCCAACGGCGGGACTACAGGGGAGCATGAGATGGAGAGCGAATCGTGATGGCACACGAGAATCCTCCCCATAGGGAAGCGACAACCCGCTCGCAGAGAAGCTCGGACTCCTTGGAGATCACGCTACTGCCCTCAGCTGCGGTCTCCACTGCCTGGATACTCGTCACTCCTTGAGTGCTAGGTAGATCAACACGGTCACCGACCCGGTCCTTCCGGTCGTCGTTCCACGCAGTCGTAGCCACGAACCGAAGTTCACGATCGGCATCGAGGCTAGACCCGCGCCTTGCAACCGGATGGAGCCGGAACCCTCATCGCACCATTCGGTGCCGTCCGGCGAGATCTGGGGCACCATCTGCAGTCCCACCCGCTCATCCGAGCGGAGAACCCGGACGAACCATCGCGCCTCGTGTGCCCAGCCTGCCTCGTAGGGTTCGGTGCTGAACTCGCCGCTAAAGGTGGCCCCCTTCTCAAGAACCGCGGTGAAAGACCGTCGCAGCATTACCAGTCCACCGAGACCAAGGCGGAATCCAGGTACAAGAAGTTCCGCACGTTCACATGGGTTCGCACGGCCACGTACAGGTTCAGCAGATTCGGGAGGCCGCGGTACTCTTCGTCGTGCATCGGGACGGCTAGGTCCCGCATGTCCATGCACAGGTCGTTGCACTGGAACTCTATCGTGCGCAGTGACTCGAGATCGAAGAGCCACCGGACATAGTGCCAATTAACCTTGGAGGCGGTCTCGTTGAAGCACAGTGGTTGCCGCCCACCCGGGACCTCACGCCAGTCCTCCGGGCTGACGGCAAAGAAGTCCGGCCTCGAATCACTTGGAACGAGCCCCAAGCGGTCCATCTTGGTCGTCGGTTCGACAGAAGTGGGATACAACCATGTCTGCACGAGTTTGCCGTTGGGATCTGCATTCCGATAGCGAACGACGCCGTGGCAGCGGGGCCCTGTCTCGCCCACACAGATGTCGTTCGAGAAGGTGAACTCACCGAATTGCCTCTCGGACGGGGCCACGTTGCCGTCCCAGCGAGAACTCTCGTCCCATTCAGCCGACGGCTCGCCATCTGGAACGAGCTCTGACTTGAAGGTCACATACGTCTCGAACTGGACGAGCCCTCGGGCTGCATAGGTCATGCGCTTGATCGCAACCGCTAAGTGGTTGCGCTGGGGTCGGGTTGCCAGCTTCAGCGAATAGGTGCCGTCCACGGAGCCGTGAGTACCGATGTCAAAGTACGTGCAGCTGCTGAGCTGAGGAGGCCGAAAGTCTTTTGCTATGGGCCGGATCTGGTCAAGGTCCCCAGTATGATTGCCGACCAGTTCGCACCAGCCGTTCAAGCCTTCGTCGAAGTCGTCGAAGTACAGGATCCGCGGGAGCGGGTTGTATTTGCTCAACCGCACGTCTGCCGAGCAGAGCCTGTTTCGGTTGTGGGGATGGTTAGCCATTCCTGCGCTGCCAGACTAAGCCATCTAGATGATACTCGTCGGGCGGCTCCGCGGAGCGACTGACAACACCCCCGACGATGTACGCGACCGCAGCCGAGAAGACGCCGTACCACATCCATGACGCGTCGGTCGCCACCGCGAAAGCGGCCGTTGCGGCAAACGAAACAAGGATACTCCAGAACGCTCCGCGGGCGTTGGCACGAGGACTCAGCAGGCCGAGCAGGAACACCCCGACCAAGCTGCCTCCGAAGAAGTTGCGGATCTTCCCCTGCGCAATCAGGATCGTTCCGAACGACCCGGCCCGAAGCGAAAGACCCGTGGCCACGCAGCCGAAGACCAACGTCGCCCACCTGGCGACATTGACCGAACTGGAAGCGCACGCTTGCGGCGGCAGCAGATCTCGGACAGCGACCGTCGACAGCGAATTCAGAATCGAGCTGACCGTCGACATCGCAGCCGCGAATATGCCCGCGAGGAGAAGCCCGCGCAGCCCGGGAGGCAGCCGCTCCAGGATGAACATCGGAAACACCCGGTCCGGGTCAATATCGAAAGCTACTTGTGTCGGCTGCTGCGTGTAGTACACATAGAGTGCGCTGCCGATAAAGAACACGACGATCCCATAGAGCGACGTGAACACCATCGTGGAAGCGAGCGCCTGCTGACTGCCCCGAACCGAGGAGGTTGTGAGAAACCGTTGAAGTTCCGCCTGATCCACGACGTACTGGCTGAGCAGGTAGAATGTGCCTCCGATCAGGCATCCCCATACCGAGAATTCAGTCTCAAAGCTCGTGGACCAGTCCAAGAATTGCAGCTTTCCAGCGGCGCCCGCTTCGGCCACGATTTCCGCAAAGCCACCGTCGACGCTGACCACTACGTAGTAGAGCGCTGCGATCAGCCCTGCCAGCAGCACTAGGAACTGCGCTGTATCAGTCCAGATCACGGCGCGCATCCCACCGACTGAGGTGTACAGGGTTGTCACCCCGCCGATTCCAAGGCAGACCCATGCGGCAGGCAGGCCGGTCATCTGCGACACCACGATTGCCGGAGCATAGATCGCCACGGCGGTGTAGCTGCACTTCAGGAGAATAAACACAGCTGCGGCCAAGAGCCGCGTCTTCGCATCGAAGCGCTTCTCGAGATACTCGTAGGCCGTGAAGATTTCTAGTTTGCGGAAGAACGGAATGAACAGGACGCAGGCCACGACCATCGCGACGGGCCAAGCGAAGCGAGCTTGCAGATAGGTCCAGTCGGACGCGAACGCTTGGCTCGGCGCCCCGATGAAGCCGATAGCGCTGACCATTGTGGCGATCCCGGAACAGGCTGCGGCCCACCAAGGGATCGTTCGTCCACCTAGGAAGAACGCCTTCAGCGATCCTTGGCCGGATCCCAGACGCCCTCCGATCCAGACAACCCCGAGAAGGTAGACAGCCACTACGGCGTAGTCGAACGAACTCATCGAGAAACCCGCCTCTGGTCGGAAGTATAGCCGAGACCCTCATTGCCGAAAGGGACGGAAATGGGTTAGCATCCTCGCGAGACGGCTCATGGTGCCTGGGGAGTCGAAGTGTCGGGGGGGGCAGCCGAAAAGTCAGGCCTCCCAACTTCCCGTTCGGCCAGCTGAGCCCGCCTCGAGGACTCGTAAGCTCCCGCTGTGCGTAGCGCTTAGACGTAACTGGCAACGGGAGGCTGGAGGCAATGGTGGCCAATGCTCGCATTGTGTCTTGAAGATTGTTGTAGGAGGTCAAACTGTTCTTGCGAGCAGTGGTTGGATTATTTCGGCAGGGGAGAGGGCGGAATAATCTGACCGACAGCACGATGCCTCAAGATCATGGCCCTTGGAATTGCGCCAGTCCTCCCGCTTGCACACGCCACGACCCAATGCCGCCCGCTACAGGTTGCCCGTCCGCAACGCCTGTTGCAGCCAAGCGACGTCACCAAACGGAAAACGCGGAGACCTACGCGCACTAGGTCCGTTCGTTTCAGAAGACTGCCTCTGTGGTGAGTATGTCGAGTCGCCAAGAGCCTTGAGTTTCGCGGACACAGATATGCTGAAATGCGATTGCTGCTTAGGGTCCAGAGTTGCTCGATCCGCGACTCCACCTGAGGCAGAGATGCCTTGCACGGTGTGGCCCGGACGCATGCCGACGGTGACGAGACGGCGATTGCTGCAGATGCTGAACGGGGGCGTTCTGGCCCTCCGTCCGTCTGCAGGCCAGCGCACTGCGCGGTCCCCGGCCCCGAGGGTAGAGGCCGTAAAGGGCGACTCCGCGGCGAGGTACCCGGTCCGTTTCGTCGACGTCGCCCGGGAGGCTGGGCTCACTGAGACCATCTACTACGGCGAAGCCCGCACCTCGGACTACATTTCCGAGGCCAACGGCTGCGGTGTGGCGTTCTACGACTACGACAACGACGGCTGGCTGGACATCCTGCTGCTGAACGGTTCGCGGCGAAGCGGCATTCCCGACGGCAGTGTCGCCACCAATCGGCTCTACCGGAACAACCGGGACGGGACCTTCACCGAAGTGACGCGAGAGGCAGGCCTGACTAGGACCGGCTGGGCCAACGGAGTCTGCATCGGGGACTTCGACAACGACGGGTTCGACGACTTGTTCATCACCTACCGTGGACGAAACGTCCTGTATCGCAACAACGGCGACGGGACGTTCGAGGATGTCACGGACCACGCCGGTGTCGCGGGCAATCCTGCGTGGTGGAGCACCGGCTGCACGTTTGTCGACTACGACCGCGACGGCCACCTGGACCTGTTCGTGACGAACTACATCGGACCCGAGAGTCTTGCCGACCTGCCGCCGAAGGGGCGCACAACCTGGAAGGGCGTGCCGGTTGCGTACGGCCCGCAGGGGCTGGACAAGGGTGCACAGGTCCTGTATCGCAACAACCGAGACGGCACGTTTACGGAGGTGACTGCAAAGGCGCAGCTGAGGGACGTTGCAGGCTATGGCCTGACCGCCATGTCCACGGACTACAACGAGGACGGCTGGCAGGACATCTACGTGGCCTGCGACTCGAGCCCCAGTCTCTTGCTGCGCAACAACCGGGATGGCACATTCAGCGACGTCGCAACCGAGCGTGGGCTCGCCTACAGTCCTGACGGCGTGGCCCAGGCGGGCATGGGTCTTGCCATCGGGGACTACACTTCGGACGGAAAGCTCGACATCGTCAAGACGCATTTCGCCGATGACATTCCCGGGCTCTATCGCAACGACGGCCAGGGATATTTTTCCGACGAGTCGTCCGTTGCGGGCCTCCAGGCCAGCATCAGGCACCTCGAATGGGGGACGGGCCTGATCGACTTCGACAGCGATGGTCGCCCCGACCTGTTCTATGTCTCCGGCAGCGTGTACCCGGAGATCGAGGCCGTCAACCCGGACTACCCCTACCGGGGGCCGCGCTTTCTCTTTCGAAACCGCGGCGACGGATCGTTCGAGAACGTGACGCAGCTGTGTGGTCCCGGGCTGACCGCGGTCCATTCGAGCCGCGGCTGCGCGTTCGGGGACTTCGACAACGATGGCGACATGGACATTCTCGTGATGAACATGAACGAGCCGCCTTCGCTGATCCGGTCCGATTCGCGCTCGGGCAACCACTGGCTCAAAGTCAAGCTCAAGGGAGCCACGTCCAACCGGACCGCGATCGGTGCTCGCGTCTACGTGCGGTCAGGCCGGCTGCTGCAGGTGCAGGAGGTGTGCAGCCAGGACAGCTACCTTTCCGTCAGCGACTTCCGTCTGCACTTCGGCCTGGGCCGGGCGACCCAGGCTGACATGGTCCGCGTCGAATGGCCCAACAGCGATCCGGAGCACATTCTGAATGTCGGTGCCGACCAGCTGGTTCATGTCGAGGAGGGCAGGGGAATCGTCAGGACCGAGAGATTCGGCGAATCGGCCGCGTAATCCCCACCTCGCCCCGAGATCCCTCGGAGTCCGGAAACAGAACGGGCCTCGCGCTTCGGCAGCGCGAGGCCCGCAGAGGCGCAATTGAGTTTCCAGAGGTAGCACGAGCGAATCGCGACTATTTGTGGGGGCTATATTCCACGATCAAGGACTGCGATGCTCATGTCGCATTCTGCCTGTTGACAAGTGTCAGCAAGTTCTCCAAGGTCAGCCTGTTTTCCGGACTCAACACTTGGTCGATAGCACGCTCGAGCCGCGGTTCTCGGCGATTTGCGGCCACACCGAGGGAGACCTCGACTCGGTGTTCGATCCAGAGCTTGAAGGCTTTGATCGGAATCAGATCCGCGACTGGTACGTCGGCTATTGCTGGAGATAAGGAGACGGTCTGCAACCCCTTTGACGCCCCGATGCTCTTCCATACGCGCGACTTCAAGGCGTATTGGTTCGAAACATGCACTCCGAAGTTTCTGGTCGAGACGCTCGTCAGCCAATGAGTTCCTTCCCAACACTGGACGGCATCATGGCGAGCGAGACGCTGCTGAGCACGTTCGACATTGATTGCATCGTGATCGACGTGCTGCTATTCCAGACCGGCCACCTCTGCGCCTTGGAAAGCGAAATCAGGGACGGAATCCGTTACTACAAGCTTGGCTATCCGAACCGGAAGGTGCGCAAGAGCTTCAACGTAAGCCTGCTCGGCACCTGACGTGTGATGTGTCCCGCCGGGAAACCAAAACCATACGCCTGAGCGCCTTGTTGCAATCCGCTGGTATGGACGGTCAGAAGCAAGCAATCCATGCCTTCTTCGCGAGCATTCCGTGCGAATGGCACAGCCGGAACGAGATTGCGCGTTGCGAGGACGACTACGTGAGCGTCTTCTGCTCCTGCTTTGCGGGCTGGGCTGGACTTAACCGTCGAGGAGAGCGGCAGCCGTGGGCGGCTGGACATGGCAGTGCGGGTGGCGGGCAGGGTGTACCCGTTCGAGTTCAAGGTGTTGGAGCAGACGGGACCGGGCGCAGCGACGGCTCAACTTTGGGAACGCGGCTGCGCTGACGGGTACCGGTCGCTGGGCGAGCCGGTGCATCTGGTGGCAGTCGAGTTCAGTGCAGCGACCAGGAACGTAGCGGGACTTGAAGCAGAGGTGGCCTGATCCCGGAGGACCCGGGGTTGGCGGTCGCCGACTGTCAGGCTTGTCGCAACCGCATACCGGTCATGACAAGGCGGCACCTGCTGCAAGTGTTGAATGGGGATGTGTCGGCACTCCGTCGGTCCTCGGCCGCCGCGAGTGGCCGATGCGCTCTTGGCGACGGCGACGACTACGGCGACATGGACATCCTCGTGATGAACATGAACGAGCCGCCTTCGCTGATCTGGTCCGACGACAGCTTGGCCAATCACTGGCTCAAGGTGGAACTTATCGGTGTCGGGTCAAACCGCGCGGCAGTCGGCGCGCGAGTCTATGAGCGGGTGGCCAAACTAAGGATGCTTCGTCTATGCGGTTGGAGAGATGCATGAATTCCCAAGATTGGAAGTCAAGATGGCTTGCTGAAGGTTCCAATGATTGCTACGGTCAGAATGTGAAAACCACCGTTGATATTCCCGAACGTGAACTTGAGGATGCGATCAAGTTCACGAAGGCAAAGACGAAACGTGCAGCCATCGTCGGCGCCATCACGGATTTCAACCGTCGCATGCGGATGGCGGAGCTCACCCGGCATGCAGGTACCTGTACCAACCTGATCTCGCCATAAGAACTTCAAGCTATGCGCCGGAAGGGTTGATTCCTTGATCCTCATCGACACATCGTCTTGGATTCACATGCTTCGCCCAAGTGGCGATCCAGCCATTCGCGCCCGTGTCGAGGCTGCGCTGACCTCCGGGCAGGCGTGCTGGTGCCCTCCAGTGCAGCTCGAACTCTGGAACGGCGCTCGCGGGCGCACCGAACGGGCGGTCTTGCGAGAGTTTGCAGGGACGATTCCAGAGTTGCCCATAGATCAGGCTGTGTGGAAGGCGGCGTACGATCTGACCCGGCGGGCCGGGGCCGGCGGGGTCACGGTGCCTGCGATCGACTTGATCATCGCCGCCTGTGCGCTTCGTCACGGTGCTGCTCTCGAATCTTCAGACGCGGACTTTGACCTTCTGGCATCCGTCGGCGAACCATCCACCTAGGGGACGAGTGACGGAGCGCAGGCGTCCAAGCCAGAGCGGTACGGAACGCGCCCCTTGCCAATGGCCCTGTCAAGCAGAGTTGACATGTCCGAGCCAAAGAACGATTGGCGTTGGGCGCTTCGTGCCTTGGCCATAGGTCTGGCCGGTTCCGTGGGCATCCGTGCACAGCTTTCCCGGGTTGACACATCCCTGGGAAAAATACTGGCTCCCTTCGCCAAGGCCACAGCTCGCGGTGTGTGACAGAACTTCTGAATGAGCAGATCGATTCGACTCCACCCTGACACCACGAACCCCAAGACACTGCTGAGACGCTCCGAAATGGCCGACTTGGCATCCAGCAGGGCCTCTCGATACGCATCTATCAGCTTCTACGCACGAAACCTCGTGACCCGTCGGGACCAAGAAATCCAAGAAGGGTGACCCATGCCCCTCCGTTCGGCATGCCTATGGAATTCAGAAACAGAGCGGGGCGCGCGGCGCCGAAACGCCCGGGCCGCAGCAAACAAAGGGGGGCCCCCCAAGGGGGGTTACACACGACCCCCCAACCCAGCGGTAAAGTGACGGGGGCCATTGGG
>JAPPMB010000013.1:0-29781 GCA_028819255.1 Bryobacterales bacterium | reverse complement strand
TTAAAAATACACACCCCATCCCCCCCCGTTGCGCATTCCATTTTAAATAAAAAAACCCCGGGGCCCGCGGTTCAAAAAACCGCGCGCCCCGCAGGATCCTAGGGCTGGACGCCCTCGGCGGTTACCACTCGACCCGCATCCGGAGCTGAATCGTCCGGGGTCCCTTGGGCTGTTCCGGAACGACCCTGCCGAAGGATGAACTGTTGATGTTGTTGCCGAACCGGCCCGCGATCCAGCGGTGCCGGTTCAGGCAGTTGAAGCAGTCCGCG
Organism: Bryobacterales bacterium; assembly: GCA_028819255.1. Classification (GTDB taxonomy): domain Bacteria; phylum Acidobacteriota; class Terriglobia; order Bryobacterales; family UBA6623; genus VXMF01. The sequence goes on along the minus strand of JAPPMB010000013.1, from coordinate 29,512 downwards.
CCGATCTGGAGCTTCACCTTCTCGGTTGCGAGCGGAATCCGCTTTACGACGGAAAAGTCCTCATTGAAATTCGGGCACTGTCTGGTCTCCTGGTCGACCTCCGGCGCGTTCCCTTGCACGAAGTCACCTGGAGGCAGCCATGCCTGCGGTCTGTTTGGTGTGACGTGGCTAGGATTCCCCGCATTGAGGATGTAGTTCCGGCTGGGGTCTCCGAAGACCATTTGGCCGCAACCAATGTTGCTTCTCCAAGGCACGTCCGGGGCCCGGTCAGCGAGATTCCGGACGCCTCCTGGAATGCCGACCGACAATCCCCCGCCAGTAGAAATCGGGAAGCCGTTGACGTACTCCTGGACACCCGAAACCGTCCACCCGCTGAGCACGTACTTGCTGAAGGCGCTGGTTCCTCCCCACCGTTGGCCCGGGCCGAAGGGCAGGTCGTACGAATAGTTGAAGACAGCCCGGTGTGTCGTGTCGTAGCGGTTGACCCGCTTGTCGAGCCTGCGGTTGTACGAGTTCCGCGTGTTGCTGCCGAATGCACCCGGCGCCCAGTCGACATCGCCCAGCTGCTTGGCGACCGTCCAATGGCCGAGGAACGAGAGGCCGTTGGAGTAGCGCCTGGTTGCCTTGAGCATGAAGGCGTTGTAGTTCATTCCCGTATTGATCCCGGCATCGTTCGAGATGTTGCTGAACTGCGGGAATCGCCGCAGCGCGCGGTGTAAAGGCTGACCGTCGGGGAACTCGGGATAGGGCTTGGCGAAACCGGCGGCGGCGACTGCGGGATCATTGATCTGCAGGTTCAGAAGTGGGCCGAGGTGCCAGTAGTCCGGATGCAGGTCGTTGATGCGTTCGTGGTCGGAGTTGTTGCGTCCCATGTTCGAGTAGAAGGTCGTCTCCAAGACCCAGTCGCCGAATTGGCGCTGGAACCCACCTGTGATCATGTACAGCGCGGGAGGAGTTCCGACAGTAAAAGGGCTCATCCAGTTTGTAATCGACTGGTTGTTAAGGAATGCTGGATCGATAAATGGCGGCGTTCCCAGCTGCGTGGCAGGGAAGCCGTTGTCCCACTCGTAGTAGGTGGCGAACGGACTCGGTCTGGGCGGCGGGTTCCCCCGCGCCTCGTGGCCGGTGCGGTTGACGGATCTGACGTTGGTGTTCTGGATCGCCATGTACTGTATGCCCGCACCCGCCCGGAACACGAGCTTGTCGGTGATCTGAAACGCCAGGCCAAGCCGCGGGCCGAAATTGCCCCAAGTCGGCTCGCCGACCCGGAGCTTGCCGTTCGCACCCTGAGCGGATCCATAGAATTCGAGGGCCCCGCGGTAATTGCCGCTTATTCCCGGATTCGTGAGGGTTTCGTCGAATCCCGAGAACTGCCCACTGTTCTCCTTGAAGGGCATTTGCAGGTCCCAGCGGAGACCGAGGTTCAGTGTCAGTCGGGGGTGAACCTTCCAGTCATCCTGAACATAGAGTGCGTGATAGGCTTCCCGCTCCTCAAGGGCCAGTCCTGCCGCCGTGCCGACGAAGTTGGGCAGGCCGAGAAAGAAGTCGGCTAGGTGAAAGCCGCCAGAGCCGTTCGTATCCTTGGTTTCGCTTCCGAGGTTCCCTTCGGACACCCCAAACAAATAGGTTCCGGCCGCTCCGACGGTCAAGCCCCCCGCGAAGCCTCCTTGCTCATGACGGTTGATGCGCCAATACTGACCTTGGTAGCCGAACTTGATGGTGTGCCGCCCCTTGTTCCAGAGCGTGCTGTAGGCCCAGTTCGGAATGAGCTTCGATTCCTTGGCCTGAGGGCGATTCGCGCAGATCGAAACGCCGAAGCTCGACGCACGTGCCAACTGAATCCAAGGGCACTCGTTGCTCGGCATGCCACTGAAGCCGAGCTGGTTTGATAGCCCTTGGCCGAAATTGTTCTGCTCGTCCCCGTTTTCCTGGAAGTTGAATCCGAACAATATCTGATGGACGACAGTCGGGCTCTGGATCCAGGAGTAGTCCGTACGGATGCGCTGGAAGCTGTTGAAGAAAGTCCTTCCGAAGCTGTCGTCGAGGATTCCACCCGGGTCGGTGCTGATCCGAGGTGCCGTCCCGTACATGTAGAACGCGGACAGACGGTGGCTCGAGTTGAACTGATGATCAATCTTGGTCGTCAAGTCCCAAGGCTTGAATGTGCTCGAGACACTTCCGAGATGGTTGAGCTCGGGGGTGTCGCGAGCATTGGGGAGCGGCAGTAGCTGCATGACGTTTGCGCTGATGCGGCTTTGCCGGCTCATCGGGATCTGGTTGTTCATGAACGGCCGGAACCGTATTTGCCTATCGGCGTCCTCGTACTGGTCCTTCCGGTCATATAGCTGGTTGAGAGCAGGATCGGAGAAGTCCCCGCTGCGCATCGCCGCTGTCGGCAGCGTCAGGAAGTTGGTCGCGCTGCCCGTTGCGCTCTGGCGGTAGTACGCCAAGCTCGACCAAAAGAAGGTCTTGTTGCGGCCGTTGTAGACCTTCGGGATGATGACAGGCCCACCACCTGCGATACCAAATTCGTTGTTGCGACTGTTTGCACGCTCGGCCGCTTGCCAGGGCCGGGCGTTCAAGAAGGAGTTGTTGTGGAAGTTATAGACCGAGCCGTGAAAGTCGTTGGTGCCGGACTTTGTCGCGTAGGTGATCAAGCCGCCACTAGTCCGTCCGTACTCGGCGGACGTATTGCTCAGCAGGAGCTTGTACTCGCCGATCGCTTCCACGCTGGGCTCGGTACCGGCCGCCATCTCTCCGACTCCGTTGTTCGTGGTCTCCGTCGAGAGACCGTCCAGCATGATCACCGTGTTGAGCGTCCGTGAGCCGGCTACGTTGCCGCGGCCGTTTGTGTTGTTCACTCCCGGTGACAGCGAGATGTACTGGTACGGTCGGCGCTTCTGCCCCTGGACGGGAATTGGCGCATGGCGCATCAGGTTCTCCTCGATGGCAGCGCCAATGGTCGTGTCGCTTGTCTCGAGTTGGGCGACTGCCGCAGTCACGCTCACCTGCTCGGCCACCGCCTCCACGTCCAACTCCACGTTCACGGTAGTCTCCGACGCGGTCGTCACTAGGACCCCAGTGGTGATCTTGGTGCCGAATCCCGGGGACGAAACGCTTACCTCATATGTGCCGAATGGCAAATAGATCACGTACTGCCCGACCTCGTTGGCCGTAACTCCCTGGGAGACTCCGGTGGCAGGGTTGGCGACTTCGACCTCTGCGCCCGGGATCATCGCCCCGGAGGTGTCGGTGACGCGCCCGTTGATCTGGCCCTGTGTCGTCTGGCCCAGGCCAAGCGGTGCGACGGCCGTGGCGACCATGACAGCCGCTACGAGAATGAGAAGCTTTTTCATCAGCTGACCCCCGATTCCATGCGGGCAGGGTCTGCCCGCCCAGACGGAATATACCACAGCCTGAACACCGAAATCCAAATTCGCCGCTTCCCCAGCGACTCCGTACAGGGATCTGGTCACGTTGGGATGCGAAAGTGGGGCGGATGTGCTTGCATCGAGCGGCGGTTGTGGAGCAAACCAGACGGCCGAAGAGTCGACTCGGATGACCGCGGCAGCGCACCGGCCAGCGCCGCGACACTTCGGAACCGGAGGTCGCCTCCTGTCTGCTGACCACCGGAGGCTCTCGCAGATGGCCCGATGGCCGGGAGCCTGTGCCGTCGGGGCGCGGCGGTGTTCGGCCTCGAACGCCCGATTCCGGACCTTGGACGGACTACGGCGGGATCGACCTCGGCCCCGTCGGCTCAAGGATGCGAAGATGGCCGCGCGAGGCCCCGGCACCGTGCTCTAGCGGCCGTCGGACCAGCATCTCGACGCGTTCCCGGGACACGACGGGGACACTCTCGTGGGTCGGGGCGTAGCCGGACGACAATGCCGCTGTGGATGCTGCGGCCGGCGCGCTGCACCTGGGTCGCCGACTGCGGCCATGTCGGGGGCGGGCTTGGCGAGAGATTCGAGGTCTCGCCCCCGTGCGAGACTAGGGAAAGACCTCGCGCGATGCCCAGATTCCACCTATCGACGCCGATCTACTACGTCAACGCCGCCCCGCATATCGGGCATGCCTACACGACGATCGTGGCCGACACGATCAAGCGATTCCGGCGAATGCTTGGCGAAGACGCTTATCTGACCACCGGGACCGACGAGCACGGCCAGAAGGTGGAGAGGTCGGCGCACAAGGCGGGGCTCGATCCCAAGCAGTTCACGGACCGGGTCTCGGCGGCGTTCCGGCGGGAATGGGACGAGCTGGGCTTGGAGGTTGACCACTTTCGCCGCACCAGCGATCCGCGCCATGCCCTGGCCGTCTGCAGGATCTTCGAGCGCTGCCTCGAGAACGGCGCCATCTACAAGGACTCCTACACGGGCAAGTACCACCTTGGGGACGAGGCGTTCGTCACCGACGAGGAGGCGGCCCAGTCGGATCCCGAGCAGATCACGACCGTAACCGAGGAGAACTATTTCTTTCGGCTTTCGGACTTCCAGCAGCGCCTGATCGACCTGTACGAATCGCAGCCGGACTTCGTTCAGCCGGACACTCGCAGAAACGAGGTGCTCGCGTTCGTGCGCAGCGGACTCAGAGACCTGTCCATCAGCCGCTCGAGCCTGCGCTGGGGCATCCCGCTTCCGAATGATCCCGAACACGTGTTCTATGTGTGGTTCGATGCCCTGACAACCTACATGAGCGCGATCGGCTACGGAGAGGAGGAGAGCGGAGAGACCGACTACGAACGGCTTTGGCCGATCGACGTGCATCTGGTCGGCAAGGAGATAGTCCGCTTCCACGCCGTGTACTGGCCGGCCTTCCTGATGGCGGCCAACCTGCCTCTTCCCAGGCAGGTGTGGGCCCACGGCTGGCTGATCTTCCAGGGCGGGAAGATGTCGAAGACGAAGGGAAACATCGTCCGGGCGCTGCCGGTCAAGGAGGTCGTCGGGACCGACGGCCTGCGCTACTACCTGCTGCGCGAGATCGTGTTCGGCCAGGACGGCAACTTCTCGCACAAGGCCCTCGCCACGCGCTACAACGCGGATCTCGCCAACGGCATCGGCAACCTCGCGAGCCGCACCGTATCCATGCTTTCGAAGTACTGCGGAGGCGAAGTGCCGGCGGCTTCCGGCGGGGACGATGGCGGGCTTCCGGCCTTGGCCGCGACAAGCATCGCCGACGCTGTCGGGCACTACCGGAGGTTCGCTTTTTCGCGCGCTCTGGAGTCGGTCTGGAGCCTTCTGTCCCGGGTCGACAAGTACATCGTTGAGCACAGGCCCTGGATGCTGGCCAAGTCTAGGGAGACGGCTGCCAGGGAGGAGCTCGAGGCGACCCTGTACAACACGGCCGAGGCGCTGCGGGTTGCGACCGCCCTGCTCGCTCCCATCATCCCCGACGGTGCGCAAAAGGTGTGGGAGGCGCTGGGGCAGGAGGGCCGGGTGGCGAATGTCCGCCTGGATCGCCTGGCCTGGGGAGGGCTGGTCGCCGGCACCCGCAGCGGACCGCAGCGGGCGGTCTACCCGCGGCTCGACGTTGCCAAGGCGGTCAAGCAGATGGAGGCGCTCGAGGAACAGGCGCTGGCCGAGCAGGCCGAGCTGATGGGCAGGGGCCGGCCGGTGAAGCGTATCGAGATCGACACTCCCGAAATCGAGATCGGAGACTTCGCCCGTGTCGACATGCGGGTTGGCCTGGTGCAGGCCGCTGAGCCGGTCCGCAAGTCCAGGAAGCTGCTGCAGTTGCAGGTCGACATCGGCGAGGCTGAGCCGCGGACGATCCTTGCTGGAATCGCAGAGGCCTATGCCCCCGAGCAGCTGGTCGGCCGGCGAGTCGCCGTTGTGGCCAACCTCCAGCCGCGCAAGATGATGGGACGGGTCTCCCAGGGCATGGTCGTGGCGGCTTCGCTGGACCACGGCAAGCCCCACTTGGCCGGCTTCTCGGAGGAGGCGCCGGTAGGAGCCCGGCTTACCTGACCCGGCGTCAGGAGACGCCCCATGCTCGTCGACTCCCACTGCCACCTCGACGGACGGGTCTTCGACGGCGACCGCGAACGCGTGATCGCACGGGCCCGTGAAGCCGGGGTGGCGTTCATGCTGGCCATCGGTACGGGCGAAGGACCGCCGGATCTGGAAGCCGCGGTTCGGATTGCCGAGGATCACCCCCGCATCGCGGCGACCGTGGGCGTGCACCCGCACGACGCCCGGAAGTTCGATGCCGCGACGGCGGATCGTCTGGACGTGTTGTGCGGACACCAGCAGGTGCTCGCGGTGGGCGAAATCGGTCTCGACTACCACTATGACAACTCGCCGCGCGCGACGCAGAAGCGGGTCATGATCGAGCAGATGGAGATCGCAGCCGCCCGGGGCAAGCCGATCGCGATCCATACCCGGGACGCGTGGGACGACACGCTGGAACTCCTCCGGAGCCACTGGGCCGGAACGGGACTTGGCGGCGTCATGCACTGCTTCACCGGCTCGTCCGAGCACGCGCTGCGCTGCCTGGACATGGGCTTCCACCTGTCGTTCTCGGGCGTTGTGACGTTCAAGCGGTCCGTTGAGCTGCGCGCTACAGCGCGCTGGGTTCCGGAGGACCGCCTGCTGGTCGAGACGGACGCCCCGTACCTGACGCCGGTCCCGTACCGGAAGATCCGTCGCAACGAACCCCGGTTCGTCATCGAGACGGCGCGGCTCCTCGCAAGTGTACGGGGAGTCGCTCTCGAGCGGATCGCCGAGTCCACGACCCGGAACTTTCGCAGGCTCTTCGGCCTGGACCCGCGCTTTCAGCCGACGGCGGGTGAGGCCGGAATCTCAGCCACGTAGACCTGCGTGCAGCCGGTCATGTCGCTTGCGAAGACCGCCATCGTCTCGTCCCGTGAGAAGGAAGGGTGCGGATGCGTCCACTGCGGCCCGTACACGGTGTCGGCTGCCATTTCCATCCAGCTCAGCGAGCGATCCCTCTCGGCCGCCCTGCGCGCCCGTTTCCAGTCCTCTGCCACCGCATAGCGTGATCGCCGCCACTGGGACCCGCCAGAGCTCGCCCGCGAGGCGCACACCGTCGAGCGCTTCCCGGACTCCACGTCGACCAGCTGCAGTCCCCGGTCCGGATGCACGGTGTCGCAGAGGATTCGCTTGCCGTCGCGGCTCGGTGCGATATGCCAAGCGTTGAATTCGCTGATCGTCGAGATCTTTCCGGTCCGCCAGTCCAGCCGCTTCAGGTGCGTGGGCCACACGCAGAACACCAGGTCCTCTGACGCGCCGAGAAATGTCTCGTGGACGATGAACTCGTCGTTGGAATGCTCGTGCAGGCATTCCAGGCCACTCCCGTCCCGCCGGACGCGATGCATGCGGGGTGCGGGGTCGGCGGCGAACTCGATCCATTCGGGATGCACGGGATTGAACTGCGGATGGATGATCGTGCGGGGAAACTCAATGAAGTGACTCCCGTGTCCATCGATGGTGCCGACGAGCAGGCCCCATCCGCCCTCGCGCTTGCACGCCGAGACGAACCAGTCTCCCGACGGGCTCAGGGAGCACTCGCCGAGCTGCCCGCCGCTCTCGGCCACGGGATGCTCTTCCAGCGTCTCCCGGTCGATCCTCCAGATCGCGCCTCCCCGCACAAACAGGACCGCTCCTCCGGGCGCGATCACCGCCGAGAACGGGTGTACGGGCTCCCCGCCGGTCAGCTGGCGGATGCGCCCTTCCGGGAACTCGGCCTCGAACAGCTGGGCATTGCCGCCACGATACCCGGTGAACAGCAGGTGGCGCTGGTCCTCCGTAAACGAGCACTGAAGAAAGTAGGTCGGATGACTGATGGAAGGGTGGGTGGTCAGTTGATGGACAGTAGCGCCCGTCACTGCATCCTCGAAGCAGGAGTGTTCCGGACCTCCGCGGGCGCCCTTGCGCCATTTCACCTTCCCCATCGGCCGCTCTCTCGCCGCAGAGCCTCACCGAGAACGCGGGCGCCCGGCCCCGGCGGCAGCTCCACGCCCAGAATCGCAGCCAGCGTCGGCGCGATGTCCCCAGGTCCTGCCGCAACCTCGTGACGGCATGGCTCGATGCCGGCGCCGGCGAATAGCACTGGCACCCTGCGATCGTACGCGTGAGCACTGCCATGGCCGGTCCCCGTCTCGCCGCCTGCGTACAGGTACGGATGCAGATGGACCTGGATGTGGGCGGTCCGGCCGGCGACGAATGCGTTTTCGAAGAGTGTCTCCAGCGCCCCGCCACCCTCGATGGACAGCTGTCGCGCCGTGAGGGCGGCCTCCACACCCGGGTAGTCCGTCAGCGACTCGGCGACGCACTCGCTCGCCCGGTCTAGGTCAACCCCCCGCTCACGCAATGCGCTCTCGTTCCAGTAGAGTCGGGTGCCGCTGCTGTCTGCAACAGTCTCGGCTGCCGGACCTGCGCCGCAGTCGTCCGCGACCCTCCGGGCGTGCTCCCACAGGGCGCCAGTCGGAAATCGCTCGGCCGCGAGGCCGTTTTCCACGAGATGCTCAACCAGCGGGACGGCGCCGTGGTCGGCGCTCAGCGCAAATACTGTCCGGTCGAGACCCACCACATCGTCGATGGTGTCCAGGAGGCCTGTAAGGCCGCGGTCGAGACGAAGGTGATTGTCCATCGCCTCCTGGCTGAACGGTCCGTACCGGTGGCCGATCGAGTCCGTGGCCGACAGGCCGATCGCCAGAAGGTCAGGCTCGGAGTCCGTTCCGAGCGCGCCGGATCGGAGGGCCGCAATCGCCGCGCCCAGTGTGATCTCGTCGGAGAAGGGCGTGCGCGCCAGCGTCGATTCGTATCCCTCCGTGGGACGAGGGTGGGGGAATGCCGTCTCGCCCCCGTCATGCTCCGCAGGAAAGCCGTCGATGCGGGACATCCGCTCATAGAGCTCCGTGTCATCCAGCAGACGGTTCCAGGTCCGCCCCGCATACGGGGTCGCAGGGCCCGTTGCGTTGAACTCGGCCATCCATTCCGGCAGGGCGTCGCCGTAGTAGCTCGACGAAACTAGGCAGCCGCAGTCCGGCTCGAACCAGAAAGCCCCGTCCGCACGCTTCCCCGCCATCAGGATCGCGGACCGGTCCTTGGTGGATACGGCGTATACCCTAGCGCCCGAATGCTGCGCCTTGAGCCTGTCACCGAGCGTGTCGACCTGCAGCGCGCGAGGGGATCTGGATTCGCCTGGTCCTCCAACCGCCGGATAGCGGTCGTCCCCGACGCTGTACACGGATCCCCGATCGCTATCCCACCACGAGTTGGCGACGATTCCATGCCTTGACGGCGGCATGCCGGTGGAGATCGTGGCATGGCCTGCGGATGTGACAGTCGCGGAATGGCGATAGGCCGCGCGTGGAAAGTAGGCGCCCCTTTCCAGCAGCCAGTCCAGGCCACCCTGGTAGAGGTCCCGGAATCGCTCGATGTAGTCCGTACGCAGCTGGTCCACGACGAGCAGCACGACTAGCCGCGGCGGCTGGTGCCTGGCTGGGCGCACAAGGACTGCCCCAAGCCCCAGGACCGTCAGCAGCGTCAGAAACGCCAGCCACTTGGCCAGTGCCGTCATTCGTTGCTGTCACCAACTGTGGCAGCCTCCTGCAGGAGCGCCGCGGCCTCGCCTGCCTGGGACTCGAGGACCTTCAGGAGCACATTCCCCACCGGCTGCTGGATGACGTTCTCCCGCGCGATCCAGCAGAAGATGCCGGCAGACTCGAGCAGCGATCGGATCACCTCGGCCTCAACGTTTGCCAAGTGGCTCCGCGATGAGAAGACCGTGACCAGGGGCTCGTCCGAAACCGGAGGCTGCATCAGTCTCCGGGCAGTCTATCAGACCGCTCTTTTCCTTCGGCCCCGCAAGACGCTTCCGGACCAGCCATGTAAGATACTGGAATCCTCGAGCGTAGCCCGATGACACGAACAGCAACCCTATTCCTCCTTCTGGCGATGGTTCCGGTCGGCCTTGCCGGCGCCGAAGCCTCCGAGCAGCCGCCCACCGGATACACTGACACGCCGTTTCTGCCCGGGGACCGCTGGAGGGTCCACGACGATGCCCGTCCCCGTCCCCGGATCGTGGAGCCCGGCACCGCCAGCCGGCCGGACATGCCCGGCAAGCCCCCTTCAGACGCCGTCGTGCTGTTCGCCGGCACCGACCTCTCCGCGTGGGTTCAGCGCGGTCGGGGCGGCGCCACACTCGATCCGGTGTGGAAGGTCGAGAACGGCTATGTCGAGGTCGTTCCTCGCACGGGCGGCCTCAAGACCAAGGAGAAGTTTGGCGATGTTCAGCTGCACATCGAATGGGCCACGCCCGCCGAGCCGAAAGGCTCAAGCCAGCAGCGGGGAAACAGCGGCGTGCTCATGATGGAGCTCTACGAGGTCCAGATCCTCGACTCCTACGAGAACATCAGCTATGCCGACGGCCAAGCCGGAGCGATCTACGGGCAGTACCCTCCCCTTGTCAACGCGTCCCGCAAGCCCGGCGAATGGCAGACCTATGACATCATCTTCGAGGCTCCGCGCTTTGACGGGGACACGCTTGAGAAGCCCGCGTTCGTAACCGTCTTCCATAATGGCGTGCTCCTCCACCACCGAAGGGAAATGATGGGGCCCATGCGGCACAGGGCACTCACCGAATACGAACCCCACGCAGCCAAGCTGCCGCTGCTGCTGCAGGGGCACGGGAATGCCGTGCGCTACCGGAACATCTGGGCCCGCCCCCTGGACCTAGACCATCCGTAGGACAAGCACCAGGGCCGGCAGCGCCACGCAAAGGAAGACATCCCGAGCGGGCGGTCGCGACCGCACTGTTCCGGGGAAGTCGCCCCGGAATCCGCGTGCGAGCATCGCGTGGGACACGCGGTCCGCCCTGTCCCATCCGCGGACGAACACCATCGCTGCCTGATTCGCCCAGAGGCGAGTCCGCCGAACCCCGCTGCGCCCGAATGCGCGGCAGTCGCGCGCGCGGACGATTCGTCGCCACTCCGCAAGTAGCACATTCAGGTACCTGTGCATCAGGGTTGCCGTCAGGGCCAGGCCTCGAGGTGCGCCCAGACGCCTGAGCGACTCGATGAGATCCGCGGTCGGGGTGGTCGCGCCGAGCAGTGACAGAAGGACGATCGCCGAGTAGGCCTTCCATCCGACGGCCAGGGCCATGGCGGCCCCGTCCGGCACACCAGACACGATGGGCATCGCGGCTGCCATCGCGACGAACGGAGTCGCGGCGAGTGCTCGGCGCAGCAGGTAGCGGGCGGGCACGGCCGCAACAGCCGCGATGCAGATCAGAAGGGCCAGGACCGCGGGGTATCGCCAGCCTGCTGCGGTCGGGAGTGTCGAGATCACAAGGATTGTGGCAAGGGCGGCGCACAGCTTTGCGAGTGGATCCATCCGGGCAAGCCAGGAGCAAGGGGCCGCGACACGATCGTCGACTGGCCTCATCGGTCGGCCCCGCGTCGGCGCAGAAGCCACCAGGCGGCCAGCGCACATCCAATCAGTCCTCCTGTGGCGAGGTCGCGCCACACGAAGCCGGTCGCATCCGGTGCGCCTTCCAGGCTTCCCGCCTCGTCCACACGCACCTCCAGCTCCGTCCGATGGCCGAGGCCGTCATCGGCCACGACCCTCCAGAGACCGGCTGCGTCGGGCACGAAACTGGCCCGGCCGCGCAGGTCCGTGCGGAGCCGCTGGAAGATCCTGTTCGGCTCCGAAGGTGAGTACACGAGCACCTCCGCGTCCGCCGGCCCGTCGTCCGAGAACTGGCAGCGGACGACCACGGGTTCGGACGATCGCTCAACCATGACGTCCATCCCATGCCCGAAAGCAGGGTGCGGAATGCAGATCCATGCTGCTGCGATCGCCGCCGCACGGCCGATCAGCTCGGTGCAGGAAGAAGGATGTCGGGCTTGGTGCGCCCCAGAAACGATACGGCGAGTGTGGTCACGGCTGCCTCCACAGCGGCGATCACCGCGTAGAGGGACGCAACCACGTAGAAGCCGCGTCCATAGTCTGCGAGTTCGAATTCCCACGCAAGCAGCAGCGCGGGAAGCAACGCCCCGACGAATCCTGCCAGGAGAGCCCTGATAGCGGCTCTTGCAGGTACGAGTCGCCACAGCCACCAGCCGGCGAAGGCTCCAAGCCCCATGTTGAGCGAGTTCACGCCCAGCGAGAGCAGCCCGCCGTTCTGCAGCAGCAGGGACTGGAAGAGCAGGCAGACGTATAGGACGGGAAACGCCCGCTTCCCGAGTAGGATCCCGATCAGTCCGTATAGCCCCAGATGCGCCGGCAGGCCGGCGATCGGAAACTGGATCGTGGAGACGACGAAGGCCGCAGCCGACGCGAGGCCCATCCTCGATGCCTCCGCGGCCTGCACGTCGCGGCAAGTGGAGTAGAGCCACGCGGAACTCGCGAAGTGCGCGACGACGCAGCCGGCCACTGGAAGTATGCCGTCTGCGACATGCACCGGAACTGTGAGTGTACCACCGGACTAGCCGATCGAATCGCCTACCAAGGGCACCCCAAGGGCTAATGCTCAGTGGGAATGGCTGGATGAGAAGGACTGAGTGTGAGTGTCCGGGCAATTTCGGACTGCCGGTGGCATTGGTGGAGGGCCGTCGCAGTTTCCGTCTTCGGCGCGAAGCGACACCGGGCGCAAGGTGCTTCCGGACCGGACTGGTGCGGATCGCGACCTTGTAAGAAATCGTGGACCGAGTCCCTGTCCTCCAAGGCAACAGCCGGGTTGCAGCACTATTCCGCCTTCCTGAAAATCCGGGCACGCGGCAAAGCTTGACCGGACTGCCCGGGTCGCTGACGGAGCAGGACGGGGCTCCGCAGGAGCCACGCTTACTTGGGGACCGCCTGGTCCCTTCCTCCTCGATGTCCTCTAGACAGAGAAGTCCGATCAATGCTCGAAAGATGCTTGCGAAGCCACTCGTGGCTTGAGGCGGGGCTCATTGCAGCCCAATTCTCGGTCTCGAACCGAATGACAAGAGCGATGACGTTTGGTGCGCACACAACTATCTTGTCGCGTAACGCAGCTGCATCCCGCGATTCGTCCGCCCCTCCGATCAGCCATGAATTGCCTATGTGGTGCCAATAGGCCCAACCCTTCTCCTTGATGAAGTTGGTTTTGGAATTGCACTGCTCCGCCGAAGCTAGCTCGCTGATGGTCGCGAGATAGAATCTCATTTTCCAGACGCTTCCAATTCTGGAACCTGGATCGGCTCAATCTTGCCGGCGGGCCTTCCCTTGATCGAATCTTCCTTCATTCCAAGTTCGATTTTCTTGAGGCTGGACTTTTCCTAGCACAATTCGTCAGGAGAGCCCCTTGCGACCAGTAGGAGTACATCGTATGTCCAACTGCACCTAGCATAGCCGCGACCAAGAGCATATGCGCCTAGGGAACCTCTGCGCCAGATAACCATGCGATTGACCAGCAGGCCCAGTATGAGGTTGAGATAGAGCAGCGGCTGCATCGCCGACCTCCTGCCGGGCTCTTGGAAGCGGTTGTGCTTGCGCGCTCAGTCTCCGAGACCGTGTCCGGCGGCTACGCGCTCGGCCAGGTAGTTCCGGATGCTCGCCTGATTTCGCTCCACCTCGTACACGGCAGCCCGAAGCAACTGCTCCTTGCGGTTGGCCAGCACTTCGCGGATCGATTCCTGAACCTCGGTGTCCTCGAACTCCCGCTGGCCGGCCGGCTCGATCGAGATCAGGCGCAGGATCCGGAACTCGCCGTCTGTCTGCACGACCGGCGAGATGTCGCCAGGCTCCTTCAGGGCGACCAGAGCCCGCCGGAGCCGGACATCCGTCTTCTCGAGCGCGGACTGCGGAATGAAGCCCATGTCGCCGCCGTTGGCGGCATAGACCGGATCCTCCGAGTAGCTCAGGGCCAGCTGCTCGAAGTCCTCTCCCGCATCGAGCTCCTCGCGAATGCGCTGGATCTTGCGCCTTGCCGGTTCCAGTCCGGTTGCGTCATCGTTGCGGAGATTGGGGATCGGAGACACCTGGGATTCGCCGACGAGGATCTGGGCGAGGTGCATCTGTTGCTCCGGCACCGCAAAGGCTGCGGAATGGTCGCGGTAGTACTCCCGCATCTCCTCTTCGCCGACGCTGACCTTCGACGCGATCTCGCGGTTCAGCAGCTGCTCCACCGTCAGCTGGCGGCGGAACTCCTCGCGAAGGTCGCGAAGCTCTACGCCCGCCGCATCCAGGTATCTCTGAAAGTCCTCTGCGCTGCCGTAGGCGAGACGGCGGCGATCGAGAGCGACATCCACATCCCTGTCAGAAACGCCCAGTCCCTGGGCGCTGGCCCGCTGGAGCAGGATCCTCTGGTCCACAAGCTCGCGCAGCAGTCCCATGCGGCGCAAGAGCTGCTGCCCGGCGTCCGAGACTCCGGCCGTGCCGCGCGGATCCTGGACTCTTGAGATCTCGTAGCGCTCGAGGTCGGCGTAGGTGATCCGCTCGCCGTTGACCTTCGCTGCGAGGTCCGTTCCGTCCGGCTCGCCGCACCCGGCGGCCAGCATGGCTAGGGCGAGCGCTAGGACTGACCGGCGCTGGAGGACGCCCGAGACGCTCCCGCATCCCAATTCCCGCCGATTCTCGCTGTCCGGTCTCAGGACGACCTCTTGGCACCTCTTGCGATGCGCGCCTCCCGGCGCTTCTTCTTATCGTCGCCTTTCTTGGCCAGGCTGGTGCCGAGCAATTCGAGAATCGCCGTCTCCGCGCCGTCACCCTGCCGCGGGCCGAGGCGCACGATCCGCGTGTACCCGCCTGCGCGGTCGGCGAACCTCGGACCGATCCTGTCGAAGAGCTTCTGCACTGCCCTCGGCTCGTACAGGTAGGCCGCCGCCTGGCGCCGCGCGTGAAGCGTGTCCCGCTTGGCCAGCGTGATGACGCGCTCGACCTGGGGCCGGACGGCCTTCGCCTTCGTGACCGTTGTCTCGATCCGCTCGTGAAGAATGACGCTCGTCGTCAGGCCCCGCAGCAGCGCCCGCCGCGCCGACGGGTCGCGCTGCAGCTTGAATCCGCCCTTTCTGTGCCTCATGGAAACCGCTCCCTGCTACTGACGCTCGCCGATGACATGCCTCGGGATCAGCCTGCCATGCTCGTCCTCGCGCATGCCGAAGTGCAGCCCCATGGACTCGAGGATCTCCCTGATCTCTTCCAGCGACTTCCGTCCGAAGTTCTTGACCTTGATCATGTCGCTCTCGGACTTCACCACCAGGTCGCGGACCGTCTGGATGTTGGCGTTCTTGAGGCAGTTGTAGGAACGCACCGAGAGCTCCATCTCGTCGACCGACTTGTTGAGGTGCTCGGTGAAGCGGTCGGCCTGCAGCTCCGGTAACACCTCGACCGGTCCCACCTCTTCCTCGAAGTTGATGAAGATCTGCATGTGGTCCTTGAGCAGCTTCGCCGCCAGGCCGATCGCGTCCTGGGGCGTCACCGCCCCGTTCGTCCACAGCTCCAGGTTCAGCTTCTCGTAGTCGGTCATCTGCCCGAGGCGCGCGGAGTCGACCTTGTAGTTGACGCGGTGAACCGGCGAGTGCACGGAATCGATGGGAATGAAGTCCACCGGCAGGTCCTCGTCGAAGTTCTTCTCGGCCGACACGTAGCCGCGCCCGAGCTTGACACGCATCTCGATGTCGAGCACGCCCTCGTCGCTGACGGTCGCTATGTAGACGTCCTCGTCGAGGATCACCACGTCCGCGTCCGTCTCGATGTCCCGGCTGTAGACCTCGCCCGGCTCCGTGACGCGCAGGCGCGCCGTCCTCGTGCCCTCGCCGTGCAGCTTCAGGGGAATCTGCTTCAGGTTCAGGATGATGTCCGTGGCATCCTCGACCACTCCCGGGATGGGGGTGAATTCGTGTGTGATGCCCTCGATCCGAATCGCGCTGATCGCCGCCCCCTCGATCGAGCTCAGTAGCGCACGCCGCAGCGAGTTGCCGATCGTAGTGGCGAAGCCGCGCTCGAACGGCTGGGCGCTGAAAGCGCCATGCCTGTCGTTCAGGTCCTCCGTGTCCACGGCCAGCCGCTTGGGCTTCTGGAATCCTCTCCACATACAGTCTCTGCCTCTTCTCTGCCCGTCATGCGGGCCCGCTTCCGGAAACTACCTGGAGTACAGTTCGACGATCAACTGCGCGTTGATCTGCGTCTGCTCAAGGTCCTCCTTGGTAGGCTCGCTCAGCACTCTACCCCGGAAATCCGCGGCCGACTGCTCCAGCCAGCCCGGCGAGGCCGGCAGGACCGGCGCCTCCAGCGCCAAGCGGATTCCACCATGATCGCGGCTTCCCTCCCTGATCTCGATGACGTCGCCAGGCGTGGTCAGGTACGAGGGAATGTCCACCTTCGATCCGTTGACCTGCACATGGCCGTGGTTGACGACCTGTCGGGCCTGCCGCCGGGAAACCGCGAACCCGAGGCGGAACACCACGTTGTCGAGGCGCCGCTCCAGCAGGCTCAGCAGGTTGTCGCCGACGACACCCGGCATTCGCGCAGCCCGCTTGTAGTAGTTGCGGAACTGGCGCTCAAGTACATCATACATGAAGCGTGCGCGCTGCTTCTCCCTGACCTGCAGGGCGTAGCCCAGCATCTTGCGCGGCCGCTGCGTCTTGCCGTGCTGGCCCGGCGCGTACGGACGCCTGTCGAGCTGGCGCTCGGACTTCGGATCGAGTGCCATGCCCAGCCGCCTCGAGCGGCGGACTACCGGTCCCCGGTTTCTTGCCATTGCTAACTCCCTGCCCCTCAGACCCGGCGCTTCTTGGGCGGCCGGCAGCCGTTGTGCGGAATCGGCGTCACATCCTTGATGTGCGTCACCTGGATCCCCGCCGTCGCAAGCGCCCGGATGGCCGACTCGCGTCCGCTTCCCGGCCCCTTCACGCGCACCGCAACCCGCTCCAGGCCGTGCTCCCTCGCCTTCTTGGCCGCCGTGAGGCTGGCCTGCTGGGCGGCGAACGGCGTTCCCTTCTGGGAGCCGCGGAACCCAAGCGACCCCGAACTCGACCATGCCACCGTCCGCCCTTCCAGGTCCGTGATGGTGACGATGGTGTTGTTGAACGTGGCCTTCACATGCACGATGCCGATCGGCACGTTCTTCTTCTGCCGGCTCTTGAACCGCTTCTTGCTGCGCTTCCCCTTTGCCATTGATCTTCTCTCCAGAGCCTACTTGGAGGCCTTCTTCTTGTTTGCGATCTGTCCCCGGCGCGCACCCTTCCGGCTGCGCGCGTTGGTGTGCGTCCGCTGGCCGCGCACGGGCAGCCCTCGCCTGTGGCGCAGGCCCCGATAGCAGCCGATCTCGATCAGGCGTCGCACGTTCATGGCGATCTCCTTGCGCAGGTCGCCCTCTACGGCGCGCTCCTCCTCGAGCAGCTGGCGGAGCGCGGTGATTTCTATGTCGTCCAGGTCGCCCATCCGCTTCCCGAAGTCGATGCCCGCCCGGTACAGCAGCGACCGCGCCCGGGCGAACCCGATGCCGTACAGGTAGGTCAGCGACACCTCCGCCCGCTTGTGGTCGGGAATGTCAACGCCCTCGAATCTCGCCATCTCGCTTCTCCTTCCGGCGCCTAGCCCTGGCGCTGCTTGTGCCTCGGGTTGATGCAGATCACCCGCACGACTCCGTGCCGCCGGATGATCTTGCAGTTGTTGCAAAGCCTCTTCACCGATGCCCGTACTTTCATCTCTTCACCCGTCCCAGTATCCTCGCCCTCGTCGCGTCACGCGGCGAGAGCCGTACCCGTACGCGGTCGCCCGGGAGCAGCCGCAGGAAGTCCAGCGCGTGGCGCCCGGTCGCGGCCGCCCCCACGATGTGCCCGCTCTCAAGGCGAATCCGGTAGAGCTGGCTTGGCAGCTCCTCGACGACCGTACCGGTCGCCTCGGAGCCTGCTGCGCCGCGTCTGCCCGCGCCCGAGCCCAAGTCCCCCTCCCGTCCATCCGCTACGCCACCGTCAGCAGCCGCGGCCCGTTCTCGGTGACAGCGACGCAGTGCTCGAAATGGGCCGCGTTCGAGCCGTCCCGCGTCACGGCGGTGAACCGGTCCCGCAGGATGCGTGTCCCCGGATCCCCCGCAACGACCATGGGCTCGATCGCCAGCACCATGCCGGTCCGCAGCCGCACATTCCGGATCTTGGGGTCCACATGGTTGGGAACCTGCGGCTCCTCGTGCAGCTTCCTGCCGATTCCGTGCCCCACGAACTCCTTCACGATCGAGAAGCCGTTGCCCTCGACGTGCCTCTGCACGGCCCCGCTGACATCGAACAGCCGCCGGCCGTCCACCATCTCCTCGACGGCCAGGTCCAGCGACTCGCGCGTGACGCGGAGCAGCCGCTCCGTCTCGGCGGAGATCCGACCGACCGGAATGGTCGTTGCCGAGTCCCCGTAGTAGCCGTCCAGCAGAACGCCGCAGTCCACCTTCACGATGTCTCCCTCCCGCAGGACCCGCCGCCGGGAGGGAATTCCGTGCACCACCTCGTCGTTCACCGACGTGCACAGCGCCGCGGGGAACTTCTTGCGCGCCGCCGGCACGTAGTAGCCCTTGAATGCGGCCGTGGCGCCCCCGCTCCGGATCATCCTCCGCGCCCTGCGTTCGAGATCCATCGTCGTGGCGCCGGGCCTGACGGCGTCGTGGAGGGAGG
Organism: Bryobacterales bacterium; assembly: GCA_028819255.1. Classification (GTDB taxonomy): domain Bacteria; phylum Acidobacteriota; class Terriglobia; order Bryobacterales; family UBA6623; genus VXMF01. The sequence continues at coordinate 10,923 of JAPPMB010000013.1, read as the reverse complement.
CGAGCACGCGGGCGACGAGCCGTCCGCTGGCGCGCATCCTCTCGATCTCCATCGGACTCTTGCGAACGATCATGGCTGGCTGCTCCGCCTCACCGGGCGAGAGGCGTCTTCCCTAAGCAAAGGAGTGCCGCCCCCGAATCCTCCCCGAGCGCGGGGTGAAGCCCTCGTAGTGGCGCATCAGCAACTGGGACTCGACCTGGTTGACGAAGTCCATCGCGACCCCGACCACGATCAGCAGGGAGGTGCCGCCGAAGTAGAACCGCACGTTCAGGCCGTCCAGCAGCCATCGCGGCATGTTCGCATCGGCCCAGTCCCCGATCAGCGGCAGATGGTGGATCTTCGCTCCGTGCAGCATGAGATCGGGAATCAGCGAGATTCCCGCCAGATACAGGCCGCCCACGAGGGTGAGCTTGGTCAGGATGTCGTTGATGTGCTCCGCGCTCGGCTTGCCCGAGCGAATGCCCGGGATGAACCCGCCGTACTTGCGCATGTTGTCGGCCACCTCGTTGGGATTGAAGATGATCGAGACGTAGAAGAAGCAGAAGAACACGATCCCGACCACGTAGATCAGCTCGTACAGCGGCTCGCCGGGGCGCACGGCCTCGAGCAGCCGGGAAAGGATCGGGCTGTCGGCGAACATCAGCGTCAGCGTCTGCGGCAGCGAGAGGATGGAGGATGCGAAGATCACCGGGATCACGCCGCCGGCATTGACCTTGAGCGGCAGGTGGGTGGCTTGCCCGCCCATCACGCGCCTGCCCACGACCCGTCTCGCGTACTGCACGGGGATCCGGCGCTCGCCCCGCTCGACGAACACGATGAAGCCCACGACGGCGACCATCATCACCACGATCACGACCGCTGCGATCACGTTCCACTGGCCCGTCACGAAGACGTTCTCGTAAACGTTCTGGATGGCCCCGGGCAGGCCGACCACGATGCCCGCGAAGATGATCAGCGACATGCCGTTGCCGATGCCGCGCTCGGTGATCTGCTCGCCGAGCCACATGATGAAGGCCGTGCCGGTCGTCAGCGTCAGGATCATCATCAGCCGGAAGCCCCAGCCCGGGTTGTAGGCCAGGCCCTGCTGGACCACCAGCTGGGCGAAGGCGAACGACTGCACGATGCTGATGCCGATCGTTAGGTATCGCGTCCACTGCGTGATTTTGCGGCGGCCGAGTTCGCCCTCCTTCTTGAGGCGCTCCAGCGTGGGCACGGCGACGGTCAGCAGCTGCAGGATGATCGATGCCGTGATGTACGGCATGATTCCGAGCGCGAAGATGGTCAGCTGGCTCAGCTGGCCGCCCGAGAACAGGTCCAGGAATCCCAGCGTCGTGCCGCGCGCCAGCTCGAAGATCCGCTGCAGCTCCTCGGTGTTCACGCCGGGCGTCGGAATGTGCCCGCCGACGCGGTACACCGCGAGCATGGACAGCGTGAACAGCAGCCGCCTGCGCAGGTCGGGGACGCGGAATGCGTTGACGCACGCATCGAGCCACTTCATGATCGGCCGCCTGCCTTTCCGGAGGCCGCCGGCAATGCCTTGCCGCCCGCCCGCTCGATCTTCTCCCGCGCCGTCGCCGAGAAGCGATGCGCAGTCACTGTGACCGGCCGCGTGATCTCCCCGTCGCCGAGGATCTTGAGTCCGTCGCGCAGGGTCTTGAGCGTGCCTTGGGCGAGGAGGCTCTCGGGCGTGAACTCGTCGCCCTCGAGCTCCTCGAAGCGCGCCACGTTCATCACGGCGTACGACTTGCGGCCCGGGTTGCGGAACCCACGCTTGGGCACGCGCCGGATCAGGGGCATCTGGCCCCCCTCGAACCCGCGTCGGCCGCTGTAGCCGGAACGGGACTTCTGTCCCTTCTCGCCGCGTCCGGCGGTCACGCCCAGGCCCGAGCCCGGGCCGCGGCCGCGACGCTTGCGCGGCCGGCGCGAGCCGGCCGGCGGATGCAGTTGACTGAGATTCATGGCTCTACCCGCCTACTCGACGACTTCCACAAGGTGGGGCACCTTCTTGACCATGCCGCGCGTGGCCGGACCGTCCGGCCGCTCCACGATCTGGCCGATGCGGCGCAGGCCGAGGCCGCGCACGACCTTCCTGAGCTTCGCCGGAGTGCCGATGGTGCTCCGCTTCAGCCGGATCCTGATCTTGCCGTCCATCACGCACCGCCCTTGATTTCCCGGACGTCCTTGCCCCGGAGGCGTGCGATCTCTTCATGATGCCGCAACTGCTTGAGGCCCTCGAAGGTCGCCTTGATCACATTGTGCGGGTTCTTGGATCCGATCGACTTGGTCAGCACGTTCTGGATGCCCGCGGCTTCCACCACGAAGCGGACCGCCCCGCCGGCGATCATGCCCTTGCCTTCCCTGGCGGGCTTGAGCAGCACGCGGCCCGCGCCGAAGACGCCCAGGACCTCGTGCGGGATCGTGGGGCCGAGGACGTTGACCTGGATCAGGTTCTGCTTCGCCTTCTCCACGGCCTTGCGGATGGCCGACGGCACTTCCTTGGCCTTGCCCTTGGCGAAGCCCACGACGTGCCGCTCGGGATCCCCCACGACCACGAGGGCCGTGAAGCTCAGGTTCTTGCCTCCCTTGACGACCTTGGTCACGCGGTTGATCGAGACCACCTGGTCGCTGAGCTGCAGTTCCTTGTGTTCGATGGTGTGGCTGCCTTCCATGCGTCTGTTGCCTCCCTACTTGCGCCTAGAGCGTTTCCGCGAGGGCGGGAGCAGCCCGGCCTTCTGCACGGACTCGGCGAGCGCCCGCACCCGACCCTGAAAGTTGTGGCCGCCGCGGTCGAAGACGACCCGCTCGATTCCGACGGCGAGCGCGCGCTCCGCGATTTCGCTGCCCACCTTGGAGGCTGCCGCCACGTTGCCGCCATACTCCTCGAAGCCGGCGCCGGTGGTCGAGGCCGCCGCCAGCGTGCGCCGCGCGTCGTCGTCGATCACCTGGGCGTAGATGTGCTTGAGCGAGCGGTACACCGCAAGGCGCGGGCGCTCCGCCGTGCCGTGCAGGCGCTTGCGGATGCGCGCGTGGACATGTCTGCGCCGCTCTTTCCGATTCGGCCGAGAAATCATCGTGAATTCGCTCCCTGGACTCCGGCGGCTAGGCGGCGCCGCTCTTTCCTTCCTTGCTGCGCAGCCGCTCGCCCTCGTAGCGCACGCCCTTCTGCTTGTAGGGGTCGGGCTTGCGCAGCGCGCGGATGTTCGCCGCCGTCTGGCCGACCAGCTGCTTGTCGATCCCCGACACCTCGATCTTCGTGTTGCGTTCCACCTTCGCCTCGATGCCGTCGGGAAGCAGGACCTCCACCGGATGGGAGTACCCGAGCTGCAGGACGAGGACCCGCCCTTGCATCCGGGCCCGGTAGCCGACGCCGACGATCTCGAGGCGCTTGCTGAATCCCTTGGTCACACCGGTCACGCAGTTGTTGGCCAGCGCCCGCGTCAGCCCCTGCAGCGCCGTCGACGTCCCCCGCGCACAGGTGAAGCGCAGCCGCGTTCCCTCGAGCGATGCGCCCACTCCCTCGGGCACGGGGACGCCGAGCTCGCCCTTCGGCCCCCGCACGGTCAGGTGCCCCGGCGCCAGGCTCGCGCTCGTGCCGTCGGGAAGCGGCACAGGCATGTCTCCGATTCTGGACATTGTCTCTCTCCCTCGCGTGGCGGCGATCAGTACACCGTGCAGAGCACCTCGCCGCCCACGCCCTTCTTGCGGGCCTGCCTGCCCGTCATGACTCCCCTCGACGTGGTCAGGATGCAAACGCCCATGCCGCCGATCACCCGCGGCACATGCTTCGAGTCCACATAGACGCGGCGGCCCGGCTTCGAGACCCGGGCCAGTCGCGTGATGACCGGCCTGCGGTCCGGGCGGTACTTCAGATACACCTTCAGGACCTGCTTCCTGTCGTCGTTCGCCACGCGGTAGTTGGCGACGTAGCCCTCTTCCTTGAGGATCCTCGCCATTTCGATCTTCACCTTCGAGCCGGGGATGTCCACCTTGTTGTGCCGGGCCGCCATGCCGTTCCGTATGCGGGTCAGCATGTCGGCGATGGGATCGCTGTGCATATTGCCTCCTACCAGCTGCTCTTCACCACGCCGGGCAGCTCGCCTGCCAGAGCTAGGTTGCGGAAGCAGATGCGGCACAACTGGAACTTGCGCATGTATCCGCGGGGCCGGCCGCATCTGCGGCAGCGGTTGCGGTAGCGCACCCGGAACGGCAGCCGCTTGCGCTCGCGCGCGATCTTCGCCTTGGTCGCCATGGATTCCTACTCCATCCTTCCCCTGGGCCTACGCGGGGCGGAACGGCATGCCCAGCAGCCTGAGCAGAGCATGCCCCTCTTGATCCGTCGCCGCCGTCGTCATCATCGTCACGTTCATTCCCTTCATCACATCGACCTTGGTGTAGTCGATCTCGGGGAAGATCGTGTGCTCCTGGATCCCGAGCGTGAAATTGCCCCGGCCGTCCAGCTTGGGCGAAACGCCCTGAAAGTCGCGGACGCGCGGCAGGGCGACCGAGATCAGGCGGTCCAGAAACTCCCACATCCGCACGCCGCGCAGCGTCACCGCGCAGCCCACCGGCATCCCGGCCCGCAGGTTGAAGCCGGCGATCGGGCGCTTGGCGCGCGTGACCACCGGCCGCTGGCCCGTGATTACGGCGAGTTCCTGGACCGCGGTCTCGACAACCCGCTGGTTCACCGAGCCCCGGCCCCGCACCTGCTTTCCCTGCATTGGCGCCGCCTTCTTGCCGCGCTTGTTCTTGCCGCCCCTCGGCCTCTCCAGCACCAGCTTGCCGATGCCCATGTTCAGCTTGATGGCCACCAGCCTCGGCACGGCCATCGGCGAGGTGTAGCCGAACTCCTTCCGGAGCGCAGGCACCACATCGGCCTGATACTTGTCCTTGAGTCGCAGCGCAGCCATCAGTCGCTCACCCGCCTTACGTTGGAAAGGTCCAGATACGACTCCCTGGTCGCGATGCCGCCCTTGATCTGCTTCTGGGGGTTCGGGCGGACATGCTTCTTCACCATGTTGGCCCCCTCGACCAGCAGCTTTCCGCGCTTGCGGTCGACCTCCAGAACGCGGCCCCTCACGCCCTTGCTGCGGCCAGCCAGAACCAGCACGGTGTCGTTCCTCCTGATCTTCGTCTTGCGCGCCGCACGCGGCTTGCGCTTCCTCTTCGCCATCGGCATCAGAGCACCTCCGGAGCAAGCGAGACGATCCGCATGAACCGCTTCTCGCGCAGCTCGCGCGCCACAGGGCCGAACACGCGGGTTCCGACGGGCTCCCCGGCGTCGTTGACGAGCACCGCCGCGTTCTCGTCAAAGCGGATGTACGTGCCGTCCTTGCGCCGCGTTTCCTTGCGCATGCGCACGATCACTGCCCGCACGACCGTCCCCTTCTTCACGTTCGAGTCCGGAACCGCTTCCTTCACCGAAGCCATCACGATGTCGCCCAAGCCCGCCTTGCGGCCCGTCGAGCCGCCGCGCGGCAGGATGCACATCAGCCGCCGGGCACCCGAATTGTCGGCCACCGCGAGCCTGGTCTGCATGCCGATCATGGCGTGATTCCCCCTTTGCCTTTCGCTAGGCGCGCTTCTTCTTCGGCCGGCGCCGCACCTTGATGTTGACCTGTCTCGACCTGTGCACGATCTCCTCGAGCATCCAGCGCTTGCGCCGCGAAAGCGGGCGGCACTCGACGATCCGAACGCGGTCTCCCTGGTTCGCGGACCCGTCCTCGTCGTGCGCCATGAACTTCACCTTGCGGGTGATGTAGCGGCGGTAGAGCCGGTGCGGCACGCGCCGGCTCACCTCGACGACGATGGTCTTCTCCGGCTTCGTCGAGACGACGACGCCGATCTTGCGGTTCTTCCGGCTCCTCGGCTCAGCCATCACTGCCTCCCTGCGACGCGGCCGCCCGCCGTTTGTCGCCTGCGACGGTGAGGATGCGGGCGAGGTCCTTGCGGGTGGCGCGGTACTTGCGAACTCCCTCCGCCTGTCCCATGGAGATCTGAAAGCGCAGCTTGAAGAGCTGTTCGCGCGCCTCGGCCTCCTTGTGCTCCAGCTCGGCGAGCGTCATCTCGCGGAACTCCGCGGCCGTCATAGCAGCCCTCCGTCGAAGCGGCTGACGAACCGCACGGGAATGGGCAGCTTCTGGGCGGCCAGCTCCATGGCCCGGCGCGCCACGGCCTCGTCCACGCCCTCGACCTCGAACATCATGCGCCCCGGCTTGACGACGGCGACCCACTGGTCGGGCGCTCCCTTTCCCTTGCCCATGCGGGTCTCGGCAGGCTTCTTGCTGATCGCCTTGTCGGGAAAGATGCGGATCCAGAGCTTACCGCCGCGCTTGACGCTGCGGCTGATCGCGATCCTGGCGGCCTCGATCTGCCGGTCTGTGATCCAGGCGGCCTCCAGCGCCTTCATGCCGAAGTCGCCGAAGTCCAGTCCGGAACCGCGCCAGGCCTTTCCGCGGCGCCTGCCGCGCTGCATCTTGCGGTAACGCGTCTTCTTGGGCATCAGCATGGCGCTACTTCTCCTCTTTCTGTCCTGCGGCGGAACCGGCCAGCGGCGGGCGGAACGTGGGCTCGCCGCGCCGTGGCGGGGCCTGCGGAGCGGGCTGCGGGCCCGGCCGGGAGGTGGGGGCGGCAACCGGCGGCGGCCGCAGCCTCTCGCGCTCCCTCTGTGCCTGGGAGCGTGCCTCGCGACGGCGGGCCGGCTCCGGCTCCTCGCGGCCGGTCCGGCGGATCGCAACGCCTCGGGGATCGATGATCTCGCCCTTGTAGATCCAGCACTTCACGCCGAGAACGCCGTAGGTCGTATGGGCCTCGGTGAAGCCGAAGTCGATGTCGGCGCGCAGCGTCTGCAGCGGCAGGCGGCCGCGCAGGTGCCATTCGCTGCGGGCGATCATCTTGCCATTGAGCCGGCCGGCAACCCAGATCTTGATGCCCTTGCAGCCGAAGCGCTGGGCAAAGTCGACCGCCTTGCGCATCGCGCGGCGGAAGTTCACCCGCTTCTCGATCTGCATGGCCACCGACTCGGAGACCAGCTGGGCGTCGAGCTCCGGCCGGTGGACCTCCTGGATGTCGATGTAGATGTCGCGCCTGGTGCGACGCTGCAGCTCGGCCTTCAGCTTCTCGATTTCCGAGCCGCGCTTGCCGATGATGATGCCCGGCCGCGCCGTGCGGATCGCGATGCGCAGCTTGTTCCCGGGCCGGTCCAGCTCGATCGAGCTGATGCCGGCCGGCTTGAGCCGCCTGCGCAGATCCTCCTTCAGGTCGATGTCCTCGTTCATCAGGTCGGCGTAGCCCTTCTGGGCGTACCAGCGCGAGCGCCAGACCTTCGTGTACCCGAGGCGGAAGCCGTAGGGATGTACTTTCTGACCCATGCCGTGTCCTCTGCGTCCCCTCCCGGGAGCCCTAGGCTCCGTCAAATCCTTCGAACTCGTCCTCTTCGTCCCGAGGTTGCGAGACCGTCACGACGATGTGCGCGAGCCGATGGACGTACGGCGCGGGCCGGCCGCGGGCCGACGCTCGCATGCGCTTCATGCGGGGCCCCTCGTTGACGACGATCGACTCCACGACGAGCTCGTCCACGTCGCCGCCCTGGTCGTCCGCGTTTGCGACCGCCGAATCCAGCACCTTGCGGATCTTCTTGGCAGCGCGCTTGTTGGTGCGGTCGAGCAGGTCCAGCGCCTCGGCCGTCGGCAGTCCGCGCACCTGGTCGGCGACCAGGCGCGCCTTCTGCGGCGAGACGCGCACATAATTCCACTTGGCCACGGCTTGCACTGTCTGCTACCTCCGTCTGGACCTTGCGCTGCCGGCGTGTCCGCGGAAGGTCCGGGTCATCGCGAACTCGCCCAGCTTGTGGCCGACCATGTTCTCGGTGATGAAAACGGGAATGAACTTGCGGCCGTTGTGCACGGCGATGGTGTGGCTGACCCACTCCGGGAGAACCGTCGAGCGGCGCGACCATGTCTTGATGACCCGCTTGCTTCCCGACTTGTTGATGGCCTCGACCTTGCGGTGGAGGTGCTCGTCGTAGAACGGCCCCTTCTTCAGAGAACGACCCATAGCGCTGGTCCCTAGCCCTTCTTCTTGTGCCCGCGGCGCGCCACGATGTAGCGGTCGGTGCGCGGGTTGCTCCGTGTCTTGTAGCCCCGCGTCGGCCTGCCCCACGGCGTCACCGGGTGGCGTCCGCCCGAACTGCGGCCCTCGCCGCCGCCGTGGGGGTGGTCGACGGGATTCATCGAGACGCCGCGGTTGTGCGGTCGCCGTCCGAGCCAGCGCCGCCGTCCGGCCTTGCCGTGATCGACGTTGCCGTGATCGACGTTGCCGACGCGCCCCACGGTCGCCATGCAGTCCTCAAGGACCCTGCGCACCTCGCCGGAGGGCAGCCGCAGGAGGGCGTAGCCGCCCTCGCGGGACACCAGCCGGATCTCGGCGCCGGCGGCCCGAGCCATCTGGCCTCCCTTGCCCGGCCGCAGTTCGACGTTGTGGACGAGGGTTCCCGGCGGAATGCGCTTCAGGGGCAGGGCGTTCCCGACCAGGATGTCGGCGCCCTCGCCCGAGACGACCTGCATGCCGACCTGCAGGCCGACGGGCTGCAGGATGTAGCGCTTCTCGCCGTCGGCGTAGTGCAGGAGCGCGATGTTCGCCGAGCGGTTCGGGTCGTACTCCACCGAGGCGACCTTGGCGGGAATGCCGTGCTTCTGCCGCTTGAAGTCGATCTGGCGGTACCTGCGCTTCGTCCCGCCGCCCCGGAACCGGATGCAGATGCGACCCGTGTTGTTGCGGCCGCCGTGCTTCCGCTTGCCCTTGACGAGCGACTTCTCCGGGCGGTCCCGCGTCAGCTCGTCCCGGGTCGTGGTGGTCTGGAACCGCCGCGTGGGCGTCGTCGGCCTGTATGTCTTGATCGGCATCGATTCCGGACTCCCTTTCCGCTAGACCTGCGTGTACTCTATGGTCTTTTCGCCGGCCTTGAGCTTGACGTAGGCCTTCTTCCAGTCGGGCCGACGCCCCTGGAACCGGCCCAGGCGGCGCACCTTGCCACGGTACCGCGCTGTGCGGACGCTGTCCACATCGACCTGGAAGATGGCATGGACCGCATTGCGGACATCCGTCTTGGTCGCCTTGGGATGCACCTTGAAACACAGGACCTGCTCGTTGACGCGGCCGAACTCGGCCTTCTCGGTGACGATCGGCCCCAGGATGACCTGATACGGACTCATGCGAGCACCTCGCTGCACTTGCGGGCGGCCTCGGCCGACATCAGGATGCATCCGTACTTCAGGACGCTGTAGGGATGCAGGTCGTAGCTTGACACCACCCGGACTCCCTGCAGGTTGCGGGAGGAAAGGCGCAGGTTCCGGTTCGGACCGTTGGCGACGACCAGCACGCTGCGGCCGGCGCCGAGCGTCTCAAGCGCGCCGAGGAACGCCCGGGTCTTGTGGCTTGCGAGCTCGAAATCCCGCACCACGACAATGCCGCTGTCCTGAAGGCGGGCCGACAGCGCGGAGCGCAGGGCGCCCAGGAGCATCTTCCGCGGCAGCTTCTGGGAGTGGTCGCGGGGCTGCGGACCATGCACCGTGCCGCCGCCGCGCCGCAGCGGAGACCGGTTCGACCCGATGCGGGCCCGGCCCGTGCCCTTCTGGCGCCACGGCTTGCGCCCCGAGCCGCGAACCTCGGCCCGGCCCTTGACCTTGTGGGTGCCGGCGCGCCGCGCCGCGCGGTAGGCCACCACGGCCTGGTAGATCAGGTTCTCGTTGACCGGCGCGGCGAACACGCTGTCGGCCAGATCGAGCTCCTCCACCTTCCGGTTGCTGAGATCGACTACGTCCACCGTCGGCATGTCCACTACCTCGCCCTGCGGATCGCGACGAAGCCGCCCCTGGCGCCGGGAACGGCGCCCCGGACGAGAATCATGTTGTCGTCAGGCCGTACCTCGACGATCTCGAGTCCGCGCACCGTGACGCGCTTGCCGCCCATCCGGCCCGGCAGCCGCTGGCCCTTGAAGACCTTCGACGGATAGGCGCTCTGGCCGATCGATCCGGGCGCGCGATGGAACATGGAGCCGTGCGTCGCGCGGCCGCCGCGAAAGTTATGCCGCTTCACGACGCCCTGGAATCCCTTGCCCTTGCTCACGCCGATCACGTCGACCCTCTCTGCGGGGCGGAACTGCTCGGCCAGGATCCGGTCTCCGGGCTTCCAGTCGCTTGAGCCGTCCTCGAGCCGGAACTCGCGCAGGAAGCGCATCGGCTCGACTCCCGCCTTGGCGAAGTGGCCGCGCGCCGGCTTGTTGACCAGCTTCTCCCGCAGGAAGTCGACCAGGCCGACCTGGATGGCCTCGTAGCCGTCCTTGCCGGCGGTCTTGCGCTGGATCACCGCGCACGGGCCCGCCTGCAGCACCGTGACTGGCACGACGTGCCCGTCCTCGTCGAAGAACTGCGTCATGCCGATTTTCTTGCCTAGGATTCCCGGCGCCATGGCGTCATGCTCCCTCACGACCGATTCGCTCCTGCACCCTGCGCGGCTATGCGCCGAAGGCCTTGATCTCCACGTCCACGCCGGCAGGGAGGTCGAGGCGCATCAGCGCGTCGACCGTGTCCTGGGTCGGCTCGAGAATGTCGAGCAGCCGCTTGTGCGTGCGGATCTCGAACTGTTCCCGGGACCGCTTGTCCGCATGCACCGAGCGCAGCACGGTGTACTTGTTCTTCTCGGTCGGCAGCGGGATCGGGCCCGCAATCTGGGCTCCGGTGCGCCGCGCGGTGCTCACGATCTCGCCTGTCGACTGGTCGAGGACCCTGTGGTCGTACGCCTTGAGGCGGATGCGGATTCGTTCTTTCGGCATCGCAGTCGGTGTCCTTCCGATTCCCGCTCCCGGACCTGCCCTATTCCACGATGGAGGAGACGGTGCCGGCGCCGATGGTGCGGCCGCCCTCGCGG
>JAPPMB010000106.1 GCA_028819255.1 Bryobacterales bacterium | reverse complement strand
AACATCTGTTCATGCACCTGTGGTTCCTCTACGACCTGATGATCCTGTACGTGGTCGCGGGCGCGCTGCGCCCCCTCGCCGCCCGGATTCCGGCGGATGTGCGCGCCTGGGCGATGGACTTCTTCGAGCGCCGGGTGCACCGTGGAGGCATCGCCGTGCTGGTTCTGGTCACGGGCCTCATCCTGTACCGGATGGAGTCGTGGACCATCGACTACTACGCCGGACCGTTCCCGCCTCCGCGCCTGCTGGCCCTGTACGGCCTGTTCTTCGGCTTCGGCTGGATGCTGCTGCGCCGGCGCGAGACGCTGGAGGGCTTCAAGCGTCCTGCGTGGCTATTCCTCGCTGCCGGAATCCTGTGCTTCTTCGTGTACCGGCACTTTCTCGAAATCGGTTGCACGCTCGTGTCGGAAAGGACGTGCGCGGGGGCTGGCGGCGGGTCGGAGGTCGAGCATCATCTGCGGGCGGTCGTCTTCCTCGCGCTGTCCATGTGGCTCATGGCGTATGCCCTGATCGGACTTTCCTGCGCTACATGAACAGGCCGAGCCCGCGCTGGCGATACATGGCGGACGCCTCGTACTGGATCTACATCGTCCACGTGCCGACGTTCATCGGGAAGCAGTTGAACGGGCGCCGCTATCCGCGAGGGGTGACTTGACTGCGGTCGGCACTTCAGATGGTGCGCGAGAAGCGGGCCTTGACCCTGACGTAACGTTAGGGTTCGGCGAGGATGGCAAACGCGTGTCGTATGACCGTGAGGCCAGCCGCTTCCAAGGCGTCGGGAAATATCCGGTAACCCAGGTCCCGGTCGGTGAAGTAGACCCTGCTCAAGCGGCCCGTTCGTAGAACACGGCGTCTTCCCCTCGAATGGCAGGATGAGTGAGACGACGTGACTTCAAGCTCTTTCCATTGCCGCTTGGTGTGCCTCAGCAGATTGCTCCGAGAAGCAACAGAAGGTGACCTCCGTGATGCCGGGCGAGGCGCTCAGGAAGCTCGCAACGGTGCGCACGGCAATCCGCGCGGCGCGCTCCACCGGAAACCCGTAGACGCCGGTCGAGATCGCGGGAAAGGCAACCGACCGCAGATCGTTCTCCACGGCGACCTCAAGCGACCGACGATAGCACCGCGCAAGTAGCCGATCCTCGTCCGCGTCACCGCCCGACCAGATCGGCCCGACCGTGTGGATCACATGAGCCGCGGGCAAGCCGTACCCACGTGTGATCTTGGCGTCACCGGTCTCGCATCCCCCGAGTGTACGGCATTCATCGAGCAAGCCCGGCCCGGCGGCGCTGTGGATGGCGCCGTCCACCCCGCCACCACCCAGTAGCGAGCGGTTCGCCGCATTGACGATCGCATCAACCGCGAGCTTCGTGATGTCGCCGACGACAACGACCATCCTCTCCGAAGATCCCCCCGCCATTCCCTCCTCCCAGGCGGCAGCCACTTCCGCTTACGCCCCCGGACTCGGCGTCAGCGTAACCGACGCGCGCGTGAAATACACATCCGTCCGGCTCTCGAATCCCGAATCGGCACCGATCAGGAGCCAGACACGGCCATCCGCAGGCACGGAGATGCCTGCCGGCGTCGATTGCCTCTCCAGGGCCTTGAGTTCCCATTCAGGGGACTGCTCGCACGACCGCGAGTTGGCCACGTTGCCGAGCACCACCGCCTGGGTGCCGCTGTTGGATTGACTTCCGATGTCGATGTTCATGCGCAGGTAGGAATCATCCATGACCGCGAGCGGCTCTTCGGCGGTCACACCGGCCTTGATCCAGACGCTCTCACCCGGCGCACCCCCGACGCCGAAGCAACCGGACGGCGTGCTGGTCGCGATCTCCACGCTGACCTCGACGCCGTAGCTCGCTCCGGGAGTCAAGTCGGCGATGGGTCCTTTGAAGAACATGAACAGGTCGTCGCTCCTGTTGACCCCGGAAATGAACAGCCCGGACTGCGACCCGAGAGGCGGCGGGAGGGCACGGTGCCCGGATGTCAATTCGTAGATCTCCTCATGGGCGGGAGGATAGTCGGCGAAGCCCGCGACGAATCCCAGAGGGCCTTCATCGAAATCGAAGTGGAAGGTGATGGCCTCGCTGGTATCGCTAGGGAGGCTCCGACAACCGGCCGACAGCATACCGGTCCCCAGCCCGCTCAGCAGCGCGATGACAAAGTGCAGGATCGGGTATTCTCTCGTCACGCCCGACCGGCAACGCGCGAGGATTCCCCCGAAGATCACTGCGCCGACTTCCGCCAATCGGTCGTGAAGTCCAGCGCACGCGTGAACTTGAACGGGTCCAGCGACGTAATCCCGAACCTCCTGGCAACATCGGGAACCTTTCGGTTCGCCCGTCTCTTGCTGGGCCTGGACACCTCCGTCGTGACTACGCAGCGGCTGGTGGGACTCACGAGGGCGTAGGCAATCAGGAACGGATCCCGGCCCAGCCTCTCAAGCTCATGTTCGTTCAGATCAGGCGCGTACCCTCGTTCAACGACCTGCTGCACGAGGGCTGGATCAGGCTCTTCATCGAGGACGATGGCGTTCTTGACATCGCCATCCACTAACCAGTCCAGCAGGTCATCCATACCCCTTCGGCGTCTGCCGCGCTTGACCTCGTCGAGGATCTCCGCAGGCACCTTCACCGTACCTGCCGCTCCATGATGCTGAAGCCAATCCCAGAATTCAGGCACCCGCCTTACCGGGTAGTAGTCCCGGTGCGCGGTGATCAGGACGTTGGCGTCAAGCAGGTAGAGCACTCTCGGTCGTCGACGCGGAGGGGCTCATCCGGTCGCGAAGATCGTGTGCGCATTGCGCGGGTTGACACCCAGCACACGTCCAGCCTTGGTCGTGGTAAGGGCGCCCGAAGCCATCAGCCGAGAAGCCAGCTCAACCAGGCCGCCACCAAGGCTGTGCCGGACCAGGACGGCGTAGGCGGGACCGCCATCGCTGCCTGCGCGTTGCTGGCGCTGCCGTTTGCGGCCCTCCAGCCAACGGCTCCGGAAAAGACCGCTCAGAGCCAGCCAGGTTTCCCTGTCGAGTACGCCCCGGCGGTGCAGCCGGTAGGCCACCATTGAGGAACTGACGTTTCGGGAGCCGGCAAACGTGGTGATGGATGCGGCCCAGTCTTGCAGATCCTCATCTTCCGGTTCTCGAAGCGTGGCCAACTCCTCGTCCGGCAAGAGGAAGCGCGACGCCACGTTGTTGCAGAAGGCCTCCACCGGGTCCAACGGGTCACCCCCGCTGATTCCGGGCTCACCGAGCCACAGATGCACCAGTTCGTGAAGCAACGTAAAGCATCTGGCGGCCGCCGAGTCCCTCGGGTTGACGACCACGAACGGAGCGAACTCATCCGCCACCGCGAAGCCTCGGAAGACCTCCACACTCAGTTCGGTGTGGTAGCTTCCCAGATCGCCCAAGACCAGCACGAAAACACCGGCCCGCTCCACGTGGGACCGAAGAAAACGGAAGGCGTCGTCCGGGTTTCGGGCCGCGCGAAGGTCGCTGAGTTGGAGCCCGAGTGCGTCACGGATGGAGTCGACCAGTTGCTCGACAGAAGTGTCGATCGTGGCGGAGCCGGGGAACGTGAGCGGACCCAGGTCGTCGTCATCGTCCAGCATCGCCGAACGCAGGAGGCCCTGGCGAGCCTGCACGTTCCGGACGAGCGCGTCCAGAAGCGCCTCGTCCCTTGCGGATCGGTCCGCAGCCGGTGCGCGGAAGTCTCGTCCCCAATTCCCCCGACGAGGCGGTTGGGCGAGGTAAAACGTGAGGAGGGGCCTGCGGTACTGTTTGGCCATCCTTGAGAGCAAGGCACGGGTAGGCGCGGTGTCGCCCGTCTCCAACGCCCTCAGGCGGTCGGTCGCGATGGTGCCCTGCGCATCGTTGATAGACAGCTTGCCCACGGCGTCCTCCAGCGTAAGGCCAGCTGTCTCGCGGGCCCATCTGAGGATGTCGGGGTTGACCTGAGGCACTCTCGAGTCCTTGGTTCAGTTTGCTGATGCAGGCATGGCCGAACGGGCGAGCGACGGGTCATCGCTGCAAGGTATCCCAATGTCTCGCTCGGCGAACCCACTCGTCCGATTCTGGGGAAGATGGGCAGGCCCTTGGGGCGGCGCCATGGCTGAATCGGTCAGGCCGTACCGGCTAGACGTCAGGAGCAGGCCGGGGAGAGAATCGATTGTCCCTTGAGAAAGGACTCCAGCTCATGAAGACCGTCTCCAGTTTCGAAATCACCGGCTGGGATGCCGTGCCCGACGCTGATGAAGGCGAAGGCCCCCTTCTCTCGGAAGCGCGCGTCTCCAAGCGATACCAGGGCGATCTGGATGGAGAGGGCCGTGTTCGGCTGCTCATGTGCCGCGCCAGCGCCGAAGGTCCGCTGGAGAACGCGGGATACATCGCGTCCGAACAGGTCTCGGGCACTCTTGGGGGCCGCGAAGGCACGTTCGTGCTCCATCACTGGGGCATTGTCGAGCCCGGAGCCCCGCCGCGCACCGGCGGCCATGTGGTGCCGGGATCCGGAACAGGTGAACTGGCGGGCCTGTTGGGCACAATGGAGATCCATGTGGATGCGGACGGCAAGCACACGCTGACCCTGGATTACCGAATCAGTTAGCGGTCGGCATGTCGCGCCCGGCGACCGCGCCTCCTGCACGCCCTCCGTGGGCCGGCTCTCCAGCTTGTTGCATCCTCCGTCGCCCCGGTAGCTTGACCCGGCCGATACCCGCTCCCGACCTACAGGAAACCCCACCGTGAAGCGCCTCCCACTCTCGCCGTTGTTGCTCGTCGCGACGCTCTCCGCAGTCACTCCCGCCCCGACCCCGCTTGCATCCACCCTCCACGCCCAGACGCCGGTCGTCCTCGACTCGGCCTTCCTGGCCGGCTACTCCTGGCGCAACCTCGGTCCCGACCGCGGTGGCCGCTCCATCGCGGTCTCCGGTGTCAAGGGGCGCCCGCAGGAAGCCTACTTCGGCGCGACCGGGGGCGGGCTCTGGAAGACCATCGACGGCGGCGAGGAATGGTTCCCGGTGACGGACTTCAAGATCACGTCGGCTT
>JAPPMB010000032.1 GCA_028819255.1 Bryobacterales bacterium | reverse complement strand
CTTACGCAGATTTCCAGTCAGTGCGAGCGTGTCCGTGAGACCAGAAACTGGGGGGGTGTAAGTTCGGTTTAGCTTGCGGAGCCGTGCTGAAGTCCGTCACGCAGCCGCTTGGCCGTATTCGGCTTCAACATGCGGAGACCGAAGCCCGCTAGAATCGCACCGCGCGGTCAACCCCTGAGGGCTCCGACCCTAGACTGGTCGGGGTCGCGATGAGGTGGTGAGGGCCTGTGACTGAGGTCCGCTCCAGCCACCGGTGACTCGGCCCCGTGGCCTTCGTTTGCAACCTGCCGGGAGGCGTCCCTTCGCCGCTCCAGCGTGACGAGAAGAATTCCGAACGCGACGCCCAGCAAGCCGACGATCAGGTCAGCGG
Source organism: Bryobacterales bacterium (assembly GCA_028819255.1). Taxonomy (GTDB): domain Bacteria; phylum Acidobacteriota; class Terriglobia; order Bryobacterales; family UBA6623; genus VXMF01. Next base: position 48,408 of record JAPPMB010000032.1, on the reverse strand, counting down.
ACGGACTCTCCCCGTAGATCAGGGCGCTGAACAGGACCCCGAAGATCGGGGTGGGGAATACGAAGACCGAGAGGAGGCCCGGTGAGTTCGTCTTCAGGAGCCGGACCCACAGGACAAACGCCACGCCGACCACACCGACGGCACAGTACAGCCCAGATAGGACTGGCCCGATTGTCAGCGGACCGACGAGCATGGGCTCTGTCAGCGCTGCACAGACTAGGAAGACCGGGACCGAGAATCCCACCTGCCAGAACATCGCCTTCGTCGAGTCGATGGTCTGGACGAGGCGCTGGGTGTAGACCATCCGGCCAGCCATGATCATCGCGGTGAACGAGGCAAGCGCGTTGCCGAGAGCCGGACGCGCAGCGAATGAAGGATCCGGCCTGCCCAGCATTGCCACCGCAACGCCGCAGAAGGCGAGCGCCAGGCCGACGAGCCGCCGCCATGACAGGCGGTCGCCCGGCACCGCGAAGTGGGCGATGACGTTGATGTAGACAGGGGCCGCGTTGAGCAGCACTGACGCGTAGGCCGCCGATGTCCAGCCGATGCTGGTGTTCAGCAGGATGATCTGGACCGCAAAAACGCCTCCGAGGATCGCAAGCGGCCGCGCTTCCTCCTGCGCGGGCCGGAGACGGATTCTTCCTGCGCGGGCCCAGACCCAGATCACCGGCAAGCCGAGGAGCGCTCGCCAGAACGCGTTCCAGATCGGCGGGAATGCGGCGAGCGCGACCTTGATGCCGACGATGTTCAGGCCCCACATCGCCGAGAGCACCAATGCCGTGGCAATTGCCCCTTTGGTGATGCTCGGAGGCTCTCTACCCTGCATTGCCGGACCTCAGGCGCTTGGAACGCATCACCAGCGCGATGCCCACGGAGACTGCCAGCGCGCCGCCCAGAAGCCGCCAGGAGACTGCCTCACCGAAGAAAAGAGCGGAAAGCAGGATTCCGAAGAACGGCACGCTGAAGCTGTACACCGACAGGTTGCCGGCGCTGTACCGCTGCAGCAGCATGGTCCATGCGACAAAGCAGAATCCGGCGACAACCACCGCTTGGTACAGCATGGCCACGACCGCTTCGCGGCCCAGGGGCTGATGGAGCGGAGACTCGAACCATGCGCCCAGCGCCAGAAAGGCAGGCAGCGAAAAGACCATCTGCCAGATGACCGGCCGCAGCGCATCCATCCCCTGGACCAGGTGCTGTGTGTAGATGACCCGGACTGCCAGCAGGAGCGCCGAAACCAGCATCAGAAAGTTTCCGAGGACCGCGTTGGGCGCCAGCGCCGCGCTAGGCTGTCCAAGCATCACGTAGGCGATGCCTCCGAAGGCGACGCCGAGCCCGAGCAGGCGGCCGGTCGTCAGCCGGTCGTCCTCAACGAAGAAGTGGCTGATCAGGTTGATCATCACAGGGCAGGTGTTGAGCAGGACCACCGCATAGGCCGGAGACGTGTAGTGCACGGCCACGTTGAACACGGCGATCTGCGCCGTGAACATCACCCCCAGACCCAGCATCCGGCGAAGATCGCGGCGTTCAAAGAAAACCGGCCTGCCGGTCAGCCTGGCCCAGGCGGCCACTGCGGCCACGGCGATCAGCATGCGCCAGAACGCGCTCCAGAACGGGGGAATGGTCGCGAGTCCGATCTTGATCGAGACGATGTTGCCGCTCCATAGGAGGCTGACGCCGAGGCTCGCGAGCCCGGCCCTCCATGTGACCGGTTGAGTTGTGGAAAGACGGCTTGCCGGCGGCTTCATGCCGCGTCCCCAAGGCTGTCCCTCAGGAACTCGGCGACATGGCGCGGTCTGCGCCGTGTGAAATGCTCGATCTGCTGCCGGCACGAGACACCGCTGACCGCAATTCCGGTGTGAAGCCCGGCGGCCTCCACTTCCGGAAACAGCCGTTCGGCTCCGATCTTTCGCGACAGCTCGTAGTGGCCCTTCTCAAAGCCGAACGAGCCCGCCATCCCGCAGCAGCCCGAATTCACCTCCCGCACAGTCTGGCCCGGCACCAGCCGCAGCGCCTCCAGACTGGGCGCAGTTCCGGTATGGGCCTTCTGGTGGCAGTGCCCGTGAAAGAGCAATTCACGCTCGGTCGGCATCCAGTCGACGCCCAGGCTGCCCTCCCTGGACAGCCGCACCAGAAACTCGTCCAGCATCTCGGCGCGGTCAGCGACCCGCCTTGCGGCCTCGCCCTGCACAAGATCCAGGTATTCGTCTCGCAGTGTGAGAAGGCAGCTCGGCTCGCACCCGACGATCGGCACGTTTCGGGCAGCGAAGCGGTCGAGTTCCCGCACGTTGTGCCGGGCAGCCTCACGGGCCTCGTCCAGGAGGCCCTTCGACAGCATTGGCCGGCCGCAGCACACCTTGTCCGCCAGCTCGACCGTGTAGCCAGCGGCCTCGAGCAGGCTGACGGCTGACTGGCCGACCTGCGGGTAGTTGTAGTTCAGGAAGCAGTCGTCCAGCAGCACGACGCTGCCGCGGGATCCTGCATTGCCACTGGGCCGCCGCCCGAACCATTTCCGGAACGTCACCTTGGCGAGCGGCGGCAGCGAGCGCCTGCGGTCCACATGGAGGAGCTTCTCGTTCAGCCACTTGACCGGGCGGAGCGAACCCACCCAGTTGGCGAAGGCCGGAACCCTGCTGCCCAGCTTGTACACCGACTCGATGCGGCCAAATGCCCTGGTGTGCAGGGGCGTGCCGTGTTCGTGGTGGTAGTGCGAGAGCCACTCGTACTTGATCTTGGCCATGTCGACGTTCGAAGGGCATTCCGTCTTGCAGGCCTTGCATGCCAGGCAAAGGTCCAGCACATCGTGCATGCGCCTCGAGGTGAACTCGCGGGCAGGCAGGGTCCCCGCCAGGGCGGCCCGCAGGGCGTTGGCCCGCCCTCTCGTCGAGTGCTCCTCGTCCATCGTGGCGTGGTAGGACGGACACATCGTGCCGGCCATTCGCTTGCGGCACACGCCTGCCCCGTTGCACATCTCGATGGCGCGCGCGAACCCTCCCTCGTTTGAGAAGTCCAGCGTGGTCTTGATCGGCAGGGTCCGGTAGTCCGCACCCCATCGGAGGTCTTCCGTGAGGTCTGGAGCGTTGACGACCTTTCCCGGGTTGAGGATGTTCTGTGGATCCAGGGCGTCCTTGACCTCGAGGAAACCCCGATAGATCTTCTCGCCGAAGAGCCATTGGTTGTATCGGCTGCGGGCGATGCCGTCTCCGTGCTCGCCCGACATCGAGCCGCCGTGATCCATCACGATGCCGAAGACCTCGTCCGCGATGGCGGCCATCTTGCGCACGCCGTCAGGATCCTTCAGGTTGACCATGGGCCGCACATGCAGGCAGCCGACCGAGGCGTGACCGTAGTAGCCGCCCCGGGCTCCGTGCTTCTCAAGAATCTCCCGGAAGTTCTTGAGGAACCGTGCCATCTTCTCGATCGGAACGGCAGGGTCCTCGACGAAGGCGATCGGCTTGTGGTCGCCCTTCACGGACATCAGGATTCCCAGAGCCTCCTTGCGGACACTCCAGATCTCGGCCTGTCTGGAGGGGTCCGTGACCGAGAGGTAGCCGTAGCCGATGCGCTTGGATCCCAGAAGGCGGCGGAGACGATTCAGCTTGCCGTCAACCTCCCCGGGAGCCTCGCCGTAGTACTCCACGACCATGACGGCCTGGGCGTCCGGCTCGACCCAGCTCAGCTTGTCGGCGAAGGCCGGGTTGGCGCGGGCGCTGCCAAGAATGAACTCGTCGATCAGTTCCGCCGCCGAGGGTCCCGTCGATACGATCGTCTCCGCGGCCTCGACGGCCTCGAAGACCGACCGGAAGTGCACGATCAGGATGCCCTTTGCCGCAGGGGACCGCACAATGCGGAGCTTGGCCTCAGTGACGACCGCCAAGGTCCCTTCGCAGCCCACGATGACGCGGCTGAGATTCAGCGGGCCCGGCTCGGTCGAGTAGCCCGCTCCGAAGCGGTCTCCGTTGCGCACCAGCTCGTCGAGGTTGTATCCGCTGACCCGTCGCAGGATCTTCGGGAATCTGGCAAGGACCTCGTCCCGGTAGGCGGCTCCGATCTCCGGCAGCCTCCGGTAGAGCGAAGGCACCAGGCCGTCGCCCCTGCCCATCGCGGCAACCTCTCCATCGCCGACCGGGCGGAGCCACGCGTCCGACCCGTCCGCGAAGACGCACCGGAGCTCGAGCACATGGTCGATGGTCTTGCCGTAGACAATCGAGTGCGAGCCCGCTGAATTGTTGCCGATCATCCCCCCGACCGTTCCCCGGCTGGCGGAGGAGGTGTTCGGGCCGAACTGGCAGCCGAGCGGCTTCAGGTGCCGTCCAAGCTGATCCTGCACCACGCCGGGCTGGACGCGCACCCAGCCCTCCTCGAGATTCGTCTCGAGGATCCGGTTCATGTACTTGGCGAAATCGACGTGAACGGCATGGCCCACGGTCTGCCCGGATAGACTCGTGGCGCCACCGCGAGGAAGCACCGGAACCTGGTGCCGCGCACACAGCTGCAGGAGTGACCGCACGTCGGAATGGTGCTTGGGTATCACGGCCCCGATGGGCTCGATCTGCCACACCGAGGCGTCGGTGGAATAGAGGACCCTCGAGTAGCGGTCGAACCGCACCTCCCCCTCGATTTGGCCCCCGATCTGGCGGGCGAGGTCATTCAGATCGGAGGACATGGCTTGGGCGATTTACCGGCCCGACGCGAGGGACGCGTCTGGGCATCCGACTTCTGGGAAGTCAGGTGCTCGCCCGCCGGACACGGCGGCTCAGGAGAGACAGGCCGACTTCTATATTTTCTTCCTTTACGTTGGAAAAGGAAAGACGCAGGGTGTTGGAGCCGGCTCCGTCGGCGAAGAACGGGGCACCTGGTATGAAGGCAACCCTGTCTTCCTCGATGCTCGCATGGAAGAGTTCCAGCGCGTCCACGCCTTTGGGCAGCCGCAGCCACTGGTACAGCCCGCCGGTGGCCTTGCGCCATGTCGCAAGCGAGCCGAACCGGCGCTTGAGCACCTGCTGCATCGCCTCCGACTTGTCGCGGTAGAATCTGCGGACCAGTGCGGCCTGGTCCGGCATCCACCCTCGCTCGAGGAATTCCAGAATGACCTTCTGGCTGAGTGTCGAGGTGCAGAGATCGCCGGTCTCCTTGCAGTACTCGATGCGCCGAACGATGTCCGCGGGCCCGTGGATCCATGCGACGCGGAGGCCGGGGGCCAGGATCTTCGAGAATGTCGACAAGTGGATGACGTGCCCCCGCTCGTCAATGGCCTTGATGGGGCGCAGAGAGGCTGGGTCGACCTCGTCGAAGTAGAGTTCGCCGTACGCGTCGTCCTCGAAGATGAGCAGGCCCTCGCGGACTGCGAACTGGTACAGGTCCCGCCGCCGGTTTTGGGACCAGACGGCCCCCGAAGGGTTCTGGAAGTTCGGGATGGCATAAACGAACTTGCACGGCCGGCCCTCGAGTCGCGCCTCCCTGACGAGGCGCGCCAGATGGTCAAGGTCCATGCCCCCGGCGTCGCAGTCCACGGCGAAGAGCCTGGCTCGCAGGTTCTCGAACGACGCCATGGCGCCGATATAGCTGGGCTTCTCGACGAAGACCGCGTCGCCTGGGTCCAGGAGCACCCGCGCGACAAACTCCAGACCCTGTTGAGAGCCGCTCGCAATCAGGGTCTCCCCCGGCTCGGTCTCGATTCCCCTAACCTGCCGGTCGCGCTCGCGGACCGCTGCGATCAGCCTCGGGTTGCCGCGAGTCACCGAGTACTGGAAGACCTGGCCTCCCTGCCGGTCGACCAGGTCGTTCACGATTTCGCGCAACCGCTCGTGCGGGAATGTTCCGGCGTTCGGCGAGCCGGCGGCGAAGGAGATCACGTCGGGCTGGTTCACCAGGCCGGTCAGCTGGCGAATGAGGGACGAGCGCATGACGCGCGCGTCCCGCGACAGAAGGGCCGCCCAGTCCATCACCGAAGGGTATCAGAGCATCCGGGCCTTTCCGGGAGCCGCGTTCCGGCTCAGCTTCGCGGATGGTACTGGTCGTAGATCAGGCGCATCCGGGACCGAAGGACGTGCGTGTAGATCTCCGTCGTCGAGATGTCCGCGTGCCCAAGCATGAGTTGCAGGCTGCGCAGGTCCGCGCCCCGCTCCAGCAGGTGCGTGGCGAAGCTGTGCCGAATCATGTGGGGCGTGGTCGCCCTCCGGATTCCGGCTGCCACCCCATATCGGCGGATCAGCTTCCAGAATGCCTGCCGGGTCATCCGCGTGCGGCGTGCCGTGACGAACAGGTACTCGGATGTCCCCTTCTTGAGGATCGATCCTCGAAAGCGGGTCTGGTAGTTCTCGACGGCCGCCAGTGCCGAATTCCCGACGGGCACCAGGCGCGTCTTGCTGCCCTTGCCCGTGGTGCGCACCACGCCCGTCTTGGCATCGAGCTCGGCCGTCCGCAGGCTGATGAGCTCGGAGACCCGCAGGCCGGTTGCGTAGAGCATCTGCAGCATGGCAGTGTCCCGGCTGCCCAGCGGCTTGTCCGGATCGGGAGCGGCCAGCAGCCGGTCCACCTCGTCAAACGTCAGGTACTTCGGCAGGCTCTTGCGCTTGCGCGGTGTCTGAAGGTGGGCCGTTGGGTCGTCATGGACCTTGTCCCCGTCGATCAGGTAGCGATACAGGCCGCGAATGCTGCTCAGATACCGGGCGACCGACCGGGAGTCCATGCCGGCGCCGTAGAGTCCGCCGATGAAGTCCTTGAGATCGTCGGCGCCGGCACTTGCCAGGTCCAGCTTGCGGCCGGCAAGAAAGCGAGCGAGACGCGTGAGGTCCCGGCGGTAGGCGGCCAGGCTGTTCGCTGCGAGGCCCGCCTCCACGCTGCAGTAGGCCAGGTAGTCCTGCAGGGAAGGGTCCTCGACGTGCTTCGGGGAGTCATCCGAACTCGATGGATCCAAGCGTCTTGACATGCCGAAGCGTCCGTACTAGTATGGCGGTAGCGCGAAACATTCTGGGGGTGTTTTGTCGAAACTCACTGCCAAGAAAGTGTGCATTAGGCGGTTCGGCTTGAACCCGGTCGAGGGCTACGTGTCGCCCCACGGCTACCTGCACAAGCAGGGCATCGAGATGCTCACGCCCACGGCGGACTCGATGCTGATTCCGTACGACCAGATCCGGGCGGTCTATTTTGTTCGCAAGTTCGGATCCAACCCAGAGGAATACCAGCGGCGGGAGTTTGCGACCCGACCCAAGCTCGGCGGTCTCTGGGTGCGGATGAAGTTCCACGATGGGGAAGAGCTTGAGGGCGTGATGCCGAACGATCTCACGATCATCGGGCACCACGGCGTGACGCTGATCCCGCCGGACTCCAAGGGCAACACGCACCGTATCTTCGTCCCGAGCAGAGCCATGGACAGCTTTCAGGTGATGGGTGTGATCGGGAAACCGAAGGTCAAGAGAGCCCCCCGCAAGCCCGCGGTCGACCCCGGCCAGATGGGGCTGTTTGGCGAGAAATAGCCCGTTCCGGGCAGTCGCCACCCCTATTCCTCAGCTTCCAGAAGACGCTCCGCCTCGATTGCGGCCATGCAGCCGGCGCCGGCGGCGGTGATGGCCTGGCGGTAGACCCTGTCCTGCACATCGCCCGCATGGAAGACGCCGGGAATGTTGGTCCTGGCGCCGCCGTGGGAGACGATGTAGCCCTGCTCGTCGAGGTCGAGCTGGCCTCGGAAGATCGCCGTGTTTGGAATGTGGCCGATTGCGAGGAACAGGGCACTGGTCCGGTGGTCCCACTCCTTGCCGTCCAGAGTGCTGCGGAGCTTCACGCTCGTGACGGACTTGGCCGCCGGGTCCTCGACGGCTTCCACGGTCGCGCTGGTGACCCAGCGGATCTTGTCGTTGTGCCTGGCCCGGTCGAGCATGATCTTCGACGCACGAAACCCCTCGCGCCGGTGAACGACCGTGACCTCGGTAGCGAACTTGGTGAGAAACAGCGACTCTTCCATTGCGCTGTCCCCCCCTCCGACCACCGTGACGGGCTGGCCGCGGAAGAAAAAGCCGTCACAGGTGGCGCACGAGCTGACTCCGTGCCCGATGAGCGCTTGTTCCGACTCCAGGCCCAGCCATCTCGCGGAAGCTCCTGCGGCGACGATCAGCGTCCTGGTCTCCAGTTGCTCCTCGCCGATCCAGAGCTTGAACGGACGGGAGGAGAGATCGGCCCGCGTCACCTCGCCGTGCCGGTAGGTCGCACCGAACCGCTGCGCCTGGCGCTTCATTCGATCGACGAGTTCGGGGCCCATGATGCCCTCCGGGAAGCCGGGGAAGTTCTCGACGTCGGTGGTCAGCGTCAACTGGCCTCCGGCCTCCAGCCCCTCGATCACGAGTGGCTCGAGGTTGGCGCGGGCGGTGTAGATTGCGGCTGTATTTCCGGCACAGCCAGACCCGATCACAATGACGTTTCGCATCTTGACGGCGGGGAGCTGAGCGCTGCCCGAAGAATTCATTCTAGCGACGGGTGTGCGGACGGCGGGCCGACACCGGACCCTTCCGCAAGGGCCTGTCCGCCCGATGGCCCGCTTGTCGCCCGGGACGAGGCTGCTGACCTGCGTCCTGTGGCCGGTTCCGTCCCGCCAGCTGAGCATCCGCTCCGGCCACGGCCTGACCCGCCCGCCCGGGCGGAAGCAGCGGAAACAGTGTGCGGGGAACGGATCGAGACGGAGACCGCCTCGCCGTGTTGGCCAGGCAGGCCGGACTGCGTGGCAAGTCGCGCAAGCGAACGCGGCAGCGGACTTCCTCGCAGGTGTAGTCGCCCACAGGGCGCAGGCGGGTCCCGACGTGGCTGTAGTCTGCTCGGCACTCTCGTGCGGGATTCCCAATGCGTAGGCCGTCTGACTCGTCGCTCTCGCATGTGAGTCCCACTGCTTTTCGCCCAACTGATGCACCGCGCCTGAGCACCGGCCGCTGCAGCATGACATCAGGGCCGTCCGAAGGTTTCGGATTGCGCGACCGGAAGAAAAGGCGCAACATGAAAGCCTATCTGCAAGGTGGACCGGAGGCACGAACCCATGAATCGCGACGGCCATGAAACTGAAAGCACAAATGCGGCGATCGACAAGCTCTCAACCTCGGCGACGCAAACGGTCGAGCAACTCAGGCAGATCAAGGTCATAGTGCTGATCTACGCCGCCGCCAACCTCTTGTTCGGTGTTGGGTCGACAGCGTACTTCGCGCTCAGCTCTTCGTTCGTGCTCGACGAAGACGAGCATGGGCCCGGAGTGTCAGAGGCGGAATCTGTCGCGCCCTCGGTGGGAGACACTCTCCCTCCGATCGGCCTTCCCGATGCGGAAGGCAGGGTCTGGAGCAACCGCGATCTGGAAGGCAAGGCAGTGCTGCTCAATTTCTGGGCCACCTGGTGCGCTCCGTGCCGACGTGAGATGCCGATCTTTGAAGAGGTGCAGAGGACCTACGGATCCAGGGAATTCACCGTCCTGGCGGTATCGGTGGACCGAGAAGGGTGGGACGTGGTGCGGCCATACATCGATGATCTGGAGCCGTCCTAACCGGTGTTCGTGGCTGACGAGAGTGTTGAGCGCGAATTTGGGAAGGTCAACAGGCTTCCCACCACTTTCTTCGTTCGGCGGGACGGCACGATTGACACAAAGCATGTCGGCGGGCTGTCCAGGTCCCGCATCATCAGGCACGTCGAGACCCTCCTGGAGTCCGAAGCGGAGCCGGAAGCGGCTTCAGAGGTTACCGTGGGTCCGTCCTCGATACGAGAGCGGAGCTGGTACCGCAACCGGACCAAGAGCAACGAGGAACGGAGCCGGGACACCGGGTCGTCCGAAGGGACCTCCGAGGTCGCAGTCCTGGACACGGATGAGTTCTCCCCTCCGAGGATCCTGGACTTAGTTTCTCCCGAGTACACGGATGAGGCGGTGGATGCCGAATTGGAAGGATCCGTCGAGCTGGAACTCCGAGTCCGGGAGGACGGTGCGGCGCACGGCATCAAGGTTGTTCGCGGGCTCGGGATGGGACTGGACGAACGTGCGGTCGAAGCCGTCGGGCAGTGGATATTCGATCCCGCGAAGAAAGCTGGAAGACCCGTCGAGATCCCGATGAGAGTGCGCGTCCAATTCGACCTGAGCAAGGTTGCGCATCGACATGGTTCCGCAAAGTAGCCGACGGTAGGGCCGTTCTACCTGACGCCTTCCAGTCAGGACAGCAACGTCACGAGGCGTCGGGGCGGGCCCCGCCATCAAGAGTCCGCGCCCGCTTTCCATCGGATGAAGCGATGCGGAGCGCGGGGCGGCGCGTGCGCATCCCTTCTGGGGACCATCGGACGGTTTCGGGCGGTGAACGGATACGGGTTGTTTCCTAGGTCTTCACCGTCTTTGTCGGGCCCGTCCGCGAGAGGGGTCACCGGGGCCGTCGGCCGGACCAGACTGGATCGCCGCAAAGGCCGTGCGCATTTGCCTCCCAGTCAATGATCGATTGCACCACCTCGTTCGGCAGAATCTCCAGCAAGTTGTGGTGGGAGTCTGTTGGCATGGAGTGGAGTGTGGCGGCCGTCTTGAGCATCTTTCTGCCAGCATCCCGCGCGGCCTGATTCCAGTCCGGCCCGCGGTCAGCGCAACGCGATAGCCAGCGGGCCTGTAGCTTCATGGTCAACAGCAGACGGCGAATCCCCTTCTCCAGGCTCTCCTTTTCCGCCGGATGGTCGCTATAGATACCCAAGTGTAGTTTCACAGTGATGCCGTTCATTTCCCGAAGGGCCTCAACCTCCTCCCGGCGCTGCTCTACTGATTCCCACGCTTGGAGGGGGAGATGCTCGAGCTGGTCCGCTAGGCCGAACAAGTCGTGGGAATGAGCTGGTTGCACGGAATGACTCGCAACGATGTCCTTTGCCAGAAGCTCTGCGGCTAGGCCGGACAGATAGCTGACCCTCCTTGTGTCCGGGTCGCTCTCGCCGTATTGCATGCCAGCCGCCAGCCAGCCGCTAGCGATGAATTCACAGACTCCAGCCTGCTGTACACGCATGATGTCAAGATCCATGATCAGCCGTCCGTCCTTCTCCGCGCGAGCCAGAGGCCATTCGCCAGCAAGCGCAACACCCTGCGTCACCACGGCGCCCGCCATCAGGTTGCTCTTGTCGGCGTTCTCTCGCAGGTACTGGGTCGTTCGCTCCCAGACTTCAAACGCTGCGTGCCGGTCCAAGCGCTCGATCCGCTTGCGCGTGGCCACCATGTCGGGATGACCAAGGTCGGAATTGGCAATCAGGGCGACATCCCAGTCGCTGTCGGGGTGAGAATCCCCGCGTGCACGACTGCCGAACAGCACGACAGCGTCGATCGCAGGTGAACGCACGGCTTCGCGCGCGACGGCTGCAAGCCGGCTTCTGATCTCTCGATCACTCAGGCCTGTGATTGGCGTGGCCACGATTCAAGCACCCCTCATGGTATCGACTCTCTCCGGGACCGGATGCGAAATGCCTTTGCTGAGATCATCGTCGGCATAGATGTCAGCAAGGCCAGCCTCGACGCTCATGTCGAGTCGAACGGTGGCTCGCACAGCCTCGGCAATGATAAGCGCGACCGCTGCGCACCCTACCAGTGCCTCACCGACGCGGGCGTCGAGGCGGTTGTCGCCAGCCCACGCCGCGCGGGGCCAGACACGAGACCGCCTCACCCGGCCGCAGCATCAGGAAGCGTCCGTGAAGGTCTTGGAAGACAGCCGCTCCTCGGGACGCACCAGAGCCGCACGACGACTTCTCGCAGCACTGTCACCGGATCCTGCAAGGGTTCCAATCTCATGCTCCCGTGCATCGATGATTCCGGCCCGGAAAGCCAGCCCCATGGGCTGACCAACTGCGCACAAGGTTTCAGGCAAGGACAAGAGTCGGCAGCCGTGCTTCGGCATGCGTTGACAGGGATTCGCCCACTTCGATACGCTGCTTTTATCACTGGCGGAAGGAGGTGATCCAGGACATGAACGACAGCATCGCTGGCAGTACCAATCTGGAAGGTGAGGTGGCCGAGAGTTAACGTTCCGGTTCGGACGTTCCGATTCCCCGTCATTGCCAGTACGGGGACACAGCTACCGTAGACCGGCGACCCGCCTTTCCAGACGTGCGACCGGTATCAGTAAACTAGGCGCGCAGGCGCCACCCTGCCCCTGCGAGGCTGCGGTCTCGTGGGGGCTTCCTTTTCCATGTATCTGTTGGGCATCGAGACCTCGTGTGACGAGACTGCGGCGGCGGTCCTGGCGGACGGGAACCGCCTGCTGTCCAACGTCATCTCGTCCCAGTTCGACGTCCACGCCAAGTACGGCGGCGTCGTTCCGGAACTGGCTTCCCGCGAGCATCTTCGCGCCATCGTTCCAGTCGTCCGCGAGGCGCTGGAGGGCGCCGGCATCGGGTACCGGGATCTCTCCGCCATCGGCGTGACCTATGGGCCCGGCCTCATCGGAGCCCTTCTCGTCGGCCTGACGTACGCCAAGGGCCTGGCCGCATCGCTCGATGTGCCGCTGCTGGGCGTGAACCACATCGAGGGGCACATTCATTCCGTCGTGCTGGAGCAGCGCGCTGTCGGGCTCGACGTGGAGTTTCCGGCCCTGGCCCTGGTCGTCAGCGGAGGGCACAGCCACATGTTCGTGGCCGAGCGCACGGCGCAGGACGCCTACTCCTATCGCCTGTTGGGCCGGACCCGCGACGACGCGGCAGGTGAGGCCTACGACAAGGTCGCCAAGCTCTTGGGCTTCGGGTATCCGGGGGGGCCGGTCCTCGACAGGCTGGCGCCGTACGGGAACCCGAGGGCAGTCCGGCTTCCGGTCGTCAACATGAAGGGGAACCGCCTCGACATGAGCTTCAGCGGCCTCAAGACCGCCGTGCGGCGCTTCGTGAACGGCGCCGGCCTGCAGGACGAGATCGAGCGCAGGCGAACCCTGTTCCACGACGGGCGCCCAACCGTAGACGCCCTGCGGGCGTCGGCAAGCAAGGTCTGCCTGGACCTGGTCGCCTCGTTTCAGCACAGGGCCGTGAGCGAGCTGTTTCGCCGTGCCGAGGAGGCCGCGGAGCTGGAGGAGGTCGAGTCCGTGATCGTCTCCGGAGGCGTGGCCGCCAATTCCGCCCTGAGGGAGGCGTTCTCGTCGCTCTCCCTGCCATTTCATTTCCCGTCACTTGCGCTTTCGACGGACAACGCCGCCATGATCGCGGCCGCCGCCTGCCCCCGCTATCTCCGTGGCGAGTCCGACGGGTTCGACCTCGCCGCGCAGCCGTCGCTGCGTCTGGCCTGACCGGCCCGCTACGGCAGACGCGCCTTGTAGAGCACGTCCGAACCAACCAGGCCGTTCTGGTCCCGCGTCACGATGAAGGACCAGCGGCGGTCCGGATTCCATTCGATCCGGATCGCCTGCTGCTGGGCCGACGAGAGATCGTAGCTGTAGATCAGGGTCAGGTCGTCCGCAATCTGCTGCTCCGTCGAGATCCTGGCGCTGGGATTGGCCTCCAGCCCGCCGATCTGGGGATCGACCTTGAGCCGGCTGACTCCGAAGAATCGCTGGAGTCTTCGGGACAGCGGGCGGGAAAGCGCCTGGCTCAGCAGGGCGTCGGCGCCGGTCTGCACCAGCGACTGCTGCTGGAGACGCGTCTGCGAAGCGATGCTCGGATCAACCGTCGGCTCCTTGCCGACCACGATCAGGTTGATCAGGTCCGGAAACGGAAGCGGAGGATCGGATCGATAGCTCAGGGAGAGCGCACTGGCGGGCCCCGAGAGCACTAGCGCCAGATCGGTGTCCCGGATGCGCGTCTCGAGCTCGATGTTCAGGACGGGCTCGGGCCGCAGGGGGTTCTCGAACCGGATCTCGCCCCGGGTGATCTGGTAGCGCGTGCCGATCATGTGCAGCTGGCCCTGGGAGATCCCAATGGTGCCGAGCATGGATGGGGAAGCGAGCGTTCCCATGACTTCGATGTCCAGACCGGCCTCGACGTTGCGCATCAGGTCGGTCTCCACAGGGAGGTGGGACACCGCCCCAATGTGGATCTGCATCTGCATGTTCTCGAACATGGATGCATCCACACTCGCCCGGTCAGCCGTTGACCGATCAAGGCTGCCGAACAGGTCCGAGAACGAAAGGCCTTCCCGCAGCGACACGCGGGAGACTGTCACGTCGCCGTTCATGATGCTGGTGGCTCCGATTCCCGCCAAGGTGAACTGCCCGTCAAGCACGCTGCTGACATTCTCCGGATGCTCGACCCGCATGTCCCTGGCGGCGGCGTTCAGCCGGTACTCGAGAGAGGAGTCGCGGAAGGCGACGACGCCGCTGATGTCGACCGTTCCCCCGCCGGACGCCGCCCGTAGGTCTTCGATTCGTCCCTGCCCGTCCTCGAAGCGGACGGAGCCCGTCATGTCGCTCAGGCGCACAGGGACCTGCGGGCTGCCCAGTGTTCCGTCCGCGAGCCCGACCGTCCCTTCGAGAACGGGTTCGTCCAGCGTTCCGGCCACCTGGAGGCCGATGCTCGATGCGCCGCTCGCCTCCAGGCCGGGAATCGCCAGCTCGAGGATCCCAAGGTCAAGGGTGCCGTCCAGTGCGACGTCGATCATGCGGTCTCCGCCGAACGCAATCGATCCGTCGATCGCGAGGTCCGTGCCGGGAGCGCTCAGCGTCATGGAGTCCAGGACAAGGGCGCCGTGCCTCACGCCCCAGCGCATGGGGAAGATGTTGGAGACCGCATAGGACCGGTCGGCGGCGCCGGAGACCTGCAATTCCACTCGGTCCACGGTGCCGTCGAGTCTGAAGGTGTCGGCGACGCCAATGACGCCGCCGAATTCCGCTGAGCCGGAGGACGATCCGTCGATGCTTTCCGCCGGCAGGCCAAGGAACTCGGCCGCCTGCGAGATGCTGATTGCCCTGAACTCGACGCTCCCCGTATAGCTGGCCGGCTCGATCTGCCAGACATCGGCATCTCCGCGGATGACGCCTCCCAGCACGTTTGCGCTCCAGTCCAGATCGATGTTCTGCTGGTTCTGGCGGGACTGGATGCTGCCGGTCCAGTGCCCCAGCGACTGGTCGTTTCTCCGTAGGCCGGCCACTTCCCAGTGGCCGTCCATTTCGAGCTCCCGGAGCAGGCGCGCCCCGCCGACCCTGCCGGACGCTCTGAGCCCGAACTGAACGGTCCCGGTCAGGCCGGGCATCAGCACCCGCCCCCAGTCGAACTCGTCCAGCGGCCAGAGATTGCTCTCGATGTCGATCTCAGCCACCTGCGCTCCCCGGTCAACCGAACCCGTCACCCTGAGTCTGGAATCGCCGCGCCGCAGCAGGGCCTCGGCAACATTGAATTCTCCCGCCTGGTACAGCACATCCGCCTCAAGCCGGTCGAAGCCCTCTCCGAAGAAGCCGGGCGATTCCACCCGGATCCGACTGCGAACGTCCGGATTCCCGATGGTTCCCGACACGTCGATCTCAAGGGCAACAGCGCCGCTCACTGGGATTCCGAATCCGCTCGCCCGCACGAGCTTGGCCGCATCGATGCCTTCGCCGGAAGCCTGGAGCTGCAGAGTTCCTTTCTCCCCTGTCGGGAAGGATCCGCGAACTCCCACATGGCCGCCGGCGTCCGACAGGTGGCCATCCGCGATCTCGATCGCCACGGATGAGAGCGTGCCGCGCAAGGCGAGGCGCTCCCAGCGCTGGCCTCCGAACTCGAAGTCCTCGATGAAGAACTGGCCGTCCAGGATCGCTTCCGGCTCGTCTCCAAGGATGGCGTGCAGATCCCCTTCGAACGAATACCTACCGTCGGGCATCGGGAGCGCGCGCTCGACATGCGGCTGGACCACTGCAAGGACCCGCTCGACGGCCGGTCCGGAGCTGACCGCGGCCTCGACGCGGAAGGTGCCGGCCTCGCGGCCGTCGGTCGTCCCGCTGGCCCGCAGTCTGGCGTTCGGAGTGAGCAGTTCCAGACTCGACAGCTCGACGGTGCCGTCCCGGGCGCTGTACTGCATCGAGGCGCTGCCCTCGACCGGCAGGGTGGACGGACCGCCGGACGGCCGAAGGGCGATCCCGATGTCTGCGACCAGGTCGCTCGATGCCGCGCCTTCCGCGTCCACGTGGACATCCAGAATTCCGCTCCAAGGTATGGAGCCGGTCCCCGCGGCAGCCGCGATGGTCTCCAGGGCTACGCCCTTCAGGGTTCCCGCCAGGGTGGCGGCCGGCTCCTGACGGATCTCCCGCAGCTCGAGGGAGCCCTCCAGCTCGCCGCCCGCCAGCATTCCGGTGACTCCGGTGAAGTTCAGCGCGTCAAGGTCGCCCGCAACCTGTCCCTTGAAGGAGTTCCGGGTGTCGAGCCCGGGGATCAGGATGTCGGATGCGTTCGCCGCACCGTCGTAGTCGAGTCGCCCGGATGCTGCGTCCCACCGCACGGTGCCTTCGATCGTCAGCGCGCCCTCGACGCCAGCTGCGGCTGAACCGGCCAGATCGGCAAGCGACGCCAGCTGCACCTCGGCCGAGTAGCTGCCATCGAAATGTGGCGACTCGATGCCGCGCAGCCTGCCCGCAGCCCGGATCGAGAGTGCCTCCCCGAGCAGCTCCGCAGCCCGGATCTCGATGCCCTCCTCATCCGCGACAGCTCTCACCGACACCGCCGCCGACTGCAGTGCCTCCAGCCCGGCCGGAACCCAGTCGGCTCGTCGGAGGCCGGCTTCGACCCGACGGCGGCCCGTCTCCGGGTCCGAGGCAACCACAATTTCGAGTCCGGATCCGCTGAATTCCACGGCAATCTGCTCGCCGTTCCAGTCGATGGAGCCCCCGGTGAGCTCGAACCGGCTCACCGCAATCTCTGGCGATTCGCCAAGGAGCCCCGGCAGCAGGAGACTCGTGGCCCAGTCTCCGCCGGTCATCACCCGGAGATGAGGGTCGCGAACACTCAGCGTCTCGATGTGCGTCCGTCCGCCAGCTAGGGACCGCCAGCCCAGCCGGACGACAGCGCTGGGCACGGTGAGGAACGGCGCCCCGTCATCGCCCGCGCTGCGAATCTCGAGCCCCTCGATCTCGAACGAGAGCCGGGAGTCGCCGAACCGCAGTTCCTCAATCGAAACGGAGCCGCCGGAAACCGCTTCGAGCTCCCGCAGCATTGTGGTCCGGAGCCACTCGGCGAACCAGTCGCTGCGCATGACGCCTTCGAACCCGCCCCAGCCGGCGCCGA
Organism: Bryobacterales bacterium; assembly: GCA_028819255.1. Lineage (GTDB taxonomy): Bacteria > Acidobacteriota > Terriglobia > Bryobacterales > UBA6623 > VXMF01. The sequence continues at coordinate 31,260 of JAPPMB010000032.1, read as the reverse complement.
GAAGCCCGGCGACCGCGAGGACAGCGCGCGACCAGCGCGAACCTGCAAGCCTTCGGATCACGGTTCCGCCCCCTTCGCGGGACGTAGCCGCGACTCGATTCGCAGGAGAGATCGCAGTTCCAGCAGGCGTGCCTCGAGAAGCTCGGTCGCCCGGCGCTCGACGACGATTCGGGAGATCAGGTCCGACACCTCCTCCAGGGGGGCGACCGGCTCGCCGCGTTCGCGCTGCAACACCAGGTACTCGTCCCGGTAGAACGTCTCGATCGCCTGGCGGCTGGCCGCCAGGCCGGTCTTGAACCGAAACGTTACGTACCGCTCAAAGGCGATCTGCTCCTCCAGGAACGAGCGGCAGTCCTCCAGCGTCAGGCGGTAGTGCCGGAGCGCGGCCTCGAGGTCGCGCCCTCCCAGGAACCGCTGGTCCCGGAGCTGCTCGACTTGCCGGTCGACCTCTGCCGCCTGCACCTGCAGGAAGGGTGTCAGCGACAGGTCCTGCATCACGAGGCGGCGGTCGATCAGCCGGCGGAGCACGTCCTCTCCGCGATTCCCCATGTCGGCGGGTTCGGATTCGCTGAAGAGAGCTTCCAGACGAAGTTCGAGGTCGATCTCGGACAGGGTCACCGCCTCCGTCCCGACGATCGCGACCACGCGATCGACGATTGCGGAGCCCGGCGCCGCCGAGACGAGAACGCAGGCGGCCGCAGCCTCGAGGGCCTTTCGTGTGATGGTCCGGCAGATCGGCATGGCTAGAATGTCTGGCCCAGAGAAAAATGGAACTGGAGCGCCGGGATGCGCTGCTCTCGGAAGGTCCCCTTCCCGGTGAGGAGCTGGTCCCGGGTTCCGTCGAAGCCGACGAACCGCGGGGGGTTCGGGCTGAATGCCAGGTCAAAGCGGACCGGGCCGATCGGTGTGCTGTAGCGGATCCCGAGTCCCACCGCGTGCACCATGTAGTCGAAATCGAACTCCTTCGCCCCGGCGTCGTTGACGCGAACGCTCTGCGCGGACCGGAAGCTGATGCGGCCCGGGCGGGAGTAGACGTTGCCCGCGTCGTGGAAGATCACTCCGGAGATGTCCCTGCCCATCAGCGGGAACCGCAGCTCCATGCTGTTCAGGAACTGGGATCCGCCTCCCAGCGGGAATCCCGTGGCTGGGTCGCGCGGGCCCGCCTGGTTGTAGGCGAAGCCTCGATGCGAGTTCGCACCGCCTCCGAAGTAGCGCTCGGAGAGCGGGATCCTCGGGTCCGGCCGCCCGGCGAAACGGGCAAGCTGGATGCCCTCCTCGGCGTGCCCCGCCCACGGCAGGCTGACGCCAAGCTGCACCATGCGCGCGAAGACGATTCCCGGGCGAATGGAATGGTAGGTGCTGTTCTGGGCAAGCAGCCTGGCGAAGTTCGGCTGCGACCCCCAGTACTTCGATGTCAGCGCCACGTTCACGGTGTTGAAGATGCCCTTTGTAGTGTCCGTCGGGTTGTCCCGCAGATCGGCGATGTAGGTTCCGGACAGCAGGCCCACGCGGACCGGCTGCGAGACGAGGGGAACCAGCAGCGGCTCGATATGCAGGGTGTTCTGGTCGATAGACGTTCGGCGGTAGGCGTAGCGGTACAGGGCCGTGGTCCTCGGAGTGAGCTGCTGGGTGAGCTGCAACGCCCCCTCCACCCGGCGGCCGGTGAACGTGTTGACGTTGCGGAAGGTGTCGTAGAGGCCGCTGAGCGTCATTCGCCACTTGTCGGAATCGAACCAGCGCGGAGCCTCGTAGGTGAACAGGCCCCGCTGCTGCAGGAGCGAGAGCCGCGTCCGAAATCCCATCGTGTGGGCCCTGCCGCCGACGTTAAGGCGAGTCATCTCGAGGGTGACCCGGGGGCTGAACGTGGCGTCTCCCGCGGGGTTGGTGAGCTCGGCCGTGTTGCGGCCGATGCGCGCGAATTCGGCCCCGCCGCCAACGCCGATCGCCCAGCGCCTCGCCTCTTCGACATGAATGAGGACGTTCTTGGACGCCTCCATGCCCTCCGGATTCTGGATGGCCACCTCGACGTTGGAGAAGACTCCAAGGTCGTACAGGTTTCGCTGAGTGGAGTAGATGCTCTCCTGGGACAGCGGCCCCCCAGGCGACAGGACTGTGCGGCGGGCAAGCACGGTTTCCCGCGTCCTGCGGCTGCCCGAGAGAAAGACGGCCCCCGTGCGCACCGGCTCTCCTTCGTCAACGCTGTAGTGGAGAACCACCTCGCCCGGTGCTGGGCCTTCCTCGGCGCGCCAGTCGAACGACACCTGGCGGTAGCCGCGGTTGAAATATTCGGTCAGGATGCGCTGGCGGTCCGCAGCGATGTTGGCCTCGCTGAACGCCTGGCCGGGCTCGGAAGCGAATCCGAAATCCGCTTCGCTCGCCGGGAAGTTCTCGAATCCCGACGTCACGAGGCCCGTGACGACCGTCGGCGAGCCCTCCACGATGTCGATCCGCACAGCCAGCTCGTTGGGACGGCCGGCATGACCGCCGACGGCCTGACCGGAGACTGTCGCGGCCTGGTATCCGCTCAAGCTGTAGAGGTTGCGGATCGCCTGCAGGTCCCGCCGGAGCATGGCCTCGCTGAACTGGCCGTGACTTGACCCGGAACCCTTCTCGCGCAGTTGAACACGTTCCCGGATCTCCTCGGTGCTGAAGTGGCGGTTTCCCCGGATCTCGACCGCGCCGAGGACCTGACGGGGGCCCTTCCGCACGCGGTAGACGATCGAGATCTCGTCCGCGGCCTGGCGCTCGATGTCATACGCCACCGTGGCCCCGAAGTAGCCGCGGGACTGGAAGTAGCTCTCCAGGTTCTCCTGGCCGGCCGACAGCAGATCGTCATCCACCACGCCTCTGGCGAAGATCGGCAGGAATCGTCTCAGCCTGGCGCCCCGGATGCTGGTTCCTTCCGCTCGGACCGTCATTCTCGGACCCGGCGTGAGCCTCGCTACGAGCGTCAGCTCGTTGGTGGCCGGCCTGTACTCGGCAGTCTCGACTCGAATCTCCGATCGCCACCGGTCCTGGCGCTGGAAGTGCTCGCGCAACAGGCCGATTCCCTGCTGGATCCTGTCGGTGCGATACTCGGCGCCGCGCGGCCAGCGCGCAATCTCCCGAATCTGCGCCGCCTCCAGCGGCTGGTCCGGTCCCGCCGTGAGGAGTGCGCCGATGCTCGCCCGCGGGCCTGTCGCGACTCTCACCTCAACGTGGGCCTGGAGCGTGGCGGTGTCCTTCTCGACCTGGTGGGTGATCGAGGGCTGCCGGTAGCCGTGCTCGATCAGCATGGATCTCACGGAGCGCAGAGCATGCTCCAGCTTGGCGTCGGTAAAGAGTTCCCCGAGCCGCAGTTCGGTGGCGCTGGCCAGCTGGCCTTCAGACGGAGGCCGCGGCACGCCGACCACCTGCACGCTGCCCACAAACCAGGCCGGATCCGTCAGGAAGGTGAGGCGGGTTCCTCCCGGTCCCTGCTCCAACTCGGCCCTGATGTCCGCGAAGCGGCCGGTGCGGAACAGGGCCTGAATCGACTCCCGCAGCGCCGCCGGTTCCAGCGGCTCCCCCACCCTGACCTTCAGCGCCAGCTCGCACGAAGCCTCCAGGCCGGCTTCCAGAGGCGGCTCGAACCGGACCTCGGCCACCGGAAGCCCTGTCAGCTCCGCGGCCCAAGACGGAGCGGCAGCAAGAATGAGGAGCGCTAGAACGGTCAGTCCAAAGCGTCGCAACGCTATGAAGGATTATAGGTTAGGATTCTGTTTCAGACCGACGGATCGGCCCGGTCTGCAGGCCAGCGCCTAGGGGCCGGACCGGACCGCACAAGCGCTTGGGCCGCCCAGCAATGGACGATCTCGATCGATACTCCAGGCAAAGACTGCTTCCCGAGATCGGGGAGGAAGGGCAGCACAGGCTTTCGGCCTCCCGCGCGGCCATCGTAGGCTGCGGTGCCCTGGGAACGGTACAGGCCTCGCTGCTCGTGCGGGCGGGGATCGGCGAGACAGTGCTGGTGGACCGGGATTTTGTCGAGACGAGCAATCTGCAAAGGCAGTGCCTCTTTGAAGAGAGGGATGCCCAAGCGGCGACTCCGAAGGCCGTGGCCGCCGCCAGGAGCCTGCGCCGGGCCAACTCGAGAGTTCAGGTCACGGCAGTCGTCAAGGACCTCGTAGCGTCCAATGCTGAGAGCCTCCTCGCGGGCGCGGACGTCATTCTGGACGGCACGGACAACTACGAGACCCGCTATCTGATCAACGACGTGGCGGTGAAGCGGTCGATCCCGTGGATTTATGGGGCCGCGGTCGGAACGAAAGGTTCCCTCATGCCGATCCTGCCGGGCCGGACCGCGTGTCTGGCCTGCCTGTTCGACGACATGCCCGTGGAGCGCCAGCCGACATGCGACACCGCGGGAGTGCTCAACGCCGTGACCTCGCTGGTGGGCTCGCTGCAGGCGGCCGAGGCACTGAAGATCCTTGCCGGACGAGCCGAGTCGGTCCTGGCGTCCTTCGTGTCGCAGGACCTCTGGACGGGCGAGCGGTCCTCGCTCCGGACCCAGACGCCGAATCCCGAATGCCGGACCTGCGCCGATCGCCGATTCGCGCATCTGGATGCTCGGGTCCGATCGACGGCGAGGCTCTGTGGCCGCGACGCCGTGCAGGTGCCGGGCGGGGACCGTCCCGTGAGGCTCGCCGAACTAGCGGCGTCGCTGCAGCGCGTGGGAAAGGTCCGTGCGACCGAGCATGTGGTGCGCTTCTGGTGCCCTCCCCACGAGCTGATGGTCTTTGCGGACGGACGGACCATCGTCAAGGGGACCCACGATGTCGGGCTTGCCCGCAGCCTGCGGACCCGTTACGTCGGCGCCTGACTTCGCAGCCTGCTCGCCCCGGGGTCCCGCTTCCGGCCCCTCTCGTCGGGGGTCGGGAAATCCGGCCCCAGATCGAGTTCGTCAATCTTGCGGAAGCGCGCCCCGATCCTCCGGGACGCGGCGCGGGTCCGCTGGGCATCGTCCCCGGCCAGGCGAATGTGGTTGGCGAGTTTTTCGATGTTCGACTCGAATCGGGCGAAGTCCTTTCCCAGCAGACGGAGATGCTCCCGGATCAGGTGCACCTCGCGACGCGTCGCCTCGTCCTTGAGCACCGATCGTGCGGTCGTGAGCACCGCCATCAGCGTCGTGGGCGAAGTCAGCCAGACCTTCTTGCGAAACGCGAACTCCACCAGTTCGGGGTGGGACGCATGAATCTCCGCAAACACGGACTCCGCAGGTAGGAAGAGGACTGCCGAGTCGCACGTCTCGCCGGGCACGATGTACTTGGCTGCGATGTCCGCCACGTGAGCCTTCACGTCCCGCACGAAGGCACGCCCCGCCCGCAGGCGCTCCGGCCGGGGAAGGGAAGGATCGACCTTGCGCCGGAAGTTGCTGAGGGGAAACTTGGAGTCGATGGCGATGTTCCCGGTCGGCGGCGGGAGGAACAGTATGCAGTCTGCGCGCCTGCCGTTCGAGAGCGTGTGCTGCATCCGGTAGCCGTCCGGCGGAATGATGTTCGTGACGAGAGCGTGAAGCTGGACCTCCCCAAAGGCGCCTCTGGCGGACCTGTCCGCCAAGATCTCGCGCAGCGACACGACGTTGGACGAGAGTTCCGTGATCCGCTCTTGCGCCTTGTCGACCAGGGCCAGGCGCCTCACGACATCCGCGAAGGTCCGATCGGTTCGGTCGAATCCGCCTGCCAGCCGCTTGTCGATCTCGGCTCGCAGCGCCCGCGCATCCTCGACCTGCCTGCGGCCCTGCTCGTCCAGCCGCGCGTCGAGGCGGGCCAGCAACGTGCGGACCCCCGAGTCCTCGTCCTTCCGCGAGGTCCTCCCGCGCCACAGCGCCGCCGCGTTCATGCCGATCAGAACCAGACCGACAACGACCAGCGCAAATGCCGAGGGATCCATACCCTTGCTCGAGCGCGACGCCCTTCGCGCGTGTTCCGTGACGTGGCACGCACCGGCGCGTACCGCGCTATGCTCCCTCCACCCAGACCGGGCTGGACCAGGCCAGTTCGCCGTTGGACTCGAACACCCGGGCGTAGTACCAGTCCGCCTCAGAGCCGTCCCCCTCGTCCTCCGCAACGAATGAGGTCTCCCAGTTCGTGCGGTGCACTATGCGGTGCATCATGGCCGACTCCCACGGGAAAGGACGCGTGAACAGCATCTCGTTCGACACCTCCAGCTCCGCAAGTGTCTGCGTCAGGGAGCATTCGGTCGGCTTCGTGCAGCGAACCGTGACCCTGGTCCGGTGGTCGCCGCGGACGCGCAGCACCAGGGCCTTCTGCGAGTAGTCGTCCAGCCGCTGCTTGAGGGCGGTGTAGGACTGCACCCGCACCGAGGTCTCGCTGCTGCTGACGATCCTGTCCCGCCGGAACTCGTCCAGCGGACCGGACGAAAAGCATGGATGGAACCCCTCGATGCGACCTCCCTCGACCTCGAACACGAAGTCCCAGTCCGCCGTGCCGCCCCAGCCCAGCGCCGGCCAGGGTCCCCAGCCGTACTCGAAGCGCACGACGACCGGTTCATCCCAGCGACTCGCTCCAGGCTGTCTGTCGACGGGGAAATCCCTGTGGATTACGCGGCCGTTCCTGACGATCTCGACACGGTCAATCTCGTCCCACCCGCGGACGTGGGTCCGGATCTCCCGCTTCCTGGAATAGGGAATCTCGCGCCCCATCATGGCCCCGTTGACGGCGAACTCCAACTCGATCCGGTCCCCTGTCACGGCGTAGGTGCGACGATTCCTGAGCGCGTCGAAGATGGCCTCGCGCGTCAGCTCGCGAGCCTTGATCACCGCGAGTCCCTCCCGGTACCCTCCCGGATATCCGAGGTGGTCGTCGGTGCTGGCCACGACCCCGAACCGGTGGCCCTCGCTGAGATAGTGCTGAAGCGTGTGGCGGGTCCAGCGGCCACCCTCGGTGTGCCGCTTGTACGGATGCGGAGCGCGGTCGTGCTCGGCGCATCCCCATTCGGAATGGATTTCCAGAACGGGCGATACCTCGGGGTCAATGCCCGACGACGCGATGCCGCGATGTCCCAGGCGGTTGGCGGGATGGTGGGGGACCATGATGCAGCCCCGCTTCCTGGCGAACGCCTGCAGTTCATCCAGGGGCTCGATCAGCTCGTAGTCGCCCTCCAGGTCCGGGAACAGGATGTGGTAGTCGCCTTCCATGGTCCCGTGGCGCTCATAGCCGAGAATCGTCGTGAAGCTGCCGGGATCGTCAAACTCCCTCGCCAGCCTCACGACATCGGGCCAGCGGGCCTTCGCGACGGCGAAGCCGTTGCGCCACTTGTATTCGATCTTGCCGTCGTACTGGCCGACGTCCGGCCAGTACGAATGCGGAGTGAAGGCGTAGAAGTCGAGGTGGTTGCGGGCCACCTCGAAGCTGCGCTCGAGCGACCCCTGGGCGTAGCCGACCTGGTTGTGGTTGTGCAGGTCGCCAAAGTAGTTGTTGTACCCGGACGCGGCTGCAGCCTGAACCGCACCCGCAGCGGCAGGGGCGGACTTGGCGAGCGCGGCTCCCGTCCCCGTCTGCGCGCAGCAGCGCATCCAGTCTCGTCTGGACAGGGGATCCTCGATCGACACGTTGGTCTTCCTGGCGACCTCGACCCTCGGGATCGGGCGTCGCGGACTCATGCTATCACGCGACCGGGCACCCCGAACCGAGCGCGCACGCGTTCCCTACAGGCGCTTGGCGTACACGAAGAAGGCCCCTCGTTCGGAGCCGTCCCGTGCCTTGAAGAGCGTATCCATGGTTGTCTTCCCAGCCGGCAGGTCCATCGTGAACTGGACGCTCGATGCCCCGTCCGGAACCGGCGCGCTCGCCTCGGCCTCCCCGATCCGAAGCGTGGCTTCCGCCGCCTCGATCGGGAATTCCGCGGGCATGTCGCGCTGATACAGGCTGAACTCGTACGTGCCCGCCTGCGCGACATTGATGTTCCAGGTGCCGTTCACTGCCGGTGCGCGGCTCACATGCCCCTGATTCCAGGGAACCTGTACCGAGTCGTCCGGAGGCAGCCAGTCGTGGGCCGTGATGCGTGCGGGGTTTTCGGCGTCCGAGCCGATGTCGAGATGCACATGCTGGTCGAACCGGTCGTCGATGCGGCCCCACCAGGCGTCGTACGCATCCTTCAGCATTGCGACGGCCTCCGGGTTCTCCTCCGCGATGTCCCGCACCTGCCCCGGGTCGGATTCCATGTCGTAGAGTTCCTCCCCGTTGACGAGGCGGTACCGCTCGGTCATCACCGAACTCTTACGCCACCGTTCCGGGTAGCGGATCCTCTGCGAGTGCACCGTCAGTGTGCGATCGCTCCATTCCTCCCCCCGCAGCAGGGGAAGCAGGCTCGTCCCGTCCCAGTCGAGGTCCGGCTGCACAGCGACTCCCGCAATGTCTGCAAACGTCGGCAGCACGTCGATGTGTGCAGTCAGGTTTCCCACGTCCCGCGGCTCCCCGAGGCTGCCGGCCGGCCAGCGCATGAAGAACGGCACCCGGTGGCCGCCGTCATACTCCGACCCCTTTCTGCCGCGCATCCCGGCATTGAACCCTTGCCAGGCTTGCTCGTCCGCCAGCTTTTCCGCCCGCGCAAGCAGTTGCTCGTTCGTCGATCCCACTCGCTGGGTCGGATGGGTGTTCGTCACGCCGGCAGCCGTCCCGTTGTCGGTCATGAAGATCAGGAGCGTGTTGTCGGCGATGCCGAGGTCGTCGAGCCTCGCCCGCAGGCGCCCCATGTTGTCGTCGATGTTCTCGATCATTCCGTAGAACTTGTCCATCGGGCTTGGGACTCCGGCGTCCGCGTACGGCTTGGAGTACTTCTCATCCACGAGGAACGGACCGTGGGGCGCATTCGTGGACAGGTAGACGAAGAACGGACTGGTCCCGTTCTCCGCCTGCGCCCCGATGAATCGAAGCGCGTTGTCGAAGAAAACGTCGGTGCAGTAGCCTTCGTAGGCCGTCGGCTCGCCGTTGTGCCAGTACGTGTCGTCGAAGTAGTCGTTGCCCCAGTAGTCGGGAGTCTGGCCCACGCCCCCGCCACCGTGATACACGGCTTCCTGGAAGCCTCGGTCAATCGGCCTGTACGGGGACGTGTCGCCCAGGTGCCACTTGCCGAAGAAGGCTGTGGAGTACCCGGCACCGGCGAGCACGTCGGCGAAGGTCTTCTCGTCACGATGGACAATCGACCGGCCCATGATGGTGTGCCAGACACCCGTCCGGGACGAGTAGCGGCCCGTGACCAGCGCGGAACGCGTTGGAGAGCAGGTGGGGTCGACGTGAAAGTTCGTCAGGCGCACGCTCTCGGCGTGCATGGCGTCGAGATGGGGAGTGCGGATCTTCGTGTTCCCGTGCGCACCGACGTCCCCGTAGCCCTGGTCGTCGGTGATGACGAGGATGATGTTGGGCCTGTCGTCCACCGGCGCCCCGCAGCCCACGGCCGCGACCAGTGCCAGCACCGTCAGTGCCGGCCGGACTCTCGCTCTCAGCAAACGCATGGTGCTCACCCCCCTGGTCATTCGGTTGAAAATACCACAGGCTCGCGGTGCGCTGTGAGGCACCGGTCAGGGTCAGGCTGCAACTATCGCCAGGGTTCGTCCTTGAGGAACGCGGCGTGCTCGATCAGCGGCTCCGAAGCGCCAAAGTGTTTCTTGTAGGCGGCTACCCAGTTCCGGGCGATCTCCGCCTGTGCTGTCGCGAGCGGCACCTGACCCTCGCACATCAGGCGGACCAGCCTGTCCTCCAGCGCGTCCTTGGCCCGCGCGTTCCATCTGCTCCCGGCATAGGGCTGTGGCCAGAGGTTCCCGACCGCCGTCAAGCCTCCCAGCTCCGGGGGAACCAGGTGGTCGAGCTCGTACTCGAAAGGTTCCGGATCATCGATCCCGTGCGCACGGAAGATCTGCAGCGCGACCGAACGCAGCACCGGAGTGGTGGACAGGTCCGCGTCGGGGGCACACAGTTCAGAGCGGCTGGAGGAGTTCGTCAGGCCGGGCGTGAGGTCCGGACTCGGTGTGAAGGCCGCGATCTCCACGGTGCGGTCTGGCCGGCCGCCATCGCCCGAACCTTCCGACAGGCCGTTGGTCGCCACGAGGATGAAGGCGACCGCCGCTGCGGCAGCCAGACCTGCTTCGACAGCCCGAACAAGGCCCGTCCGGGCTTCGCTGGCATCCGCAATGCTGTCAGTCAGACGAGCCCTTGCTGGTGCCGGGGGCGGCACATCCCGGTCAAGGGCCGATCGCCGGGCCTTTGCAAATTCCCCGACGGCCGATTTGAGGCTCGCTAGGCGGGATGTGCATGCAGGGCAGGTCTCCAGGTGGTTCGCGATCGTGGTGGCCCGCGCCTTGGGCAGGTCTCCCGCCGACTGCAGCAGGAGTTCTCCGTCAGACGGGTGGCGCCGCTCACGATCCGCTCGGCTGCTCATCGCCTGGCCTCCTGCAGTCTCGCTGCGGCGCGGCTGATGGATTTCGAGACACTTCCCAGAGAGATGCCCAGCGTCTTGGCGATGTCACGGTACCGGAGCCCTTCAGCACGCAGGGCGAGGCACAACCGGTCGCGCTCCGGCAGTGCGCGAAGGACAGCGCAAGCCCTCTCATACTCCTGACGCCCATTGAGCTGTTCCTCGGGATTGGGTCGCGTGTCGGCAGCGAGGACTGCCGCGGCCCGGTCGCGGGACGACTTCCAGCTCCGGTGGATGGCACGTCGCCTCTTCAGGCCCAGGTTGTGCGCCGTTCTGAACGTCCAACCCTGAAGGTTCGTTCGGGGCCGACCGCGACGGAGGTGGTTGAACAGAGCCAGAAACGTGTCCTGCACCACATCCTCGCCGTCGGCGACAGGGAGCCCCATCGACATCAGATACCGCAGGACAGGTGTCCTCAGCGCGTCAAAGAGCAGGGTTACTTCCCGCCCGATCGCGGCCGCCTCGATCTGGCCGTCCCGTGGTCCCGAAATGCCTCCGAGCGGCATCGCGGCCGCCGAGGCACCGGACGCCCTGCTGGCGCTCCACATTGGTCTTGTAACCTGCCTTCGCAACGGCACCGTCCTCTGCCCGGGCCATTCTCGCCCATGGACACGCCGAAAAAGCGTGAACAATGGCCATTGCCGCGGAATCTTCGAGTGTAAGCCCGTGTCTGACTCCGGATCGCATCTCTTCGGTTGCCTGCTGGCGATCGCCGTCCTGGTGATCGCTACCGCCCCTGGCGGCCAGTCCCAGGTCATGGAAGGGCGCCTCGATGTCCGTGTCGTCGACCCCAGCGGGCAGGGGGTTCCCGCGGTTCTCGAACTTGCTTCCAGCAGCCCGCAGTTCACTGCGACGGCAGCCGCGGACGCCGAAGGCCGCGCACTTTTCCGCCGGGTTCCGCCGGGCACCTATCTGCTTGTGGCCAGCCACCCCGGGTTCGCCGCGGCAGAACGGACCGTGGAGGTGCGTTCTGCGGTTCCGCAGTCGATTCGGATCGCCATGGTCATCGCAACCGTCGATGCGTCGATCACGGTTGGCTCGACCATGCCCCTGTTCGAGCCGTTTCGGCCCTCGCAGGGAACGGGTGCCGGCCGGGAGGCTCTCGACCGGGCGCTGGGCGCGACGCTGGGTCGCAGCATCGTCGACATCGTCACGGCCATGCCGGGCTGGCTGGTCGAGGCCAACGCGGTCCTGCATCCGCGCGGCTCGGAGTACGACACGCAGTACGTCATCGATGGCATGCCGTTGTATGACAACAGGTCGATCGGGTTCGCCCCCGCATTCGAAACCAGTGAATTCGAGGCGGTGACGGTGCTGGTCGCCGGCATTCCGGCCGAATACGGCCGGAGGCTTGCCGGGGTGATCGCCCTGGACACCAGGAGGAGCGCCGCGCTAGGCCACCATTCCTCGATGGACGTGCTGGCCGGCGGCTACGGAACGCGGCTCGGCGCGTTCTCACACCAGTACGCCAAGGGTCGGAACGAGCTGTCCGTCGGACTGCTGGGAGGGAGCACGGACCGCTACCTGGACCCGCCATCGATTGAGAATCTCAACAACAAGGCGACCTCCGGAGGGGGCAATCTCCGATTCGCCACGGATGCCGGCGACCGCAGTCGGCTGACTGTCTATGCTCGCGCGAACCGGACAGGTTTCCGTGTTCCGCACCATCCCGCGCAGGAGGAGGCCGGCCACCGCCAGGACCGCAGTTCTTCCGAATCGGCTGGCCAGCTGCACTTCCAGCGAACGCTGTCGCGCCGGTCCCTGCTGTCTGTTCGCGGCATGGTCCGCGATCTCACCAGCGAGCTTTGGAGCAACGAACTGTCAACTCCCGTTTATGTCCTGCAGGACCGCGGCTTTCGCGAGCGGGCCGTGATGGGTGACATAACCATTGACAGCGAGAGCCACACGATCAAGATCGGCGGCGACCTGCGATTCAGCGCGCTCAGGGAGGCCTTCCAGATGGCGGAGCCCGACGAACTGCCGGAGTTCGATCTCGACTTCCATTCCCGGCGCGGGAGCACGGAAGCAAGCGTCTACATTCAGGACCAGTTCAGGATCGGGAACTTCGCTGCCAACCTGGGCGTGCGATTCGACGAGTACCGTCTCCTGATCACCGACCGGGCCCTCAGCCCCCGGCTTGCAGCGAGCTACTACGTACCTCGCGCCGAGCTGCAGATCTACGCTTCCTACGATCGGATCTTCCAGCCGCCTCCCCACGAGAACCTCCTGCTAAGCAGCGCCGCACCCGGCCTCGGGATCGATGACGTCGAAGGTGCGCTCGCCGTGCCGGCAAGCCGCGCACACTTCGCCGAAGTCGGGTTCCGGAAGCCGATCGGGAACGCTGTGCGCATTGACGCCAAGCACTATTGGCGGCGTTTCGAAAACGCCATCGACGATGACGTGTTCCTTCAGACGGGCCTGTCGTTTCCCATCACGTTCGAATCGGCGGAGGTCGAGGGAACCGAAGTTCGGCTGGAAGCCCCGCGGTGGAAGGGGATTTCGGCGTTCGCCAGCTACTCGCACATGCTCGGACTGACCAGGTCCCCGGTAACGGGGGGACTGTTCATCGAGGGCGGCGAAGCCGAAGAGCTTCGGGACGTCGCCACGGAGTTTCCGATCAGCCAGGACCAGCGGAACACCGTGGCGGCGATGGTCCGCTTCCAGCCGCACCGCCGATTCTGGGCGTCATTTGGGATCCGCTACGGCAGCGGTCTTCCAGTCGAGTTGGACGACGATGACGACGATGACGACGAAGGCGAAGGCGGCGACGAGGGTGATGGCGACGACGATGACGACGACGATGACCATGCCGACGGGCTGATCTCGGACGCGATTCTCAACAGGGTGAACTTCGAGCGCTCGCGCGTCGCCCCGAACCTGAGTCTCGACCTCTCGTTCGGCTCCCGAATTTGGATGCGCGGTTCGAGATCCGCCACCCTCCAATTCGACCTGCGCAATGCCACCGACAGGCTCAACGTCATCAACTTCAGCGGCCTTTTCTCGGCGACTGCACTCGCTCCCGGCCGCCAGGCTTCGGTCCAGCTCCGGCTGCGGTTCTGATGTCGCGGATCTGCCAGGGTCTTCCTGCACCGCGCCCGAGGTTTCGGCTGTATATTGAGGAAGTTCCCACTATTTGCCATGCGAATTCGCGCCATAGCTGCAGCCGTGACAGTGATCGGTGGCGCCGTGCTGCTCCAGGCACAGAGAGTCGTTCTCATCCTGACCGACGGCACGCCGATCGCGGTGAGCGAATACGAGCGAGCCGAGGGCCGCGTCCGCTACTTCAGCAGCGACCGGGGCCAGTGGGAGCAGGTGCCGGAAGAGATCGTGGACTGGGAGCGGACGGAAGCCCGCAATGCCCGCGAAGAGGCCGCCGCCGAAGCCCGGGCGGCTGAGGAGCGCCGAGAGCGGATCGCCGAGCGCCGGGCCCGCACGGAGCTGCATGGCGTTCCCCTGGACGACGGCATCTACTACTTGAGGGACAAGGAACTGGTCCCGCTCGAGCAGGTCTTCTTCGATGTCGGCAGAAGCAAGAAGCGGGTCTTTCTGAACGTGATCGCACCTGTACCGGTCACGCCGGGCAAGCGGACCTACTCGATCAAGGGGCTTGCGTCGAAGACGGTCACGACGGATTTCAAGCCGGCTTTCTACATGCGCCTCGACCGCTTCTCCCGCTTCGGCATCTCCCGGATCAAGCCCGAGGAAGGAAGGGAGCGGCGGATCGTCCAGCAGATCTACGTGGTGCCGAACTCGGAGGAGCAGTTCGAGGCCCAGGACGAGGTCGAAGTCTTTCGGCAGCAGCTGGCGCCTCTGGTCTACAAGGTCTGGCCGGTGGACCCTCTCGAGCCTGGCGAGTACGCGATCGTGGAGTTCACGCCCGGCGAGTCGAACCTGCGGGCGTGGGATTTCTCGCACCGGCCCACAGCTGCGATGGACAAGCCCTAGCCGACCCGCATGCGAGGGGCTCCGTCCGCATTGACCGCTTCCCTTCTGCTCGCTGCGCTCTCCTGCGCAGACGCAGGTGTCGAAGTGCGCGCCGAGCGACCGCTGCGGCGCGACATTGAGAGTGCAGTCACCACCAACGGCCGGATCGAGGCATTCAGTCGCTCTGAAGTCAGGGTCGCTGTTGCGGGCAGGGTTGAACGGGTCCTCGTCCGCCGGGGGGATACGGTCGAGGAGGGGCAGGAACTGCTCCGGTTGTCGGACACGGGGCAGGCTGGGGCGCTCGCCCAGGCTGCCGCACGCCTGCGGGGCGCGAAGGCCAGACTGGCCACCCTGGAGGCGGGACTGGCACCGTCCAAGAAGGCGACACTGCGTGCCGAGCGTGAGAAGCTGGCAAGAAGGAAGGCCAAGGCCTCGCTGGACCTGGAGCGCCTCGAGCGATTGGCGGCGCGAGGCGCGGTCCCGCGCCTCGACGCCGACGCGAAGAGGCGACTCGTGGAGGATCTTGCCATCGATTTGGATTCGATTGACGCACAACTGGCGTCGCCGCTGGCCGAGGGGCAGCGGGATGCTGCCAGGGCAGCGGTCGACGAGGCAGCCTCCGCCGTCTCGCTGGCCCGCCGTGCCACGGAGGAGCTTCGCGTCGTGGCGCCATCCTCCGGCGTGGTGTATTCCCTGCCGGTGGCCGAGGCGGACTACCTGCAGGGCGGGGATCTGGCCGCGCATGTGGGGGTGCTGAACCCGGTGCGAGCCAGAATTCTCGTTGATGAACCTGATCTGGGCCGGGTTCGGCAAGGATCTCCTGTCACGATCGACGCTGACGCTTATCCCGGGCTGGAATGGACCTGCCTGGTGGATCGGCTGGCCACCGAAGTGGTCGAGATGGACGCTCGCAGAGTCGGGGAAATCCACTGCACCGTCGCGAATCACAGCGGCCGGCTCCTTCCGAATCTGGCGGTGGGAGCCCGAATCGTGACGGAACGCGTGCCGTCGGCGTTGAGCGTTTCCAGGCTGGCTGTCATGCGGAGTGACGGGAGGGCACACGTCTGGGCAGTCGATGGCGGCAAGGCCTCGCGCCGTGAGATCCTTACGGGGGCGGAGGGGCCTTTGTTCGTCGAGGTGCGCGACGGGCTGGATGAGTCGGAGGTCGTATTGCTTCCCGGGGACGATTCGCTCTCCGAAGGCCGGACCGTCAGTCCGCAATTGCAGGGGGATGGCGGTGCCGGCTAGACTTCTTGCGCTGCTTGTCCTGACCTGTGCCACCTCGCATGCCGCCGGCGACCGCGGTGCCGCAGACTTCGCCCACGGAGTCGATCTCTACCGGGCCGAGGACTACCGACAGGCGCAGAAGAGCTTTGAGCGGGCTGCCGGCGAGGACCCCGGGAACTCCAAGTACCGGCTGTGGGTAGGGCTGGCGATCGGGCGCCGCGCCGAGGGAATGACCGGCTTGCGGAGGGTGGGCGCAGCGCCGCTGGCCAAGCAGGCCAGGCAGCACTTCGAGAGGGCAGTCGAACTCGACGAAGAGAATCTGGAAGCCCTTGAGGCGCTTCAGGGATTCCACTTCATGGCTCCGCGCTTGATCGGCGGCAGCAAGGCCGAGGCAGTGAAGATCGCCGTCCGGATCGAATCGATCGACCGAGCCCGGGGTGCCGCGGCGTGGGCCGCGGTTCACGAAGACGCGCGCGACTTCCAAGAGGCGGCGGAGAGCCACTTGCGTGCACGCGAGCTGGCTCCCCACGACACGGGATACCTGCTGGGCCATGCCGGATATCTCTCGAGGCGGGGGCAGCATGCAGAGAGCGACGAGCTCTTCGAGGCGGCCCTTGCAAGCGACCCCGACGACCCGGACGTGTGCCTGGAGGCCGGCAAGGCCTGGCTCCACGCGAAACGGAAGGCGCTCTATCCGCGGGCAAGGGAATTGCTGGAGCGGTATCTGGCGAGCCCGAGGCGCAAGCCGAACTCCGACCCGCCCTCCCGCGTGCGCAAGCTGTTGAAGAGACTATGAGCGTGCGGGCAGCCGTGCCGCTGCGAGACCTCGCGGTACAGGCCCTCGAATCGCTCAGGTCGCGGAGCCTGCGCACCGCCTTGGCGGCCGCCAGCATGGCGGCGGCAGTAGCCGCGGTGATTCTCGTCGCGACTGTCGGCGCGACTGGAAGCGAGTTCGTCCTCGCCCAGATCGAGGGAGTGGGCTCGAATCTCGTGTACGCGTACTACGAGGCAGGCGGCAACGTGTCGCCGGCGGATTCTGATTACGTAACCCTGGCCGACGTAGAGGCCGTCCGCTCCGGTCTCGGGAACCGCGCCGTCGCCGTAGCGGGTGTCATGAGCTCATGGGACTCGATCACTGTCAACGGACTGCCGGTACAGATCCGGCTCCTGGGATCCAGCGAGGAATACCGGGCTGTCCGGAACCTCCGGCTCCTCGCCGGCCGCTTCCTTGAACGCAGCGACATTGACTCTCGCGCCAAGGTCTGCCTCGTCACCCCCGAGCTGGCGGGCAGGCTGTTCGGTGGAGCTTCCCAGGCCATCGGCCGGAGCGTCAAGGCCCACGGTCTGGAGTTCCTGGTGGTGGGAGCGTTTTCCGAGGGAGTCGAGACGTTCGGACAGTCGGAGGTGTCTGAGAATTCGCTGCTCGTCCCCTACACGGTGCTGCGCTACTTCCAGGAGATCGAGCGAGTGGACCCTCTCTACGTGTCGGTCCGGGAACGTGCCGACATTGAGAGCGCTGCCCTTCTTGTGCGCCGCACACTGGAATCGCGCCATCGCCCCGGATCGCTCTATCGCGTCGAGACGCTGTCGAGCCTGCTGACAACCGCCAGACGAATCCTCCGCGCCATGAGCCTTGCAATGATCGTCGTGGCATCCATCACACTGGCCGTCAGCGGCGTGTTCATCATGAACATGATGCTGATTGCCGTGTCGGAGCGAACGGCGGAGATCGGCATCCGCAAGGCGGTTGGTGCAACGCGGAGCCAGATCCGCCTGCAGTTCCTGGCGGAGGCCGTAGCGATCGCCGCCGTAGGAGGAGCATGCGGGATGATCATGGGCCTTGCAGCGTTCCGGGCGGCATCAGCAGTCTGGCCGGAGCTCCCGATCAGGACCCCGGCGGCGTGGGTCATGCTCGCTCTCGTCGCCGCACCTGGTGCTGGGGCCGTCTTCGGGTATCTCCCGGCGAGCCGCGCATCGAGGCTCGACCCGGTGGATGCGCTGCGCCACGAGTAGGACGATGCGGCACCGCCTCGTGCATTTCCGGCCGGCTGGTGCTTGGGGGATCACTCGGAGGACTCGCCACCGCGACACGAACATCGATAGACAGAGCACAGGGACCGGCCCGGCGAGGATTGGAACGTTCCAACGGACAAGTACGTTCTGTCGGGAGGATTCCGCGTCGCCTTCCGGCTTGACCTGTGCGCGCCTCGGTCCGTCTCTCGGGCCAGGAACCTCGCAGGTCCGATTTGCGCTCCGCACGATTCGGCTACCATCGGGGCCGGCACGCGAGCCCAGGGCGGCCAGATGGCGACTGTCTGTGTTGATCAAGGGAGGCAGACCTTTCATGAATTCCACGATTTCCTTTTCGCTGCGTGGACTGGTCGTCCACCTGGTCGCTTTGTGGATCGTCCCGTGGCAAGTGTTCTCCGCAGCCGCGGAAGAGCCGACCCGCACACGTCAGATCGGACTCCCGGAGGCCGTCCGGCTCGCGATGGGACAGAGTGTGGATGTCCAGACGGCCCGGCTCCGGGTCGAGAGGTCCTCCGGCGATCTTGCTCTTGTCTCGGCTGAACGTTCGTTGCAGATTCACGCCGGTTCCGGCCTTGGGGCCACGTCCGGCATTCCCCAGAGCATTCAGGGGGCGGCACCGTCAGTCGCCCAGGTGACCGTCCGCCAGCCCGTGATTGATCTCGGCCGGGTCAGCCGTGCCGAGGGCGTCCGCGAGCTGATCCGCTCTGGCGAACTTGCGTTGGACGGAGCCGCCGAGGAAGCCGTTTACCGCGTCGCACTTCTCTATCTGGACTTTGAGCTTTCGACACGAGAGGTCGAGCGCGTAGCGGGCGATCTGCAGCTGTATGACGAGATTGAGGCGCTTACCGTCGCTCGCGTGGCGGAAGGCTTGGAGGCCCCGCTGGCACTGAGCCGGGTGCGGCTCGACACGGCGCGAGCCCGCGAGCGGCTTGCCACTGCACGGGCGCAGTCCGCGATGCTGGAGGCGGAGCTCAAGGGCAAGCTGGGTATGGACCAGAATGTGCAGCTGCGTCCCGGGCCAGGCGGAGACGATCCCGGCTCCGCCCTGAGAGAGTTCGCGGGAACGATGCGGTCCCGGCCCGTCGAAGACCATCCGGAGATCGCGGCGCTAGGTGCGGAGATTCGTGCAGCCCGTCACCGGGCCGCCGAAGCGCGATCCGCGAGGCTCCCGAAGATGGACCTCGTCGGACAGTACTCGCTCCTGGCTCGCTTCAACAACTACGACGACTACTTCCGACGCTTTCAGCGGCACAACTGGCAGGCCGGCTTGGCGGTTGAGATCCCCGTGTTCACCGGTCGCGGCACCGCAGAGCGGGTCGCGAAGGAGAGGCTGCGGGAACGCGAGCTGATTCTGCGGCAGGAGGCACGCAAGGTGGCTGTTGAGGTGGACAGGATGCGTTCGGACGCGCTGCTCAAGCAGGCGGAACGCCTCGCCGGCCTGGCAAGGCAGGAACTTGACTTTGCCCGCGAGAAGGTCAGCGTGCTCTTGGCCCGGCTTGACGAGGGCGGAATCGCGGTGGAAGAACTGGAGCGGGCTCGGCTAGTTGAGTCGGAGGCATGGGGCCGGCTGATCAGATCGAGATACGACCTCGCAAAGGCCCGTCTGGGGTCCGTGTACACATCCGGTCGGATTCGCTCTGCATTCGCAGACTGAGGCCGGTCAAGTGCCAAAGCCGGACCTCCGCGAAATCGCTGCACGTGGGGGAAACTGGTTGGACGGATGCATTTGATCCCAGCGGTTTCTGCTCGTCGCAAATCAACAGGTGCCGGATCGCGATCCGGCATCCACAGCATTGCCTGGGTCGCCGGTCTCGTCCTGGCCGCCCTGACCAGCGGCTGCTCCAACAGGGATCTGCCGCCCATACCGCAGCCGAGCCTCGAAGGCTTCGCCTCCGCGGTGCAGGACCAGCTTCGGAGTGCGCGGGTCGACGCCGAGGCCAACCCGCTCGACACTGAAGTTGTCGGTCGGCTTGGGCGGGTGCTGTACACGTATGGCCAGTTCCAGGCCGCCGCCGAGTGCTTCGAGCGCTGCCAGATCCTTGAGCCACTCAAGTTTGACTGGGCCTACCTGCTCGGCGTCGTGCGTGCCGAGCTTGGGCAGGTCGAGCAGGCTAGGGCGTCGTTTGAAGCAGCGGCCGACCTGAGGCCTGACGATCTCCCAACTGCGATCAGGCTGGCGGACCTGTTCGAGAGGTCAGGGGACGCGAGCCTGTCCGCAGCCATCCTGAACCGTGCCCTGGAGACATCCCCTCCGGCGGCCGCCGTACGCTACCGGCTGGGACGCCTGGCCGTCGCCGAGAGTGCGGAGGTCGCAGTCGGACATCTTGAGGCCGCGCTGGAAATCGAGCCGGACTATCGGGAGGCGCTCTACGCGCTCGCCGGTGCGCTGCGCTCGCTGGGCCGGGACGCCGAAGCCTCCCGCCAGCTCAGTCTCTACGAGGCGACAGACCCGACTCCGCGTCGCCACTATGCGGACCCGCTGCTCGACGCCATGGATTCGATTCGTGGGGACAGCGTGCAGGAGATGTTCAATGACGGATACGCTCTGCAGCAGGGCGGGGATCTGGAGCGGGCGCGCTCCGTTTACGACGAGATTCTCAAGATCGATCCGGACTACGTGCAGGCCCACGTGAATCTCGTTGCGATTCACGGCCAGATGGGGGACTACGTACGCTCAGCGTCCCATTACGACAGGTCCGTCGTCCTGGACCCGTCCATCGCGGAAGCGCACTACAACCACGGAGTCTCAAGGCACTTTGCCGGGGACTACGACGCTGCGGTCGCGGCGTTCGGGAAAGCGATCGAGATCAACCCGCTGCATGCGGACTCGCACAGCAATCTGGGGACCGCGCTCGAAGCGTTGGGCCGTTCCTCGGAGGCGTCAAGGCACTACGAGGAGGCACTGAGCCACAACCCAGCGCATTCGATGGCCAACTTCCATCTGGGTCGGCGACTGGCGGACAGGGGACAGTACCGGGAGGCCCTGCCGTATCTCGAGAGAGCGGTAGCGACCGAGGGCGAAGGCACGCCGCTGCACGCATACGTGTTGGCACTGGTCCACCGAGAATTGGGACATGACCGGCAATCGAAGGAAGTGGGACGACGTGCGCTGCGCCTCGCCCGAGAGCGCGGCGCCGAGGATCTCGCCGCCCAGATTCAGGCGCAGCTGGCGCTGTGAACGCCATTCGCGCATTCCGAACTGTCAAGGCGCGGCGTTAGCGGCCTTGGTCGCCATCCGGCTTCTCCGGTTCGACGAGCATTGTCATGCCATCGGATCCCGTCACCCGCACGGCATGCCCGGCCGGGACCGTTGTGGAGCTCTCGGCGCGCCAGAGTTCCGGTCCAATCCTGACCTGGCCGCGCGGGCAAAGATCCTCCGTGGCTGTGCCCACCAGACCGACCATCGATTCCTGGCCGACGGGCTTGGCCCCTTCGTATGCGGTCTTCAAGGCCGGGTAAAGCAGGACATCCTTAACGACCCAGACGGCGACCGCCGTCGGGATCATCCAGGCAGGCAGGCTGAACCAATAGGCGCCGAGCGTCGCCAGCGCACACACAACCGCGATTCCCGGCAGTTGAAAGAGCGTGTAGCGCTGCCACGTCGCCAGCGATCCCAATTGCGCCGAGCGCCCGAGTCGTCTTCTCATCGCCTTGTTGACGTGCCGGTTGGCGTCCGAGCCTCGGTCATCATTCGATCCACCCGTTGACGGATGCTCCGGCCGCCGCATCACCGTTCATTGTGGCAATCGGAACGGTCCCCGCGATTCTGCGCGATGCTGTCTCCCACCCCGTCACGGGGTCCTTCGCCTGCGTCAGGCGATCCGTGGGCCACGTCCGCCCGAGGTGGCTGGCACCCGCTCCTGCGGGCCAGTTCCGAACACGGCGAATCGGTTCACTGCCGGGCGCAAGCTCCGGCGCATCAGGAATGATCCCTTCCTGACCATCGACTTACTGAGTGTGCCTACAGGGATGTCCGCTCCGCAGACCACTTGACGCCCGAACAATGTGCAAGTCCACACAGGGAGCCAATTGTTGTAGCAGCCCTTCGTGAAGATGCAATCCATCGTGTGGTTCAAGCAATTGGCGCAATCTCGCCGAGAGATCGGGCTTGGACCTAGAGGACCGTGTAGGCGCACGGTGTTTCCGCAGCCACCCAGCTTCATTCTCGATGCAGCGCCAGCGGGTCAGGCTCTGCATCCTTCTGCTGCCGAAAACGTAGTACAATTGCCATACGTGCGTACGACAATTACGATCCGCGCCAGTTTGGAGTTGCGCGAGGCGGTCAAGGCGCATGCAGCCGGCCTGGGAAAATCGTTGTCCGAGTTTGTTCGCGACACCTTGGAGGAAGCTGTCTCAGAACGCTCGGTCGGCGCTCGGGCGGCTCATGTTGCGGGGAGGCTCGGACCGGCCGAGTGGCAGGATGCCTGGCATCGTGAGCTACGGGAACGGAATTGGAGAACGTGAAGTCACTGCTGCTCGATACAGGGCCAACAGTAGCCTTCTTGGATCAGAAGGACCCCGAGCATCAATGGGTCAAGCGTGAATTGTTCAAATTCAGCGGCCAGCTTCACACGACGACGGCCGTGGTCACCGAGGTCATGCACTTTGTGGCTCCCCGAAGAGGAGGGCCGGCGCTCTTCTCAGAGTTCCTGCGCTCGACCAATGCCGCAGTTCATGCATTCTCTCGACCATCGGAGATTCGTGGGGCAGGCGCTCTGATGGAGCAGTATTGGGATTCCAGGATGGACTATGCCGACGCAACACTTCTGATGCTGGCCGATCGGATCTCTGTCTTCAATATCTTGACCTTGGATCGCCGAGGATTCGCATTCTTCCGGGTACCGAGCGGGCGCGGGCTTGAGATTCTCGAACCCAGAGCCTGACGTGTTGGCTCTCGAGGAAGAATCGCGGCCCGGGAAGTTCAAGATCGAGTCTCTCCATGACTGGCTCCGCACCGGGCGTGATTGCGCACGCGGCTGTCGCGAGATCAATCTCGCGCGATCTGGGCTCCGTCTGACGGAAAGGCGCAGCTCAGCCGCCAGAATCGCCTTGGCGGGGCCGAACCGAATGGTTTCCTCCGACGGGAACGGAGCTTCCTGCAGCGCCAGTTCGGGGGCCAACCGCGGCCCGCGACGCCATTCGAACAACACCAGCGACGGGATTCCCATCCGAGGCCCGTTCTCAAGGGCCGAACGCAAAGCAGATCCTAGCCGTTGCGAACCGGTCAAGGCATCGGCGAGGACCGAAGTGTCGAGCAAGATCATTCCGCTCTCGTTAGTCGGCCTCCGCTGCGACGACTGGCTCGAATCTCCTCAATCTCTCGTTCGACATCCTCGTCCGGCCTGGCCGGCAATCTGGACGAGAGCTCATCAAATGCCTGGAGCATCCAGACCCGCTCAGCCTCAGTGAGACGGTCAATTCGAACGTGGTAGTCCTGAATCGCGTCTCGAACCACTTTGCTCTTTGGCTTGGCCAGCCGGTCCGCCGCGTCGTTCAGCATCCTTACCGTTTCCTGCGCGAGCGAAAAGGTCCCTTTGACCATTGCCATAACGGTACTCTACTGCCATGCAATTGCGTTGGCGCGATAGGGCCACGTTCCGTTCCCAGCCTGCATTCCCCGCTCCTCACCAACCAGTTCGAGGCATCCGTCTCTCATCGACCGCTGTGCCCGCCGCACACGGATCGAGAACGCCATCGCCGACGCCATGGACTTCTTCCACATGGACGCCCTCTCCTCCAAGGTCCAGCAGAAGATCGAAGTCGACTCTCCAGCTCACCCTCGTGGCCAGCGGCCTCTACCGCCTGCTCGTCCGCCCTCTCGCCGGCAGGCACGCCACAGCCAAGGCCGACACGCTGGCGCGCAGGTTCGTCCAAGCCTCCGCCAGCGTCGAGATCTTTCCGGAACGCATCCAGGCGCGCATCGTACGCTGCGCCTACGCCGCGGTCCTGATCCAAGCCGGCTTCGCGGACACCGCAGTCCGCATCCCTCGGCTCGACGACCGCCCCTCGCAGATCAGCTCCGGACGCCCCAAGAGCGAAGGCGATTGAAGGCTGTTGGGAATCGAAGTCAGGGATTGCCGGTCTGTCCAGTGCCCGGACGGGAAGTCCGAAAGAATTGTTGTAAATCACAATCTCAATTTGTGATATGCGACAATAATCTCAGCAGTCTCGCACATGCGTCCTAGTCGCATTCTGACGCTGAAGACTTTCTGGAACCTCGTGGTCGGAGATCTGGACTTTGGCGCACATTTTCAGCACGCTCCTTCCAGAGCACGGGCGGGTGCCGCTTTGGCGGCGACGCGAGTGCAGGCATGATTCAGCGCAGGGTGCTCTCCGATGTCCGCGAGAGGCTGCGCAGCCAGGCCGCCGTGGCGTTGATTGGACCGCGCCAAGTTGGCAAGACCACACTGGCCCGCCAGATCGCTGACGAGGTCAATGGGGCCTACTTTGACCTCGAATCGAGTTCCGATCGCTCCATGGTGGCCGAACCGGCCCTGAATCTGGAGCCGCTCGAGGACAAGCTGGTTGTTCTGGATGAGATTCATCGTGCCCCCGAGATCTTTCGGGAACTGCGCGGAATGATCGACCGCGGAAGGCGGCGGGGAAGGCGGACAGGACGCTTCCTAATTCTCGGATCCGCATCCATGGACCTGCTTCATCAGTCCGGGGAGAGTCTGGCCGGCAGGATCGCCTACGTTCCCCTGGATCCGATCGATGCCAGCGAAGTGCCTGCGGACACCGTGGCTCAGTCAGCTCTCTGGGCAAGGGGAGGATTCCCCGACAGCTACACGGCTCCGACGGACGAGTTGAGCCTGGCGTACCGCCGAGACCTTGTCCGGACCTACCTTCAGCGCGATGTCTCGGCATTTGGCCGTCGCGTGCCAGAGGAGACGCTTGGCAGGCTTTGGACCATGCTGGCGCACAGCCAAGGCACCCGGCTCAACGCCGCCAGGCTTGCCTCCGGACTCGGAGTCAGCGCTCCGACCGTCGCCAACTACATCGACTTGCTCGTCGACCTGCTGCTCGTTCGGCGCCTCCGACCGTGCCATTCGAACGTAGGGAAGAGGATGGTCAAGGCTCCCAGGGTCTATGTTCGCGACAGCGGAATTCTTCACGCCCTGCTGGGATTGCGAGACATTCGCGCCGTGGTCGGACATCCTGTCGTCGGGCCGAGCTGGGAAGGCTTTGCGATCGAGACATTGCTGTCGGTCGCGCCGTATCCGACGCATCCGAGCTACTACCGAACAGCCCGCGGAGCGGAGATCGACCTTGTGCTGGAACTGCCAGGCAAGTCGCGTCCTTGGGCGGTCGAGTTCAAGCGAACCATGAATCCAAGCAGGGCACTGGGCAAGGGTTTCCATTCCGCGCGCAAGGATCTGAGCCCGGAGCGTTCATTCGTGGTGTACGCCGGGCAGGAACGGTACTTGCTTGCGCACGACGTCGAGGCGATCAGTCTGAAGGACATGGCGGGACTCGTCAGGGAAGCCTAAGGGAAGTGTTGGCGCCCCTCAAGGGCCCGCCAGGACTCTGCGCCGGGGTCGCCCGGTCGCGGGGACGGAGAACCTCCCAGGAGTCGTGGTCGAAACGGTCCGTCACGGCCCGTGGGGCCACGGTGTAGAGTTGTGTCACAACCACCTCATTTCCTGGCCGGAGCGGGGCGGGAGCCGCCCGACCTGTGAACCAAACCCAACAGCGATCTTGTTGATTCATGGTGTGCCCACTCCACAGGCAGGGCACGAGGCGGAACTCGATTCGGGCGGCTCACGGCAGTCTGGAATCAGCGGACGCGGAGCGCTGCTCCGCACCAATCCGGTATGCGTCGGGATCCTGGCCCCGTTCGCGCCTTCCCTGCTCTGGCGCAGACAGCGAACGCGACGACGACACGGGTTTTGCCATTCCCTGCGACAGTTCGAATGTAAGACGCCTCGTGGCGGCGGGGTGGTCGGGATGCCGATCATGAAAGCCTGGTCACGTCCCGGTGCTGTCGGTTCTGCCCGGGAGCACTGGTCGGACGAGTGCGAGCCCGAAATCCTTGAGCGGTTCGCGAGATTCAACTGCGGCTGACGGCAGGCAAGCGC
The DNA here is from genome assembly GCA_028819255.1 of Bryobacterales bacterium. GTDB lineage: Bacteria > Acidobacteriota > Terriglobia > Bryobacterales > UBA6623 > VXMF01. The sequence goes on along the minus strand of JAPPMB010000032.1, from coordinate 5,548 downwards.
CGCAGCGCGTATCATCACCAGAGACATGGCCGGCTGGCCGTCGATCACCGGAGCGCTGTTCCCCGCCGCAACGGCCCTCGTGTTTGCGGCGGCGTCCCCGCTTCGTCCGCCGCTGGGCTTGGACGCCTTCATGCCGGTTCCTGCCGGCAATCCACTTACGCCGGCGAAGGTGGAATTGGGACGCAGACTCTTCCTTGATCCGATTCTCTCCGCCGACCGATCGATCTCGTGCTCGAGTTGCCATGATCCCGAGAGATCGTTCACGGACGACCGGCCAAGGGCCGTGGGAGTCTTCGACCGAGTCGGGCCCCGGAGGGTTCCGAAACTGCTCAACCGGGGATACGGACGCAGCTTCTTTTGGGACGGACGCATTCCCACTCTCGAGGAGCAGGTGCTGCAGCCCGTCATCAACTCGTTGGAAATGGACCTCGAAATCCCCGCGGCCGTCGCGCGTCTAGTTGCAGACCCAGGCTACTCAATGGAGTTCAGGGAGGTCTTCGGCCGGCAGCCGAACCAGGACGGCCTCGCGCGGGCCCTTGCGTCGTATGTCCGCACCATCCTGTCCGGGGACTCGCGCTACGACCGCTTCCTGGCCGGAGCGACGGAAGCTCTGGACGAAACGGAGCGGATGGGCCTCGATGTGTTCCGCGGAAAGGGCAACTGCGGAACCTGCCACGTTGGTCCGAACCTCACGGACGAACGGTTCCACAACACGGGCGTCGGCTACGAGGACGGCCGCTTTGCAGACGATGGCCGCTTCGCCGTCTCGGGGCGCGAGAGCGAGCGCGGAGCGTTCAAGACTCCTACGTTGCGGAACGTCGCGCAGACCGCGCCCTACATGCATGACGGGAGCCTCGCCACTCTCGAGGACGTAATCGATGACTACGACAACGGTGGGACGCCGAACCCGTACCTCGACCGAGAGATTCGGGAGCTGGGCTTGACCGACGCCGAGAAGGCCGCGTTGGCCGCATTCATGAAGACGCTGACGGGAACGGTGCGGGAAGGGGCGTGGCCCTGAAACCGGCGTTCCGGGCTTCACAACCCCGGCACGCCCCTCCAGGCAGGCTACTTGTCGCCGGCCGTGAGCTTCGCCCGCAGGGCGGTGAACTCCTGCAGGTGCTCACGAGTCGCCTCAGAGTCCCCGAGCTTGCGACCGATCCGGGCCAGCTGGTAGTGGATCTTCATCCTGCGCTGCTCCTCGACCGCACTGTCGAGCGCCCGAGCCAAGGCCGCACGCGCGTCGAGGAACCGCCCGAGATCGAGCAGGGCCTTGCCGAGTGCCTCCAGAGCGGCTGGAGGCGGTGGGTCGTCGCCGGCAACGGCGGATTCCAGATGCGGCAGCGCCTCAGCGGCGAGGCCGAGTGCGAGAAGCGCCTCGCCACAGTGCAAATGCAAGGCTCCATTGTCGGACCGGATCGCCAGCGCTCTCCGATAGGCCTCGACAGCGGCGCGGTGCCGACCCCGACCTTGCTCGATGTCCCCAAGTGCCCGCCACGCGTCTGGGAGCGCTTCCCTACCCGAGAGCGCTCTCCGATAGGCGGCGATCGCCTCGTCGGAGCGTCCGTTTAGATCGTGGTCTTCCGCGGTCGCGAGGTGAGCGTACGCAGATTCAGGGGCGTTGGCCAGCAATTGCGCGTGCGACTGAAGGGCAAGCTGTGAGTAGGCCTTGCCCACGAGATACAGCAGTTCCGGGTCCGCGGGGGCGGAGCCCTGTGCCTCCAGCAAGTGGCGGAGCGCCTGTCCGGGTCTCCCGGATTCGAGATGGGCCCGGCCCAGCCAAGCGATCAACTGCCACCTGCCCGTGTCCTCTCTCCGAGCGGCGTCTAGGTGAGGCACGGCCTCTTCCGCCCGTCCCAGCATCAAGAGATCGTATCCGAGCAATTCACGCGCCCCAGGCAATCCAGGCTTGAGCGCCAGAGCCGTCACGAGAGAGTCCGCCGCTGCGGAAAAGTCCCCTGTCTCGTGCAACACCAGACCCAAGTAGAGATGGGCTTCAGCGAGTTCCGGAGCCCCGCGAACCGCACCCTCCAGTTGTCGGCGAGCCTCCTCCAATCGCCCCTCCTCCCGAGCTGCCACACCCCGCCTGACGTGCTCGGCGACTGGACCGGAAACCTGCGCGGCCAGCGCTGCTGACAGCGCCACGAAGGCGACGAGCCGTGCCGTCACGACTCCGGCTCCCGGACCGTGATCAACCGGTCGGCCTCGATGGCCTCCAAGACCTGCGAAACGCCGCTTGGCCAGCGGACGGTGATTCTGGATACGACCGCCTCAGACCCGAGGCCGAAGTGGAGGCGCGGGTCGCTGGCAGACAAATAACCGCCCGCAGTCGTACCATACCGGACCTGTTCTCCGCCCGATGCCGTCCGAATGCTGACGCTCGCCCCCTGGCCGTCGCGGACGCTTGCCCGACCGACCAGCATTACCTGAAGCCAGTGGTTCGCTGCCGAAGACGCGTTCGAGTAAAGCACCTTCGGCCTGTCATTGAGCACGCCCACAACGAGGTCGATGTCACCGTCGTTGTCCAGGTCACCAAAGGCCGTGCCCCTACCGGCGAGGCCGGTTTGAAAGACCGGCCCCGCCGAAGCGGCGACGTCCGCGAAACGGCCAGACCGGTTGAGCGCGACCAGGGGCGGCTGCAAGTAGACAAGTCCCGGCTCCATCAAGTCGACGTTGTCCAGCACGTGGCTTTGTGCGGCAAAGAGATCCTTCCATCCGTCATGGTCCAGATCGACAAACTTGACGCTCCACCCGGACAGCCGGGCCGTTATCTCGGCGAGGCCGGTCTGCCGGGTTGCGTAGACGAAGGTGCCGTTCCCCTCGTTCCTGAACAGGGGGTAGAGCTCCTTGGCCAGCGCCGTTGCCACGACGTCCGGCCGGCCGTCGTTGTCGAAGTCCTCGAAATCCACGCCCATTCCGGCGAACGATCCACCGTCCTCGTTGTAGGCCAGACCGGCAGGTAGCGCCTCCTCCGAGAAACCCTTCGGCCCCCTGTTCAGGAACAGCTGCTGTGCCGTCGAATCGTTCGCAACGACCACGTCCGGGAGTCCGTCGGCGTCGGCGTCGTTGAAGGCAACGCCGAGCGCCTTCCCCGGCGATTGAGCAACACGCCATTCCCGGGAGACGTCCGTGAACGTTCCGTCTCCGTCGTTCCGGAGCAAGACGCTCCCGATGGCGGGATACTCCCGGGGAGAGCAGTAGACCGGGATCTGCTCGCCACACCTGCGGCTCGTGTCCAGGCGCCAATCGAGGTAGCGCGTTACGAAGAGATCGAGATCCCCGTCGAGGTCCGCATCAAAGAATCCGGCGCTCGCCGACCAGCCCGCGACATTGGCTCCGGCAACCTCCGTCCGATCCTCGAAGGAGCGGCCACCGACGTTGCGATAGAGGATCGTCCCCCCGTATCCAGTCACGAACAGGTCGACGTATCCATCATTGTCATAGTCTCCCGTAGCGGCCCCCATGCCGTAGATTTCCTTGGTTTCGGCGCTGACGCCGGTCCTCTCGGTCACATCCTCGAAGGACCGCCCCTCTCGGCTCCGGTACAGCCTGTCCCGGAGTTCGGGCGCTGACCGGTCCACACCCAGTCCGTCCTCCCCCTGCACAAGGGCGCCGCCGTTCACGAAGAAGATGTCGAGGAATCCGTCCTTGTCGAAGTCCAGCAACGCCACGCCACCGCCCATCGTTTCGACGAGGTGCTTCTCAGGCGTCGGGTTGGCATGATGCCGGAATCCGATTCCGGACCCGCTGCTGCGGTCCTGGAAGCGCAGCTCGTCAGCCCCGAGACCCGATGGTCCCGCACTGAGCGCTCCAATGCCCAAAAGCAAGAACTGGCGGGACGTCACGGCAAGGCCTGTGTCTCCATAGGTTAGGTTAGTATGCGATCGGGATGGGCTGGTGCAGCCGGTGACAGCGGGACGGCGGCTCCCTGCGTTGTGCGGAACCTGGTTGGCTGCCACGCTTTGCGCGGCGGAAGTCCCGGCCGGGAACGCGGCCCCGTTCGAGAACCTGTACCGGGAGGCGTACGAACGACGGATTCGGGAATCCGGGCCCGAACATCCTGACACGGTCTCCAGCCTCGTGCGCCTGGCGGCGCTGATGCGTTCCCACGGTCGTGCCGAGGCCGCCGAGCCGCTTCTTCGGCAGGCACTGGGCGCCCAGACGGCTGGCGCAAGCGCCGACACCATGGTCGAGCTCGCCGAGACTCTGGCCGTTCTCGGGAGGCACTCGGAGGCAGATGGTTTCTACCAGCGCTCCCTGGAGCTTGCCGAGGCCGGCGAGCGCAGCGCCGGGACGCTGATTCGGGTAGCCCGGCTGAGGAATGCGGGCGGAGATCCGCTAGGAGCCGAGCAGGCGTACCGGAAGGCGCTGCAGCACTTCGAGATGGGTGGCCCTCTGTCGCGCGACGGTCGCAGGGTCCGCGCCGCAGCGCTGAACGATCTGGGCCTGCTGTTGGAAGCGGAAGGCGAGCTGGCGGCCGCCGAGACGGCGTACCGGGAGTCCGCCGACTCCCACGCCGATGCATACGGCGCCAGGCACCCGGCGACCGCCGCCGTCCGCGCCAACCTGGCCAGCACGCTTGCCGTGCGAGGCGAAGCGGCTGATGCAGCTGCGCTGCTGGAACAGTCCATCGGCGTGATTCGAGCCGCATACGGGCCCCGCCATGACGACGTGGCGAGACTCCAGAACCGTCTGGGCGAAGTCTACGAGGTGCTGGGCCGACTTGACGAAGCGCAGGCGCGGTATCTCGCGGCTCTGGCCGTCTGGGACGGACCGTCACCGTCTCGAGGCATGGCGCTGACGGATCTGGGTCGCCTTGCCGGGGTTCGGGGCGATTTCGACGCCGCTGAGACCGTTCTGGCCGAGGCTGTCGGACACTTGCAGACCGCCGGGGAGGCGATGGCGGTGGAACTCGCCGAGGCATTGGACTCCTACGGGTCCGTGCTCCGCGGTTCCGGGCGTCTGGACGAGGCCGAGCCGCTATTGAGAAGGGCCCTCGTGATCCGCGAAACAAAGCTGGGCGCGTCACACCCGGACGTTGCGTTGTCCCTAGTGGGCCTAGCGGGAGTGTTCCACCTGCGCGGCAACCTCGCGCGGGCCGGGACCCTGTACGACAGGGCTCTCGATATCCAAGAGAGGACGCTCGGGCCCGACCACCCGGAGGTAGGGGAGACTCTCTACAACCTCGCGCACGTCAGGCGGTCTCTGGGCGAAACCGTCTCCGCAGCGGATGCGTTGGAACGGGCGGCCGAGATCCTGTCAGCGGCCTACGGGGCGGATGACCCGTTTGTGGCCGAGGTTCTCTCGGCTTTGCGGGCTCTCCGCTGAACCAAATCCAGAGCGTGATCGTGTGGCCGACCATTGGGCCGAGCCCGCTGGGGAGGCAGGTGCCGGCGTGCGAGACGGAGCTGACGTTCACCGGCCGCGTGTGTGGGAGCCCGCCCGCCGCCGACGGTCCGGCTGGAACAGGATCGGGGCCAGGTAAGGGGATTGACCCAAGTTCGCCACTTTTGTAGAGGCTGAGCTGCCCGGCGGTGGTTTTTGGCGT
>JAPPMB010000030.1:4580-5075 GCA_028819255.1 Bryobacterales bacterium | reverse complement strand
GAAGTCCGGGGGCTCCGGGGTCGGCCTCGTGCTGTCACGGCAGATCGCCGAGAGCCACGGCGGAACTCTGTTGCTGGAGAATCGCGGAGACGGCCGGGGAGCGCGGGCGCGCATCGCGATTCCCATGGATTCGGACGATTGAAGAAGAAGACCGCATCCGTAGTCGCTCCGACGGGTCACAACACCCACGGGACCGGTACCTGGGCACCGTCGTCAACCGTTCACAATCGCACGTTCGAGTCCCACAACCGGGCGGACCGCACTTCCCCACGCGGGCCGAAGACACTCCATAACCTGTTGTCTTGAAATCATATAGGACCGAAGACACCGCCTTGGCACGCTTCTTACAATGTTCTCCGCGCGAAGGCATCGATCACTCCGGACGTGGAGCGGGAATCAATGGTTCGAGGCACCGCAGTTGGCGCGGCTCTCGCCCTGATAGCCGGGGTCGGCACCGCTTCAACCCCCGCTGGCGCATCGGGCCAGGAACGCATG
>JAPPMB010000030.1:4116-4570 GCA_028819255.1 Bryobacterales bacterium | reverse complement strand
CCTTTCGCTCGAAGAGGCCATCCGGATCGCGAAGGATGGCAACCCGGCCTTTCTATCGGCGACCAACGACCTGGATCGAGCCAAATGGCAGGTCCGCCAGTCCTATGGCCAGTTCCTTCCTTCGGTTACCGCCGGGGGCGGAGCCCGGTACGAGTATGCGGGCGTGCAGCGCTTCGGAATCTTCTCGTCGACCGACATCGCGGCGGGCACCACCGACTATCTGCTCTCCAACTATTTCCTTTCCCTCAACTGGTCCATCGACGGCACCACGTTCTTCCAGGCCAGGTCCGCGCGTGCGAACCAGCGCGCTGCCGAGGCCAGGACCGCGGCGGACGAGTTCGCCCTGGAGGCCGCGGTGACGCTGCAGTACCTCGCGGCGTTGAGGGCAAGGGACGAGGTGGAAGTAGCGGAGCGTCAGGTGGCCCGCTGGGAGCAGAACTTTGCGCTGATCGGC
>JAPPMB010000030.1:3270-4046 GCA_028819255.1 Bryobacterales bacterium | reverse complement strand
GGATCTGGGAGCCCCGCTCGAGCTGGCTTCGGACTTCGCCGTGTTCGAACCAGGTTGGGACCGGAGAGAGCTGATCGAGACGGCCATGTCGGGACATCCCGGCCTGCGGGCGGCTCTGGCGTCGGAAGCCTCGGCATCGGCGCAGGTTAACCGAGCTCGCAGCAGCTACTTTCCGAGAGTTTCGGCGTCAGCGGCCTGGTCCGGATTCACCCGCCAGGTCGGTAACCAAGACTACGTCGTTCAACAGGCCCAGGGCAGTGTTGACCGCCGCCGGCGAAGCTGTCAATTCGACAACGCGCTCCTCGCCCACCTGCCGGAACTGCCGGGGCTTATGGTAGACGACTGCTCGAAGTACGTGCTCACGGAAGCGATGCACGAGCAAGTTCTGGCGGCGAACCAGACGTTTCCGTTCGACTTCACGAGGCAGCCGCTGAGCCTGCGCTTGGCCGTGAGTTTCCCTGTCTTCGAAGGCTTCACCAAGCAACGCAACATCGCCCAGGCTCAGGCGGACCGGCGAGACGCCACCTACGCTCGCAGGGCGGAGGAACTCAGGCTCCGTGCGGCCGTTACGCAGTCCTACGACGATCTGGCGACGGCATATCGGGCTCTGCGGATCCAGGAGCGCAATCTCGAGGTCGCCTCGGAGCAGCTTGAGCTCGCGAGCCGGCGCTATGCGCTCGGGGCGGCTCCGTTCCTGGAGCTACTGGATGCCGAGGACTCGCTGGCGCAGTCGGAGCGCGACCACCTGGCTGCCGTGTACGACTTTCATGCCGCCA
>JAPPMB010000030.1:0-3125 GCA_028819255.1 Bryobacterales bacterium | reverse complement strand
CTTCAGCGTGCTGAGCGCCGTGGTGTTGCGGCCCGTGCCGTTTCCGGACGGCCATCGGGTGGTGAACCTGGCGTGGAACTACGGTACCTACGTTTCTCCCTACCTGACGGCAGCCAGGTTCTCGTACTGGCAGGAGCGCACACGCTCCCTGGGCACGTTCGCGAGCTGGCAGTCGTTTTTCGGACGGGTCGGCGAAGTCGGTGAGATCACGGGCGCTCAAGGCCTGCGCGTAACCGCGGGCTTCTTCGGCGTAGTGGGCATGTCGCCGACGGTGGGTCGCGCCTTCGCCGCGGATGAATACCGGCCCGGAGGGCCCAGGGTCGCGGTGGTGTCTCCCGGGTTCTGGCGCGAGCACTTCGGCGAACAGGTGGACGTGTCCGGTCGCGTCTCGATCAGGCTGGAGGAAGAGCCCTACGCGATCATCGGGCTGCTTCCCGAGGACTTCGCGTTCCCCTACGTCCCGGAACCCGTCGAGATGGTCCTGCCCACCGAGATACCACCCGTCGACCCTGAGGACCACGGCGAGAATTGGCCGGCCATCGCAAGACTCGGCGAGGACTACTCGATGAGTGACGCTCGGACCGAGGTGGCATCGCTCAATGCCGGGTTCAGGGTGACGTATCCGCAGCAGGCCGCCGAAGCTGAACCCGGAATGATGCTCGACTCCTTTGCGGAGCTGTACGTCGGGCAGACGGCGAATGCGATCTGGATGCTGATGGCTGCCGTCATGGCCGTCCTGCTGATCACTTGCGCCAACGTCGGCAACCTGTTCCTCGCCAGAGCACTGCGACGGCGAGGGGAGATGGCGCTTTGCGCCGCTCTCGGAGCAACGGAGAGCCGGATCATGCGCCTTGGCCTGGCGGAGGCCGTCGCGGTGGCTTCCGCGGCCGGCCTCGTCGGCGTTGCGTTCGCGGTCTCGGGCGCCAATGTGCTCGTCGCGCTGGCACCCGTCCGGCTGCCGCTGGCAGGCTCGATCACGGTGGACTGGAGGGTTGTGGCGTTCACAATCGCGATCTCGCTGACGGCTGCCGTCGTGGTGAGTCTGGTGGCGGCGTGGCCCGCGGTGCGCGGGGGATTGTGGCGGGGGCTGAGACAGGATTCCCGTACCACGACCGGGCAGCGTCGATTGCAGGAGGCGCTGGTAGCGGGGCAGACGGCGCTTTCGACCATCCTGCTCGTGGCGGCCGCTCTACTCTTCAGCACCTGGTCGAACCTCAGGCAGGTCGATCCTGGATTCGATCCCGAAGCGCTGGTCGCCGTGAAATCGCCGATCAGGCCGCCGAACTATGACAGTTCCGAGCAGCTCGACCAGTTCGCACAGGGAGTGATCGAAGGTGTGCGAACCTCGGAAGGAATCGATCTCGTCGCCGGGGCGAGCAGTCTCCCCTTCGAGCGGGGCCTGAACGTCCCGATTTCAATCGCGGGACGTGATGAGTTCGGTGGTTCGGTCGAGCTGCGAACCGTCACCCGGGGCTACTTCGAGACGCTGGCGGTCCCGGTCGTCCGCGGGCGATCGTTCGCGCCTGCGGATGTTCGGGGCGCAGTCCCGGTCGCCCTCGTCAATGAGACGTTCGCACGCAACTTTTTTCCCGGCGGCGACGCCGTCGGACAGCGCATCGATCTCGGGCGAATCAACAACGAGTACCGCCCCTTCCTGGCGGCGCCCGGAATCCTGATCGTCGGCGTGGCCGCGGACGTGCAGGACGTCTCATTCCGGACCGACGTCCGCCGCACGATGTACCTTCCCCACGCTCAAGTCGGCGATTACATCGCCAACATACGAGCCGCGATGCCGGTTTTCGTCGTGCGGAGCACTCTGCCCGCGGAGCGACTCGAACGGGCGTTCGGGCAGGCGATACGCACTGTGGACCCCGCGCTCCCCGGCCCTGACGTCTTCGCTCTGAGCGAGACGGTCGCGGAGTCGATGGCCCGGGAACGATTCGGCACCCTGCTCGTGACGCTCTTCGGCTCTCTCTCGCTCATCCTGACGGCGGTCGGCGTTTACGCCGTGCTCGCCCAGGCCGTACGAAGTCGTCGTCGAGAAATCGGAATCCGAATGGCCGTGGGGGCGAGCGGCGGCCAGGTACTGCGGCTGGTCGTCGTGCGAGGGCTGCTCCCGGTCGTTGTCGGGATCGGCGTTGGACTCGCGGGTGCGATGGCCCTCTCGGGTCTGCTGGAGGCCTACCTTTGGGGAATAACCGGCACCGACGCCAGGACGCTCGGCGCAGCCGCGGCCGGAATCCTCGCTGTGGCCATCTTCGCGTGCTGGATTCCCGCACGAGAAGCGATCGGCGTGGATCCAGTCACAGCCCTGACCTCATGAGAACCCCAAGGAGCCAGACTTGGATATCATTCGCGATACCGGACCCAGGAAGCGGAAGAAGAAGCTGGCGTGGAGCGCAACGGCGATCGGCGCGTTCGCGATCGCCGTCTTCGGATGGCAGCTGCTCCCGTCGGGCCTCCCGACCGTCGATGCCGCCGTCGTCTGGAGCGACACGGTGGCGCACGGGTCGTTGATTCGGCAGGTACGGGGTCCGGGCACTCTCGTACCGGAGCAGATGCGCTGGATCACTGCGGTCACCGCCGGACGCATCGAGCAGATTCTCTCTCTGCCCGGCGCCGATGTCTCAGCCGGTGATCTCATCATGCGCTTGAGCAACCCGGATGTGGACATGCAGTTGCTGCAGGCCCAGCAGCAGTTGTCGGCGGAGCACGCGAGCCTCGTTCAACTGCGCACCAGCCTGCGGATGCAGGAGCTACAACAGCGCGCCACCACGGCGACCGTCCGTGCGGACTATCTGGAGGCGGATCGAATCCACCGGATCAACCAGCAGCTCTTCGACGAGAACCCGGAACTCGTCGCCCGGGCCGACCTCGACCGGTCACGCGAGTCCGTGGAAGCCCTGTCGCTCCGCCTCGAGACCGAGGCGGAGCGCCTGGCCGTGATCCAGGCCACGACAGAGGAGCAGATCAGCGCCCAGGAGGAACAGATCACGCGCCTCGCCGACCTGGTTCGGTTCAGCCGCGATCGAATCCAGTCCATGCACGTGACCGCGTCGGTGGGCGGCGTGCTGGCGCCGCTCGACATTCCGCTCCAGGAGGGACAGTGGGTGCAGTCGGGCCAG
>JAPPMB010000150.1 GCA_028819255.1 Bryobacterales bacterium | reverse complement strand
TCGCAGCGGCTCCCGAGCAGAATCGTGGAATGGGGCAGTCTGACCACCACCTGTGGAGACCCTCGAAGGACTCGCATTTGAGCGAATCGTCGCGGAAGCGACCGAGGAGCTCTCAAGGAAGGGCCTCGGATTCGCGGTCACCAACCGCGTGAGGGGGTATTGGAATCGGCCACGCAGTGCCGACGCTTCAGTCGAGCTTGACTTGGTGGCCTGGAATCGAGATGACCGGGTCGTGCGTTTCGGATCCTGCAAGCGCCGCAGCGACAAGCACGATGCGCAGGCTCTAAGTCGGTTCCGCGCCCACGTGGAGACGTTCGTTTCGTCCACTGGCCGCCGTTTCGCCGAATGGCGGCGAGAGCATGTCCTCTTCTCTCCGAAGTTCACACAAGAGCAGCGTACCCGTCTGGAGGCGGAAGAATGGATCTGTCGGGATCTGTCCGACCTGCGGCGCTCGCTCCGCCCAGCCGACCGTGGCGAAAGAGGCATGAGCCGGACAGCGGCCAAGATCCTCGGGGAGGACTGATGAGATCTTCGGACTCCGTTGTCACGATCGACAACGGCAATTGGGGGGCCACAAGCCTCAGTGCCGTCAGGGCGGTCTTGGAATCCACGGCAAGCGTTCCGTGCGACGCGTTTGGGCGAGCGCCTGATGCGCCGGTTCAAGTATCACCATGGGATCAAGAGCCCATGGTGGCTTGGGATCTACGGCCGTACCGGGTCTGGATCAGCGCGAGGGACACATACTGGTGTCAGTACGCGTACCAGTTCTCCCACGAGCTGTGCCACATTTTGGTGAACTTCGATCAGGTGCGGCGTCACCGCCACAAGTGGTTCGAAGAGAGCATCTGCGAGCTTTCGGCGCTCTTCGCGCTGCACGGACTGTCCCGGGAATTCCAGCGAAGGCCACCCTCAGAGGTGCTCGGCGCCCGAGAATTCGCCCCCCACTTCGCAACCTACGCCAAGCAGGTCGAACGTCGCGCGCAGCCCGTGCTGCGCGCCGACCTTCCGAACTGGCTCTGCAGCAACATCCGGCACTTGGAGGCGAGCATCACCGACCGCAACCTGAACCGCGTGGTAGCGGCTGCCCTCCTGGACGACTTTCTAGCGGACAAGTCTCTCTGGCGCGATTGCGGCTTCCTGAACCGCTGGAAGGCAAGGACCGACCGAACCTTTGCCGATCACATGGACTCGTGGAACGACTTCCTGCGCGGCAAGGGATTCGTGCCCCGAACCCCCCGGTTGGTCAAGACCCTGTTGTTCGGGACCGGCAAGGGTGACCGAGTCTTGGCCAGCGACGGGTAAGGGGCTGGCGGCGCGAGGGGGAAGTGGCCGATCTCCGGCTCGTGGCAGTGGACTGGGTTGGGCGAGGTTCCGCGGGTAGCGGGACACGGGACGCCCACAAGCCGATCCGGCAATCCGTTCGCGGCAACCTCGACCAGAATCGACGAAGCAGGCCATCTGCATCGCCTGCCAGGTCGTTTCATCTACCCAGGCGACCTTCGGCACGCAGACCGCGTTTGCCGAATCGAGGCGGCGATGGGAAAATACGGAAACCGTCCCGCTCCCGCACCGCCCGGCGCTGAGCAGTCCGGCCGGCGGGCCTCGCCGGGAGCGATGCGGGGGACTCCATGAACTCCTTCTCCACCAAGGCTCACCTCTCCGTCAATGGCAAGACCCGTTCCTATCACCGCTTGACGGCACTCCCGGGCGCGGCCGCCGCCAGACTTCCCTACTCTCTGAAGATCCTGCTGGAGAACCTTCTCCGCTACGAGGATGGCAGCAGCGTCACCCGGCACGACATCGAGACGCTGCTGGCATGGGAGCCGAAGTCGGCCCCATCCGCCGAGATCGCATACCGCCCGGCCCGGGTGCTGATGCAGGACTTCACGGGCGTGCCGGCAGTCGTGGACCTGGCGGCGATGCGCGACGCGATGCTGCGGATGGGCGGAGACCCGGCCGACATCAACCCCGTGCAGCCCGCGGACCTCGTGATCGACCATTCCGTGCAGGTCGACAACTTCGCCTCGGGAAGCGCCCTGTCGCTGAACAGCGTCCTGGAATACCACCGCAATCGCGAGAGGTACCAGTTCCTCAAGTGGGGCCAGAACGCGTTCCGCAACTTCCGCGTGGTTCCGCCCGAGACCGGCATCGTGCACCAAGTGAATCTCGAGTACCTCGCAAGCGTCGCATTCACCTACGAGCGCGACGGCGAGGCGTGGGTCTGCCCAGACACGGTCGTCGGCACGGACTCCCACACCACGATGGTGAACGGCCTCGGCGTGCTGGGCTGGGGCGTCGGCGGCATCGAGGCGGAGGCCGGCATGCTCGGACAGCCCGTATCGATGCTGATCCCGCAAGTCGTGGGGTTCGAACTGAGCGGAAAGCTGGCGGAGGGCGCCACGGCGACCGACCTCGTGCTGACGGTGGTCGAGATGCTGCGGGCGAAGGGCGTGGTCGGCAAGTTCGTGGAGTTCTACGGGGAAGGACTGGACGAGCTGCCGCTGGCCGACAGGGCCACGATAGCCAACATGGCTCCCGAGTACGGCGCCACCTGCGGACTCTTTCCCGTAGACCGGGAGACCCTTGCCTACTTGCGCCTCAGCGGACGGTCCGACGACCAGGTGGCGCTGGTCGAGGCGTACGCGAAGGCGCAGGGCATGTTCCGCTCGCCCGGCGAACCGCCGGCCGAGTACTCGGACACACTCTCGCTCAACATGGCCGACGTCGTCCCCTCGATCGCGGGCCCCAAGCGTCCGCAGGACCGGATAGCGTTGCGGGACGCCTCGGCATCGTTCGCAGGCATGCTCGCCGAGACGGTCGCCGCCCCGGCTGCCGCGTCGGCTGGCGGTGCGGCCGTGGTCCCGGCGAGTGCGGGCGTGCGCACCGTCGTCAAGGGCTCGGAATGCGAGCTGCGCCACGGGGCCGTCGTCATCGCGGCCATCACAAGCTGCACCAACACCTCGAACCCCGCAGTCATGGTCGGGGCGGGCCTAGTGGCGAAAAGGGCGGTCGAAAAGGGGCTCCAGGTCAAGCCGTGGGTCAAGACGAGCCTGGCGCCGGGCTCGAAGGTGGTCACGGACTACCTCGCGAAGTCCGGGCTCGACACCTACCTCGACATGATCGGGTTCAACCTAGTCGGGTACGGCTGCACGACGTGCATCGGGAACTCGGGCCCCCTGCCCCCGGAGGTCGCCGCCGCGGTCCGCGAGGGCGATCTGGTCGTGGCGTCGGTCCTGTCGGGCAACCGCAACTTCGAGGGACGCGTGCATTCGGAGGTTCGGGCGAACTACCTGGCCTCGCCGCCGCTGGTCGTCGCCTACGCCATTGCGGGCAGCATGGAGCTCGACATCGCACGGGACAGCCTGGGCGACGACCTCGAGGGCAATCCCGTCTATCTCAGGGACCTTTGGCCCAGCCAGCAGGAGATCGCCTCCATCACGGGCTCGGTCGTCGACTCCGGCATGTTCCGGGCGAGCTATACGGACGTCTACGCGGGAACCGAGCGCTGGCAGTCGCTGGAGGCCGGCGATTCCGCGCTCTTCGATTGGGATCCGGATTCCAGCTACGTGCGCCTTCCCCCATACTTTGACGGCATGTCGGCACAGCCGGGAGAGCTGTCGGACATCCGCGGCGCGAGGGCACTGGCCGTCCTGGGCGACAGCGTGACGACTGACCACATCTCTCCGGCCGGCGCGATCATGGCCGACGGTCCGGCCGGCGAGTACCTGCAAAGCCTCGGGATCGCTCCGAGAGACTTCAACTCGTTCGGCTCGCGCCGCGGAAACCACGAGGTCATGATGCGCGGGACGTTCGGGAACGTCCGGCTGCGCAACCTCCTCGCCCCGGGGACCGAGGGCAGCTGGACCGTGCATCTGCCGGATGGCGAGCAGGTCTCGATCTTCGAGGCCGCCATGAGGTACCGCGACGAGGGCATCCCGCAAATCGTGCTGGCCGGGCGCGAATACGGCACCGGCTCCTCGCGCGACTGGGCAGCGAAGGGCCCGGCGCTGCTGGGCGTGAAGGCTGTGATTGCGGCCACCTATGAGAGAATCCACCGCTCCAACCTGGTCGGCATGGGCGTTCTGCCGCTCCAGTTCCCCGACGGGGAGGACCGGACGACGCTCGGCCTTTCCGGCCGCGAGACGTTCCAGATCACCGGCCTGGGTGACGGCTCGGCCAGGACGGTGCTCGTGGAGGCGGTCCCAGACTCGGGCCGACAGTCCGTCAGGTTCGAGGCGCAAGTGCGCATCGACACACCCAAGGAAGTCGAGTACTACCGACATGGCGGCATACTCCACTACGCCATCCGGCAGATGCTGCGTCCTTGAAGGATGCTGCGATGCCCGCCGCGCGGATTGACGGCGGGGCTGGAATGAAGTCGTGGCAGGACAACCTCCGGATCGTCCTGGTCTCGTCGCGCAATTCCCTGAACATCGGCGCCGCCGCGCGGGCCATGTACAACTTCGGGTTCTCGGATCTCTGGTGCGTGCGGCCCTATGACCGTGCTTTCAGGGCGGCGCGGTCCGCGGCCGGGGCCGCATCGGTGCTCCGGAACGCATGTGTCGCGGGCGACCTCGCCGAGGCGATCGCGGACGCCGAGCTGGTCGTCGGCAGCAGCGGGCTCGAGGCCCGCAAGCAGCGCCATGTGCGCCGCGAGCTTCCCGGCGGGGCGATTCCGATTCGAACGCACCTGGAGACCCGCAAGGCGGCGCTCCTCTTCGGGTCCGAGAAGTTCGGGCTCTCGAACGAGGACCTGAGCCACTGCGACTGGATCGTCTCCATCCCGACGAGCGACGACTGTCCCTCGATGAACCTTGGCCAGGCCGTCGCGGTCTGCTGCTACGAGATCGCGCGCCATGCAGCTCCGCAGGTCCGGCTGCAGACGCCGGCCGGCGTGAGCGCGGGGGTGCGGGAGCGGATCCTGGGCATGATGCTGCCCATCCTGCGCTCGTCGGGGTTTCTCCACGCGAACGGCGCGGAGGAGCAGACGAGAAAGCTGCGGAGGCTGGTCAGCCGTCTGCGGCTTGCGCCGGAGGATGCGCGGATGCTGCAGGCCATCCTGCGGCAGGTGGACTGGAAGCTGCGCCACCCGGATGTCGAAAGCGCAAGTCCGGACTGACGTGCCGGCGGTCAGAGCAGGTGGTCGGAGATCCGGCCGCCGCTCTTTCTGGGCTCGGAACGGGCGGGACGCTTCTTCCGGGTCGGAACGCCGTCCGCGGACCGCCGGGGGCGAGGCGGGATCCTGCCGCCCGGACGACTTGCGCGAGGACGGGGCGAGAGCGGGCCGGCCCGCTTGGCGTCCTCGGCGTCAGGCCCGCCGGCGAAGACCTGGACATAGGGGGCGTACAGAAACGACCGGTTCCGGCGATGCCCGGTCGCTTCGTGCAGGATTCCAAGCTCGGCAAGGCGGGAAACCAGGGTGTTGGCCGCCACGTACGACGTGCCGGTGATCTCCCGGATCTCAGCGACGGAGGCCATCGGATCGAGGACCATGCGGTCCAGCACGCGGAGGCCGTTTCCAACGGCGTAGCCCAGGCCGGCCCCGACCGCCTTCACGTGCTTGTCGCGGAGTGCCGAGGCGCGCCGGATCTGCGAGACGCACCGGTCGGCGGATTCGGCGACGGCGCGGAGGAAGAAGAGGATCCAGGACCGCCAGGAACCGGACCGCTCGACCGAGCGCAGGCTTTCGCGGTACTCGATCAAGCGGAGACCGAGAGCCCCGGACAGCGGGACCACAAGACCGGAAGACCTGTGAAGCAGCGACAAGGCGATCAGTCGGCCGGCCACCGGCCCCAGCTGCGTGGCGATTTCCGTCCGGCCCATGGCAAGACCGGCCCGCACGACATCAGGAAGCCCTTGGTCGTCGCCATCCAGCCCGAGCACGCCGCGCAAGACGGTCCGGGCCTTGGGCGCGTCGGCCTCGCCGTTCTTGAGAATCCCGACGATCCGGGCGAGGCCTTCGATCGGCTCTGTCCCGCCCGGGGAAGGGACCAGGCAGCCACGCATTGCTTGCAGGCATCGCCCCGCCTGCAGGCCCCGGGCGGGCTCCGACGACGGAGCCGCCTCCATTGCCAGCAGGTCGTTCAGTGAAACCCGGTCGCCATCCAGCCCGCAGCTCTCGATGGCCTCCTGCCTGAGCTGCATTCCGACGAACGCGGCCCTGTCCGGAGACACGCAGGTGGCCCCGCCAAGACGAATCAATCCGGCCTCTGCGTCGCCGAGCGCTGCGAGAAGCTCCCCCTCGATGCGCAGCGAGGAGCCGGAAGGAAGCTCGCGCCGGGGTGTTCCCCGACCGCGGCCCGCTACCGCCACGGTGACGCTCCCTCAACGGAAGGGGCTATCGGAAGCGCATGTGCGACCGGGACGCTGATTGAAAGTCCTGCTTTCATAACACTGAACACGGAAAGACTGTAACACAGCCAATCACTTCCTGTATCAGCAAGACTTCATTAACGTTGCAAGTCTGGCGGAGACACGAAGCTTGCGTCGGAGAATTTGACGGCTCCGGCTGCCGCGGGCACCCCTGTACAATGAGCATGTCGCATGGCAAGACTCCAGGATTCGCCCGGCGAAGCCACATTCCGGGCACGAGCCCGGGCGTGGCTCGAGCAACACGCGGTCAGCGTGGACAAGCACGACATCGACGGCCTGAAGGCGTGGCAGCGAAAGCTGTACGAGGCCGGGTGGCTGGGACTGACCTGGCCGGCCGAATACGGCGGCCAAGGCCTGGGATTCCGGGAGCAGGCGATCTACAACGAGGAGGCCGCCCGCGCAAAGGCGCCTCCCAGCATCAACAACATCGGCCTGATGATTGCCGGCCCGGCGCTGATCGCCATCGGCAGCGAGGACCAGAAGCGGCGGTACCTGAAGCCCATGCTGACTGCCGAGGAGATCTGGTGCCAGGGCTTCTCCGAGCCCAACGCCGGCTCCGATCTGGCGGCGCTGCAGACCCGAGCGGTGAGCGACGGTGACGACTATGTCGTGACCGGCCAGAAGATCTGGACCTCGAACTCGCTGATCGCCGACTACATCTGGCTCCTCGCGCGCACCGATCCCGATGCGCCCCGCCACAAGGGCATCACGGCCATGATCGTGGACATGAAGTCGCCCGGCGTCACCGTGAAGCCGCTGCGGCAGATCACCGGCGAGGCCGAGTTCGGCGAGGTCTTCCTCGACGACGTGCGCGTGCCGAAGGCCAACCGCGTCGGCGCCGAGAACGACGGCTGGATCGCCGGCATGAAAACGTTCACCCGCGAGAGGGCCAACATTTCCATCGCCCTCAGCGTGCGTCTGCAGCAGCAGTTCGACCGCCTGCTGGAGGCGGTGCGGAACAGGGACGTCCCACTGGATCCCCAACAGGCCCGGGACGTGGCCCAGGCGTACGTCGACAGCCAGTGCCTGGACCAGACGTGCGAGCGGCTGGCCGAAAGGCTCTTCGGATTCGAGTCCTCGGTCATCAAGGTGGCGTGGGCGGAAATGAACCAGCAGCTGCAGGAAATCGGGCTGTCCACGCTGGGCCCGAACGCGCCCCTTCTGCCGGGGACCGGCTTCCCCCTGGAGAGCGAGGCTTCGCCCATCCGGGAGCACAGCGGCGAGGAGTTCGGCACATCGTGGCAGTTCGGCTATCTCAGGGCGAGGGCCAACACGATCGAGGGAGGAACGTCCGAGATCCTGCGCAGCGTGATCGCCGAGCGGGTGCTGGGACTTCCGCGCAAGTAGAGAGACAGGCACCGTGGATTTCAGCCTCAGCGAAGAACAGGTTCTTCTGCGCGATTCGGCGCGCGAATTCCTCGACACGGAGTGGCCGGTTCCCGAACTGCGCAGGATGCTGGACCCGGCGGACGCCGACTCGGCGGCGGCGGGCCTCTGGCCGAAGATGGCCGAGCTTGGATGGCTGGGAATCCTCGTCACCGAGGATGACGGCGGTCTGGACCTGGGCATGTTCGACCTTGCTGTCCTGATGGAGGAGACGGGGCGCAGCCTGATCCCGGGGGACCTGCACGCCGGCGGCGTCCTCGCCGCGACAGCGATCGGCACGATCGGCACGGCCGAGGCGCGGCAGCGCTACCTTTCGGACATCGCGGAGGGGCTCAAGAAGGCGACCGTCGGCATCTATGATCAGGGCTCCGGGTGGACGCCCATGCTCCTGGAACGCCGTTCCGAGCATGCCGGCGCTACGAAGAGGTACGTGCCCGAAGCTGCCGGTGCGGACCTGATCCTGTTTCTCAGCCGCACGGGCGGCAACGCTGTGGAACTTGCCGTGGCGCATGAACCGGCCATCACCGACCTGCAGTCCATGGACGCGACGCGTCGGCTCTATGAGGTCTCGTGCAAGCCGGGAATGATCGAGACCATCGGAACGGGCACGCTTGGAGACCTGCAGGCCACCGTGGATCGGGCGACCATCGCGCTGTCGGCCGAGATGGTCGGAACGGCGGCCCAGGTGCTGGACGTCACCATCGAGTACGTCAAGAACCGCAAGCAGTTCGGGCGGCCTGTGGGAAGCTTCCAGGCCGTGCAGCACAGGGCCGCCGACGTGCTCATCGGGATCGAAAAGGGACGATCCGCGGCGTACTATGCCGCCGCTGTGGCGGATGAGCAGCCTGAGAGCCTGGGGCGGGCGGCCTCGATGGCCAAGGCGGCTGCCAACTCGATGCTCGTCCAGGCGGCGCAGGCCGGAATCCAGCTCCACGGCGGTCTCGGGTTCACCTGGGAACAGGATCTGCACCTCTATCTCAAGCGCGCCAAGGCGTGCGAATTCACCTACGGCGACACCAGATGGCACCTGGATCGGATCGCCCACGGGCTCGGCCTGTCCTGACGCAGACGACCCCCTCGAGACGACGGGAATCCAGCCGTGCGAGCATCCGGTGAGCTTGGGAGGTTCTGCGCACACCGGGGTGCTTCCCCGTGTCGAGGCATAGCCGCCGTTGGGCGCCCCGGTCCACCTGTCCGCAGGGCGGCTGCTCTGATCTACCTCCCGCGCACGAACCACTCGACGCCGTGACTCCGGATGCCCTCCTGCAGCGCCCGATTGCGCATCCGATGGTAGATGAGCAGATCGACCGACTGCGCCATTGGGGTCCTGTCCAGCGCGGCGGCAAGCCGTGCCTGGTCCGTCAGCGTCAGGCGATCGCCGAACAACGCGATGTCCACATCGGATGACGCCGTGTGGGTGCCGGTCGCTCCGGACCCGAACAGCACTGCCCGCTCCACGCAATCGCTGGCCGCGATTTCGGCGATGATCGCCTCACGATGCCGATCCTTGAGACCGTCAGTCATAGGGTTCGCCTGGCGTCCAGCGTCCGGTACAGTCGGACCAAGACAGGGTGGTAGCGTCGCTTGATCAGCGTTTCCGCTTCCAAAGCCACATGGCTCCAGTACGTGTGGCTCATCTGATTGCGCATGTCCGGGGCATCGAGCAGGGTCTCGCAGTCGCTCTCGCCAATTCAATCGACTTCGAAGCTCTTGCGGATTGCCGCTTGAGGCACTTTAGTCACATGCCCCTCATAGGAGAGCAGATCCTTGAGAACCTTCCACGACAACTCGAAACAGAATTCCAACGTCTTGATCAACCCGGCGCGTTCCAGGTCGTCGTAACGCTCGCGATCGCACGCGGACGTCAGTTGCGCAGGCGCCCTTCCGAAGTTGTCGAGCCGCTGCTGCCAGCGCTGTTCGTCGCGACTGATCACGGCCGACTGCCTCCGACTCCAAGCATCTTCAGGTTCTCATCGGTCGCGACGCCAAGCCGAGCGATCTCCGCCTTCCGTTCGTGGAATCCGGCGAGCATTCACTTCACTCTATCCCCGAATGGCTCGTCACGGTCCTCAGGAGCGTTCCTGACCCTCTCGGCATCCGCTGCCAGACAGTGCCTCCCGACGATGTCTGTCCGTCCGGATTCAGGAATCATGGCTGGTATAGCGATTCCCTTGGCAGCCCCTGAAGGCCAAGCCAGGCTCCGCGGCCCGGGCGCAAGGCCAAAGGGGTCCGGACCCGCCGGCGTTCGCTGCGGGCCGACGGACGGAGAGCGCTGACGCCGGGTCAGCCAGGCAGGACATCCCTACCGGAATCTTCGAGCACTGCCTTCGGCCACATTGCGCCTCGGGGAGTCTTGGAACTCGGGTCAGAGCCCGCTAAGACGAAAGACGTACAGGGCGTTGTGGCCTCGCGGGCTCACGAGCTCCGGGGTGAGGAAGGTGGGGATTCGCCATGGGCTCCCGCCGCCCCTGGCCGTTGCCACGGCCAAATACTGGACACCCTCCACCTCGTAGGAAACCGGGTAGCCCATCACGGAGGTGCCGAGACGGCTCTTCCAGAGCACTTCGCCAGTCTCGACATCGTAGGCGCGAATCCAACGGTCGAAGTCCCCGGCGAAGACAAGCCCTCCTGCTGTCGTGAGGGCGCCGGTCAGGAAGGGCGCGCGTTGCTCCACTGCCCACACCTCGTCCAGCGTCGCGACATCGTACGCCGCCAGCTTGCCGAATCGCCCTCCTGTCCCGGGCATCTCCATCCAAGCCCGGTCGGCCTGGGTGCCGCCGGAACCCACTTCGAGGACGGTCTTCCTGCCGGCGATCTCCATGCAGCTCTGGCTCAGCGGAACGACCAGGAGGCGCGTCTCCGGATGGTAGCCGGCCGCCGGCCAGTTGTGTCCTCCGGCGGTTGACGGGCAGACCGAGACCCATTCTCCGACCTTCGCATTCGCGATGTCCGGGCGGTACCGCACCTTGCCCGTCTTGGCGTCTACGTCCAGGATGTTCTGGAACACCGTCTCGACGTGTCCCAGAAAGGTCCCGTCGCGGCGGTCGAGCTTCCAGAGGATCCCGTGCTTCCCCACGGAGAGCACGATCGGCTGGCCGTCGATGTCGATCAGCACCCGCTCGAATGCCTCGTCCATGTCCAGGGACTCGCCCGGCACGTGGGCGAAGTGCCAGGCGATGCGCCCGGTCCCGACCTCCAGCGCAAGGGTGGAATTCGCGTACAGCGTCGCGGCGGCCGTGCTCAGGCCCCGGCTCGCCGCGACCCACGGCTTGGCCTGCGCCGTGCCGAAGTAGACGAGACCCAATTCGGGATCCCAGCTCCCAGCCATCCACACGTCCCCGCCGCCGCGGAGTTCGAGCGGCAGGTCTCCCCAGGTGTCTCCCCCCGGCTCCCCCGGCCGGGCGATCGTGAGCGTGCGCCACAGCTCGTGACCCGTGCGCGCGTCGTGGGCGGTGATGAAGCAGCTGTCCTCGTAGAAGCGCTCGCACCCGTTGATTCCGTTGATCACCCTACCGCTGGCGACGATGGGGCCTGAGGAGTTCGTATAGCCCTTCTCGCGGTCTGCGATCCGGGTCTCCCAGCGGACGGTTCCGGTGGGTGCGTCGAGGGCCACCATGTACGCATCCGAGGTGGCGACGAAGATCAGATCCTCCCAGATTGCCAGCGTCCTGAGCTGGTTCTCGCCTCCGCCGTCGGGAAACCGCCGCCGGTACTCCCAGAGCGGCGTGCCGTCCGCGGCATCAAGCGCCTGCACCACATTCCCCGGGTTGCTGAGGAAGAGGACTCCGTTCCGCACGAGGGGCGCCTGCTGACTGCGTCCGTCCTCCATGCCCCAACTCCAGGCCAGCTGCAGGCGGCCGACGTTGCCGGTGTCGATCTGGGAGAGAGGGCTGTAGCCCCATGAGCCTGGGTTCCCGCGCCAGTGAAGCCAGTCGCCGGCCGGAGGGTCAGCGAGTTCCGCGTCCGAGGGCGGACTGAACTCCTCAAGCGGACGGTATCTCCGTGTGACGCCGGTTGGCGTTGCCAGAACCTCTCCGACCTCTTCCAGCGCCCGATCAACAGCGTGCGACGACGGCCCGGTCCCCGGTCGACCGGGAACCGGCGGGATGACGCCGGCCCTGGAAGGTAGCATCCGGGCGGCCGGCTCGACGCCGGCGGGCGCGCCCTCCGGGATGGCCCGGACCTCTGCCCCGCTGGTCGCCCGCCGCGCGGATGCCGGGGCCGGGGCCGGGCCTCCCGCGTCGGTACGCCCATCCGGAGAGAAGGCGAGGGCGGTTGTTCCGGGCAGGACGCCGTTCTCCCTGAGCATGTACGCCACGACCGAGGCGTACTCCCGGTCGCTAAGCGAGGTCGGCTCCGCAACGGGCATCGTTTCGCGGACGTAGTCCAGCAGCCCGCCGACCGGAACGTCCGCCCATTGCACCCGGAAGTTCGGTCCGGCGAGTTCCGGGGCCTCGAAACGGCCCCGGAGGCTCTCGAGGTGGCACTCCGCGCACGCCGCCCGATAGACCGCCAGACCGGCTTGCGCCTGCTCGTCCGTGTAGGCGGCCCGAAAGACGGACTCGGCCCGCTGGGCTTCCGCCCTCGCCAGAGGCAGCGCCGCAAGAACGGCGACAGCGACGAGGAACCTCCGGGCGTTTCCGAAGCGGGTCATTGGTTCTTCGCGCCGTCTCCCGGAGGATTATATCGTTGCCGACCTGGCAGGCAAGACCAGAGCGTCTGCCTGCCGCTACCAGAGATCACGCCAGCGGTGTTCGATACATGTTCCTGGAAGTTTCGCTCCACTGTCGACCACGGGCGGATTCAGGAGCGCCCTCGCAGCCGCGGCGGGGCCAGCCGGCCATGGCCGGCCAGCGCTCGCCGAGCAGGGCAACCTGGAGCAGCCACTTCGGGAGCCGAGATCGTGGCGCCGCCGCATGGAGCGGTTCCAGCGCGGCTCGTCCTCGGGGCGGAATGCGCGGCAGACGCCTGTCCGGCAGCTGCAGCAGCGGGTCCCACCGGACCGTGCTACGCTCGGAGCCGCCATGACCCGCAGCCGGGCGTACCTGCTTCCTCTCCTGGCCCTGGCCGTCTCCTGCTCGGGAGGCCCTGTGGAGACTCCGTCGAGGCCGAACATCCTGTTCGCGATCGCCGACGACGTCTCCTACCCGCATATGGGAGCCTACGGCACCGAATGGGTCAGCACGCCCCACTTTGACCGCGTCGCAAGGGACGGCGTCCTGTTCCTCAACGCCTACACGCCCAACGCCAAGTGCGCCCCGTCCCGTGCCGCGATCCTGACCGGGCGCAACTCCTGGCAGCTCGGGGCCGCCGCCAACCACATGGCCTTCTTTCCGCCCGAGTTCAAGAGCTACCCGGAGGCCCTGGCGGAGTTCGGCTACTTTGTGGGGATGACCGCGAAGGGATGGAGCCCGGGTGTCGCCAACGACGCCGAAGGCAACCCGCGCAACATGGCCGGGACTCCCTTCAACGCGCGAGAGGCTGAGCCTCCGGCCAGCGGAATTTCGAAGGCGGACTACGCCGGGAACTTCCAGGACTTCCTCGACGCAGCGCCTCAGGACCAGCCTTGGGCCTTCTGGTACGGGAGCTGGGAGCCGCATCGCAGATACGAGTTCCGCTCGGGTGCGGAGAAGGGAGGCAAGAATCCGGACGACATCGACGAAGTCCCCTCCTTCTGGCCGGACAACGAGACCGTTCGGCACGACATGCTCGACTACGCCTACGAAATCGAGCACTTCGACGTGCATCTCGGGCGCATGCTCGCCACCCTCGAGGAACGCGGGGATCTGGCGAACACCCTGGTCATCGTGACTTCCGACAATGGCATGCCGTTCCCCCGCGTCAAGGCCCAGAAGTACGAGCTGTCGAACCACCTGCCGCTGGCCATGATGTGGCCGGCCGGGATTCCCCATCCCGGCCGTTCCCTGGACGACTTCGTCAGCTTCATCGACTTGGCCCCGACCGTTCTCGATGCGGCGGGCGTGGACTGGGCGGCGACCGGAATGCAGCCGGCCGCGGGCCGCAGCCTCATGAGCCTGCTCGAATCCGAAAAGTCGGGCCGCGTCGATCCCGAGCGCGACCACGTGCTCATCGGAAAGGAACGGCACGACATCGGCAGGCCGAACGACGAGGGCTATCCGATCCGCGGCATCGTGAAGGACAACCTTCTGTATCTCCGGAACTTTGCTGTCGACCGCTGGCCTGCGGGCAACCCGGAGACCGGCTATCTCGCCGTGGACGGCAGCCCGACCAAGTCCGAGATCCTCAATCTGCGGCGGTCAGGGGCCGACGAGGGCCACTGGCAGCTGTCCTTCGGGAAGCGCGGGGCCGAGGAACTCTACAACCTGGACGAGGATCCCGCCTGCGTCCGGAACCTGGCGGCGGATCTGGAGTACGCCCCGGCCAGGGAAGCCCTGGCAGCCCAGCTGGTCCGAGAACTTGAGGCTCAGCAGGACCCCCGCATCCTCGGCAACGGGGCCCTCTTTGACAACTACCCGGTCGCCACTCGCTGGAAGGGCTACTACGAGAAGTTCCTAGCGGGCGAGATGGAACTCGGCACATGGATCAATGAGAGCGACATCGATCCGGCGATGGACTAGTTTTCCACCAGCTCCTTGAGCAGCGGATTCCGCTTGTGGGTATCCCGCACAACCCGCAGCAGGCGGTCGCGCCGGGACCGATCCCACGGAGTTTGGAAGCGCTCTGTGGCTTGCACCTCGGCCCGGCCCATCGGCATGCTGACGTCCTCACTCGATCAACACGTCGGTTACCCGTCCGGAAGGGAAGGAATCCTAGTGCCGACGACCGAGAAACGGAACCCACCTGCAGCGACCGCGGACCAGATCGAAGTCGTCGCTCGGCGGCACGCTCTCCAATGGCGGGCGGGCGCGAGACCACACTCTCAACCTTCAGCGCGCTCGAATCCGAGCGTCAGCCGCGTGCCCGTTGCTTCGGCATAACGGCGCAGAGTCCTGATCGACGGCGAGAGTCGACCTCCCTCCAGCCGTGCAATTGCCGACTGTGTTGTACCGATACGCGCCGCCAATTCCGATTGGATCAGGTTGGCGGCCGTTTGAGCCCGGATCATCGCCTCCACCAACGCGTACCCTTCGTCTGCCCGCGCATACTCAGCGCGAAACTCCGGATCCTGCATGGAACGCTGTTTCAGGTTCTCCAACTTTGCCATCGTGTCACCTGGTTCATCCTCCTCTTGGCCGTCGCCACCGCTCGCCGCGGCGTCCGCCTCGACCGCAACGCGCAACAGGACCGTCAGGCAGCGCCCGCCTCGACTGCCCGCCCCCCAGCACGGCTGGACTCGAACAGGGCGGGAATCTGGATCCGCACCCGCACGCCACCGCCCTCGCGGGGCTCGAACAGGAACTGGAAGTCGTTGCCGAACAAGACATTCAGCCGTTCGCGGACGTTGCTGACGCCGATTCCCTTGCGAAACACACTCGGCATCTCATCCAGCGGGATACCCACGCCGTCGTCCTCGATCTCGATCTGCAGCCGGCCGAATCGCAGGCTCCCGCTCAGGCGGATCGTGCCGCTGCCCAGTTTGGGCCCGATTCCGTGCTTGATGGAATTCTCGACGATCGGCTGGAGGATCATGCTGGGGACGAGCGCGTCCGCAACGTTGTCGTCAATGTCCTTCTCGATCTGCAGCCTGCTCCCGAACCGCACGAGCTCTATCTGCAGGTAGTCGTCGATGAACGAGAGTTCCTCCCGCAGCGGCACGAGCGCCTCCTGCTTGCGGAGCAGGGTCCGCAGGATCGCGGAGAGGCGATAGACGACCTGGCGCGCCTGATTCGGGTCGGTCCGGATCAGCGACGCCACGGAGTTGAGGGTGTTGAACAGGAAATGGGGATTCATCTGCCGTGTGAGATTGAGCAGCCTGGCCTCCGTGAGCAGTCGCTGCTGGTTCTCGATCTTCCACTCGTTCCGCGTGTTGTTCCAGACCTTGAGGGTGAGCCCGACTCCCACCACGGTGGCGGCGTAGACCAACAGCCATGCCAGAGAGTGCGGGGAGGCGGAATCATCGAAGAACGCGAACAGCAGGCCCTGACGCTGGAACATGAGCCCCAGCTCCGTGCGGAGGAACTCGGCGCCCAGACAGGCGACGAGGAGCATGCACTGGTACGCGCCCTGGGAGTGCCGGAGCTTGCCGCGCGCCCAAGCGACCAGCGAGAACATGAAGAACGGAGAGAACTGCCAGACCTCCTCCGGGTCGGGGGCGAGCGAGCGCATGAGCCCTCCCAGCGCGCCGACGCCCACGAGGAGCGGCAGCGTGACCCACTCGGTCTGCGGGCCGAAGACCGACGGCAGCGAGATGAGCGCCCCGGCGACGGCGCCCGGCACGTACCCGCCGACCAGGCCGGAGACGAACGCCCCCTCCATCCCGACCTCGGCTGCGCGGTAGCCGAGCACGATCCGCACAAGGGAGCCGCCCGCGAACACGACGCCGAACAGGGCGGCAAGCTCGAAGCGCTGCCGGATCGTCCGCCGTTCGCGCAGGAACAGGCGCTTGGCGAAGTTCGGCCGCAGGGCGATGCTGGCCATCGAGGCCAGCACGGCGATCCTGACCAGGTGCGTGACGAGCAGGTCGGTGGTGGCCATGGGGAGCGGGCCCGCGCCTGCGGACGGCGCTGCCTATAATTATTGTGAGGGCGGGAAGGAATCCAACCCGACACAGGCGACCGGCGGCCCAGCCCCGCTGCCAGCACTCCCCATGCCGGATTCGAGCAGGCCTGACCCCAGCTGCGCTGTCGAACTCGTTGCGGAGGCGGAGTTCCCGACGCGCTCCGGCGAATTCCGGATCTGCGGATTCCGGGCGAGCGGACCGGCGGGCAGGCAGGAGATCGTCGTGCTCAGAAAGGGCGAGCCCGCCGCAGACGGGGCCGTCCCGCTGCTGCGCATCCATTCCCAGTGCCTGACCGGCGAGGTGTTCGGCAGCCTGCGATGCGACTGCGGTCCGCAGCTCTCCATGTCCCTGTCGAGGATCGCGGAGTCCGACTGCGGCCTGCTGATCTATGATCCGCAGGAAGGCCGCGGGATCGGCCTGCTGAACAAGCTGATGGCCTACCGCCTGCAGGACGAGGGCGCTGACACGGTCGAGGCCAACGAGAAGCTGGGATTCGGCGCGGACGAACGCGAATACGACATCGCTGTGGCGATCCTCCGATGGTTCGGCGTCAAGGCGGTGCGAATGCTCTCCAACAACCCCGCCAAGGTCGACGCGCTCGAACGCGAGGGCATTCGCGTCCTGGAGCGCGTGCAGTGCGCGCCGGAAGCAGGGGAGCGGGCGCTCGCCTACCTGCGCACGAAGCGCGACAGGCTCGGACACCTCGTCGAGGTCGACTGAGCGGCCCGGCCGCACGCGCAGGCCGCGCGGTCAGCCCGGGAGCTGACCATACGAGACAAGGCGAATCCCGTGCTCCTCGACGGTCCGCCTGACGACCGGCGAACAGAGCGCATCAAGCTCCATTTCGCGGCTTTCCTTGAGCCTGGTGGCCGCCCGCGACAGGCTGGGCCCGCAGATCCCGGGGTGGCACATGAACTCGCCCACCCCGCAGGGAAGGGACGCCAGGAGCGAGGCGAGCCACCGCGCCTCGAGCGATCCGGTCGTCACGAAGCCGGCGAAGTAGTCGGAGGTCCGGCAGCGCGCCCGCCGGAGCCGATCCTCGAAGGGAATCCGGAATGGCCGCAGCACGGCCGCTAGGCCGGTCCTGGCGCCGCGGGGCATGCCCAGGGGAATGTCGAACGGCTTGCGGATCCAGGCAATGCCGTATTCGTCCGCCACGGACGCGACCGCATCCAGCACGGGCGGAAACACGTGGATGTGCTTGTGCGTGTCGAGGTGGGTGGGCCTGATTCCCCGGGCAAGCAGCGCCTCGACCTGGGCTCTGAATTCGTTCCGGACCTCGTTCGCGCTGGGCGGGGCGGCAAGGAGACGCGCGATCGTCGGGGCCAGAGGCTTCCCGGGACAGGCCAGGGACTCACCCTGCACAAGCGTCAGGTGGCAGCCGACGCCCAGGGACGCGTGCCGCTCCGCGATCCCGGCGGCGTCCTCGAAGGCCGAACCGTTGGCCATCAGGGACGCCGAACTCACGATGCCCTCCAGATGCGCGCGCAGGATTCCGGCGTTCACATCGGTCGTGAAGCCGAAGTCGTCGGCGTTCACGACAAGATGCTTCACTCGAAGGGAGGGCTAGCCCCAAAAGGAAAGCGGCGGAACTTTCGTTCCGCCGCTTGTGTCAACCACAGGTTCACAAGGAGAAGGTAATCGAACCGTAGTCAGTGTCAGCACTACCTAAGACGATTGAGGGCGTCGGTCTTACGGCAAGAATCCCAAATCAGCGAAAAAGTTGCGGGTACGCACCATTTCTTGCGGGCTGAACGTACGATTCGACTCGAAGAAGGCCCCCTTTCGGCCTGAAACGCGGCGCGAGGATCAGAAACGGTCGGCGAAGGTCACGTAGCTGAAGAGGAGCCCGAGCAGCCCGGCAGCGACCACGTAGTACACCATCGGGTAGATCGTGCGCCGGATCAGCAGGCCCTCGCGCCCCACGAGTCCCACCGTCGCACTGGCCGCGACCACGTTGTGGACGGTGATCATGTTGCCCGCCGCCCCCCCAAGCGCCTGCAGGCCCAGGACCACCACGTGCGAGACGCCGATGCGGTCGGCCACGCCGTACTGGAATAGGCTGAACATCAGGTCGCTGACGGTGTTCGATCCCGCCACGAACGCTCCGAGCGCGCCGATCATCGCCGCGAAGAACGGCCACGAGGCCCCTGCGACAGCCGCAGCGAACTCCGCCAGCTCGAGGGGCATGCTCTGGAGGTCTGAGGCATTGACGTCGGAATCGATGAAGACGCGAACCAGCGCCACGGCGAAGACGAGCGCGAAAGCGGGACCGGCCAGCATGCGGGCCGAGGCGGACCACGCCTTGCGGACCTGAGCGCCCGACATGCCGTGAAGCGCGGCGGTGACGAGCGACACCACGAGGAAGATCGTTCCTGGGAGGTACAGAGGCTGGAGGCCCTGCGACAGCCCCGTGCCGAGGATGTCGGTCCAAGAGATCTGGATGGAGGCCAGCCATGCCTTCAACGGCAGGGCGGGAAGCCGCGTGAGGACGAGAAGGGCCGCGACGAGCACGTAGGGCAGCCATGCCCTCGACAGCGCCATCGGCGCCTTCTGAGCGCCGACCTCTCCGCTGAACGTACCCATCCACTCCGGCTGCCACCGCTGGCGCGGAGGGAAATCCCAGGGCTCGATCCCCGAGAGCAGAAAATTCCTGCGCGCGGCGGTAACGATGACGGCAAGTCCGAAGAGCGCACCCAGCAGGGTCGGAAACTCAGGCCCCAGGTAGATCGCGACCAAGAGGTAGGGCACTGTGAACGCCAGGCCCGAGAAGAGCGCGAACTTCCAGATGCCCAGACCTTCCTTGAAGGACCTGCTCGCACCAAAGAACCGGGTCATCATGCAGCAGATGATCAGGGGGATCATCGTGCCGACGATGGCGTGGGGGATCGCCGCGAAGACCCCGATCTGGTAGATGAACTCCGTGTACGGAATGCCGGCCTGCGCGATGGCCGTCTCGACCGTCTCGACGTTGAGCGATTCGGCCATGCCCACCAGGATGGGGGTGCCGACCGCACCGAACGTCACCGGCGTGCTCTGGATGATGAGGGTGCACATCACAGCGGCAAGGGCGGGAAAGCCCAAGGCAAGCAGAAGGGGACCTGCCACCGCAGCCGGCGTGCCGAAACCCGAGGCGCCTTCGATGAAGGCGCCGAACATCCAGGCCACGATGATCAGCTGAACCCGGCGGTCGCGGGAGACATCCATGAATCCCTGCCGGATCGAGGCTGCCGCCCCACTCTCGGAGAGTGTCTGCAGCAGGAGAATCGCCCCGAAGATGATCCAAAGGAGCGAAACCGCAATGATCGTGCCCCGGATCGAGGCCGCGGCGACATGGACCGGAGCCACGTCCCAGAACACGAGCGCGAAGCACGCGGTCATCAGGTAGGCAACGGGCATCGCCCTCGTTGCGGGCCAGCGCAGCACGACCAGGAAGGCCATGACCGCGAGGATGGGCAGGAGCGCAATGAATGCGTGGAAGGCGGACACTTCGGGCATGGGAGCACCAAGGCTACTGAGCAGGGAGACGCGGTGTCAAGCGGAGCAAGGACATAAGTGCATGAGATCTGCCTCGACCGGAACGTCGTTGGACCGGCCTGACTTGTCATGTGGGCTGGCCCGCCACAAGTTCCCATCGCATCGCCTGACGAGGGCGAGGTCCGCGGGAATCACACCCCCCAGATCGTCACCGGCCGGCCGCCCGCTCTCCCCCCGCGCTCGAAGATCCTCTCTTCCCAGGTCCGACTCTCGCGGCGGTCGAACATAGCGAGGTGTCCGGACTCTACCCCGCATCTGTCCATGTAGGCCGCCGTGTGCCCCGCACGGCGCTCAATTACGTTTCTCGGCCGTTGACCCGCCCGAAGTGCCTTGCACTCGAACACGTACTTGAATTCCGTGCCGGGAGACTGGTCGCTCGCGCTTGGCCAGATCTCCAGCAGGTCGGTCCGCCGGCGTCCCGAGGTTGATCCGCGACAGCGGCGCGATGTGAAAGTGGTCCCCCGGAACAGTCGGACCCTCCGTGTTGAAGAGCCGCACGGCTGACCCAGTGTTGCACCGGAGGGCGCCTCTGGGTTTCCGTTTCGTGGCTGGCGGACATGGTCGGACCCTAAAGAGCTCGGGAAGCCGGCGCGTCCCCTTGAGGGGGAGGCTTCTAGCACTTCACCCTCGGCACCCGCGCGTTGCAACTGCCGTGCGTTTCGGTCAAAGTAGGCGGTAGCATGATTCGCGCCCTGCCCGCAAGGACGCTTCTGGCCCTAGGGGCTTTGGTCGGCGTGACATCTGCCACCGCCGAGACCGGAGACGAGTACTTCGAGAAGCGGGTCCGTCCGCTGCTGCACGAGCATTGCTCCCAGTGCCACGGCGAGCAGATCCAGTCCGCGGATATCGATTTCCGGGATCCGGGCTCGGTGATCGGAAGCGCCGTCATCGTTGGCGACGAGTCCAGCCCCCTCATCCGGGCGGTTCGCTACGAGAGCGCGATCAAGATGCCTCCCACATCGAGGCTCCCCGACGAGACGATCGCGACACTGGTCGACTGGGTGCGCATGGGTGCCCCATGGCCGGGCTACGAACCTGTTGCGGAAGCCGAGGCGGACGAGCCGACGGAGGTCGTCGAGAGCAGCCACTGGGCCTTCCAGCCGCTTGCGGATGCGGAAGTCCCGGAGGTAGGCGACTCGGCATGGGTCCGCAACGACATTGACCGATTCATTCTGGCCCGGCTCCAGGAGAACGGTATCGAGCCGCCGGCCGAGGCCGGCAAGCTCACGCTGCTCCGCAGGGCCAAGTTCGATCTGCAGGGATTGCCGCCAACCGAGGAGGAGGTCCGGCGCTTCGTCGGGGATTCGGCGCCGGGCGCGTTCGAGCGGCTGGCCGGCGACCTGCTCGCCTCACCCCACTACGGCGAGCGCTGGGGCCGCCACTGGCTCGATCTCGCACGGTACGCCGATTCCACGGGCGTGGACGAGGACAAGCCCTTCGGCAGCTCCTGGCGCTTCAGGGACTACGTTGTGGGCGCGTTCAACGACGACCTGCCGTTTGACCGGTTTGTCCGGGAGCAGATTGCGGGAGACCTGCTGGCCGCCCCGGACGGAGCCCCGGTCAATGCACGCGGCATCGTCGCGACCGGATTCCTGGCGCTCGGTCCGATGGCGCTGGCCCAGCGCGACCCGATCCAGAAGAAGTACGACGTCGTCGACGAACAGATCGACACCACTGCGAAGGCGTTCCTCGGTCTCACCGTCGCCTGCGCGCGCTGCCACGACCACAAGTTCGATCCGATCCTGACCTCGGACTACTACGCTCTGGCCGGGATCTTCGCCAGCACGAGGACGTTCGACGACTGGCGCAGGAACGGATCCCGCTATTACCGGCATCCCCTCGTCGACCACGAGACGTACGAGCGCTACAGGGTGAGTGCGGACGCGGTCGAGCGACTGGAGCGAATCCTCCGGGTCGACCGTCAGGTGGCGCTGCTCAGGTATGTTGCGAACGGACCTGCCACGCAGCTGGCAGCCTACTTCCTAGCTTCGAATGCGAGCGCTGAGGCCGAGGGCATTGACGCCGAGTGGGTTGACTGGTTTCGCGAATATCTTGAGCCCCGGCCAAGCCCGCGAGCCCACCTCGCCCGCTGGCGGGAATCTGCGCAAGACCAGGGGGGCGCAGCGACCGCATACCAGGAAGAGCTGCTGGAGGTGCTCGGCGCCCGCATAGCCAGGCTCGAGCGCTGGGTCGAGGAGGCGAAGTCCGCATCGGAGGACCTGCCGGAATTCCCCAGGGACCTGGCCTCTTCGGCGCTCTACAGCGACCTATTCGACGAGGGCGGCCCCTTTGACATGGACCCGGAAGAGGTGGCGGGCCGCTTCGAGGAGCGCGACAGGCTTCGACTCGACGCTCTGTCGTCCGAGATCGAGGGCGTCCGCGCCAAGATGCCCGAGGAGCCTCCGATGGCCAACAGCGTCGCCGAGGGGGAGGTCGTCCGTCAGCGCATCTTTCGCCGCGGGCAGCACAAGAGTCCAGGGAGAAGCGTCGCGAAGCGCTTCCCGCTCGCGCTGGCCGGCCAGGACCAGCCGGCAATCGCCTC
This sequence comes from Bryobacterales bacterium, assembly GCA_028819255.1. GTDB lineage: Bacteria > Acidobacteriota > Terriglobia > Bryobacterales > UBA6623 > VXMF01. Next base: position 26,612 of record JAPPMB010000150.1, on the reverse strand, counting down.
CGGAAGCGGCCGTCTGGAGCTTGCCGACTGGCTGGCCTCGGACCGCAACCCGCTGACCGCGCGCGTCATCGTGAACCGGATCTGGCTCTGGCACTTCGGAGAGGGGCTCGTGCGGACGCCAAACAACTTCGGCATCCGCGGAGAGCGGCCGACGCATCCGAAGCTCCTGGACTGGCTCGCCCGAAGATTCATCGAGAGCGGCTGGTCCGTCAAGGCCCTCCACAGGCTGATCATGGACTCGGCCGCGTACAGGGCCAGCAGCGCGATTTCGGAAGCGGCCTACGGGAAGGACCCCGAGAACCGGCTCTGGTCGCGGTTCGAGAGGCGCAGGCTGTCCATTGAGGAGCTCAGGGACAGTTACCTGCAGATCAGCGGCCGCATGGACCCGGCGGTCGGAGGCGACACGGACCTGGGCTCGGGCAGGCTGGCGGAATTCGTCAGGAACAACCGGCGCATCGATCCCGACGACTACAACCGCCGCAGCATTTACCTGCCGCTGATGCGGAACAAGATCCCGAACCTGATGGGATTGTTCGACTTCGGCGACGCCACGACATCCAGTGGACAGCGGTCGGTCACGAATGTCGCTCCGCAGGCGCTGTACCTGATGAACAGCGGGTTCGTGCACGGAGCCGCGGAACAGGTCGCCGAATCCCTTGCGGGATCCGCTTCGGAACGTGTCGGGCAGGCCTACAGGCGGATTCTTGCCCGGCCGCCCTCCGACACGGATTCTGATCTGGCTGTCGGCCATGTGCAGGCCTATTCCGACGCGGTAGACGGCTGGACCAGCCTGTGCAAGATGCTGCTCGCATCCAACGAGTTTCACTTTGTGGAATAGGACGGCTTTGATCCGGTCCGGATTCGTTCGAACCTGGATAGCGATGGCTGATTCATCAATGAACAAGAGCGACCGTCGGGACAAACCACCGCTGCTTGTGAAGTGATCTTCACGGTGGGAGAGGACCGGTTACGGCTGCACGAGGTGCGTGTACGACCAGCGCGGCGTGAGGAGGACCCGCGCCGAGTCCGCCCCATGCGCCAGCACCGAGATCTCCACTTCCGCTAGCCGGCACTTGTAACCGTCAAGGCCATCGGACACACCGCATCCGCAAGAGCAGTACAATTCGGCAACATCAGAGTGAACTACGGCTTGGATTCGCGCGCGGTCAGGGAACTCGCACCGCAAGATCTGCTCGGTCGCCTGAATAGATGCGAACGCAAGCACGCCCCGGATGCGCTCTACGTAGCTGGGGACGCAGAACTCTTGCGGACCGGCCGGCGAGTATCGATCATCGGCTCGCGCAAGGCCTCCGCCAATTCCATCAAGCGAGCCCGGAAGCTCGCGAAGGCACTTGTGGCCCGCGACATCACGGTTGTGAGCGGCCTCGCCAGTGGAATCGACACCGCTGCCCATTCTGCGGCCATGGAACACGGAGGCCGCACCGTCGCCGTGCTGGGCACTCCCTTGAACGTGGTCTATCCGAGAACGAACGACGCGCTCCTCCGGGAAATCATTGCGTCGCATGCCGCCGTTTCGCAGTTCAGGTGGGGGACGCCAACCCACCGACGAAATTTTCCGATGCGAAATCGAACCATGGCGCTTCTCTCGGATGCGACCGTCATCGTGACGGCCGGCGAGCGCAGCGGAACCGTCCACCAGGGCCGGGAAGCGCTTCGATTGGGCCGAGACCTGCTCCTGATGGCGTCCCTGGCGGCCAAGGGTCTCGCTTGGGCGCAAGCGCTGCAAAGCCATGGAGCCGAGGTCTTGACCGACAGGAACCTGGAGAGCTGGCTGAATTCGCTGGCGGGGCGTGTCCGTGTCGATGAACCGAGTCTCGCCTAGTCGAAATGGAGCTCTTGGCAAACGCCTCATGCACCGCGTATCTGTTCTGCGTGGCGGAGGAGAGCGCGAAGGGAAGTCGCGAAGGGTGGACAACGCCGCGTGACATGGTCCGAATGAGGGAGTCGATGATGCGGCGTGATATCGATTCGCGACAGCTCTTCAAGGTTGGATGGCGATGGCGGGTTGACAACGGAAACAGAGCGAGAGCTCGGACAAACCGCCCTTGTTTCTGCGAACACACACAGAGCGAGAGTGAACCAGATTCCGCTTTGGACTTGCCCGTCTCGCGGTCCGCACCACGAACCAAACCGGAAAACCGGTGCTAGGCTGCTCGGGAAGTGTCCGACCGGAGGCCAGTCTCGCGCCGCGCGCTGCTGCGCCGGTCCGCCCTGGGTTTCGGAGCGCTGGGACTGTATTCGCTCTTGGACGAGGCCGCACTGCTGGCCACACCCTCCGGCGGCTCCGAGGCCGGCGGGAAGCCGCACTTCGAGCCGCGGGCGAAGCGCATCATCTTCCTGTTCATGCACGGGGGCGTCTCGCACATCGACACGTTCGATCCCAAGCCCCGGCTCGACACCGACCACGGCAAGCCGCTGCCCGTCCAGCGCTCCCTGACCTTCAATGCGGCGGCGGCAGGCGGACTGATGCGCTCGCCGTGGGCCTTCAAGCAGCGCGGCGAGAGCGGCATTCCGGTCAGCGAGCTCTTCCCCGAGGTCGCGGGCTGCGCGGACGATCTGTGCGTCATCCGCTCGATGGTGGGCGAGGGAGTCGATCACGGCGCAGCAATGCTGCAGCTCTTCACGGGCACCTTTTCGTTCTCGCGACCGAGCATGGGCGCGTGGACGCTCTACGGGCTGGGCACCGAGAACCGGAACCTTCCGGGCTTCATCACCATCAAGCCGACGCAGTGGCAGGGCGGGGACAAGCTCTTCGCGACGAGCTTCCTTCCGGGGGAGTTCCAGGGGACCCCGATCGGATCCGCTCCGATGGCGGTGGACGACATCATCGAGAATCCGATCGACCACGTGCTGCCGCAGGGCGGCTCTGCGCAGGAGCAGCAGCTGGAGCTGGAATTCCTGCGGCAGATGAACCGGCGCCACGCGGACGACCGGCGCCTCGACCGCGACCTCGAAGCGAGGATCCAGGCATTCGAGCTGGCGTTCCGCATGCAGGCGGAGGCCCCCGAAGCCTTCGACATTTCGCGGGAGTCGGAGGCGACCCGCAGGATGTACGGCCTCGACGACGAGGTCACCCGCGATTTCGGCTGGCAGTGCCTGCTGGCCCGGAGACTGAGCGAGCGCGGAGTGCGGGTGGTGCAGGCCACCCACTCCGGCGTCGAGGAGAAATGGGACCACCACGCGGACATCCTCCGGCTGCATCCCATCCGCTCGCGCGAGGTCGACAGGCCGATCGCCGCCCTGATCAAGGACCTGAAGGGCCGCGGACTCCTTGACGAGACGCTGGTCGTCTGGGGCAGCGAGTTCGGCCGGACCCCGTTCTCCGAGGGCGCGGACGGCCGGGACCACAACCCCTACGGATTCTCGATCTTCATGGCGGGCGGGGGAGTGAAGGCCGGATCCATCTACGGCGCGACGGACGAGTGGGGATACCACGCAGTCGAGGACAGGATGCACATCCACGACCTTCACGCGACGATCCTCCACCTGATGGGGCTCGATCACGAGCGGCTGACCTACCGCTACAGCGGCCGCGACTTCCGGCTGACGGATGTCGCAGGCAACGTGGCGACGAAGATCATCGCCTGACGGCGGAACCCTTCCGGGATGGCCGCCTGCTCAGCGGCCGCTGGAAAGCCCCTCGAGGACGTCCTGCCGGATCCTGCGCTTGGCGAATTTTCCAGTCGCGATCCTGGGCAGCGGGTCGCTGCGGAACAAGATGCGCGTCGGCACCTCGAAGCGGCCGAGGTGCTCCTCCATTGACCGCCGGACGCCCTCCGCCGTCAGCTCCACGCCGTTGCGGGGAACAATGACGGCGGCCAGCTCCTCTCCGAGTCGCTCGTCCGGCACGCCGAACGCGACGGCCTCCGCCACCCCCTCGCAGCGGTACAGGGCGTCCTCGACGTTGAGGCAGCTGATGTTCTCGCCGCCGCGGATGACGATCTCCTTGATGCGGTCCACAAAGTGGATGAATTCCAGCTCGTTGACGTAGGCCAGGTCGCCGGTCCTGAACCAGCCGTCCCGGAATGCCTCTGCGTTGGCCTCCGGCTTGTTCCAGTAGGCCCTGACCACGGGCGTGCCGCGGACCCAGAGCTCGCCGGTCTCGCCGCGGGGCAGCTCCTCCCCGGACTCGGGGTCGACGATCTTCATGTCCATGAGCACGGAGCGGCGACCGCTGCTGGTCGGCGCGTTCAGGTAGTCGAGGGCGGAGATCTGCGTGCCGATCGCGTTCGTCTCGGTCATGCCCCAACCGGTTCCAGGCTGGGCGTTCTCGAACGTTTCCGGGATGGCGGACACCTGCCGGGCGGGCCGGTGGGAGCCCCCGCCGCCGATGGCCAGGAGACTGGGAAGACTCCGCCCCCGTTCGGCGGCCACACGCACAAGGTCGCCCGTGATGGTCGGCACCGAAATGAAATGGGTGATCCGGTCCCGCTCGATCAGGTCAAGAGCGTGCTCGGGATCCCACTTGCGCATCAGCGTGAGCCGGCGCCCCAGCCGCACGGCGGTCAGCATGCAGCAATGGCAGGCAGTGACGTGGAAGAACGGAATCGTGACCAGCATGCGGTGCTGGACCTCGAACGGCTCGCTCGGGACGGACTCGCCCCGCAGGATGGCCTGGGCACGGTTCTCGATCTCCCAGGCAAACAGGGCGTGCACGACGTTGCGGTGCGTCGACACCGCCCCCTTCGGCCCGGCGGTTGATCCGGACGTGTAGAGCATCAGGCAGTCGTCGTCGGGTGCAACGGGAACGGGAGCGAGGTCGGGCCCCGGGGCGGGCCCCAGCACGTCCTCCCATGCAGCGGCACCCTCGGGCAGGGGCTCCGACGCCCGCACGGCGATCGTGCGGACGCCGAGGGCCCCCAGCCGTCCGGCGATCCGGGACATGCGGCCGCCGTCAACGATCAGTGTCCCGGCGGCCGCGTCCCGGAGCCCGTACTCGATCTCCTCCCCGCTCCACCAGCCGTTCAGGGACACGGTCACCGCCCCCAGGGCCATCGGCGCGAAGAACGCGGCGGGCCACTCGGGGAGATTGCGCATGCACACCGCGACATGGTCGCCGCGCCCAACCCCCATCCTCCGCAGGGCCTCTGCGAGACGGGCCGTCTGGGAGACGACGTCGCTGAACGTATATGTCTCGCCGAGATACTCGAGATACTCCAGATCGCCGAAACGAAGTGTCCCAAGGAGCAGGTCCGGGACACTCTCCGGAGCGCTCCGGACGACGCGGCAAACGTTCCCGCCTCGGACGCGCACTGCGACGAGCTCGTACTCGCCGCCCGGACCAGTCAGGGAGTCCAGAGCTTGCCGGCGCGCGTTTGCTGACATTGCGGGAAGCAAACTATTCTGCCACGGGATTTCCCGGATCCTTCACCGGCAGTCAGAGCGGCGCGTCGGCGTCCTCGTTAGCCACGGGATTGGACAGCGTCCCGATGCCCGAGACCTCCACCTCGATGCGGTCGCCGGGCCGCAGGAAGACCGGCGGATTGCGCGCCCTGCCCACGCCGCCGGTCGTGCCTGTCGAGATGACGTCGCCGGCCCGCAAGGGAAAGACCTGGGAGATGTACTCAACCAGGCAGGGGATGTCGAACAGCAGGTCGCTGGTGGGAGCGCTCTGCATGACCTCTCCGTTCAGTCGGGTCTCCAGTGCCAGCCCGCCGGGGTCCGCGATCTCATCGGCCGTCACCATCCAAGGGCCGAAGGCGCCGGAATGCCAGAAGTTCTTGCCCGGGGTGAACTGCGACGTGTGCCGCTGAAAATCCCGCACGGAGCCGTCGTTGTAGCAGCTGTATCCGGCGATGCATTCAAGCGCCCTGGAGGCCGGAATGTGCCGTCCCCCGCGCCCGACGACGAATGCGAGTTCGCCTTCGAAGTCGTATTCGGAGGAGACGCGCGGCCGAACCATGGCCTCGCCGTGACCAACGTGGGAATCCGGGAACCTCACGAAGAAGGTTGGATGCACGGGCATTCTCCGGCCGGTCTCCTCGATGTGCGACCGATAGTTCAGGCCGACGCAGAGGATTCGACCAGGGTCGGTAACAGGCGGCAGGAAGCGGATCTCCTCGACAGGAAAGTCGGGGCCGGCCGCCGCCGCATCGTTCCGGAGATCCTCGATGCCGTCGTCGCGGAGCACCGCCGACAGCGACGGCCACCGCCTCCGGTGCCGGACCCCGAGGTCGACGATGCCGCCGTCAAGGACGGCGCCGTAGCTGGATTCGCCATGGCGGGTGAAGCTCAGAAGCCTCATGAATTCCCATTGAACCGTGTCCGGGCCCCTGAAAGCACTTTCACGTCGAGAAAAGACGCCATTGCCGGACGGCGGGTCACCCCCGGCACATGAGGACCTCGTGGGTTTGGCCTCTTCCACGGCCGCGGCGGCATCACCTGTGCGCGTGGTCGCTCAAGCGGTTTCACACAACGCTTCAGATCACCTCCGCTATCCTGACGGCGGACGTGGAGAAAACGAACTTGTGAAGGAACGAACCAATCGCTTCAGCCGCAGGGCCTTCGCCAAGGCTGCGGGAGCGGGAACGCTTGGCGCGCTGTCCGCTGCCTCGTCGATCGGAGGAGCCGCCGAAGAGACTGGAGCCGGAACTTCAGTGCCTACGACGGCGGATCGGGCCGGGCACCGAATACGCATCCCGAATTCGGCGGCAGACCCGCGTGTGCGCCGGTTCGTAGCGCCGCAACGCATCCTGTGGCAGAGCGAAGGCGACCTTGCTCCGAAGAACAGCCGGGAACTGCTGGCCCTGGCTGCGGGGGAGGCCGCGCTCACAGGAAAGCCCGAGGTGACCATGAAGCCCGGCTCGGGAATCCTGCTGGACTTCGGACGGGAGCTGCACGGAGGCGTGCAGATCTGCGGGGGGCGGACTCCCGGCAACAAGCCGGTCCGGGTCCGCGTTCGATTCGGCGAGTCCGCCAGCGAGGCCATGGGCCGGCCGAACCAGGACCACGCGATTCATGACTCGACCGTGCTGGTTCCGTTCCTCGGGGTGACCGAGGTCGGGAATACGGGATTCCGATTCGTCCGCATCGACGTGGTCGACAAGGAAGTGACCGCCATCGTCCAACACGTCCGGGCCGTATTCCTGTATCGCGATCTGGAATACAGGGGCAGCTTCGAATGCAGCGACGCCCGGCTGAACGAAATCTGGGAAACAGGCGCCTACACCGTTCACCTGAACATGCAGGAGCAGCTTTGGGACGGGATCAAGCGGGACCGGATTGCATGGATCGGCGACATGCACCCGGAGATGGCCGTCATCAATTCAGTCTTCGGGCATGTCGATCTTCTGCCCGACACGCTCGATGCCGTTCGAGACGCTACTCCGCTTCCGGCCTTCATGAACGACATGGGTTCGTGGTCCTTGTGGTGGGTCATGATTCAGCGGGACTGGTACCGGTGCCACGGAGACATCGGGTATTTGCGGGAGCAAAGAGACTACTTGGTGGAATTGCTGGACGTGTTCGCGGGCCACATCGACGGCCAGCACAGGCAGCGGCTGCCCGGAGGATTCGTGGACTGGCCGACCCGTTCTGACGAGGACGCTGTCGAGGCCGGAGTCCAGGCGCACATGATCCAGGTCTTCGAGGCGGGGGCGGAGTTGTGCGGAATCCTGGGCGAGCCAGAGGAGAAGGAGAAGAGCCTGCGCGCGGCCGCCCGGCTGCGCCAGTACGATTTCGACAGAATCAGTCGGAAGTCGTCCGTCGCGTTCATGGTGCTGGCGGGCGTTCGCGATGCCCGGGAAGCGAACCGCGACGTGCTGGCGGTGAGACCGCTTCACAATGTTTCGACGTTCAACGGCTACTACGTCCTCGAGGCGCGGGCCAAGGCGGCCGACTACGAGGGATGCCTGAGCCTGATTCGCGACTACTGGGGCAGGATGATCGACCTGGGCGCGACCACGTTCTGGGAGAACTTCGACATCACGTGGGCGGAGAACGCCGCCAGGATCGACGAATTGGTTCCCGACGGGAAGAGCGACATCCACGCAGACTACGGGGACTGGTGTTATGTCGGCCTGCGGCACAGCCTGTGCCACGGGTGGGCGGCAGGGCCTACCGCGTGGCTCACCCGGCACGTTCTGGGCTTCCGCCCGCTGGCGCCTGGCTGCGAGAGGCTTCTCGTCGACCCCCATCTGGGCGATCTGCGGAAAGCGGCGGGCAGGTTCCCGACGCCGCGAGGAGTGGTGCACGTCTCCCACTCCCGTGACGCCCGAGGGGCGATTCGGACGGAGATCGATGCCCCGCAGGGAATCGAGGTCGTGAGGGCTTGAACAGGCTCCTGCCCGGGCTGGCTCCCGACAGAGGAATGCGGATCCCTTGACAGGCCCGAACTCGCCGCCAAGAATGGAAGCCATGAAGATGGCAATCGGCAGCGACTCGGTTTCGAGTCTGACCAGCGAGATCACCGCCTATCTGGAGCAGAAGGGCATCGAACTGACATGCTGCGGGAGCCTGGCCGGCGAGGAGGCGGACTACGTGGACGCGGCCCACGATGTCGCCGAAGCGGTGAGCGCCGGAGAATGCGACCAGGGGCTGATCTTCTGCAACACGGGGACCGGCGTCACGATCGTGGCGAACAAGGTCCCCGGAATTCGAGCGGCCCTCTGCCCCGACAGCTTCTCCGCCAGGATCGCCCGGCTTGCCAACAACGCCAACGTGATCGTCCTGGGAATGCGGCTGACCGGGGAAATGCATGCCAAGGAGATCGTGGACACTTGGCTGGAGACGGCTCCGTCCACCGAGGAGCGGCGGGTCAACTTCCACCGCAAGACGGACGAGCTGGATCGGCGATACCGCAAGGACCCGCCGCCCGCCGGCGATTGAGGCCTCCCGTCCCGGCACCGCGCACAGCGGACGGGTTCGCGCCTTGGCGTTTCCGCACGCTGCGGGAATCTCGCGAGGCGTCGCGGACGGCTTCCGCCCGTTCAAGGAAGACCCGCGCCGTCCGGTGCCGAATCCCGAAGGACTCATTGCTGCGCGGCGAAGGTGCCTCGCCGGGAGCACCAATCCGGGCTTGACACGGCGCGGACCGGCGACCATCATGGTTTCTTCCCATGCTTCCGGAGCCCACCGGCCCGGCCAAGCCCTTGGACCTCCAGCCGGGCGAGGCTGGGCCCGCCAGCCCAGGTCTTCGTCTGTGGTCGCGGCGAAGCCGGATCCGCCCATCCGGGATCCCGGCAGCATTCGACCTGTCTGGGGATCTGCAGCACGGTCGGGGTCTGTCCGGCGAAGCCGGGAACACCGCGTCTGTTGTGCCGCAAGCACGGCCCCGTCGCACATGGAGTGCGGATCAGAGCCTGCGCACCCCGTAGATTCGGCTGTGGCGTCGAGGCGACGTCAGAAGCATGGACAGCATCTCAAGAACCGAGGGAGGGCCCAGAGGGAATGCCTGGCCGCAAGATTTCAGCACACGATCCATATGAGAGGACACGCGTCGAGGTGGTGGACAGCCATATGTCCTATCTCGATGTCGGGAGCGGCGATCCTGTCGTGTTCCTGCACGGCAACGGCACGTTTTCATACGTCTGGCGCAACATCGTCCCTTACGTGGAGCCCCTGGGACGCTGCCTTGCACCGGATCTGATGGGATGCGGTCGCTCCGGCAGGATCCCTGGCGGGTCATACCGAATCGCCGACCAGTCCAGGTATCTGGACGCATGGTTCGATGCAATGGATCTGGGCGGCAGCATCAACCTCGTCCTGCACGACTGGGGTGGGCCGCTGGGGTTCGACTGGGCATACCGCCACCGGGACCAGGTCAAGAGCATCACCTACATGGAGACTCTGGTGCTGCCGCTGACCTGGGACGACTGGCCGGAAATCAGAAGGGACCTGTTCCAGCAGTTCCGCTCGCCGATGGGCGAGGACCTGGTGCTGCGGGACAATTTCTTCATCGAGACCATTCAGTCCCGTATGCTCCGCAACCTCACCGACGAGGAGATGGACACCTATCGCGAGCCGTACCTGGAGCCAGGCGAATCCCGCAGGCCCACCCTGACGTTCACCCGCGAATGCCCAATTGGGGGAGAGCCGAAGGACGTGATCGAAATGATCAACCGCTGCGGAGACTGGCTGTCCAAGAGCGAGATCCCGAAGCTGTTCATCAACGCCTATCCGGGCTCGATCCTGACGGGCCGGCAGCGCAAGTACTGCCGCACCTGGCCCAACCAGCAAGAGAGGCTCGTCCAAGGAATTCACTACATGCAGGAAGACTCTCCGCATCAGATCGGCGATGCCATCTCGGAGTTCCTTCAATCGATCGGCTGAAGCGCATGCGGGCCAACGGACCGGAGTCGTTGCCGGTTGAGGTCCGGCGGAAAGAGACATGGACCCGACCAAGAAAAGGAAACTGGGGCGTACCGGAGTAGACCTGACTCAATTCGGCTACGGCGCGGCGCCGCTGGGGGAACTCTTCGTGCGGGTGACCGAGGAGGAGTCCACGGCAACGATGCAGGCGCTTTGGGACAACGGCGTTCGCTGCTTTGACACGGCTCCCCTGTACGGATTTGGCCTGAGCGAGCACAGGGTCGGGAGCTTTCTGTTCCAGAAGCCGCGGCACGAGTTCGTGATCTCGACGAAAGTGGGGCGCATCCTGAAGGCCCCTGAGGACAAGGTGAACTTCAAGCCTCCGATCTTTCTGGGGGGCCTCCCGTTCGACCACCACTTTGACTACACCTACGACGGCATCATGCGCTCGTTCGAGGACAGCCTGCAAAGGCTGCGGCTGACGACCATCGACCTGCTTGTGATTCATGACTTGGAGCTGTGTCATCACGGCGAAGGACTGCCGGCGTATATGGACCAGCTCTCCGGAGGCGGCTGGCGGGCCCTCGAGAACCTGCGATCCACGGGTGACATTCGCGCGATCGGAGCTGGAATCAACGAGCGAGGGGCGATGCCGCGCTTTCTTCAGCGCTTTGGCATTGAGTTCTTCGTGCTCTCGTGGCCGTACACGCTGCTGGAGCAAGACGCCCTGGACGAACTTCCGCTATGCCAGGAACGCAATGTCGGGATCATTCTGGCTACCGTCTTCAGCTCCGGAATTCTCGTCACGGGGCCGGTTGGAGGAGCGAAGTATCACTACGAGGACGCACCCGCCGAAATCATCGAGAGGGTCTCCCGCATCCAGCAGGTGTGCAACCGGCACGACGTATCCATGGCGGCTGCCGCACTTCAGTTCCCGCTCGCGCACCCGTGCGTGGCGAGTGTGATTCCAGGGTCGCTGCATCCGCGTCAGGTAGAGCAGAATCTGGACTGCTTTCGAGAGCAGATCCCTGCTGATCTGTGGGCGGAGCTCAAGTCCGAGGGGCTCGTTCGAGAGGACGCTCCCACACCGGGGCACTGACGCGGGTAACGGGGCAGATTCCTGTCTCGGGGCCGCCTGCAAGCCCTAACGCCAACATCCTCGGCGAAGTTCCGGTGCGCCAGGGGAGCCATTTCGGAGGCCTGCGCTCCCTGCCCAGGTCTCCCGCGGTTCCCGCTTGCGTTGGAAATCCTCCCGGTGTTGCGTCCTCAGGAACATCTCGTGGCGCTGCGCCCGGTGAGATCGTCGAGCGTCAAGATGTCCCGGAGACTTGGACGGTGTTCCGGCGACCCGGCTGCCGGGATCGCAGGGCGCTTCCTTGTCGCTTGCAATTGGTAGGCGCGCCGCCGGAACCGGAGCCGAAGGCGGTGGAGCCGGATGCAGTCCGCCAGCTCGTCGGAACGAGACGCAGTGCAACATGGACGCCGAGGCTTCCGGAAAAGTGATGCGGGCCGGAAGGACTTGCTGGAAATGCGGCCAATCCCTGTTCGCTCACCTCCCGTACTCCAATCTCAAGTTCCCCGACGTACGCTCGTTTGCGCTTGAGGATCCACGCGCCTTCCTGGCGCAGTTCCCCGACGGTGCCGTCATCGACGAAGTGCAGCGGGTGCCGGATCTGCTGTCCTACTTGCAGGGCCTGATCGACAACGACCCGAGGCCAGGGCGATGGATCGTAACCGGGTCGCACAATCCGGCACTCCTGGAGTCTGTCAGCCAGTCGCTGGCAGGCCGCACGTCGGTGATGCATCTGCTGCCGCTCACTCACCGCGAGGTGACGCGCTTCGACCGACATCCGGTCCAGCTTGAAGAGACGCTGCTGGCAGGAGGCTATCCGCGCATCTTCGACCGCCTGCTCGACCCGTCCGACTGGTATCGCCCGTATGTCGCCACCTACCTCGAACGGGAGGTCCGGCTCATGCGGAGCGTTGGGAATCTCACGACCTTCGAGCGGTTCGTGCAGCTGTGCGCGGGCCGGTCCTCGCAGCTGCTCAACTACCAGTCGATGGCGAACGACTGCGGTGTCTCGCAACCGACCGTCAATGCGAGGATCAGCCTGCTGGAGGCGACGTTCGTGGCCTTTCGACTTCCGTCCTATTCGGGCAACGTGCGAAAACGCCTTGTCAAGGCGCCAAAGCTCTTCCTCTACGATTCGGGGCTCATGTGCTGGCTCCTTGGCATCCGCGACCCGGTTCAGCTTCGAAGCCATCCGCTCCGCGGAGCAGTCTTCTAGACCTGGGTGGTCGCGGAGATCGTGAAGCACCGAGCCAACCGGATGATGACAGGCGAGCTGTCTTTCTATCGGGACCGGTACGGGGCCGAGGCGGATCTTGTCATCGAGGACCTCGCCGGACTCACGGTCGTCGAGGCCAAGTCCGCAGCCACCGCATCGACAGCGCTGCTCTCCGGATCGCGGCGAGTTCGCCGGTCCCTGAAACGGGCGGAGCGCTCGTGCAACGTCAAGGTGGTCTACGGCGGAGACCAGTTCCAGAAGCGCACACAAGGGTGGCTCGTGCCATGGCGGATGCTCGAAGGGGCTCTCTTCCCGAGTTGATGCCACGCTGTTTCCGTCGCTGCTACGACATGCTTCGCTGGTGGATGATTGACGGTTCATCCCCAAGTCTCTGCTTCGAACGACGATCGGCAGAGACCGCCGCCGGGGTGACATCAGTCTTCGCGAAATCGTTCCCTTGGAACAGCAATGGGAGACCGCGGCTCTGTGCGAGCGCATACGCGAACACGTCACCGAAGTTCAACTTGGCGCTGTGGTGACCCTTTCCGAAACGGCGGTACGCTTCCGCCGCCACTGCGACTTGATGGGCGTCGACCGGTTCTACCTGCACGTAAGGCTGCTTCAGGAAGGCCATTGCCGCATCGAACAGCCCCGCCTGGCGACTCGAGACTGTCGCCAGCTCGATCGCATTGCCTGCTGAGACAAGAACAGGACCGCGCTCTTCCATTTGCCGCGCGAACTCCACGCCGCGCTTCTCGCGCAGCAAGATCGCCATGATTGCCGAGGTGTCGGCGACGATCATTTCGGGATTCCGCGCTCGTCGTACAGCTCGTCCTGCAGACTCTGGGAAAGGGGCTCCCTGAGGTCTGGATTCTGTGCCAGGATCTCCTCGCGAAGTTTCTGTCCATTCTCCAGGAAACGGTTCAGCGAAGCCCTTATCTCACTTTGGCTCGGGTATCTCCCAACCTGTTCTTCAAGGGCCTTGAGCGCCTTCTCGATTACAGCGGTCTTCCTTCCGTGTCCTGAGAGTCCCAACTGCGCAGCGAGTCGCTCTACTTGATCGTCAAGGTCTGGCCTGTGAGTGATGTTCATCGCGATGGGGCCTCCCCTACCGTTGAAGCAACCCGAATTCCCTTCGATTGTAGCGTCTTCTGTAGTGGATGGGCGGACAGCTTCACTCGTGACGCCCTTCTCCGGCGACTTATCGAACCGAGACCGGGAATCGAGAGCTCGGCGCTCCCGCTATCCCGAGAGTGGCGGGTGTCATCGTCGCCCTCCGCAGGCATCGATCCGGTCAGGTCTCGCAGGAGAACGTGCCGGTTCAGTCCGAATTGAGGTGAACCTCGGCACCTTGGTCGGCAACGGAGCGCGTTAGCCGCAGCCGAGCTGATCGCGAGATCGCTCCGCACCGACAGGGTGTCCGCTCAATCGGAGCCAAGGCCGCTGCGGCCTTCGCTCAACTGGGAAGATCAGGGTGTATCCGCTGCCGCGGCGAGCCGCCCGCACCTAGCGTCCCGGCCTCCCGGAACCGCTGGTGCAGATAGGCCAGTGCCAGCAGACTCAGGCCAAGGCCCATGAACGATCCGGCCCTGAGGAGTCCGGTGAGTCCGGACATGTCCACCAGGAACACCTTGAGGACCGTCAGCAGGAGCAGGGCCATTCCACCCCGATAGACGCCGCCGCCGTAGCGCATCCCTCCGGCGAGCATCGCCGCAACCGCCATGGACAGCCAGATGAGCGAGTAGGTCGCCATCTCCCCGTCCGATGCGGGCGCAGTCGCATCGAGACCGCCTTGCCACAGATGCCGGATCTCGATCGTCACGAACGCGAACAGGGAGATCCCCCAGACCTTGCCGGCCAAGGGGGCTGCGGGCGGCTCGAAATGGCGGGTGGCGAGGAACGCCAGCAGCACTGGAGCTCCGTATGCCAGGAGAAGGACGTTCCATATCCTTGTGGAGGAAATCACCTCGTCGGTGAGGATCGGATTCAGCGGGATCAGGGCCGTGGCGTAGCTCGCCAGCGACAGCGTCATGAGGATCCTGGCCGTCCACCGGTGCACGCCCGCCAGGTCCTCGCCGACCTGCGACCGGCGGTAGTAGACAAAACCGAGGGCCGCCCAAACAACGGTGTTGATGGACACATCCGTTAGCCGGTATTCGCCCGAAAAGACATCGCCGGCATAGAGGAGGTCTCTCGTGACGGCCCAGCAGGCCAGCACGAGGAGGTGGGCGGACACCGCCTCGATCCACCGCCGGAGTCCGGGGAGCGGACGCGCCACCAGACTCGCGAGCATGCAGGAGAGGGCCGGACCGCCGTAGGCCCAGAGCGTCCAGTTCGCACCCTCGTCGTAGGAGGGCAGCCACGGATTCAGTGTCAGGCGGACCACAAGCGCCGTCAGGACCGCCTTCAGCATCCACGAGACGTTGGAGACCCCGTGCCGGATCGCGAGCCATGCCAGCGGCATCGCCTGGACGGCGAGCGCGAGCGTCAGGCCGGCATCGCGGAACAGCATCGAGGCGGCGATCGAGTAGGAGGCCGAGCAGCCCAAGACTGTCCAGGTCGAGAGCGACTCAGCTCCGGTGCGCGAAAACCGCCAGCCCGCCCCCGCATAGAGCACCCCGAGGAGGACACCCGCAAGAGCCCATTCCCGCGAGACCGCCATGTCGGAGGCCAGAGCGTAGGCGACCGCAAGCCAGCAGGGAGGTGCAGCCACGGCAAGCGCAGTCCATCCCTGATTCAACGGCTCGAGACGGTGGTGCCAGCAGGCCAGGACTGCGTAGACCAGCGCCGCAGATGCTGCGTAGACGACAATCTCGTTGTCCTGCGAACGCAGGCCCGATTCCCAGGCGAGCCGGAACCCACTGACGTCCAGACCGGTCCCCAGCCAGGCGAGCGCCTGTGTCCCGAGGGAAGCCCAGGGCAGCCACGCGAACCTGCCGCCGAACCGGGCAGCCAGCATGACAACGACGACGAGCGGCAGCCATCCCAGCGACGGCCACAGCCCGAACGGCTCGGCGAGGACCGAAATCGCGTGGGCCAGGATCAGCAGCAGCATGGCCCAGAAGAGCGGCGTGCCCGCTGCCGCCCACAAGCCCTCCGCCCGAGTCGGCAGCGGGCGCCAGTCGGCATCTGGACGGGATGGAAGACCGGGGACGGTGCGCAGCCGGGGCCACCAGTCGATCGCCGGCAGGAAAACGAGCGCGGCCGCCACCAGCCCCAGGTAGATTCCGCGGAATCCCGTGCCCGCATCCAGGCCGACCGAAGTCATCCACCAGAAGAGCGACCCTGCGACCACGCCCCACCACAGCCATGCGCGATAGGCGTAGCGGACCATCAGAAGCACGGTCGCGCCGACGATCAGGCAGTAGGCCTGAACTTCGACGATCCGCCCTCCGTTTCCACCCACCAGCAGCGGAACCGCGTAGCAGCCGATCAGGCCGAGCGCCGCCAGAACCGGACCGTGCCTCAGGGCGAGAGCCATCGTCCCCATTGAGACAACGGCCAGAAACACGAACGCGACCACCGCCGGAACCAGGTCGTAGAGGTGCAGCGCCGCCAGAGCGGCTGCGCAGAGGGTGAGGCTCGCTCCGGCGGAGAGGGCCGAGAGCGCCGGATGGCCGCGCCCGGTCCTCCGGACCATCCATTCGGCCAGCCCGTGCATGGCGAAGCCGCAGACCGTCCCCAGGATCACGCGGGCCCAAGGCGTCAGCAGTCCCTGGTCGATCGAGTACTTGACGAGAAAGATGCCGGCCAAGCCAACAGAAACGCCGCCCAGCCACACCATCCAGCCCGGACGGCCAGACGATGCAGGAGCGCTCGCCGC
Source organism: Bryobacterales bacterium (assembly GCA_028819255.1). Taxonomy (GTDB): domain Bacteria; phylum Acidobacteriota; class Terriglobia; order Bryobacterales; family UBA6623; genus VXMF01. The sequence continues at coordinate 10,232 of JAPPMB010000150.1, read as the reverse complement.
TCTGGCCCGTCGGGCCCGAATGCGCCCCAGGAGACCGCCCTGGTCGCCATCACGCCGCGCCGGCACCGGTCGTGAACGAGCAGGCAGCGCAGGCGGGGCGGCCTTGGCCTCGCTGACCTCGGGAAAGGCCGCGTCCAGGCGCCGCTGCATGCGGTCCATCCGCGTGGACACCGCACGAAGCCAGAGCAACGCGGCCGCAGAGAGCGCGATCGCCAACACTTCGAGCACAGGGATCGCTCAAGGTTGTACCACACGAGGTGGTCCAGGCAGTTTCCATGTCGCGGACGGACCTGGACAGACGCCTGGTTGAGATGCGGGAGTCGGGCGGAATCGCAGGCGTGAGGCGGGCTGGCAACGTGGCCACTTTCCTCAACTCCGTCTGGCGATTTCGTGGATGATCGAGCCGGTGATCCCAAGCTCCACGACCCTCCGCGCCAGCGGCCGCAGCGACCGTCTCCCGCAGCCGGGCGGCGGCGGACCCAGACGCAGCGAGATCAACTCCGCCTCCTGCTCGCCGCATAGAAGCTTCGTTGGGGGCGGGCTGCCGCCCTGCTTCCCATTCAGAGTCTGCTCGAAGCCTTCCAGCACACAGCGCCGCCGCACTTTCCCCACGGTTCGTGCGGGACCGGCAGGCCTCCGCGACCGGCCGGTCGGTCCGGACCGTCCACGTCCATCCGGAGTAGGAATCCGGCTCGACGGGCCTTCTGGCTGCTGCCCTTGAGCTTGTCGATGCCGCGTCGCAAATCCTGTGCTCTAACTCCATCAGACAAACCGTGTGCTTCCTGTGCATCCCTTGCTCCTGGGCCTCGCCCATCTCAGGAGAGACATAATTTGCTTGAAATGTCGGAAGTGACAGAACAGCAGTCTGATGTCCGAACCGTGTAGTACAGCCTTGACGCACAAGGACGTTGCAAGTGGAGGCGGCCCAGGGTGGGGTAGAACGGTCCGGGTGGTTCTACCCGCAGACTGACGATGGGACTCAACATCAAGAACCCCGAAACCTGCCTGCTTGCTCGCGACTTGGCCCGATTGACCGGCGAGACGATGACTGGCGCGATTACCCTCGCGCTGCGCAAACGCTTGGAGCGTGAGCGGCACCGGCGTTGTGCAGACGTTCTGGCCGGCGAGCTTCATGCGATTGGACAGCGCTGCGCCAGCTTCCTGGGACCAGGGCCTTCAGCCGAGGAACATGGCGATCTTCTCTATGACGAGAGGGGATTGCCCAAGTGATCATCGATACGTCCGCCCTCCTCGCCGTGTTGGTTGGAGAGCCGGACGCGGGACGCTTCGTGAATTCGATTGCACGGGCGTGGCCTCGTCGCATGTCCACAGTCGCGCTGCTTGCGGCGGCGATGGTTGTCGAGGGCAGGGGTGGAACGCGAATAGGGCAAGCGCTTGATGAGTTGCTGGAGAAGGCGGAGATTCAATTGGTGCCCGTCACTTCCGAACACGCTAGCGCGGCGCGGCGCGCCTGGCGTCGATTCGGCAAGGGCAATCACCCCGCAGCATTGAACTTCGGTGACTGCTTTGCGTACGCGCTGGCCGAGGCGACCGGCGAACCGCTGCTCTTCAGGGGTGAGGACTTCGCCCGTACCGACGGCGAGGCGGCATGAGTAGAACCGCGGATCGGAGCTTCCTCGTGGGCGCTCCCGCGGTGAATGTCGCCGAATGCGGGTTGAGCACGATGACCCTCCGGTGCCTGAACGGGCACGGCTTGTTACCTGAGCGAGCTGTGGACGCAGACCGTGGCCCGGTCCACCGATGTCGACGCACGCCAGCGCGGAATGGGATGGCGGATGAGGGTTGACGACGCCCGCTGCAAGCTCAAGGCCGCCTACCGGAGAATCCTGCTGTGACGGAACACCAGCCGACGACCTGGCGCAGACTCCCGTTCGGGAGTCGCAAGACATGGCCGCGTCAAACCTCAATGCCCGGTTCGAAGCCAAGCTGGACGCATTGCATTCGGAACTGAAGACTCAGCGCTGGCTCCTGGGCTGCCGGTTCGCCGCTCTCATCGCGGCCGCCATCGCTGAGTGGATTCGACCGGCCTATTTGCATGCTCCGGTCCTCCGTCCCGATTGATGCAGAACGCTGTTCTTGCCGCCGGACCCGGCCCGAATGCGCAGGCCTGCGAGTTCAGACCACATGCCGGCTCTGCAAGACGGGCTTCCTCTGACCTCCGCGGGATTGACGCCCAGTGCGGTCCGGTAGCTGCCAAGGAGCCTGCACACATAAGCCAGGATCCTCCTTCGCCGGCGGAACGAGCGGCTCGACCGGTTCCGCAACGCGAATATCGACCGCGTGATGCAGATCGGACTGATCCCGTTGCCGCTGATGCCTGGTGAGAGGGCGTTCGCGTGACGCGCCGACGGGATTCACGACTGGACCGGGAGCGGCGGCCGGCCGTTCGTCTTGCTCCTTCCACAGCCAGCCCTCGCCACCGAACATCGAACGGCCCTGCGAGGACAGGTGCTGCCGGGGCCAGATAGTCCGTGATGAAATAGGGTGAGGCAGGGCTGGCCCGAAACACCCCTCAGTGAGCGAGGGATCGGGGGCGCGGCCCGGACGAGGCGTGTCACGGCTCCCGAGCCGGCACGACCCACCTTGCTGGCATGCAAGACAGCTGCCCGGAACCAGCGCTCAAGGCCGTTGCGATCGGTGCCGGCTACTTCTCGGGGTTTCAGTACGAGGCCTGGAACCGCATTCCCGAGGTCACCGTTGCGGCAATCTCGAACCGGACCGAATCCAAGGCCCGGCAGAAGATGGCGGAATTCTCGATTCCGCGGTTTTATGCGGACTGGCGCGAGATGATCGACCGGGAGAGACCGGACTTCGTCGACATCATCACTCCGCCGGAAACACATGCCGAGATCTGCGCCCAAGCCGCTTTGGCAGGTGCCGCGATCGTGTGCCAGAAGCCCTTGGCCCCGACACTCGACGAGAGCCGTCGGATCGTTGAGAACGCACGTGACGCGGGGGTCCGGTTCATGGTCCACGAGAACTTCCGCTGGCAGCCCTGGCACCGGGAGATCAAGCGGATCCTGCGGACGGGCGGGATCGGCTCGCCGATCCACCTGTACTTCAGGATGAGGACAGGCGACGGATGGGGTGAGGATGCCTACCTGTCGAGACAGCCGTTCTTTCGGGACTACCCGCGGCTTCTGGTCTACGAGACGGCGGTCCACTTCATTGACACATTCCGGTATCTGCTCGGGGAGATCGTCGAGGTCTATGCCAAGCTCCGCCGGCTGAATCCCGTCATCCGGGGCGAGGACGCGGGCCAGATCCTCTTCTCGTTCGCCAGCGGCGCCACCGCAGTCCTCGATGCCAACCGCTACAACGAGGCGGAGGTCGAGTCGCCGAGGTTCACGTTCGGCGAACTCCGTTTGGACGCGACCCGGGGGCACCTCGCCATGGCTGCGGACTCGTCCATGCGCATCAAGCTGCTCGGCGAGCCCATGCGCGCCCACGACTACACGAGGGCAGACATCAACTTCGCAGGCGACTGCGTATACAGCGTCCAGCGGCATTTTGTGGATTGCCTGCTCAGCGGGGAGGCGTTCGAGAGCCACGGAGAGGACTACCTCAGGACGCTCTCCGTGGTGGACGCCGTCTATGAGTCCGCTGACACGGGTTGTGCGGTGCGGCCCTGAGTCCCGCCCGGACGCAACGACCGGCTCTGGTCCTATGATTGAGGTCCAGATGCCGGGCACCGCTATCCGCTCCTTGACCAGTCTCCTGAGGCCGGCGGCGTTCGCTGTCGGATGCGTCGTGGCACTCGCACTCGCAACAGGAGTGCAGGGGGAGGGCCCGCCGCGCGGCTACTCGATTCCAACCGTCGACCTCGCAGGCGAGACACACCGGCAGGTGGTCGTGGACCGCGAATCCGGCCAGTATCTCGGCCATCCTTCGACCCTTCTGCTGCCCGACAACAGGACCATTCTGATCGCCTATCCCAAGGGACACGGACGGGGAGCGATTGTCTACAAGAAGAGCCTTGACGGCGGTCTGAACTGGACGGACCGGCTGCCGACGCCGGCAAACTGGGCCACCTCGATGGAAGTGCCCACGCTGTTCCGCCTGATCGATCCCGAAGGCGTGCCGCGAATCGTCATGTTCTCCGGCAAGGCGGGAGGCCTGCGCGTCGCGTATTCGGAAGACAACGGCGAGACATGGTCGGCGCTCAGGCCGGTCAGCACGCCGGGCCCGAGCTACGGCGGCATCGTCACCATGGGTTCGATGGTTGAGCTGAAGGACGGCACCTACATGGCCTTCTTTCACGACGACGGCCGGTGGCTTCGCACTCCTCCCGAGCACCCCGAGGGCAAGCGGTTCGAGGTCTACAGCGTCGTCTCGGCCGACGGCGGACTGACCTGGTCCCAGCCCAGGGTCATCGCCAGGCATTCGTCCGCACACCTGTGCGAGCCCGGGGCGCTGCGGTCGCCTGACGGCAGGCAGATCGCGGTGCTGCTCCGGGAGAACAGCCGCAAGATGAATTCCTTCGTCATCTTCTCTGACGACGAGGGCGAGACATGGAGCCAGCCCCGCGAACTGCCCGGCGCTTTGACGGGGGACCGCCATACGGCGAAGTACGCGCCTGACGGCCGACTGTTCATCAGCTTCCGCGACCGGACCCATGCCAGCCCGACACGAGGGGACTGGGTCGGGTGGGTCGGCTCGTACGAGGACATCGTTGAGGGCCGGGAGGGCCAGTATCGGGTTCGGCTGATGGACAACCGCAAGGGCACGGACACGGCCTACCCGGGCGTCGAACTTCTTCCCGACGGCACGTTCGTCACGACCACCTACGGACACTGGACCGAGGGAGAGGAGCCGTACATTGTCAGCGTGCGATTCAAGCTCGAGGAACTGGACGCGCGGGCGAAGTTTGCGGGCGTCGAGCCGACGTCCACCGTGCGGGCGGCGGCGCGTCCCGCCGAACCGGGCGGCCACCCGACAGGAAAGCCCAACGTGCTGTTCATCGCGGTGGACGATCTGAACGACTGGGTGCTGGACGACGATTCGCCGCTCAAGATGCCAAGCCTCCGAAGGCTTGCGAGGCGCGGCGCCCTGTTCCGGCGGGCGTACACGGCATCTCCGGCGTGCAACCCCTCACGGGTGGCTCTGCTCACAGGGCTGAGCCCGGCAACCACGGGCGTCTACGGCAATCGCTCGGACTGGAAACGGGCCGTTCCGGATGCCGTGACGCTTCCAAGGTACTTCATGAATCACGGATACCGGGTCGAGGGGGCGGGCAAGATCTTCCATCATCACGACAACAGCGCCTTCCACGACGACGAGTCCTTTCACCGGTTCGAGAAGATGCAGCTCGACCCCATGCCACCCCGGAAGTTCAATGCCATCCACGCTGTCCGCAGCCCTAACTTCGACTGGGGACAATGGCCGCTGAATGAGTCAGAGACGCCGGACGCCCGGTCCGTCGACTTCGGCATCGAGTTTCTCTCCCGCAGCAGCGACCGACCGTTCTTCCTGGCAATCGGGCTGTTTCGCCCGCACATGCCGTTCCATGCGCCGCCGAAGTACTTCTCCGCGTACCCCGAGGGCCGCGTCGCCATGCCGGACATCGTGGAGGATGACGTGGCGGACATTCCGTCCGGCGGCCTGGCGCTGCTCAAGCAGAAACAACACTTCATGCGAGCAATTCTCGACGCAGAGAGGAAGGCCCCGGGAACGTGGGCGGAGGCTGTCCGCTCGTACCAGGCGAGCTGCACCTTCGCCGACCACCAACTTGGGCGACTCCTGGACAGCCTGGCGAGATCGGAGCATGCGAGGACGACGATCGTCGTCCTTTGGTCGGACCACGGATACCACCTCGGGGAAAAGAACCACTGGGAGAAGTTTGCGCTGTGGGAGAAGACCACGCGCGTCCCTCTGGTGATCGTGGCGCCCGGAACGATCGTGCCCGGCACCGTGGTTGAGTCGCCCGTGTCGCTCCTCGACCTCTATCCGACGCTCATCGACCTCGCCGCCCTGCCTGCCAACCCGCGTCTTGAGGGCGGGAGCCTGGTCCCGCTGCTCAGCGACGGAGCACGGGACCGCACAGTGACCATGACCTACCAACGGGGAAACCATGCCGTCCGCTCGATGAAGTGGCGCTACATCCGATATGCCGACGGCACCGAGGAACTCTACGATCACAGCAATGATCGAGACGAGGTGAGGAATCTAGCGGCGGATGCTAGCTACGCAAAGGTCATCTCGAACCTCAGGCGGGCGCTTCCCCAGCGAGATGCGCCCGGCGCGGCCGACCTAGCGCGATAGAGACACGCGCGACTTACCAGGGATCGGGCACTTCGGTCTAGCCCGCCACCGCATTGCCGATCGCCGAATGTCGACAACAACGACCCGAGACTTATTGGTCCCCTTCACGTCGGGGGCATATGCGCCGATGCGTGGGAAGAATGGAAGCGCTTGATCGGCGGACCGGGGGCGGAGTGGAGAGAGCGGGCGATCAGGCCGCCCGATTCTGGCCAGGCTGCCACTCTCGCGACCCGGGCATTCGGAGTTCCTTAGGCAAGGCCTCAATCCGGTAGAGATCCCGCTCTCATGCGGTGGGCGGCAATGTCGAGGTCAATGCCCAAGTCCATCGGAGGGACGACTACGAGGAGATTGCAACGACGAGGCTGTGGAACGAGCGCATGCCAGCCGCGTTCGAAGAGGCTGGACTGACCCGAATGCGGTGGAAGCGTCACCTCGGACTTTCGCTCGTTCCGTTCGGAAGACAGGGGGAATTGCAGCCGGGCAGGTACCGCTATCCTGAAGGCCTCGCCGGCGTCTCGGTTTGCAGGCCGACTTTGGATTGCGCGCCGAGCGTTCAACCCGACGGTCGGTCGAGGAGTCAGCGCGCGTATGGACCGCCGCTCCTTGCGGGACCGTCGGGGAACGGGTCAAGGCCCTCCTGATACCTGGGATTCGCTGTCGGGACCACCGCCTCGGTGTCGCTCAGAAATCCGTCGATCAGCGAGTTCAGTTCCGTAAGCCTTTCCGGCTCCGACTCTGCCAGGTCGTTCTTCTCGCCGATGTCCTCTCGCAAGTTGTAGAGTTCGTATCGGTCAGTCTGCCCGGGCCCGTCGCAATGGAAGCGAATGAGTTTCCAGTCGCCCTTCCGCACGGACGTTGCGGGGCGCTGCAGGGTTGCGGCGGAATAGTTCGGAATGTGGGTGAAGATCGCCTCCCGGTTCAGGCGCTCCCCTCGAAGCGCGGGCGCGAAGCTGATCCCGTCGAACTCGGTGTCCGGACGGCCGGGCGTTCCGGTGACTTCCAGGAGAGTCGGGTAGAAGTCGATGCTCTGCACGATTGCGTCGCTCCTGGATCCCGACTCCACCTTTTGCGGCCAGACGAAAACAAGGGGCTCCCGGACACCGCCTTCGTAGATCGACGACTTGCCGCTTCTCAAGGGAGCATTGCTGGTGACCGCCACGCCGCCGTCGAACCGGTGGATGATGCCGCCGTTGTCGGAGAAGAACACGATGACGGTGTCATCGGCAATGCCGAGTTCGTCGATCGTCCCGACCAGTGTGCCCACCGCGTCGTCCAAGGTTTCCACCATCGCACCGTTGATCGGGTTCCGCTGCGGGTTGTCCGGATTCCCCTTGGCACGGTACTTCTCGACCAGTTCGGGCTTGCCTTCGATGGGGGCGTGCACAGAGAAGCACCAGTAGTTCAGGAGGAATGGCCTGTCCTTGTTCCTTCGCATGAAGTCCGATGCCTCCGCCGCCATCCGGTCCTCGATGTGTTCTCCGTCTTCTCCCTTTCCCGGCCAGAATCGCCACGGGGCGAAATAGCCTCCTCCGGGGCTGGGACCCGGCGTATGGGGCAGGTCCACATCGAATCCTTGGGAGAGGGGGTCGTATGGCTCTCGCCCGAGGTGCCACTTGCCGAAATGCCCTGTCTCGTAGCCTGCGGCCTTGAGAGCCTCGGCCAGCGTGAAGTACTCGAGGTCCAGTCGGCTGACGCTGCGGGCCATGAGCGCGGGGTGATTCGCTCGCCCGCGCGGCTGGAGCGACTTCTCGAGGATCACTTCCTCAACGTGCCCGTTGGGGATCGTCATTCCAATGCGGGCGGGGTGAAGTCCAGTGAGGATGCTCGCGCGGGTCGGCGAGCAGAGTGCAGCGGCTGCGTAGGCGTTGGTGAACGTCATGCCGCGTTCGGCGAGCGCGTCGATGTTGGGCGTCTCGTAGAATTCGCTGCCGTAGAGCCCGGTGTCGCTCCACCCGAGGTCATCCGCCAGGATGAAGACCACATTGGGCGGTCGAACCGCCTCTTGGGCGGCGCAGCCGCTCAGCGCAATCGCGCCGAGCGCGAGAAGAGCCGTCCGAATTGGTGTTGCCGCGCTGGCCTGACCGTAGGTCATCTTGCAATCCAAGCTCGCCCCGCGTTGTAGCTGACGCGCCCGGGGCGGGCGCTGACGATTGTAGACCACCGCCTGATTCCAATGTTCGGGAGTCGCCACGGAAGACTGCTTCCGCCGTGACCGGAAATCGTGGGCTCCGATCAAGTTGCCCGCATGTGCGGCCGCCATGTTCGTCGAGGCGATCTGCGGAGAACGGCCGTGAGTCCGGCCCATTCGGCCTCGTTCCACAGGCGGCCCGCTCGCGTGGATGGGATCGCTCTGAAACGGGATCGAATCCGTCTCCGCTTGGTGGGCGACCTCTCCAACATCGCGACACTCATTGCCTCGGCCATCGCGTGATTGCGCCGCTCAGGGCATGCGACAGCGTTATCGAATGGGAAGGCAGCCCCCCGCTTCCCTATCCGAGCCTCGGAACGGTCGCTCCTGAGGCGCGGGAACTCGTCGCAACGGCAAGAAGCCGCGCACCGGCAATTCCGTGGGCCGCACCGTGCGCGCCGACCGGTTCTGCTTGACAATGAACGCGTGTCCGAACTGATCGGCCCCCGCCCGGTGTTCACCATCGTGATGGGCTGCAGCGGAGTCGGGAAGACCATGTGGAAGCGGGCCAACTACGATGTGCTGCCGGACCGGTACTTCGACCAGAACTCCTTTGCCGGCGGGATCGGGGACTGGAACAGCCCGGAGGTCCGGGCCCGGACGCGGGTGTACGTGGATGCGCAAATCGCGGAGTCCATCGATGAGCGGCTGGACTTTGGCACGGAAAGCACCTGTTCCGGCCCTCCGAGGCCGAGCCTGGTGGATCGGACCATCCAGGCAGGGTACCGCGTCGAGGGCATCTATCTCGGCACCGAGGATCCGTCCATCAACGTGGAGCGCATCCGCCACCGGGTGTTCGCGCACACCGGCCACGGCGAGGATCCTTCGCGCATCCCCGGGCGCTGGAAGTACTCGCTGTCGAATCTGCGGCGCACCGCGGAGAAGTTTGATCTGCTGAGGATCTTCGACAATTCCAGCCACGACGAGTTCCGCCGGCTCAGTCTGGTCGAGCAGTGCCGCCTGGTGCGGGGGGATGTGGTCTGGCGGACGGAAGCGCCGGCGGCGTGGTGTGCGGAATGGATGCGGAGGCTTTTCCAGCGCCAGGAGGATCTTGCGCACCGGACACGCAAGCTTGCTCGCAAGCCATCTCCTTGAAGTGCCTGGAGCTTGGTGGACTGTCGAGTGTGCGGGGGCGGGATCGGCCTCTGAGTGGCAACATTAGGATGGCGGGTCGGCCTGGCACGGACGCGGCAGCGCCCGCGCCGCTCACGCAAGCTGGCCAAGTTACGGAAGAGACGCAAGGCAACTGCCACCCCCGCCTGAAATCCGCAGAACCTGGATAACGTGCCTCGACCCCGCTTCGTCGACGATAGTCAATGACACTGGTGTCGGGCAGGCCAGGCGCGTCTCCTGGACACGGTGGGAGCCGGTCTCAAAGAGCGGCCCGGATCACAGCGGCCCGTAGAGGGAGGAACGGCGCCGGCGGGCTGTTCCAGCACACGGGAGAGGCTCCAGAAGCCGAAGCGATCCGGCTTGGCTCCGGAAATGCCGCATTGCCAGACCAGTTGCTTGGCCGGCATGGCTGTCGACACCCCGCTCGCTAATCCGAACTTACACCGACTAGTTACTGGGCTGACAGCCAGACGGCCACGACGTCGCGGTCTGTAACTCCTTTTCTTGCTTGCACTTAGCGGCTGAGCTTTCCGCCGCCCCCTCTGTGGTGGGGCAAATTTCTGCCTGAGAAACCTCATATCCTAGTCATACATTACGAAGAGGATTTTTTGCCTGTCAGCGCGGTAGACAGGCGCAGGAGTGTGGCAGC
>JAPPMB010000092.1 GCA_028819255.1 Bryobacterales bacterium | reverse complement strand
CGAGCAATTCGAGAAAAAACAGGGCCCTACTGCCGAAATAATGTGGCTCTGTACAGCGTCGGCCAGCTCCGCGATCTGGGCGCGGGTCGGCTTGGGCCCCCGGCCGCTCGAGCCGGGCAGGAACGCGCAGTCGGCGGGCAGCCCGCCTCCGGCGGTCCCGCACAGCTCCGAGAGCGGAACCCGCTGGACGCACGCCAGCGTCCTGGTCCCCGACGAGGCCGCGCCCAGCAGCGGGTCGGCCAGGCACCCGTAGGAGCGGTCCGGATCGAGCGGGGCGGCGGGGTCGTACACGACGTCCACCAGCACAGGCGGAGCGCCTGCGGCGCCGAGAGAGGCTAGCGCGAGCACCGCGCACGCGAGGAGAAACCGGGGCTGCGGCATACGGCCAGAGTACCCCCGAAACCTGCGGCATGCTGCGGCTCGGTCCGGATCGGCGCGTCGCGAGGGCGGCTGTCACGGACCCGGAGCGGTCTGCGCAGCCGCAGGGCGAGGCGTGATCCGCAGCACAACCTGGCAGGTCTCCGATGCGCAGATCCGCAGGCCCGGGCAGTCGGCGGCGCGGGATCCCCGGGAGGCGGTCGACGACGGTCCGGCCGGCTAGCACGTCTCTCTCAGCGCACGGCGTGCGCGCCCCTGTGCCTGCCCTGCACCCCCTGGCGTCGGATCCGGCCAACGCTCGCGCGCATCCTACAGGTAGAACTACAGGGTGATATAGGTAGCTACAGGCGTTCCTAATACATAAGGAGGCGTCACTGTTTCAGCGCAGAAGCGTCACCGTTTCAGCGCAGGGGCGTCACCGTTTCGGCGCAGGGGCGTCACCGTTTCAGCGCAGGGGCGTCACCGTTTCAGCGCAGCAAAAAAGCGTCACCGTTTCAGCGCACGCTGCGCGAGATGATGCGCTGTTCGCGAGTGGCGAGGGCTGTCCGCGCCGTCCAGGGAGGCGCTAGCGGCACTGCGAGGGTGACTGGTCGCGCAGCGTCCGGCGCGCAGCCTTGGCTGCGGCGGGGCGTAGGCCGAATTGGCGTTCGACCCTGATCCTGGCGGCGTGGCTTCTTTCCACGCGCTCGCGAATCGCGGCGCGGACCCACTGCGCGACGGTCTCGCCTCGCCGCATGTAGTAGCGGCGGATTTCGTGCTCGTGCGAAGCGAGGATCCGCACCGTGACGCGCTTCATGCGGCCTTTGGTCCGGACCTCTACGCGCTGCGGGGGCGATGGCACGATGCCGTGGGCGCGAGTAGCCGCGATCTCTTCGACGGTGCGCATCGACATGCGCTGCCGCACCGCGTCGCGGACCCACTTCGCGACGGTCTCGCCTCGCGGGCCGAACGTCACGTGGCGGCGCAGCTCGCGGTCCAGCTCCTCGGGGATCCGCACCGTGACGCGCTTCATGTGGGCTTCCCGGGCGGTCTTTGGCCGTCGCCTACTCATCGGGCGGCCTCCTCGCGTGTGGGGTGTCGTGCTCCAGCCAGCTCAGGACCGACGGGGCGCAGGGGCGCAGGAGGAGTCCCCGCTCCTGCGGCTCTGCTCCGCCGCAGTCCCACTGTGCCCTGACCTTGGTAAGCGCCTTCCGGAACTTCCACCGGAACTGCCGGGGCGTGCGGAAGTCGCAGCCCAGCTGCCGCTCCAGCGCGAGCCACGGGATCACGGTCTCCTTCTTCAGCGTGCTCACCCGCCACGTCAGCCAGGCGTAGACGTCCAGTGCCATAGGCGAGCGGCGCAGCTTCTGGACGATCTTCGCGTCCAGCGGCACCGAGGAGGAACGGGCCATGGCGAAGAAGGACGCGGTCAGGGTGACGTGCACGCCCGACCCCGGGCGGCTGTCCCACTCGTCCGCGAGCAGCATGCCGCGCCAGCGGTCGTGGCTGCGGCCGGAGTTCCGGGACTCCCAGGTGAATGCGGTGCTGGCCAGCATCCGCAGCTGGGCGCGGGCGCGCGTTGCGCTGCCCCGACGGCCGCCGCTGTTGGTGATGCCGAGCGACGCGAGGAAGTCGGTAGCCGACTCGCCGATCAGGAAGTGCCGCCGGCCCTCGAGCACGGCCCGGGTTGTGAGGTGCATCAGCGCCAGGCGGGGGTAGACGCCGTACGGCAGGCCCGACTTCTGGGTCGCGGTCAGCGACATGGTCATGTCGCCGTTGATCCGGACGAACTCCTTCCCCTTCACCCGGCGGTGGGGCAGCGTCGTCGACACGAGGCGCGTCGGGAGGTAGAGCACCCGCTGCCTGGGCGGGCCGGCGCGGCGGCGGGGAGTCTTCCGCACGCGCGGCGCGCGCGCCACGACCATCAGTTTTCCGAGACCCGCTCTCCGGAGCTCCCGGTTCACCTCGACGAGGGCGGGAAGGCTTTTCGCCTGGGCGGCCTGCTTCCGGGTGTCGTACCTTATGACGATCCGGTCCGCCTCGTCGATCCCGACCGGGCGGTGGTGATGCGCCAGCAGGGACCACTCCTCATCGGAGATCTTCCCCTGATGCTGGAGCGACTCCATCGTCTCCATGAACCGGAGCTGGGCGGCGGCCCGGTTCTCCGGCGGGAACTGGATGATGACCCTTGTCTCCATGGCAGCCTTTCCGGCTGCTCGGCACCTCGATCCCCCGTCCCGACGCGGGGCCGCTACATGTAGTCATTTGAGACCCAAACGACCGCATCCGGAAGGTATCTGCCCAGGCATGTCTTTGCCGTGCGGCTCGACCCGGACACCGGCTCCCTGCTTGAGGCGTGGGCGTACGTCAGCGAGTACCAGCGCGTCGGCGGCGAGTACCTGCCGAAGTCCCGGCAGGTCATTCGGACGGACCAGGGACAGACAAGCACTCTGCTCATCGAGTGGAGCGACGTCGAGTTGCTCGAGCCGGAGAGCGAGGGCTAGGGAGCGGGCGGGTTCTCGCGCCAAGGCCAATCCATCGGGAGGAATAGTTATGAGAGCCAGAGTCATTTGGGCCGCTTGGCCGTTTCGTGCCGCGGCCTTGCTCGTCGCGATTGTCGTGTCCGCCGCCGCGCAGGACCGGGTGGCCCTGGAGGGTAGGGTCATCGACGGGACGGGCGTTCCGATACCGGGAGCTTCCGTCTTCATCCGTGACATTGCAACCGGGCTCGAGACGTCCCAGGGTTCCGGGCCGCAGGGGGAGTTCTCGCTTGAGGTGCGGCCGGGCGCCTACCGCGTGAGCGCCGCCGAGAACGACTTCCAGACGGTGTCCGAGGAAGTCGAGGTCGTCGACCGACCGCCGGAGCCTGTCGTGCTGACGCTTCGCCCGGCCATTCTGACCCAGTCCATCATCGTCACGGGATCCCGCGAGCAGGAGCTGGTGGAGACTTCGGTGGCGAAGGTGGAGATGATCGCCCGCAGCCAGCTGCGCGACTCCGGCTACGAGAGCGTCAGCGACATTCTTTCCGAGGAGCCGGGCGTGGTGACCCGCACGAGCAGGTCGCCGGGCAGCCGGGCCGGGACGCAGATTCACGGGATCGATTCGCGACAGTCTCTCATCCTGATCGACGGGTTTCCAGTGGTCGGCGCGCGCGGCGTCAAGGGCGGCATTCTCAACATGAACCGGCAATCGACCAACCGTCTGGAGCGGGTGGAGATCGTCAAGGGCGCCTCGTCGGCGCTCTACGGATCGGACGCCATCGGCGGCGTTATCAACATGATCACCCGCGAGCCGCGCCAGCGCTTCGACGCGGACGTCACCGCGTCCGCGGCATCGCTGGGCGGAGTCGACCTGCGCGCCGACTCGGGCTTCGTTCATGGCCGCTGGTCGGGATTCTTCGCGGCCGAGCGCCACAAGCGGAACCCGTACGACCTGACGCCTCAGGACATCGACACGACCGGACCCGGCTTCCGCCGGTACGACTACATGGGCAAGCTCAGCCGCGAGTTTTCCGAGAACCTCAAGGTCGGCCTCATCGCGAACGCCTTCGACAACCGCCAGGCCAGCGTCTTCGCCGGCCGCACGGGCGCACAGGTGACCACCACCAACGACAGTGCCCAGAACTACGGCGCGACGCTGAACGCGGGCTTTTCCGCTGTGACGCAGTTGCAGGCGCGCGCGTACTACGGCAAGTACGACGAGAACTCCGAGGTTGACCTGCGCGCGGTGCCGGGCCCCTTCGAAGGCAAGGCCAACCTCAATGAGCGCCTCTATCGGTTCGACGCCAGCCTGTCGCACGTCCTCGGCAACCGGCAGCTGCTCCAAGGGGGATTTGACTGGACCAGCAACGAGTACCGCGGATACAACCGGCTGGTGGGCGACAACAACGGCCAGTCGATTCGCATGGCCGATGCCTGGTTCCAAGACCGGATCCAGGCCCATCCCCGGCTGAGCCTGACCGTCGGAGGGCGGGCCACCAACCACTCTGCCTACGGCTCCCAGATGGTGCCGCGGGTCGGCCTCATGTACCGTGCGACGGACGGGCTCCGCGTGAGGGCTTCGTTCGGCCAGGGTTTCCGCGCTCCGGATCTCGGACAGCTCTACTACCGGTTTCTGACGACCTCAGGCATCTACCAGATCATCGGGAATCCGAGTCTCAGGCCCGAGCTGTCCTCGACTACCCAGGTGGGATTCGACAGCAACGTGGGTCGCCTCCGTTTCGGCGTGACCTACTTCCGGAACGACATCAGGAACCTCATCCAGACGGAGCTGGTGGGAAGGCCGCGCACCCCGGAACAGCTCGGAGCGATCCTGACGGAGTTCGGCATCGGTTCCGCTTTCAGTCCCGGCCTGAACCGGTTGACGTATCTCTACCGCAACATCGACAACGTATTCACCACCGGGCTCGAGAGCCGGGCCCAAGTGCGGCTGAGCGACAACATGATCGTCACCAGCGGATACACCTACCTCGATGCCAGAGACAAGGCGACGGGCGGTTTCCTGAGCCAGCGGCACAAGCACCACGGGAACTTCCGCGTCTGGTGGACGACGAAGCGTCTCGGCGGTCTCCGCACGAACTTCCGGGGTACGTACCTGGGGAAGTGGCCGATTGTTGGCCGGCGCGCCACATTGATCGCCGACAGCTACCAGCTGTGGGACTGGTACGTCGCAAAGCCGATCCGGTCGGGGTTCGAAATGTACGGCGTGATCGACAACCTCTTCGATTGGGAATTACTGACCTGAGTGCCCAATCTGAATAAATCGACATCTTATCTCCGGA
>JAPPMB010000070.1:10093-49160 GCA_028819255.1 Bryobacterales bacterium | reverse complement strand
TACTGTCGTTCTACACAGCCAACCCCCTATGTGTCAAGTCCGATCGAGCGCTAGGAGCGGTCCCTGCCCGAGGCTGCTGGATCTGTTGCACGAGAATGGCTGACTCCTTTGCATTCAACACCGACCGACCCTGGCCCAACCCGACGCTGGAGGTTGGGGCCATCGTAGGCCACATTACCCCCGCCAGCGCGTGGCTGTGGGTGAGGACCGGAAGGACCGGGCGGTTCGCGCTGCTGGTTTTTCCGCAGGAGGAGATCGCGGATGCCGCCGAGCGGGCGGCGATGCGGGACCGCCTCGGCCAGGTGCCCCTGAGCGTGGATGACGCGTCCGCTTTGGTCCCCGGCGCCCGCCGGGAGGACTTCGCCGTCGAGAACCTCGATTCCGACACGACAGCCGTCGTTGACTTGGACGGCCTCGCTCCGGACACGCGCTACGGTTACCTGCTGCACTTCCGCGACGGGGAGCGCGTCCTGCTGGGCCACAACCGCCTGCGCGGCTGCCGCACGCCCCCTGCGTACGACGCACGGAGGCCGTTCCAGTTCGCGCTCTGCTCCTGCCACATGCCCTACAGGAAGAGCGGCCTGTTCGGGAAGCGCACGGAGGTGCGCAATCTGGAGATGTGGGACTACCTCGGCGCAACGCTGCGGCGGCACGCCGGCCAGATCGATCTCGTCATTGCCGGTGGCGACCAGTGCTACACGGACGGCGTGCCGACGCTGGACATCTGGCGGTTCCTGAACCGCAGGATGTGCAGGGAGGGCGAAAGCCTGCTGCCGGACGAGGCCGCGATGCTGACCTGGTACGGGGACATCTACTGCGGCTACTGGGGCTTCGCGAGCGTCCAGGAGGTGTTCGACAGCTTCCCCACCTACAGGGTCTGGGACGACCACGAGATCGGCGACGGCTGGGGGTCGCACGATCTCGGCGAGAGCGGCGAGGGGGACGGCGTCGTGAAGATGCTGCCCGCTCTGGAGGAGAAGGGCCTCACCCGGGCCGAGGGGCGCGAGCTGGCCGAGCGGATGTTCCGGGCGGCCAGAAGGGCGTACGAGGAGTACGAGCGCAGCCACAACCCGCCCACCGAGGACGGAGCGCTCGACTACTCCTTCCGGCGAGGGGGGCTGCCTACTATGTGCTGGACGGGCGCGGCCAGCGAGACGTCGGCCGCGCGAGCTTCCGCATTCTGGGTCGGGAGCAGTTCGACCGGTTCGCCGCGTGTGGGCCGAGGGGCCGGATGCTGAAGAGACGGCGTTTCTGTCCGTGGTCTCGGCGGTGCCCGTCCTGCACACGTGGGCCGGCCTGGTTCAAGCTCTACGGGGAGCAGAAACTGGAGCCGCCGCCCTCCCTGCACGATGCCGAGACCCTCCCGCTGAACCACTCGGTGGCCAAGATCCGGATCTTCTAGTCCGCGCCGGCCGTCGAAGGCCTCGCGTTGCCTGGCGAGATGCTGCGGTCGCCCGGAGCCCCAAGAGTGCTGGCGGACATTGCGCGGCGTCGGGGAGAACGGGGCTACCCGAGTGACGAGGATTCAACTGTTCGACGCGGGGCTCCAAAGGATAGTCTCGATGTGTCGCATCTCTTCGCGAACCGCGAGCTGCGTAGCCGGATACGTACCGACGCGGACCGTCGCGATGACATCGCTGCAGCGGGTTGGGATGGCAGAGTGAGGGTGTACGTCGAGGGCCCGACCGCTCGCAACTACGACGAATGGGGTGCGGAAGTGCCGGTGGGCGCCGAAGACGAGCGCCTGGTCCTTCACGTCGAGTGGTCGGATCCGGATGACCGCCACAGGGGGCCTCTCACCGACGAAGGACTGCTCCGGCGTCGACTGCCGACACGCGTACCACGACGTGGCTCGAGCCAGACGGTGCAGTTCGTTAGATCCAGCGACATGACAGCGTTGGATGTTGCTCACGCAGTCGGCAAGTCCGTCCTCACACCCAAGGAAGACGCCATAAGGAAGACGCCACTACGAAGGCGCTTCGCATCGTTGAGCCGGCGGTCCAGCGAATTGCGCCGGTTGCAGACGACCATGGCTACTTTGGGTCTAACGCTCCCGGGGGCGTGGCGATCAAGCTTCGCGAAGTTGTCGACCGCGTCCCGATCGGAAGTGTGGGCGACGGAATGTGGCGGATGCTGGGGCTCGCGCTCTCTCTTGCGAACGCCGAGGGTGGAGTCCTGTTCGTCGACGAGATCGATAGCGGTTTTCACTTCTCGGTGATGGAAGACATGTGGCGGATGATCAACGGACAGGCGGGTTCGCTGTCGGACCAGGTGTTCGCAACGACCCACAGTCGCGACTGCTACGAAAGTCTGGCGGCAATTGCGAAATCCGAGCCCGGTGACGTAACGATTCAGAGAATCGACCGGAGCCGGACCGAAGCGGTCAGATTCAGTCGCGAGGCTGTCCTCGCCGCCGCCGAGCGGGGCATAGAGGTTCGGTGAGTTGCCCCGAAGGAGCCATCCCCTGAAGCTGCTCATGGAGGGTGCCACGGACCGGGGCGATATCGCCGGCTTGATGGATGCAATCGGTGTCCCGCGGCCGGATCCTCCCGATTCCCAGGTATGCATCGATTCGTGCGGGAGCGTCGACGAGATCCTGAGGCCGGGAGTCCTTGAGGCCGAGTTGGGAGCCTCGGGAATCGCGCATGGAATTGCCGTGGCTCACTGAGTCCGAACGGTCGCCGCCACTCGGTCGCCGG
Source organism: Bryobacterales bacterium (assembly GCA_028819255.1). Classification (GTDB taxonomy): domain Bacteria; phylum Acidobacteriota; class Terriglobia; order Bryobacterales; family UBA6623; genus VXMF01. The sequence goes on along the minus strand of JAPPMB010000070.1, from coordinate 46,461 downwards.
GAGCCTCGAAGAGACGCTGCGGCCACGCCGCCCGGCACCTGTCTCCGCGCTTCCGTTGCCACGGCTATCCCCCGCCGTCCACCGGGTGGTCCGCAGCGTTCGTGATGGCATGGGCCCCGAGATCGAGGTCCGCGTCCGCCCCGTCCTCGCTCCGAATGCTCCCGCCGTTCAGAGTCAGCGCGTTGGTCGCGATGCTGATGCCGTTGGTGTCCATGTCGCCCGCCTGCACTCGGTATCGGAAGAACAGGGCATCCCCGTCGCGACTGCGCGACGAGTACGAGGCCCGGCGCGTCCGACTGCCCACGTTGAGTGCCAGTCGGGGGCTTCCGGTGGCCCTGATCCGTGAGGTGAATCGGACCCAGACCGTAATCGTTTCGCCCGCCCTGTAGGCCGTGCCGTTCGAGGGGCTGCTGGAAATCCCCACTCGGCTCACCCTCGGAACGGTCGCCGTGCTGCCGTCCACCGGGTGGTCCGCAGCATTCGTGATGGCATGGGCGCCGAGATTGAGGTCCGCGTCTGCTCCGACCACGCTCCGAATGCTCCCGCCGTTCAGCGTCAGTGCGCCGGCCGCGATGCCGATGCCGTCCGCATCCATGTCTTCCGACTGCACCTCGTACTGGAAGAACAGGGCGTCCCCGTCGCGACTGCGCGACGAGTACGAAGCCCGGCGCGTCTGGCCGCCCACGTCGAGTGTCAGTTGGGGGCTTCCGGTGGCCCTGACCCGCGAGGTGAATCGGACCCAGACCGTGATTCTCTCGCCCGCCCTGTAGGCCGTGCCGTCCGACGGTCTGCTGGAAATGCCGACTCGACCTACCCGGGGAACGGTCGCCGTGCTGCCGTCCACCTTGTGATTCGCAGCACCGCCGGTCGCTGGCCCTCCAAGAACGAGAGTCGAACCCGCACCGTCGGCCGTCTGGATGCTGCCGCCGTTGAGGGTCAGCGCATCGGCCGCGATGTGGATGCCGTCCGGGTCTCGGTCCTCCGCCCGCACCACGTAGTGGAATTCCAGGCTCTTGTAGCCCGCCTCGCAGACGCTCCTCGATCCGTTGCCGCTCCAGGCTGCCCGACGTGAGCGGTTCCCCACCCGGACCTGCAGCGCAGGAGCCCCGGACACCTCGACGGGATCGGCGAAGCTTACGCTGACTCGGATCTCCTCTCCTGCACGATGGACACGAGGTGTGTTCGCGTACGTGCCGAATGACGCTACCTCTGCTGGCGACATTCCCGACTGAGGTGAGGCTGCGTTCCGCGGAAGCGCTGTGGCGGCGGCTCCCGTCGCTGTCCGGGAACAGGAGGAGGCGACACTCTGTGCCGGGAGGATCGAGCTCGTGGCGGGCTTCACTCAGACGAGCGTCAAGGACGCGATCGTGGAACCGAAGGACGAGAGCGGCCGGACATGGTAGGCGATGAGCAGCGAGGACTGCGAAGGGCCATGGATTCCATCCCGCTTCCGGCCGCCGGCATTTCCACCGCCGCCGCGATGGAGTTCTGCGAGGCGGCGACGATGCGATGGCTGTCTTCGAGAACATCCGAACCGCCAGCAAGACCGGCACATCGGTGTGAGAAGTCCGGTTCATCGACGATGGTGGCCAAGTGATCGGCGTATGGGAGGCGTTCAACATCGAGGGCGCACTCGGGCCGATGAGAACCGGCAGCGTGGCCGGTCCGAGGCCGCCGGGCGTAGTCGATATCGAAGGCGGAGCCGCGAGGGGTTGAATGCATTGGATCACCGAAGGCACGCTTGGCTGCGGTGCTGGCGGTCTGATCACCGTGGACTCTCCGACCACCGTCCGCCTATAAGCTCCCACACACCATTTGTGTATCTTCCGCGGGGGGCTCGAAGCCCACTTGGTTGCTGTGGTCCGGATCGAGCACATTGGCGTTCGCGTCAGTGCTGGGGCTTCCGTGGGAGGCATCCTTGGCGCTCGGCTGTTCTGGCAGCGGACATGCCGAATCACGTAGGGATGTGGCCGCCTTGGCAGCGAAGCCCTGCGACCATCGATTCGTCAGTCAGTTGGGCGGGGTCGGCTTCCCTTTACAGTCGAGATCATCCAGTCCCGGGTCGGTCCCGAGACAACGAACCAATTGCCTGCGGAAGACGGGCCGACTTGGATGGGACTGAAACAACTCCTTCTAGGCGGGATCGGCCGGACCTGGCCTCGGACCTAGCCGGAAAAGCGGGTGTGGCGCGTCACGGTCCGTACGACTGCGGCCTGTGCCTTGCTAGTCCGCTCCAAAGGCTTGAAGGTCCTAGGGTAGCTGTGGCTGCACGGCTACGAATGGAGTGAGCCGGCGTGACAGGAGAGCTCAGACGATCGGTCGAGGAACTGCGTTGGTGAGCAACTCCACTAGGTCCGCCCGCCCGCCAGCCATGGAAATGGGCTTCCCTGCGTTGACCGTCCGGTCGGGCGGCGGAACCTGAGTCTGCTCGTCGATCTCGAACCCCCATTGCTGCAACCAATCACATATTTCGTGATTCCTAAGATTCCTTTGGCCATTGCCCAGACTGGGAACCCCCGGGCTCACGGACACCGCCACGTATCCAGGGGCCTTCCCGCTTGTAACGAACACAAGATCGACGCGGAAGGATGATTCCGAATCCGGCCATTTCCGACGCAGCGACCACCTCGAAACGCTGAACCTAGATATCGGATCGTCTGCAGATGAACGATTCACGGTGATTGTTCCTCTAGATCAGATAGTGTCGTGGCACAGGCCGCGCTGGCCGGTAGTCGCTTAATTTCGCGTGAACTAAATCTTCACCCGCGGAGCTGGAGGATCTGCGCCAAGATGGGGTGCGGTGAAAAAGCTCCTAGGCTTGGCCAGCGCGTTGCGAGTCGAGTCCAATGTGTCCTCGTCAGCACACGACCACGGCTCCCGCCACACCAAGATTACTCTAGCACGTCTCGCCGCTCAACCCACTCTTACGAGAGCCGCTCGACTGAAAACCTTGGATTGGGGCATGCTGTCAAAGTCTTGCACGAACCATTGGCACCTAATCTGGTCGTCTTCAGAGCCGCTTCCCTTGATTGCAGCGGCTGTCATGTGAGGTCCGCCGGATTTCAAGCGGACCACATCTCCGGCCTTGATCGGTGGTGTGTTCTGTTTCGCCATGCCTACAGCATACCAGAAGATTCCTTGCGTCTCCTGGACTGAGGTCTGCTACGATGGAAGCGGCAAGTAACTCAGGCCTCGGAGGAAGATGCTAAGCCGCTCGGCCACCGGCCCGCGACTTAACGGAAGATTCCGTCCTTGCCACTTGAACTAGCGCGCCTCTTCGCGGCGCACGACGAACTTGAGTTGCGAGGTGTCAGGAGGCGGCCCGCCCAACGCTTCCGAATCGGGCTGCGGAGACGGGGAGGCTGCGCTTTCCCTTGCCCCATCGGCATCCGGCGCCTCTCCGGGACGAACAGGCGGGCTGGGGTCTGCCGGTTTCCTGATCGCTGATGGTCGCGTCAAAGGAATCGGCATCTGCCCGCGCGACAAGATTCGAACCCCGCTGGGTCCGAGTCACGGCTTGCCGCGGCTCCCCACCGCGTTTCTGAGAGCCCGGCTCGAAGGAATCGCCCCTCCCGTCCGCCCGGAACGCGGGACTCCCCTGGAAGACGCAGACGGGAGCGCGAAGCCTGATTCGGCAACGCCCCGTGGAACGAGACGTCGGCTCATCCGTCCGTTAGCGATGTTGGTGGATCTGGCTGCGGTGCCCGGAAGGCACTCCTGAGTTGCCAGGCGATTTCCATCATGAGGCGCTTTCGGTTATCGGTGCCTCGTTTGACATGGACGTTCTGGCAGATGTCGGCGTGAGCCTTGTTCTCGACGGTGGCCGAGTCGTAGATGCAGAACAGCCTTTGTCCGTCTCTCAGCAACTCCCGGACATCCCCGCTGCAGGTTGCTGTGAACTTCAGATAGCCGTTGTACCGCGCGTCGGTTCGCTTGCTTGACTTCAGTGGCTTTGGCCCCATGAGGAGGACACGGTCTACGGAGAACCCCCGGTTCACCGGCTCGGGGCGAAAGTACGCGGGCTTCAAACGTCCGTCCTGGTCGATGTGCCGCTCCCTGAAGAGAGTGCGCACCAGAACTTCACTGTCGTCCACCGGACCGGGAGAGTGCTTGCTGACCGATTCGCGCTCACACGCGCAGTTGGGGAATTCCTTCCGGTAGCGAGCGCACTTGCAGTCGCCTTGGCCATGCCGGGTCTCCAGTTCGATGCAGCTGCACGACATCACAATCAAGTGGCTCATGCCGGATCCTGCATCCGCAGGATCCGCAGCATGTCGTCGGGCCAAGGTGCGGTCACGTCCACATCATCGCTGCCGCACTTCTCGCTCACAGCTCCGGGCACTCCGTGAACGGCGAAGTACGCGCAGGTGCGGTCGCCTTCGAAGGTCACTTCGGCGAACACATGTGCCTGACGGTTGTCCCAGTACACGCCAACGTCCCCTTCGGTGCCTTCCTCTGGATAGGGCAGGGGAATGTTGGCCGGCCTGCCGTCGAGGAAGGTCAAGGCGTCATTCACCGCCTCCTGCGACGGAGCCTTGGCGCCGTCCCCATCCCAGTTGTCGCCCAAGCGCGTATAGGAGACAAGTTCCTGGCGGAGCTTGTGCTCGGCCTCGGAGGTTTCGGGTGCCCGGCCGCCCGACTTGCGGCCCGTACGCGCACAGAGTGCTGTCGAGTAGCGTGGCAGGACTTGAAATCGCCAATCTGCGTGCGGTCGTAGTCGAACCAGGATGGTTGGCCCGACGCGTTCCCGCCGGAACCGACCCGGCCAGGAGTAATCGGCATCTTTGGGCCGTCGAATGACGATATGCCTGCCTGGCGTCGCTACTTCCGGCGCAGGCAGGGCACGGCCGGAAGGGGGCAGGGAGTGGGTGGCTGGTGTATTGGGCAACGTGGATTCCCTAGGCTGTTCTTGGATCGGACTTGATCGCGAATACTGCAGGTTCGCCCTCGCCGGCTTCGTTCTTGTGGGTCACCTGTACGTCGTATTCGGTGTCGGGCTTGAGACCGACGAATGAGCACTTGTTGAAGGGTGTCTCGAAACCAGGACTCCATTCTTCTGTTCCCGACTCCCTGATGCGAACGACAGATGTGATTCCCGGGATCCACGTCGCGTTGATAAGCCGCCCGAGCTTGTCGGGTAACGACACGTAGATCATTCCGCCGTCCCACTTGAGTTCGGGATCCTCGGTGCGGCTCGACATCTGTTGGTCCATAGTCTTGTAGTCTAGACCGAGTGTCGGTGCTACTTGATCCGCAAGGATGCGGTCTAGGACGAGCACGGACCTGAACGGAACGAACACGCGAATGACGGACGCACGGCTGGCGCTGGAAAGGGAGAGGTGGCTATCCTGCAACATCCCGTGCGACTGCCAATAGGCAAGCGCCGAGCGGAAACTCCGGCCGCTGAACGAGGTCTCGCTCCTGGTTGGCTCGGAGGATGGGCTAGCCCTCAGTTCGATCTCAAAGTCGTGCGCGCCCACCCCGTCGTACGCCCTGCGCAGCGCTTCCCGCGAAGCGGACGGAAGGGCGTCGTACAACTTGGCGAGGTGGGGCTTGGTCGCGTTGGGCGGGAGGGCATCTTTGTTCTGTGTGAGGAAACTCAGTAGACGGAACGAGTGGACGTAGGCGAGACCGAGGTTGGTCGTCGCGGAAAGGCATGCGCCGACATGGCCGAAGATATCGCCAATCGGAAGTTCCGCCACCTTGCGCGCCACGTGGTCGGGGCCAACAGGCCCTCCGTGTTGGTCGGTTTGAAGCTCGCGATATCCGTCAATCTCTTGCAGGACAGGATCGAGGGCAATTCTGGCCGCATGAAAAAACGAGATCACCATTTCGTACAGGAACGGCACCTCTGGCTGAAGTCTGCGGCTGTCGGCTCGTGTCATGGCCGCTTGGCTTCGCGTTTCTTGGCGGGGCCGCTATGGCATTTGGACGCATGAGACGAGACGGAGGGAACGGAGTCGGACCGTGTAGCCGAACGACGGCCCTCACGCCTTCGGAAGTCGAATATCCTTCCCAGCATTGCCATTGGCTCTCGTTCTGGATTGCAACTTGGTCGGAGAACCCGCGCCCGTGGCGTTCTTGTGTGTGCGTGTGACGCCCGACAAAGTACGCCGCAGTATTCTGCCCTCCGCACGTCTCGCGAGAGTCTATTCGCACTGAAACGCGAACGGTCTCCAAGAATGTCCGTCTGCCACCTCGGTTCGTCCACACTAGATCCGGTTCGAGCCTGAGGACAGCCACGCTCGTGCCAAGCCTACCCCGACACACTCCAGCCTCATCAGTCTCGCCAGCGTCCCTATGCAAGCGTAACACGCCATCCCGCCGGAGGCTTGGCTTGGGGCTCCGTAGGCAAACGATATTCAGATCGCGGTTCAGAACCTTGCTGCTAGTGTCCTGAATCCTCAAAGAGTCGAAATTACAATTTGCCCGTGCAATGCTGGATGGGCCACGGTGGAGCGTCATGGAACGGCCGGACTCGGAGCCTGAACTGTACCCCGAAGAGAACCGCGGACAGGAACGACGCGTGTAGGCCGCCTCGATGTTGTGGCGAAACTGCGAGCGGGCACGGATTTTGCTGCTGTGGGCCGACGGCCCGTACGGAGCGATGGCACCTACAGCCCCGGAACTCTATGCCGGCAAGATCGAACTCGTGGCAAGCTCTTCGAAGACCTAGGTGACGGGCGCCGTTACGGAACTGAAGGACGAGGACGGCCCCGCTCTCGATGCCGCGAGCTCCGATTCGTTCCACAGGGAGACAGTCGTCAGGTCCATCGGCCTCTTCGCAGCCAAAGCTCCCGATGACGGCGGGAAGGTGATCGCTGCCACGAGGGCAGTCCTTGGAAGCACCGGATTCGTTGTCGGTGCCATATCGACCGATGCCGCGGATGACGACAACACGACCACGCTGTCAAATGCCGCGCTCGGCATGACCCATTCCCGAACGGACCTGCTGGAGCTGATTCGACTGGTACGTCGACAATCCCAATGGCTGGACCGAAGACCTCGAGGATCTGCACCCGCGCACGAACGTGACCGTGCTGGGGGATATTCTGGTAACAGCAGCGCGGAACGAGATCTACCGGCTTCGAAGGCCTGTCGACAGCACGTCCGAACGGAGCACGTATGACGATACCGGCACCCACGGACAGCTCCGGACCGGATCCGGGGACGCTGCGGAGGACCTCGACTCAGGCTGTCTCATTAGTCATGCCTCAGCTGCCTCGGAGGTCGTTCTCGGCAGCAGCCTGCCTGCCCTGACCGGCCCAACTGCAGAGGACCTCCACGACAATCCGTCGAAGATGTCCACCGTCCTCTCAAGCGAAAGGAGCTTTAGGACCGCACTGTAAACGGATGGAATCTCCGCGGACGAGACCGACCACACCGCCTCCCAGATCAGCGACGTCTTCGATGCCCGCGACATTTCCCTGTTGGTCCGGTGCGACAGCACTGTCTACACCCGTTTCGGCGTCTGGTCGGAGACGGTGCCGCTTACCGCGGAAGGGGCGGTTCCCGGCAATACCGTTGCTCACCGCACATTCGGATACAGTCCCTTGGCACTCGAAACGACCACCTTGAGCCTCGTCGCGGACTACGCAGGAGAGACGCTTTCGGTCGACGATAACACTGGCAACCTCTACAGCGGGACGTTCGAGCCGACTGTCAACTGGGGCGACGACAACGGCGAGGACAACATCACGGCAAGGATTGTCGACCTCAAGGGCGTGTACGGCAGCGCCAGGGACTGGTTCCAGCACGAAAGTCAGGACGTGGGAACGATCTTCCTGTCCGGAATTGACATTGACGGGAGCGCAACCGCGGAATTAAGTGACGCCGATGCGACAGCCCCCAGTGTTCGGTTCGGCTACAGGGCCAGCGGTGCTCGGGACGGAGCCCTCGCCGGAAGCGCAACAATCAGCGGAAAGTTCGTAGGGAACGGCCACTCGGAACGCCCTCTCGGAGTGCTCGGAACATGGTCGATCGCGGAAACGGCTGCCAACGGCCTGGACTTCAAGGGATCGTTCGGTGCCGGCCTGAATCCTTAGCCGGCGTTGCCGCCGCAACCGACGCTGCCACTCGCGGGCGGGCCTTGGCAACGGGCCCGCCCGCCTTGCTGCTGCTGCACGCCTGCAAGCCAGCGCACTCCTCTGCTTTCCAGACGCTCTTGCCGACTTCGATGCAGGGAATCATCGTACTGGGATTGGAGTGATCCGGGTGCCTGTTGCCGTCGGCGGGACTGAGGAGCCGGCCCAGACGGGCCCGGACAATAACATCGCCGACCACGGGTCCGGCGCCAACAGGGGTCTCTGGAAGCAAGGCCAGATCGCCGTGTGCGGGCCTAGCTGGCCGTTTCCGCCAAGGGAGCTGCCAGCGCAATGATCGCATCCAGACGCCACGGATTGATCATGTATCCAACTGCACATTGGTTTCGCCTGCCGCAGGAATTCTCAAAGTACGGAGTCTGGCAAGGGTTTGGAGGCCATGACGGGTGTTTGCGCTCGCCTGGGGCAGCCCGTGAGGAGCAGTCCGAGTGGTTTGCGATAGCCAGCAGGCTCGGGCCAGTCGGCACCGGCGGGCTGGAATCGGTTGGCCGATCCGGCTAGCCACGCTGCTGCCGGCAGCTTCCGCAGGAGCCCGGCGGCGACCGCCCTGCAAACAGGCTGCTTTAGATCCTCCGCTGGCACTCGGCGCGGCCACCCGAAGGTCGCGGTTCTCTGGGGCACCTCTTGCGACCCAACTCGATCGGCTGGGACGAGACGGCCGAGCCGGGATCGGCAGACTTGCTCAAGGGAAAGGCCTCAGTCTCCTTGATGCGAACAGGTGTCACAACGCTTGGACCCAGGATCCAGCCTTGCCGCGGTGGCAGATCCGCGAACCTGTCCGACTCCTGTCGATGGACCCAGTCCGCAGCTGCTCCCGCTGCCCAAACGTCCCGCTCCGGGTTGGGTAGGAAGACAGCCTAGGAGCGACACCATTGTGCGACTCTCCTGCAGCCGGGCCGCCAGGGCACAGCTCTGGCAGGCCGTGTCCGCAGTGCGCCCGGACACACCCCGGGGCTGGTGCGCTCTCCCCCTGTGTCTTCTGGGTGGCGCCGGAGGAGGTCCGGCGGCTGGGTGATCGTCGGGGCGGGAATCGCGCATGGATTGGCCGCGGTTCGCTGACCCCGCGGTCGGGCTCCGCTGGCCCGCTTTCCCGATCACGACCTGCCGTCTGCACTCAGCTGCACGCCGATCAGGGACTCTCTCCGCCCCCCGTCCGAACGGCCGCCGCCACTCGGTCGCCGTATGCCTCGAAGAGACGCTGCGGCCACGCCGCCCGGCACCTGTCTCCGCGCTTCCGTTGCCACGGCTATCCCCCGCCGTCCACCGGGTGGTCCGCAGCGTTCGTGATGGCATGGGCCCCGAGATCGAGGTCCGCGTCCGCCCCGTCCTCGCTCCGAATGCTCCCGCCGTTCAGAGTCAGCGCGTTGGTCGCGATGCTGATGCCGTTGGTGTCCATGTCGCCCGCCTGCACTCGGTATCGGAAGAACAGGGCATCCCCGTCGCGACTGCGCGACGAGTACGAGGCCCGGCGCGTCCGACTGCCCACGTTGAGTGCCAGTCGGGGGCTTCCGGTGGCCCTGATCCGTGAGGTGAATCGGACCCAGACCGTAATCGTTTCGCCCGCCCTGTAGGCCGTGCCGTTCGAGGGGCTGCTGGAAATCCCCACTCGGCTCACCCTCGGAACGGTCGCCGTGCTGCCGTCCACCGGGTGGTCCGCAGCATTCGTGATGGCATGGGCGCCGAGATTGAGGTCCGCGTCTGCTCCGACCACGCTCCGAATGCTCCCGCCGTTCAGCGTCAGTGCGCCGGCCGCGATGCCGATGCCGTCCGCATCCATGTCTTCCGACTGCACCTCGTACTGGAAGAACAGGGCGTCCCCGTCGCGACTGCGCGACGAGTACGAAGCCCGGCGCGTCTGGCCGCCCACGTCGAGTGTCAGTTGGGGGCTTCCGGTGGCCCTGACCCGCGAGGTGAATCGGACCCAGACCGTGATTCTCTCGCCCGCCCTGTAGGCCGTGCCGTCCGACGGTCTGCTGGAAATGCCGACTCGACCTACCCGGGGAACGGTCGCCGTGCTGCCGTCCACCTTGTGATTCGCAGCACCGCCGGTCGCTGGCCCTCCAAGAACGAGAGTCGAACCCGCACCGTCGGCCGTCTGGATGCTGCCGCCGTTGAGGGTCAGCGCATCGGCCGCGATGTGGATGCCGTCCGGGTCTCGGTCCTCCGCCCGCACCACGTAGTGGAATTCCAGGCTCTTGTAGCCTGCCTCGCAGACGCTCCTCGATCCGTTGCCGCTCCAGGCTGCCCGGCGTGAGCGGTTCCCCACCCGGACATCCAGTGCCGGAGCCCCGGACACCTCGACGGGATCGGCAAAGCTTACGCTGACTCGGATCTCCTCTCCTGCACCATAGGTGTCGCCGTCTTGCGGCCGGCTGTCGATGGTCACCGCGTTCGCCCATTGGCCTGTGAACGTGCCGCCGCGGCCGTAGACGACCGCCAATGCCACTGGGATCTCGACGCCCGTCTCGGTCCAGGTGGTCCCCCCCTGGCCGCCGTCGGCTTTTAGGACCGTCAGCGAGCTCGCATGAGTGCCGGGCGCCACGCCGGCGGTGTTCGCTCTGACGGAAATCTCTTCCACGCCGTCTCCCGAACGGGCCCATTCCTGCGGGTCGGCCGTGAGCCAGCTTGCATTCGAAACGACCCTGTACCGGGCCGTGCCGGTTGTCTCCTGGGCCAGCCGGACCGTCTGCGGACCCGGGTCTGACCCGGCCGGGGACACGAATGTGAGTGCCGGAGGCCGGGCCGCGACAATCCCGCTGCGCCGCACCTCTACCGAAAGCGTTCCCTCGATCTGCACTCCCGCTGCAGGAACGGCGAAGCCGATGAAGTAGATGTCGTTGGCCAAAGGCGGAACCGATGCGCGTGTGATCGAAACCGTCTCGGTGGCTCCCGGAGAGGTCGACGCGAAATCGGCGCGGACTTCGGGCGTTGCGTTGGAGTCTCCCGGCTCCAGCCTGACTCTCCCGCCGCGGTGAACATGCAGGTCAACTTCCTCTGCCGACGACGATTGGAACCGAACCGTCAACTCCGCGGCGTCCGGCGGCACCAGTACGTTGTAGCCCTCGCCGCCGCTGTAGAGTTGGAACCGGTCCGACGCTCGTAGCGTCACTCTCCTTCTTTCGCCGGGCCGCACCGGCTCGCTCTTGGTGAAAACGGCTTCCAGCCGTTTTGCTCCGTCCATGACGACTGTCTGCCCCGGCTCGAAGCCTGAGACTTCGCCTGTCCATCCCGAAAAACGCCACCCGGGCTCGGGATTCGCCGTGACTTGGACCCGCGTGCCTTCGGCATAGAAGCCGTCCTCGGAGAGCGGCGAAATGACGATCCCGGCATCGTCCGGGCCGTTGCGGCTGGCGACGCGAAGCCGGTACTCCCGCGCGACCTCGAGACTGACCCTGCCGCCGCTCGCGGGCACCCTGATCCGGTGGGCGCGGCCTCCCCCGTCGCTCCAGCTCTTGAAGCGATACCGGATGTCGTCGAAGTCCGCTTCTTCGGGAACGATCGCGGGTGCTTCCGCCGAAATGCCGTCAGGGTGTACGTCTGCCGGGAATGCCCACGGGATTCGTCTCGGTTCGCCGTCCAGGAGAATTCTGATCCCGTCGACGTTCGAGTCGATCAGGAAAACGGGCTTCGCGGTGTATGTAGCGGCGAATTCGGTGATCTCGGAGTCACGCGAGGACCAGCGAGACCACCGCGGTGTGGTGCCTGACGCGGGATTCGACGAGGCTCCCGGGGCGGACCCTCTGCTGTGCCTGTCCGCGCTCCGTGGCAGATCTGGAATCGGATTCCATTGCAGGAAGTTTCTGAAGACGCCCCTTCTCGCCTCGACCTCGACCGGCTGCATCTGCACGTGGAAGCCGTCCCGGGATTCGGGACGGACCGTCACGGCGCCGGCCTCGGGCGTTTCGGCGCACGGCAGGATTCTGCGCTGTGCGATGTAGTTCGCCTCGAACCATGTGGATTCCTCGTCGGCCGTTAGAGTGCGCCGGGCACCGCCTTCATCGCTCCAGCGCCCGAACACGAACCGTTCCGCACCGACCGTCTGAGGGGAGACTGCTTGCACGGTGTGCGTGCTGCCGGGACTCCAGTCAAATTGCGCAGGAGTCGTGACGCTTTGCCCGTCGACGAGGATCAGCAGCCCCGCGGGGTTCGTCGTGATCGTAGTGGCTGTAGGAACCGTTCCGTACAGCCTGGCGACCCCGTCGATGTCTCCCGACGACAGTCTCTCCGATCTGACCGGAATCCCAGGGGGGATGGTTCCGAACTGGCGGTAGTGCATGACCGAGGAGTAGTCGTAGGGCCTTCTCCCCTGGCGGTCGGCTAGGTATGCGGACCTGTTGTCCCCATGGGAAAGCGCTTCGGACACGGTGACGTACTTGTCTCGATCATGCCGCTGGTGCTCGTGCATCAAACCGACGGCGTGTCCGATCTCATGAATCGTGCTGCTTAGTCCGCAGCCGTCGGGCCTTCGGAGCCAGATCGACTGCTCTCCGCCTTTCCGCCCCAGCTGCGCACGACAATACGGCTCTGACGGGCGAAGACCCGTAGGCAGAAAACGGACATAGTCGGTCTCCGTCGTCCTCTGAACCAGCGTGATGACCGTCTTGGAATTCCATTCGTGGATCGCTTTTTCGATGTCGCTGAGTCCCCTTGGAGAAAAGCCCGATTCGATCACATAGGGAATGACTCCGTCAGGCCAAAGGAATTCGTCCTCGACCGACGCGAGGTCCCGTCGCACTGGCGGGGAGTCCGCCACGGCCTTCGTTGAGCGCCGTCTTTGGTGCTCTGCGGCCACGTCCTCGACCGAGCCGAGGACCATGTCGCCCCCGTGGACGGCTAGGCCGTCGATGATCTCGTAGTGCAGTTCTTGCCCGTAATGGATCGCGATCCCCGTGCGGACGAACGGAGCTGTCACCCGACCGGACCCACCGTCACCCTGTTCCGGCCGCACCGCCTGCCCGTTCGCCGACGCTGCCACCACTAGCGCAAGGACAAGCGCTCGAGCGTGAAGCCGGATCGCTGCAAGCCGCCCCCGGGCGGGAGCCGACTGATGTGGCTGCTGGGCTTCAGCCCGGTGACCGCCAAGAGCATCGGGCCTTGGACACGGAGGTTCAACCACGAACTGAGCGAACTGGTGGTTTGCTCCATCACCGGCGCTGGTATTTCGTCCGATCCCTCGACAGGGCTTTGGCATCGTCGAAGTCGTTTCTAGTGGCAGGAGCCATGTGGGGAGAGAACGACAATAGGTTGTGGCACATTGTGCCACGGCGACAGGACGCGACTGTGATCCGGACTTGTCCGCAATACTTGGACTTGGTCCGGGAGAGTATCGCAGAAGAGGACTAGATGCGATGCGGGATGACGATTTCGACAAGTCAAGTCCTGATTCCCTGGGAACCGCATCCAGCCTCGGGGGCCTGATTCTTGGGCTCGCCGTGCCTCATCACTGCGATTCGCGTGTGTCGTAGCGAGTCCGCCGGTGCGTGGCCACACCAATGCCTAAGGCCCGGATTGCATCCTTGTTGCTGGTTGGGAACGGCCTCGCTCTCCCCCTGTCGCGACCATGATAGTCGTGTTGTTTGCGTGAAGTGTTTGACATTTGGCGCATTATGGTCAGACACCTCCGCTTCGAGGGGGCTCCAAGGCGTACCGTTGGGTGCAGTGGTCCTACTGGTTCGGCGAACTGATCGGCAGATCTGACGTGGACTTCGCCGTGTTGACTCCTGCCAGCCCTGGCGAAGTCCGCCTTGACTCACTGTCCGAAACTCCCGGACCACCTCGCCAGCGCGAGGAGCTGCAACGCAAGAAGAACCGTCGCAGGAGCGAAGACGGTCTGCCGCTGCACAGCTTCTCGAGCCTGCTGCAGGAGCTAGCAGCCCGCAGCTGCCGCCAGTGCCGGGTCCCACTTCGCTGCAGAAGCGAGCCATGGAACTGTGGCACGCGTTCCCAGTGAACAGCACTCCGAATCCGGCCAAAACGCCTTTGTAATCAAGTGCTTCCAACTTGGTCCCCGGGGGGAACTTCGGCCTGTACGATCCTCTGCTAGGATCATTTGGGCGTTGCAGCTCTCCGAATGGGCTGCCGTGGAAGGAACCTCCCGCGCCTCGACGATTTCTTTCAGCTTCTCGCGTGCGTATTCCCTGACTCGTTCCTAGTGCGGGAATTGGCCCAGCCTGAGGTGCGGGATGTTGAACGCGCGAATGATTCCAGCCAGAGATGTAAGTTCAAGCAATAGCGACATTGATATCTGGATGTCAAACGGGTATCAGATAGAGGCTAAGCCATCGGCGCTTCGTGCAATGGCCGAGACAGCCCGGAACATTGGGCCCAAATAGTATCGTATGCGGTCCTCAGGCTCTCGCCTCCTTCCGCGTGTCCGAAGCAAGCGACTGCCGCAGGTTTCCTCTTGTCGCTCTCGAATCGGTAGTTGTCGTTGTCCGTCACAATGAAGTGATACCCGTAACGCCTTTGGACGCCTTCGGTGGCGAGTTTCACATCGACGTTCTTGAAGCGCTTCAATGCGACGAGCAGGGGATGCAGCATCCGGACGCTTGGCGAGTCTTCCTCCAAAATGATTCTGATCCTGTTTTCGGGGGAGGTCAGCAGGAAGAACTGCGCCTCCTTGATGACTGGATCGCGTCCGTACACGTTGGGATCGAGAGTGCCTGTCAGGATGTCGACGCTATGTCTCGCGTTAGAGAGCAGGCTCTCGATGACGATCGACGTGCGATCGACGGTCGCGTTGTAGACGGGCTGACCGTCTCGTCTCATCGCGAGAGATCGGACATGCTGCCGGTACGCAGTCAAACCCATGTTGCCCTTGACTCCTCCCCGTGCGTACAGGCGCACTGCGCTCCAGTCCCATCCCATCACCACTGCGCATCCAAGACGAGAGTCATCGAGTTCCAGCCATTAGTCTGGCAGATTTCGGCAATTGTGCCGCAAGCGACTGGGTGTCCTGGCGGGCCGCTACGGAACTCGCAGACTCGCGCATCGCCCTTGCTTGGTGTCGTCCGTCCGTTCGGTCCCCGGCCCGCCGCCCTCTGCGTCGGCGATCCGAGGGGCGGATACTGCCCGCCCCGACCCTGCTTCGCCTTGATTTCGGCGAGTCGCGCCTCGGCCCCTCTTCCCGCTTGAGCCTCCCGATCGCCCCGTCGGCGCTCGTCAGCCGCCTCCTTCAACTGCGCCCAAGGTCTAGGCTCCGGGGATTGTCCTTCCCGCTCCGCTAATCCCGCCCCCGCGGGAACGTCCCTCCCGACCGCCGCGACTCCCCCGGCGACTCACTCCGAACTGAGCCCGAACCTAGCTGCCCCCGGCCCTTCCCCAGCCGCTGGTGCTATGCACTGTCAGCGTCAGAGCCCGACTCGACGACTAACCTGCCGATGGCAGGCAGGGGAACAGAGTCCTTCACGAGGACTTCAGCCTGGAGATCGGTCGGGCAACTGGGCGGATGGTTCTTCCTTCTCGGACTGCCCGGCAGGCGCCTCGCAGACATCGCGATAGACCAGTCAATGCCATCATTGATTTGGGTCCCAGGTTCACTCGCTGCGCTGATCGGCGCGAACTTCGTCGTCTTGAGGGCGGGAAGGTTTGGCTTCAGACAGAGGTGATCCCACTGCCGATCAGGATTCCTCTGGCGGTCCGTGTGAAGCAGGCAAGCGTTCGCAATCTCAACTGAACGGCACACGAAGTCAAGATGGGCGTCAGGTTGCCTGGCGTCCCGCTTGGCGGATCTGCGCGCCGTGGTGACCGCTGACACCGACTCCGCGCTCGAGCCGTAGGGATCGTATCTGCACTCGCTGCTAGACTGCCTGCCATGCCCCGGGCGGCAGTCCCTCTCGCAGTCCTCTTGCTCGCGACCGCGCTGGGCGCTTCTGCAAACAGCGATGTCCGGGTTCTGGGCGGTCACGCGTATGGCCTGGAGGACACCCCTCCCCACGCCTGGCTTGCCGGGGGGGCCGTGACCACTGCCCTCGGGCCGCGAGTGCGAGTTGGCCTTGAGGTGTTGCACGCCCACATGTTCGGCTTCGAGTACTTCGAACGGCGTGCGACCCTGTTCAATCCCATCGTCGAGTACCACTTCGCCCCTGACAGTCGATTCAGCCCGTATGTGACGGGCGGACTCGGCTTCACCCTCTACCGCAGCTTGTACCCCTCCGGTCCCGATCCGCAGCGGCTTGAATGGGAGTACGGATCGAGCTTCAATCTCGGTGGCGGAGGGGGCGTGCGGATATTCCTGACGAAACGCCTATTCGTGTCGCCGGAGGTGCGGCTCGGGTGGATCCCGTTCATCCGATCGACAATCGCCGTCGGCTACCAGTTCTGAGCAGGCCCGGCTCCTGGAGCAGCCTGAACCGAAAACCGATCCGGGCTTCCGCCTTGACCGGCGCGCCGGCCCTTGTTTCGGGACACCGCTTCCACTGCTTGACGGCCTCGACCAGATTCCCGACCAGGCCATGGCCAGGAGACTTGAGCTCCCAGATTCCGTGCGCCCGGCCATCCTTCCGGATTTGGACGGCAAGCGGCACCGCGCGTTGAACCCTGTGACGCAGGGCCCGCTCGGAATACTTGGGTTGCGACCCTGTGCGACAGCTTCGTCGGGACCGTCGTGCCGTCCTCGACGCGGCGAGCCTGTTGCCGATGCGTGCTCCGGATTTCTTCTATACTCCTGTGTGCAAGGGAACGCTCGTTGCAATTGAACCCGTGCACCCGGTGTTCCAGTGCCGCACATTGAATCCGCCGATTTGAACCGGTTCTCCCGATCTCCCAGCTGGCCGGCCACGGGCGCCGATTCCGTGGGACCACTCTGCGGGAACGCCGAACACGGTGACGCGTTTCTGCCTGAACGCCGCCGACGGCCGAAAGCGGGCCAAGCACCCACGGCTCGCACGCTGGGCCGCTGGCCGAGATTCTCCGCGCCGATGGTCTGGCTGTGCCTGCTGCTGGCGAGTCCGCTGTATGCGAATTCAGGGAATCTGGACGATCTGATCGAGAAGTACGAGAGCCTGCTGCTCTTCAAGTCCGCCGACTACGAGAGCTCCGACGCTGCGAAGGCGGTGTTCGAGGACAGCCTCTCGACCAGATTCCGAAGGGCGGTCCGCGACGCCGGTTCATTTCCGTTCGAGCGTCGCGGCGAACTCGCCTACTTCGTCTCGAACCCGGGCGGGGACGCGGAAGAAACGGACGAGGAACGCGAGGCGCGCGAGGACGCCAACCGCGGCTTCCACGACCTGTTCAACCGGATCCTGCCGACACTGGCGTACGCGTACCACACCCCCGGAACTTCAGACGAGGAAAACCCGTACTACCGGAACCCCTCCGTCCTGCAGCTCTGCGTCTCGATTCTTGACTACAGCTACAGCCGCGGGCTCACCGAGGACGCCTGGCTTCCCGACCACGCGGGCAATGCGAGCGCAGACGCCCTCGAGCAGGGCCTCGTCCGAACGTCCGGTGACCTTTCCGAGGTGTCCCTTCGATTGGGCGGATACGTCCAGGCTGTCTTCCTGATGCGCGAAGCCCTCGCCGAGGCCGAGTTGCTGGCAAGGTACCGGGCGGTCGTCCGCAATCTGGCGGTCAACCACGGCACGATGTACGGGGCGTTCTTCCAGGTCGCTAGGGAGGAAGCGGCGGTTGCCTACGCTGATCCCGCGGACGTCGAGCGCCAGTATCATCTCAACGCGGATGGCGTCCGCCTCTTTGCTGACTATTTCTGGCCGTACTACCTGCTGGTCGACGATGCCGCCGAGCGGAGCAGGATGGCTGCCATCCTCTACCACGTCATCGACACCAACATCGCAATCAAGCCGGGTGTCTTCGGGACGATCAAGCCGGATGGCACGGGGTTTCACCACGCTGCCGCGTACGTTGGCGCATATAGCCCGTTCGCGCTCGAGGCCTTCGCCCGCTTGCTCTACCTGCTGAAGGGAACCACGTTCTACCGGACCGAGAACGTCGACGCCCTCAGGCTGGCCCTGGACAGCCACCGGGTCATGGTGCAGAAGTACATTTCCTCCGCAGCGCTCCGCGGGCGCCTGATCCGCGGTAGCGGCGAGGGCGTTTCCGGCGCGATTTCCAAGGCCATGGCGTTCATGGCCCACTCCGACGGTATGGATGACATGGACATGAAGGCCCGCTTCGGCGAGTTCTTCGACCAGGACTACTTCTTCTCCGATGAACGCCGGAGCCCCTACTACGAAGGGCAGCGCGGAATCCCGATCCGGGGTCTCGGCATCTATCGACTGATCAAGGACCTGCAAGACCAGAACATCGCTGCGGCCGAGCCTCCGTCGGGCACCTGGATCAAGCCCTACGCCGCGGCGGGCTTCTTCCGCCGCGGCGACTGGCTGGTGACCGCGAAGGGGTTCAGCCAGTATTTCTGGGACTACGAGGGGCCGCTCGACGCGCGCCAGAACAACTTCGGCCAGAACTGGGCGTACGGTTCGCTGACTGTCTTCAGCGCCGGCGACCCGGTCAGCGAGTCAGGGTCCGGACTGGCCCTGTTCACCGGCTGGGACTGGTACCACGTGCCGGGGACGACCGCGAGC
This sequence comes from Bryobacterales bacterium, assembly GCA_028819255.1. Taxonomy (GTDB): domain Bacteria; phylum Acidobacteriota; class Terriglobia; order Bryobacterales; family UBA6623; genus VXMF01. The sequence continues at coordinate 27,818 of JAPPMB010000070.1, read as the reverse complement.
CACTACCCCATTGAGCGGCGCAGGGAATCGCAGGTGCGCGCATCACGCAGGGAGCAAGGGATCGTGCAGCGGGACACGCACCGGAACTACAACACCAGAACCTTCGTCGGTGGGGTGAGTCTGGGGAAAAACGGCTTCTTCGTGCAAGACCTGGAGGCTGTCCCGTTTACCGCACCGACGGACCTGCGGGCCCGGAAGAGCTATTTCTTCGTCGGCGACCGGGTCCTGGCGCTGGGGACCCACATTGCGGGAGGCACGGAAGCGGACGAAACGCACACCACGCTCTTTCAGACCCACCTCGACGACGCCAACTCCGCCACGCAGGTCAACGGGGAGCAGCTCACCGGCCTCGACACCTTGCTGGAGCATGAGGCAGGCACCGCGGTGAAGATGACCGACAGTGTCGGAAACAGCTACTTCCTGGCGGCCAGCACCGCAGGACTCGTGGTCTCCCGCAACCTCCAGGAGAGCATGACCGAAGACCATGAGGCGACCGAGGGGGCCTACGCCAAGGCCTATCTCAATCATGGGATCAAGCCCGACGGCGACAGCTACGAGTATGTGGTGATTCCGGCCGACACGGACGCTGCGAAGCTGGATGCATTGGCAGCCGACCCCGCAGGCTACTACCAGGTGCTGGACGACACCGGGATCCACTTGGTGAGATTCCCTCTGCAGAGCATCACAGCCTATGCCTTCTACGAACTGGCGGAAACGCCGGCGGACGAATTGGTGCGAATCGTCAACCAGCCCGCGGCGGTGCTCGTCCAGGAGCAGGAAGTGGATGGAACGGAGACCCAGCCCCAGACGGAAGGCGCGACAGGAGACCCAGGCCGGGAAGAAGAACCGAAACCTGTATGGCTTGCTGCGAGCGTCCCGGACATCGGATGGCAGTTCGACAACGACATCGTCGCTCGCGGGCTGAGCTATGCCTCAAACCATTTCGCCTTCCAAGAGGCTAGGAAGCACACGCTGAGGCTTACGCTTCGCGGGACGTGGTGCCCGGACGAGCGGACCGCGCCGGTGGGGACCGAGGCCATCTCCCTCTTCGGCGAGACCCTGCTGCAGCTGCAGTGCAGCGACGGAATGAGCTCCGAGGTGCTGCTGCGCCCTTGCGGGACGGCGGAGCCGGAGAACTAGGCGAACGCCGGCGGATGCCGGAAGGCGGTGGCCCCCTGTATCTTCTGGGTGGTGCCGGAGGAGGGGCAGCGGCAGGGTGGTCGTTGGGGCGTAGTTCGACTGCGAACGCGCTGGCGAACCGGGTCCGCTCGGCCCTCGATCACGGGATTGCGACCGACCGACCGGAGCGCCCGGGTGACCTGCCTGATATGGGATCGGTGGTCGGGATCGGTGAGACGTCCCACGGTCGTATCGGAAAGGCCCAGTCGTTCCGCCAGCGCACGCTTGGTTATGCCTTGGTCCCGCATGGCGGAGTAGAGTTCCAGCTTGGCGGCTGCTATCGGATTGACCACCACGATTTCCTGTCCGTCCACCATTGCACTCGGAACCGGGATGGAGCGGCGGAGCTTCATGTGCCCGGCAAGTGCCGCCCACAGCGCGTCCTCGGCCATCTCCAGTGCTTCGTAGCGGTCGCTCCCGCTGGTGTTCGCCCCGGCCACGTCGGGGAAGGAAACCACGAACTCGTCCTCCTCGCATCGGGTGATTTGTCACGGGTATGCGTACCTCACGTTGGAATGCTCCCTTCTCGATCCCCAAGGTCTTCTTGGCCTCTGGACACACCGAGCGCCCTGGCCCGCCGAAGCGCTCGCCAGATTCCCGCCGCGGGCTAATGCACCGCCTCCGCGGCAGTCCGGTTCGCCCCGAGGTGTACGAAATCCCGTGCTCGCAGCGGCCCTCATGACCGTCGCGAACGCCCGTTATCGACATTCGTCCGTTACAGGTCGGGATGCCTGAGGCCAACGGCGCTGGACTTCAGCAAGAGTTCCTAAACCCGCTTGGATGCCCCGACTACCACGAATCCGAGCGCTCGGGCCGCGATAGCTTGCCCCCGATCATGCGTGCCGAACACGAGACCGGTTTCGCTGTGCTGCGCGAAGAGCAGGGCGCTAGCCAAGTGGATCGCATCAAGCGTCTTGACGACGGTGGGCATTGGCTGGCCCGCCCTGCGCAGGACTTCAGCGGTCAAGCGAATTGCGCCGATGGCACGCTCCGCCGCCGCTAGTGCTTGGTGGGCATCTGCCGCACCTTCATCATCAAGTGCGCGCTCCAAACGCAGACGGTCGATCGCACGACGCGCCTCGACGCCCATCAGCTCGCTCGAGTACGCGCGGTCCCATTTGCCCCACACCCCCAAGGGGTTCCCGTCGGCAAGCAGCGCCCGAAGCACTGCGCTGGTGTCAAGGTAGATCGTCAACGGTCATCCCGGTCCGCGCGCAGCAGTGCAACGACATCGATCCGCTTCTTGAGCCGAACGCGCTGCCCAACCGGCAGGTCATCAGGATCGGTTGCCTCCACCACTTCAACCTTTCCGTAACGATCGTCCACAGGTACAAGGCGGGCGATCGGTGTATTGCGGTTGCATACCGTGACAGTCCTTCCGGTGCGCACCTGAGCGAGGTATCCGCTCAGGTGCGCCTTCAGTTCCGAGACCATCACCCTCTGACTCATGACCTAATCGGACCACATATGGTCCCATTTCGCAAGTCGGCGCCGATTGTGCGGGCGGCGGACGTGCAGGACGGCAGGATCGGCCGGATGCGCACGCGCCGCGTTGCGGATGCCCGCGGGCAGAGCCTTGTGGGCCGCATCCGAGCCTGCGTGGAGCCGCATCCCGCCGTGCCTGCGGATGGATGGAGCGGATGCCCCGGCCTGGAGAAGGCTGGCTGCCCGCATCGCAGGATGCCGACTCTTCAGGTCCTCGACCTGCCCCGGAACCTCCAGAAGTTCGGCACCCGGCACCAACGCGGGCAGGCTCTCTTCGACACGCGCTGACCCGACCGCCGCTCCCGCCCCGGCTGCCGCTCCGGCAGGTTCCGCCGACTCACGCTGGTGGTGACCGCAGGAAGCGTGCCGGTGACTGGGGCATTGAACACTGTGGAGTCGGCGAAGGGCAGGTTGCCGGCCACGGGACTTCGAGGCTGACGCCTCATGGCGGGCCACATTGCTCAGTCAGTCTCGCCAGTCGAGTCCCTCGTTGACGAGAAGTGCCGCATGCGGGCTGCCGGGCGATTGGGATATCTGCGATTGACCGGCAGCGACGCGCATTCCGCGCTCGGAGCCCTGTCGGAGCTCACTCCCAATCCAGATGCTTGCGGAGGAATTGAAAGGTGCCCTTCCCGTGGATCTCGTGAGGTCCGTCGAAGAACTCGATCTCTGCCCTGTCCCCCAGGCCGATCCGATTGTAGAACCGGCGGACCTTGGCGAATTCGTATGCGACCCACTCGTCGGGCGCAACTCCGTCCGAGTGCCCCCGCTCGACCATGAACGGCCGCGGCGCCATCAGAGTGGCCAGCTCCGAGTAGTTGACGAGGTTGGCGAAGTTGAATTCCAGCATGTCGTACTCGCGAGTGAACAGGTAGCTGTAGCGATCCGTCGTGCTCGTGTTCTTCCAGACCCATTCGTTGAAGTCGGCCGAGCAGATCGACAGGGCGTAGTCGTCGAGAAGCGGGGGGATCCGGACCGCCGTCTTGCCGCCGTAGGAGAGGCCGTAGAAGCCGATCCGGTCGGGGTCCACGAACGGCAGCGACTTGAGCCACGCCAGCGCTTGCTGGTGCTGTCCCACGATGAACGAATAGAGCGACAGCTTCAGAGGGTGGGCCTTGCGCTGGATCTGGCGGAATCGGTCGCGGCCGATATAGGGGTTCTGCGGGGCGTAGACGATGAAGCCCTCCTGGGCCAGCCTCGCTCCGTAGCGGTGGTAGGCGCGATGGTCGGAGTCGGGATCGACCACATCCGCAGGACGCCCCTCCAGCCCGTGCTGCGCCACTACCACCGGACGTCTCTCGCCCTGTTCCAGCCCCGTGGGTACCAGAAGCACGCCGTAGGCGATCACATCGTCCCAGACGTCGAGCACGACCTCGAATCCTTGGAAGTCGGCATGGTCGTAGACTGGGCGGGTCCTCGGGCCAGCCGGCTTGTCCGGATTCGGCAAGCGCCCGATCACCTCGTTCCACAGGTGCTCGCGGTAGGACTCGGTCGATTCCTTCCAGGCGTCGATCGACGAAGCATCCGCCCTCGCCCAGAATTCGCTTCGTCGCCGCGGTGCATCCCGCACCAGGAGGTGGTTGAAGGCCACGATCTGATCGAATTGCCGTCGCATCCGCTCGTCCGCGTCCGTTGGGGCCGCAAGCCTCTTGGCGTTGTCCGCGGGCGGCCGCAGGTTCGGCGCATCGAGCAGGAGCATCAGGGCCTGGTCCGTCCCCGGGCCGCCCTCTCCGTCCACCAGCGCGATCCGGTTGGCCTCCCCGAGCAGTTCGTAGGTTTGTCGGGCGCGCCCAAACTCGGCACGCACCGAAGCCGTCGGCGCAGAAACCAGACGCCCCGAAGCAGCCCGTTCGACGACAGGGTCGGTTGCGGGAGGCTGGCCGGAGACCTCTGGCCCTGGGGAGGATTCGATGACCAGCCTCCGGGGGGCGATCAGACCGGCGACTTCCGCATCGCCGAACGCTCTCAACACGCCCCAAACGCTGCGGTCGATCGTCTCCTGCCAAAGGCCCTCCCGCTCCTGGAAGTACCCGCTGACGACCGCGGAGGAAATGCGCTTGTCGAGGGCGGTCGCATACAGCGCGAGCAGCCCGCCCTCCCCGTAGCCGATGACCCCGAGCGGAGCTTGCCGCTCGCGGTTTCGTGCCTCGAAGAAATCGACTGCCGACAGGATCTTCTGGATCTCGTAGCCGATCAGGTGGCGTCCCAGTTCATAGCTCATGCGGTAGAGGAACTCGCGGTGCGGGACGTTTGTCCGAAGCACCCCGGGCAGGCCTGTCCACCGCGCAGTGCGGTCGATCAGTGTCGGCACGACCACCTGGCATCCGTTCTCCGCGAGCCGACGCGCAAACTGGGCCTCCGCAGGCACGCCGTCCTCGATTCCCGCCAGCATTTCCGGCGTCCAGAGGGCGTCGGGGATCGCCACGATCCTTGCCAGTGGCCAAGTGCGGGGCTGAAGAAGAAGGCCTTCGCCGAAAACTCCGGGGAGGACCTCCCAGCGAACCTCGTGTATGTCGTAGCCGTCGGCCCCGGCGATCTTCGACGGCCTGTCCGTGCTGGTGACGAGTTCCAGGGACTCGACGGGCAGGCGCCTGTCGACTGCGCCGAGTATCTCCTTCAGGCGCTCGCGATTGGGGTCGACGGATCGCTCGTAGGCACCGCGCGAGTCGTAGACCGGATTCCAGAAGCGGTTCCGGTCCCTGGCGGCCGCCCGGGTTTCCTTGTCCAGAAAGCGATGGATGCCCTCGACCATCTCGGCGGCGATGTCGCCGGAATCCTCGAGGGCCTGCGTGTCGGCCAGGACTGTCTGGGCCGGAGCCGCCGCCGCGCCGATCGCCGCGGCGACGGCCAATTCGATGATGATGTGCCTGCAACGCATCGTGGATTGGCGACGGCCGGTCGGCTCGCTGTGATCATCGGCTGGACCCCGCTCGATGGGATCGGGGGCGGCGGGGTCAAGGCGCGCGTCTAGCCTTCGCGGATCCTCCTCTGCTTCTCGTCATACGCGACCCGGCTCCTCCGCACGAAGCTCTCGTCGGCGAGAAGCGCGGCGATCGAATGGTTGTAGCCCGCCTCGATCGGCGCGCTCGGAACCTCCCTGGAACGCACGCACTCCAGGAAGTTCAGCATGTGCGGAACGCTCTCCGCCTCGGGGATCGTCTCGCCGTCGCGAATCCGGTCGTCGTCTTCCACCGTGCTTCCGCTGATCAGGAACCGATCGCCCCAGCGGGTGGCGTCCATCTCTCCGCGCGAGCCGAAGAACTTCAGATAGCTGTTTCCCCGAACGCCGAACGTCGAGCAGTAGCGGACCAGGAACCCTTCCTTCGGGTATTCCAGCGTGGTCTCCACGGAATCGGGCACGTCGAACCCGTCGTGGTTCCAACGGAACCCTCCCGCCATCGTGACCGCCCTGGAAGGGGGCCCGGCGCCGGTGATGAAGTGAACGAGATCGAAGAAATGCACTCCCAGGTTGCTGTGCGGGCCGTGCGAGAAGTCACGGTAGCCGAACCAGCCGGCATACTGCTGGGCATCCCAGGGCCGCGGCTTCCTGTGCATGAGGAATCGCCTCCAGTCCGTGTCGCGCTGCTCCACCTTTCGCTCGGCATAGCGGTACCAGTAGGGCCGGTACGAGTTCCGCGACTGCTCGATCTTGAAGATGTCGCCCAGCCCGCCCGACTGCACAAAGGCGCGGGCCGCCACCGAGGAGGCGTAGCTGCGCACCTGCGTGCCCATCTGCACGACGCGGTCCGAAGCCTTGACCGTGTCGTATGCCCGCTTCAGCTCCCTGAGATCAATTGCGAGCGGCTTCTCGACGTACACGTCCTTTCCCGCCCGGACGGCGTCGATCAACTGCGTGCAGTGCTGATGGTCCGGCGTGCCGATGACGAGTGCGTCGATGTCCTCCCGCACGAGCAGGTCATCGTAGGAGTGGACCTCCTCTGGTGCGTTGCCAGCCGTCGCACGGACCTGTTCTGCCGCCTTTTCGCGGTGGCGACGCCAAATGTCGCAGACCGCGCGCACCTCGGCATTGGCCTGCTGCCGGAACTCGAGGACTTGGCCTAGGAGGTTCCTTCGCCCGCAGCCGAGGATGGCGACGCCGATCCGGTCGTTGGATCCCAAAGTGCGGGAGGCGCTGAGGGCGGAGATGCCCGTGCCTGCGACGAAGCTCCGGCGTGTCATGCGGTGAGTATACGAGTGTCGGACTTGTCGAGTCCTCGGCCGGGTCCCGCTCGGGGTACGGTTCTCGGCGAAATCGAGCCGCGACTCTCGTGTCGGCCGGAGTTGTCGCCGCCGCTCGCGTCTCCCCCGTGACGGGCGCAGCTCCCTCGACTTGACGGCATTGGACCTCGGCCACTCCGCCAGGCTCCCCCTTTCCTCAGCCGCAGTCCAGCCGGACTCTCCTCAGGCGAGCGCCTCGCCGGAGCACCCGTCTGCCGCCGCCCAAGGCGGGACGCTCCGCAGTGTTGCCCGACCCCGACCGCTGAATTCCGGGCCCAGTCGAGATAACAAGGTATTTTATGGACCGGTACTGTAACTATCTGTTGATTGCGAGCATCTGAACAGATTGCAAGGAGAAAATGGATGCCAGAAAAGATCAAGGAACTCCCGGCGGGCCGAGACCGCTACATCCTCACACTGGTTAGAACCGGGCTGAATCGCGACGTGGCATATACTCTTGCTGACGACGTCAGCGCGATGTCACAAGACACCCTCATGGACAAGATCGACCTGCAGAACGCAGCGATCAAGGCGCAGTCGGTCAAGATCGACGCGCAGTCGGCCAAGATCGATGCCTTCCAAGGCACTCTTCGTGCCATTGGCCGCTCCCTCGACGTCGTCACGTCCACTTTGATCGAGCACGGGAAGGCAATCCGGTCCTTCGACACGCGCCACGCGGAAGCGCTGCAGGCGTCGGAGGCGCGGCAGACCGAGGCGCTCAGGGATTCAGAGGTGCGGCTGACCCAGGCAATTAGGGATTCGGAGGTGCGGCAGACCGAGGCGCTCAGGGATTCGGAGGTGCGGCTGACCCAGGCAATCAGCGAGTCGGAGGCGCGGCAGACCGAGGCACTCAGCGACTTGGAGACGCGGCAGACCGAGGCACTCAGCGACTTGGAGAAGCGGCTGACTGAGGCAGTCGGAAGTTCGGAGGCGCGGCAGACTGAGGCGCTCAGGGAGTCGGAGGCTCGGCTGACCCAGGCAATCAGGGAGTCGGAGGCTCGGCAGACCAAGGCAATCGGAGGCTTGGAGGCGCGGTTCAGCCGGCTTATCGAATCCCTGGTGAGGCTGCTCTGGATCCTGGTAGGGGCAGGTGTCCTCGGAGTGCTCGGGGCAATTGCAAACTGGGTGATCCAGGCTTTCGGCCTCTGAGACCGCCGTCCGGGCTGTCATTGCCTGCTTGCGGGGGCCGCGGATTCCGGTTCGCAGGGCCGAGTTGTCAACCGCGGTCTGCCGGGTCGAGGCGGCGGACTTGCGAGTCCCGCAGGGAGCGGACTCTGCATTCGCCTCCGGCACCTCGCTCGCAAGTTGGAGTTCGGAGCCGGATGCGCAGCCGTGCCGGCAGATCCGTCCCTTCGGCTCGACCGATCCGGGGGGTTAACTCGGCAATTGAGCGCCATCTCTTGCCCCACCTGCCTTTCCGCGCTCCTGCCTTATCCTGATTCCAGCCCTCAGCCCCTGCCGTGCGGTCTCTTCCTTTTCCCGCAGACCTCTCCGCTCTCCTCGATATCGCTTTTCGCTTTTCCACCCACTTCATCCCTTCCGAGGAACTCTCCGTCGGAGGTGGCTCCCCTCTTGCGGCTCGCTGGAAACACCGCCACAGCTTCGAGATCGGCCTGACCGTGCCCCGTTTCGCCGTCACCCGCAAGGCTGCTTCCCGACACAACCTCTTTTTCTCTCTCATTGACGGCGACGAGAAACTCCATAGCGGCTACCTGCGAGCCGATCTCGCCCATGTTCAGTGCCAGGACCAAACCCCCTCGTTCTCATGGCTCTTCGCCCCTCCCTTGACTGCCGCACCACTTTCCCGGGAATCCGATCCTCGTCACGGTCTCCCCATGGACTCCTCGGCCGAGATCCTCGCCAGGAAGCTCTACTACCGCATGGGCGAACATGGCTCCTACTTGCCCGCGACATCCACGATCTCGCTTGGGCCTCGATTCACGAACCCGTCACATTCGCGGTATCCGCCTCCATCCTGATTTTGCAGCAACGCTCCCAGGTCACCCGACACTTGCTGTCGCTGCCTCCCGATGCCATGCTGCAAACAGGATCAAGCGAACTTCTCAATCCTGCGGATCGCACTCTAGCCGGCGAGGCCCCAAGCACTCTCGCCGGCGCACTCGACCGCATCCCCGGTCCTGTAGACGGCCCACGCGACCCTTCCCGATAACGCCCGCCACGGTCGACTCGACCGCGGTTGCCCGCTATCGCGAGCATCCGGAATCCATCTTTCGGGCCTATCCCTCCGATGAAGAAATCGTTGCGCTTGCCTGGCTTGACCACCCCCACGCTTCGCTGTCCGCACTCTTCTACATTGCCGAGTGCTGCTTCGTTCCGCCACCGCCGGTTGCCTGGTTCGCGCACCCCGCCGCCAATCAACGTGACAGTGACGCCCGAGAAGCCGATCACGCTTCTCTCGGCTGCCTGCTCGCTGCAAGCCTGGCGGGTTTCCCCGACCGGCCCTCGCCAGCCGCATTCGCCGAACTTCTCCGGGGCCGGGAGCCAACCGATCACGAGCGCCAAGCCATGTATCAGTTCTTCTCCGCGATCGAACTGCCCGATCTGTACTTCCTGCAGTCCTCCGAAGCGCTCACCCTGCGAGAACTCGTTGCCGCGCTCCATTGCGCCCGGATCCATCGACGCGCATTCAGCCGCTCGCTTGCCCAGTTTGCCCGCCGCCCCTCACGGTAGACTTCCGCCGGCGGCAGGCTGGCCCAGCAGGAACCAAGTGATGGATCCCGTTTGCGGGAGTGCCGAGTCAGGCCGTTCTCGAACGCGGTTCCGGAGCGGCGCACGGCCCAACGGCCCGCGTTTGCTGTCGCGCGGCGAGGACCCCGACCGCAAGGATGTGGATGGCGGTGTTGACATCCCTTTACGCGACAGGTCCGCGGGATCCGCAGCGGTGGGTCTCGGACCTGCCCGGAAGGTTCCGGGAGCGGCAACCGCTGCACCGCTGGGATGCGGATTGCAGGTCCGACTCCCCGTAGTCTCGACTCCCCCATGCTGCCGCGCACTCGGGTTGTGACCCCGGAAGCCGGTTCCGCTCGGCTCGACCTGCGTGTCGCTGCCGGGCGCAACGCATGTGCCGTGTGAAGGTTCGGAACCGCGCGAGCTGCCGACCACGACCGCGGGCCCCTCGCCGGTCGACGTATTCAGCCGGATGGGGGGCCGGACTGAACCCGGTCGGCTCGAAGGCGTCCGCCGCCGGCGCTGCCGCGACCGCAGTGGTTCCCGTTGGCGCAATAGGACGAATCCCTCCTTGCCGTGGGACCTTTTGGTGTCGGTCAGGATCTCAGGCCCGCCGCGAGCCAAGGGCGCCCGCATGCGTTCAGGAAGGAACAGTGATCCAGGGTACGGATCATGGCTCTTCGGTCTTGGGAGCGGGACATCCCTGGAAGAGCAGCAGCTCCCGCTCTGTGGTGCGTTCCACCTCGGAAACCTGGTCCGAGTCCCGCGAAGACCGCTCTCGCGCGGGCGCCGCGAACGGCGGACATCGAATCCGCCCCGACGGAGATCTTGCAGTCCATGGAGGATGGCTGACGGATTCCGCTGTGCGACCATGCAGTGGGGGACGGCATGGGACCGGCTCGCCGGGACGATGGCGGCCGTCGAGGATCCACGCAAGCGCTATGCGACCCCGGGGGCCGAACACGACAGAGGCGCGACCGGCTGCGACGGGCGCCTTGGCGACCCGGGGGGCGGTCCTGCATTCCGCCCTGATGGTGCTTCTCCTTGTGGGACTGCCCCTCGCCGCTCCCGGCCAGGGACTTCCGTCCGACCTGGCGGATTCCCCGGCTGACAGGTACGTCGGCTCGAAGGCCTGCGCGGGCTGCCACCAGGCCCTCCACGACACGTTCGTCGCGTCGGCCATGGGCAGTTCGATGGCTCCGGTCGGCGAGGCGATCCGGCCTCTCGTCGCATCCGCCCGGCCCGTCGTGAACGAGAGGCTCAACCGCCGGTTCGTCGTGGAGGAGCGGCCAGAAGGCTTCTACCAGCGCGAGTCGGAAGCCATCCCGTCCGACAAGCCCCCGTTCGACAGCGCGCACCGGCTGGCGTACGTCATCGGCTCCGGCGTCAACGGATTCAGCTACCTGGTAAGGCGCGGAAACCACCTTGTCCAGGCCCCGGTCTCCTTCTACGCCAGGCGGGGAGCATGGGGCCTCTCGCCGGGATACGAATTCGCCCGGCCCGGCGAGGACTACGGGTTCAACCGGACGATCCACGCCGCATGCCTGCAGTGCCACGCGGGCCGCCCGCTTCCTTCGGAGAGGAGCGAGGGACTCTACGAGGATCCGCCGTTCGCCGAGGTCGCCATCGGCTGCGAGAACTGCCACGGACCCGGCGGAGGCCACGTCGACGCCCGCCTCGCCGAACGCGACTTCGTCGCCGGCGAGATCGTCGACCCGCTCGCCCTCCCGCCCCGGCTCGCCGAGAACATCTGCATGAACTGCCACCAGGGCGGCGACGCCCGCATCCTGCAGCCCGGACGGGGCCACTTCGACTTCCGCCCCGGCACCTGGCTCAACGAGACCGTCGCCGTCCTCAAGCTCCCCATGGACCCGGCCAGTCCCCGGGAGGCCGACCTGCTCGAGCACAACGCCTCGATGGCGCTGAGCCGCTGCTACCTCGCGACCGAAGGAGAACTGACCTGCTTCTCCTGCCACAAGATCCACGACCAGCCGTCCGAAGAGGCCAAGAATGTCTACTACCGGGAGCGGTGCCTGCAGTGCCACCAGGACTCCTCCTGCACCCTCGACGCCGCGGCGCGCTCGGGAAACACCTGCCACGGCTGCCACATGCCGCGTCGCGACGTGGCCGAAATCTCGCATTCCTCCCTCACCAGCCACCGCATCGTCAGGACTCCCGGTCAGCCCTTTCCGCCCGAGGCCTTCGACCAAACGGCGCCCGACCTTCCGGAGCTCGTCCACGTCAACCGCCCGCCCGGCGCCGGCGCGGAGTCGCTCCCCCTGATGGTGCGGTTCCGGGCGTTCGGAGAGCTGCTCTCCAGGCGCCCGGACTTCTCCGGCCGCTATCTGGAACTCCTCGCCGAGGCCGCCGAGCGCCACGGGGACGATCCGCTGGTGCTCGCCGCCCTCGGCCGCAAGGCGAAGCTCGACGGCCGCAGCCAGGAGGCGGTCGCGTATCTGGAGGAGGCCATCGAGGCGGGACCCCAGCCCCCCTCGACCTACGAGGACCTGACCGCCCTGCTGGTCGAGGCCGGGCGCGAGGAGGACTCGCTGCCCGTCCTCGTCCGCGCCGTCGAGGCCTGGCCGTTCAATCCCCGGCTCCGGAAAATGCTCGCGCTGCGCTACATCAACCTCAAGCGCTACCGCGAGGCCTCGGAGACGATCCGGCGCTTCGTCGAGCTGTTCCCGGAGGACGACTTCATGCGGGGGCTCCAGCGCCAGATCCGGGGGCTCCCCGTCGCGCGGTGACCGGGAGCGGTCACTCCCCCCCGAAAGCGTCCGTCTCGACGAGGCCCTCGCCCGGACGCATCACGACGCGGGTGTTGGCCTGCACCCCCTCGGCGGTGTCCTCGGAGCCGTCGGGCCAGATCACCGTCACCGAGGCCGTCTCGGCCTTTCCGAGCCCGAAGTGCACGCGCGTGTCGCTCTGCGAGATGTGGTATCCGCCGCTGCGGACCTCGTCGATCTGCGCCCTTTCCCCGGCCTCGACCCGGATGCGCGCCCCGAGCGCGGCCCGCCCCGAGGGGAGCCTCGCGTCCACCACCAGCGCGTTCCCCGTGGGCGCGAACTGCTTGAGCAGGGACGGCCCCTCGTGCATGTTGACCGTGACGATCTCGAGCGTTCCGTCGTTGTCCAGGTCCGCGACCGCCAGACCGCGCGAGGAGTGCCTGGCCGTCACGCCCGGACCCGCCGCGTCGCTCAGGTCGTGGAACCTGCCCCTGCCGTAGTTCCAGTAGACCAGCCGCCGCTGGTGGAACGTCTCGCCAACCCCGGCCTTGTCGACTCCCGGATAGACGTGGCCGTTGGCGACGAACAGGTCCTTGAGCCCGTCGTGGTCGATGTCCATGAAGGCCGTGCCCCAGCCCAGGTACTGCGTGTTCACGGCGAGCCCGGTCGTCACGGTCTCGTCGATGAACATCTGCATCCCCTCGTTGAGGTAGAGGGTGTGGGTGTCGTTCGAGAAGTTGGTCTTGAAGATGTCCAGGTCCCCGTCGAGGTCGAAGTCGCCCGCCGTCGCCCCCATGCCTGCCTGCTCCTGGCCGTCCATGTTGTACGCGGTCCCCGAGATCACCCCGATCTCCTCGAACGTCCCGTCGCCCAGGTTGTGGAAGAACAGGCTCGCGGTCGAGTCGCACGAGACGTACACGTCCGTCCAGCCGTCGTTGTCGAAGTCGCCCGTCAGCGGCGTGAATCCGTAGTACGACTTGTCCGTCTCCACGCCCGTCTCGGCGGACACGTCCTCGAACGCGCCGCGGCCGTCGTTCTTGTACAGCGACATGGACTCGCCCGGCAGCCCGCGCGGCCCGCACAGCACCGGCATCCCCTTCCAGCGGCACTCCGCGCCCTCGCCCGGCTTCGGCGTCTTCTCGGGGTCGAACCGCAGGTAGTTCGCCACGAACAGGTCCAGGTCCCCGTCCCGGTCGAAGTCAAGGAACGCGCATCCGGTGCCCCACCGCCGGGTTCCCTCCGTCAGCCCGCGCTCCGCCGTCTCGTCCCGGAACTCTCCGTTCCCCTGGTTGCGGTAAAGCCGGTTCTGGCCCCAGTGGGGGATGATCAGGTCGTCGAAGCCGTCGTTGTCGATGTCTCCCGCGCACGCCCCCTGCGCCCAGCCGGTGTGACGGATGCCCGCCTCTTCGGTGACGTCGGCGAACCGCAGCCCGCCGAGGTTGCGGTAGAGGTAGTGCCTCGGGTCGTCCCCCCCGTCCTCGAAGCGGTCCGCGCTGATCACCAGGATGTCCTGCAGGCCGTCGCGGTCGTAGTCCAGGATGGCCGCTCCCGTGCCGGTGGACTCCACGATGTAGCTCTTCTCCACCGGCGAGCCCGACACCGCCACCCCGCCCAGGCCGGCCTCGGCCGCGATGTCCCGGTACTCGATCTGCGGGGGCCGGACCCCCTCGGGGAGTGGCCTCCTGGGCTGCGCGGCTGCTCCGCTCGCTGCCGGTCCCTGGCCGTGGAGGGGAAGCCCCCACGTCAGCGCCCCCGACAGCAGCAATCCCCAGGTTGGAAGGCCGCTCGCTCTCACCGCTCTTTAAGGATATCGAGTGCGGCGTCCCGCCGGAGGCCGACTTGGTATACTTGCCCAAATTGCATGGCGCGTCCCCTGCGCGGCGGCCGTCTTCTGCGTCCGGCAGCGCAGGGGCCGTGCCCGGACCGAGAGGTCCCAGGGGGTGTCCGGATGATCTCGAGTCATCGAATTCGCTTGCTTTCCATGAGCGCGACGCTGGTGGCCGCGCTGCTCGTCCTGGCGCCGTCGGCGGCCGCGCAGATCTCGACGGCGACCGTCAACGGCACCGTGCGGGACGCGACCGGCGCCGTGGTCCCCGGCGCCGAGGTCTCGATCTCCAACGTGGAGACCGGCGTCGAGCAGCAGGCCGCCTCCAACACCGCCGGCGTCTACCGATTCTCCAATCTCCAGCCCGGCCTGTACACGCTCTCCTGCGCGTCCAGCGGCTTCCAGACCGCCGTCGTCAATCCGTTTTCGCTGGTGGTCAACCAGACCGCGACGTTCGACTTCGGCCTCGAGGTCGGGGCGGTCACCGAGACCGTCACCGTCGAGGCGTCCGGCGCGCAGCTGCAGGCGTCCTCCGCGGAACTCGGCTCCGCGGTGACCGAGAAGCAGGTCGTCGACCTGCCGCTCAACGGCCGCAACTTCACCAAGCTCCTGGAGCTCACCCCCGGCGTTGCGCCCGTCAGCGTCTCGCAGAACCGCGGCGGCTTCACGGCGCGCCCCATCGGCGAGTTCCAGTTTCCGGCCGTGAACGGCCAGACCAACCGGTCGAACCTCTTCATGCTGGACGGCGTCTTCAATCAGGGCGCGTTCGTGAGCACCTATGCCGTGCCTCCGATCATCGACACCATCCAGGAGTTCAAGGTCAACGCCCATAACGACGACCCCGAGTTCGGCGGAGCAGTCGGCGGAATCGTCAATGTGGTGACGAAGGGCGGTACGAACGAGCTGCACGGAAACGCTTGGTGGTTCCTCCGGAATGACAAGCTGGACTCGCGCAATTTCTTCCGGCCCAACGTGACGCCCCAGAAATGGAACCAGTTCGGCGGCACGCTCGGGGGCCCGATCGTTCGCAACAAGACGTTCTTCATGTTGGGCTACCAGGGCTTCCGCCTTCGGAGGCCCAGCGATAGCCTTCTGCGCGTTCCCACGGAAGCGAACTTGAGCGGCGATCTGAGCGACGACGGCCGAAACATCTACGATCCGTTTACGACCCGCGCCGCCGAAGGCGGCGGATTCGTCCGGGACCAGTTTGGAAACAACACGATCCCGGCCCACAGGCTAAGCCCTACCGCGCAGGCCTGGGCCCGTGCCGCCCTCCCCAGTGCCGGTCCGCTGATCACCTCCGACCGCAACGCGATCGACAACACGCCGGTCCGGCAAAACCAGGAAGAGTACAGCGCCAGGCTCGATCACGTCTTCGACGAGAGCGACAGCATCTGGTTCCGCTGGAGCGGGACGCTCCAGGACAACGATGTGTCCGGCGGCCTGCCTTCGCTGGGCGGGTTCCAGGAGTATCGCGCCCGCAACACCGCCGGGAGCTGGGTCCACACGTTCAGCCCGACCACGATTCTCCAGGTGCAGGGCGGCTGGGTGAAGTCCGTCGACAACGCTGGCAACCGGTTCCGGGATCGCGGCTTCCTCGGCCAACTGGGCTGCGCGTCGACGTTCTGCGGCAGCTTCAACAGCGGGGAAGACCTGATTCCCCGCTACACCGTCGTTTCCTGGTTCGGCGCGGGCGAGTCAAACACCCTGAATGTGCCGTCGAGCTCGATCGTCAACTTCCGCGCCAACGTCACCAAGGTCATGGGAAACCACACGATCAAGTTCGGCGGCGAGGGCAACACAACCGATTTCCAGTCGTTCTACGAGAACCTCAACCAGGCCTTCCGCGTCCAGCAGACCGCCAACCCCCTGGACAACGACGGCGGGATCTCCCTGGCCTCGTTCCTGATCGGCACCCCGGACTCGGCCGGCCGGCGCAATGTCTGGGAAACGCTTCGCCCCGGCGGAACCATGGGCTTCTACTTCATGGACTCGTGGAAGGCCAGCCCGAGGCTCACCATCAATCTCGGGCTTCGCTACGACCGCCAGTTCCAGCCGCCGTACGGTGAGGAGAAGACGATCGGCAAGCAGGGCGGCATCGAGACCGGCGCGTTGGATCTTCTGCGGGGCATCTACGTCCTGCAGCGCGTTCCGCCGTCGTGCGCCGAGCGAGGATTCGCTCCGTGCATTCCCACGCCGGACGGGTCGCTTCCCGAGCATGTCACCTCGGATCCCAGAGGCAAGATCTACCACGACACCACGAAGAACTTCCAGCCGCGGGTCGGCCTCGCCTATCGAATCTCCGACAGCACGGTGCTTCGAACGTCGTACGGGATTTTCTTCGACGAATGGGCCGCCGTGACGCAGACGGCCCAGAACTACGAAGGCGGCTGGCCGGATGTCGGACAGCAGCTGGGCAACAACCTCAACCAGCCCACTACGGACTCGCCCCTCCCGACCATCGACATCACCAATCCTTTCCCTCAGGGGCTGTTTCCGCCTCCGACGCCGTTCACCGGCGTGCTGTGGTACATGGATCCGCATTTCGAGAACCCGTACTCTCAGCAATGGAACTTCGGCTTCCAGCACCAGCTGGACGAGTCGACTGTCATCACCACCAACTATGTCGGCTCGGCCAGTTCGCGCCTCAATGTGGGCGGTTACTACAACACGGCCCTGGAGCCGGGCCCCGGGCCGATCAAGCCCCGGACCCCCCACCCGCACGCCCAGCAGAGCTTCTTCGACCGCAGCTGGGGTAAGAGCAACTACCACGCCTTCCAGTTCCTGCTCGACAAGCGGCTCTCCGGCGGACTGGCCTACAAGGTCGCCTACACGTGGTCCCGCTCCATGGACCACGGCTCCTCGGGCTGGTACGGCGTCGAGGGCTTCGCCGTGCAGAACCCCTACAACCTGCGCGCGGACTACTCGCCGTCCGGCTTCGACATCCCCCATGTGCTGACGGTGAACTGGATCTGGCAGCTGCCCTTCGGCGAGAACCGCAGGTGGGACGCCGGCAGCAAGGCGGCGAACGCCATCCTGGGAGGCTGGCAGTTCAACGGCATCGCCCTGTTCCGGTCCGGCCAGCCGTACACGATGTGCATCAACGGGGACATCACCAACACCGGCAACACCGGCTGCTACGCGAGACCGGTCGTGAACGGAGAGGTCGAGCTCTCGAATCCGACCACGGCCAGATGGATCAACACCGGGGCGCTGGACTGGCCCGACTTCGTCCCGGGCTCGACCATCCGGCAGTTCGGCAACTCCGGCCGCCACAACGTCAGGACGGACGGCGTGTCGAACTTCGACCTGTCCCTCTTCAAGCAGTTCCGGTTCTCCGAATCGAGGTACGTGGAATTCCGCCTCGAGCTGTTCAACGCGTTCAACACCCCCACGTTCGGCACGCCGTCGCGGGTCTTCAACAGTTCGAACTTCGGAGCCGTCACCGGGACGGCCCTGAGGGAGAGAAACATCCAGATGGGCCTGAAGATCGCCTTCTGATTCGCGTTTGGGGGGGGGCGGTTGGGCCCGCCCCCCCCCCACCCGGGGGGCGGGCCCCGGGGGGGGGGGGCCCGGGGGGGCCGCGCGGCGGGGTGATTTTTAA
>JAPPMB010000070.1:0-10083 GCA_028819255.1 Bryobacterales bacterium | reverse complement strand
CACCCCCACCCCCCCGCCCCCCCCCCCCCCCCCCGCCCCCACCCACACCCCCCGCCCCCCCCCCCGCCTCCCGCTCCTCGGCCGGGCGCCCCGCCCCCCCCCCCCCCCCCCCCCCCCCCCCCCCCCCCCGCGTCCGGCCCCGGGTGCGGCGGCCCGATGGGCCGCAGTCCGGCGTAGAATGATGCACGTGGGCAGGCTTGGCTTGCAGATCGACCCGTCCCGGTTCGTGGCCGCCATCGGACTCCTGCTCGGTCTGGTCCTGGCGCAGGCGGCGCACCCGCAGTGCGTCCCGCCCTCCGAGCTCAAGGCCGCCCTTGCGGCGGACCCGACGGCCCAGGTCCACAATGCGCTCGGGGGCTGGTACGCGGAGCAGGGTCTGTCCGACTGTGCGGCGGACGCCTTCGAAAAGTCTATCTCCCTGGACCGGACCTACTGGGAGCCCCGCTTCAACCTCGGCCTGCTGCTCGCCCAGTCCGGAGCCGCCGGTGAGGCGGCCGTCCACCTGGCCGCTGCGGCCAGGCTCAATCCCAGCTCCTTCGAGGCGCACCTCGCGTGGGGATTCACGCTGCTCGAGGCCGGGGATCCCGCGGCTGCGGAACCGGCGATCGAGACCGCTCTGGGGCTGCGCCCGGATTCCGCCCAGGCGCTCTTCGGCATGGCTCGCGTCCGCATGGAGCAGCGGCGCTCGTCCGCGGCACTGACCCATCTCGAGCGGGCCCGCGAGATCGACTCCGGCAGCGCCGAGATTCCCATGATGATGGGCGCGGCGCTCGCCGCCGAAGGCAGGTTCGACGAGGCGGTCGGGATCCTTTCCGAGGTCGTCGAGGCCTACCCGGGCCTTCCGGGCGCGCACTTCAATCTCGCCACCGCACACGCCCGCACCGAGAACTTTCCCGCGGCGGCGGACCACTACCGCAAGGTGCTCGAACTCGACCCGACCAACCATGTGGCGCGCATGGCCGCCGCGAAGGCCCTGGCGAACTTCCACAAGCACAGGGAGGTTCTCGACCTGATTGCAACGTATGGCTCGCGGCGCCCCGCATCGGTGGACGAGTTCGAGTTCCATCATCTGCGGGGCGTCGCGCTGCGCGGCGTCGGCGAGTACGCGGAGGCGGAAACCAGCCTCCTGCGCGCAGCGGGGCTGCGTCCCGACCACTCCGACACGCGCTACAACCTGGGATTCGTGCTGGCGCGACAGGAGAAGTGGGTCGACGCCCGCGTGCATCTGGAGAAGGCCAAGGAACTGGCCCCCGAGTCCGCCGACATCCGCTTCCAGCTGGGTCGGGTGCTGCGAGCTCAGGAGGCCGAGAGCGAGGCTCGCGAGGAGCTGCGGGCCTTCCAGGACCGCAAGCAGGCCGACCTGCAGGGCAGCCAGGCCGAGACGGCCGCCTCGCGCGGCAATGCCGCACTCGCGGCGGGCGATCCCTCCCAGGCCAAGGTCGAGTACGCCGAGGCGATCAGTCTGAACCCGACCGACGCCAGGTACCACTACGACATGTCCCTCGCCCATTCCGCTCTCGGCGAGAAGGGAGACCAGCTCAACGCCCTCAAGAAGGCGATCGAGCTTGACCAGGGCATGGAGCGGGCCCACAACGATCTGGGAGTTCTATACCTGGGGATCGCCTGGTTCCCCCAGGCCGAACAGGCCCTGCTCGAGGCAGTGCGGCTCGAGCCTCAGTACGCGGAAGCGCACAACAACCTCGGCGTGCTGTACGGACGGCAGGGCCGCAGCGCCGAGGCTGAGCGCCATTTTCGCCGGGCGATCGAGGACGACCGGGAGTATGCCCAGGCCCTCGTCAATCTTGGTCTGCTGCTGGCCGGGCGGGAGAAGTTCGAAGAGGCGGAGGAGCACGCCAGCGAGGCCGTGCGCCTGAACCCCGCGAGCGTCAAGGCGTTGACGGCCTTGGGCATGATCCAGGCGCGCATGGGCCGGACCGGGGAATCGATCGGCACTTTGCGCAAGGTCGTCAGCCTGGATCCCGGTTCCGCCGAGGCGCACCTCAACCTCGGAATCGCGCTCGCGGACGATCACAAGGCGGACGAGGCGCTCGATCTCTTTTCCCGGGCCGCCGCTCTGGCCCCGGAATCGCCCGCAGCGCACTTCAACCGCGGCCGCATGCTGTTTGAGCTCGGCCGCGTGGACGATGCCCGGCAGGACCTGCAGCAGGCCGTGAGACTTGCCCCGCAGCACGCGGATGCCATCTACTACCTCGCCCTGGCGGAGCAGCGCACCGAGAATGCCGCCGAGGCGGCGGGGCTCTGGAAGCGCTACGTTCAGCTCAAGCCGGACGACGCACGCGGGCACTACGAACTCGGGCAGGCGGAACTGGGCCTCGGCGATCGCGCCTCCGCGATCGCCCGCTGGAAGCGGGCCGTCGAACTCGATCCGGACCACCGCGAAGCGCTCTACAATCTGTTCCGCGAACTGCGCAAGGACGACCCCGCCGCCGCCAGGAGTTTCCAGGAGAGGTTTCAGGAGTCCCAGTCACAGCGCCGGATCGCGGATCGTGCGGACACGCTCGGCAACTTCGCTTTGGCCTCGCTGGAGGCCGGCGAAGTCGCGAAGGCGATCGAGCAGCTGAAGGAAGCGATCGCCATCTGCAAGGGATGTCGCACCCAGTTCCTGCTCCACAAGAACCTCGGTCTCGTCTACGCCCGTTCCGGCGACCTGGACAGGGCGGAGCCCGAGCTCAGGCGCGCATCGGAAATCCGTTCGGACGACCTCGAGGTGGCGCAGTCGCTGGCGACGATCGCCCGGCTTCGCGCCGCCTCTCGCGGAGCGGGAAAGTGAACAGCCACCAACTCCGGGTCGGTGGCTTCAACGATCGTCAAATGGAAATCGGCTGCGGTCGCACACCAGTTCGCCACACGGCCGTTCGTTGAACTCAAAACTGAACGCTCATCCAGCTGCTTCCAGTATGCAACGATTCTGCAAACCGTCGAAGGGACCGGACTAATTCGATCCGACACGGAACCGTCATGGCCGAGATGAGATCGCGATCGCCGACTTTGTTTCAAATGATCGTCAGCCATCGCTATGGAAAGGAGATTCGATACCAAGCAATAGAATACACTCCACTGCCACGAATACGACTTTAGGCTTCAAGAGCGGGAAGAGATTCTTCGCGTTTTGACCAAACCACAGGTTCTATTTCATAGTTATTCATTACATCCACTACACCACTTGGAATACTTCGGCCCCTATCGTTCAGGAGAGCGTTTGCACGTGTATCTCTTGGGCGTACCTTTTCCGTATCAATCCACGCAAACGCTAGAGAATCTGCAGCATTACGATTAGGTCGGTCAATCGCCTTCAAGATACGTACTGGGTCAGTATCAGACCTCGGAATCACAAAGTCCAATCGATGATTCCAACCACTTTTACCCGTGACGTTTACGTTTTGGATAAATCTGATAGCAGCCGATTTCATCCAGTGAATTACATCGTCCGAAAATACATGATCCACTGTCGGAGACGTTAGAAAAGACAAATCATTTACAGCGAGCATTGCTTGGACCAAGTTATGTTTCTTAATTGCAAAATCTTCCAGCCTACCAGTAACTTCTCACCTTTTTCTGTCGAGGGCAATTCCAAATCCATATAGTATAGTTTGACGAAGCTCTTTCCGCTTGGCACTCGATACACTGCATCCTGACAACTCAAGGTCTCTAATGACATATCCATCGTCCGTCATGACTAACACTTGACTGCAATGGTATCGATAGGGAATCACCCGGACCCGGATAGTGCCAATCTCTCTGGTCTACACGGAACTTTTTCATGTCGATCAGTGCGTCCGCTTCGGATTGTGTTAGCCGACTCGCTGGCATTCAGATTCGCGGCCTCAACGACGGCGTACCCGCGGATTGGCGGCCCTTCGCTCAAGCTTGGGGAGCGGAGGTCTGTCCGAGTCCCTTGAGATAGTTTACAGTAAGCGACATCGACAAAGGAATATGTTCACTCAAGCTGCGCGTTCCGACCATCCACGAAAACGTAGTGACTCCAGCCAGCCCGTGGCGGATGCACGGGGGAAGACCGCCTTGCCGAGGACTGCGCATGACGTAGGAACTGGAGGGGTGAGTATGCGGCCGACGGACGACGCCGCGCGTCTAATCTGGGAGAAATTCACCGACTCTGACGGGATGTGCCGCTACCACGGGCATTTGTCTCAGCGCCTCAACCGCGTGAGCGAACTGCTGGCGGCCGGGACTGTCGGCGCGGCTTCGGGTTTGGTTCCGACTCTGCTCTCGCGCCTCCGCGACCGGGTTCCCGCCACGGCCGCGGCCGCGGTGGCGGCCCGTAGTGCGGACATCCGTCGGAGGCTCGGCGGGGTTGGTGTGGACTGGGAGGCGCTCTGGTCTCGGGTGTATGCGCTAGCGATGACGCGGAGTTGTCGGCGCAGTGGCGCACCTTGGTGCGACACCGGGCAGCGATTATTGGACGAGCCCCGTTCGAGCTGCCCCTCTCGAAGTCGCTGGCGCGGCGCAGCGAACGGGAGGCGGACCCGTTCCGGACGGAGCGGCATGCCCCGAGCTGAGCGCCGACAGCCGGAACACATGGCGCAGGAGCGGCGCTTGCCGACGCTGGACAGGCCAGTGTCCTTCCTCCGCCCCGCCCGAAGCCCGGATGCGACTCAGGGCAAGACGTGGGCGACGAGAGCCGACCGCGGCCCGGCACACGGAAGTCCCGGCCCAGCAGGCCGCTTGCTCCGGAACCTCCCTGCTGACTCCCATATTGTTGGGGCTCCAACCGGGGGCGGCGGGGAGGAATTCATGCAGCGCAAAGAGCAGTTCGGGTTCGACTACCGATGAACAAGGCAGAGCTTCTTGAACTGATTCTCAATGGCGAGAATTCCGATGTTGAGTTCAAGCGCGATGGCCTGCGTCCCGAGCAGCTGGCGAAGGAGGTTGTGGCCCTAGCCAATCTCCGCGGAGGCCGCATTCTGGTAGGGGTCGACGATGACGGGGCGATCACAGGGATCCAGCGAGACAATCTCGAGCACTGGGTTATGGACACCGTTTTCGGCCACAAGGTACATCCGATGATTCTCCCGTATTATGAGGAGGTCCAAGTTGACGACCAGCATCGGATTGCGGTCATCACAATCGACCAAGAGGTCACCAAGCCATATGTCAAGTGCCATCGCGGCCGGGAGGAGATCTATATCCGTGTGGGCAGTACTTCGCGGCTTGCTTCACGTGAACAGCAGGCGCGGCTGTACGCGATCGGCGGCATGCGGCACCCTGAGTTGTTTCCGGTGCCAGGCAGCAGTCTGCGCGATCTCAGTCTGGAACGATTGGCCGATTATCTTTCAACAATCGCCAAGTATGAGACTTACCCAGCATCCCGTGGGGAATGGAAAGAGCATTTGTGTCAGTTGGGTTTCATGGTGGAGCACCAAGACGGCCCGCCAATATGCACCATCGCAGGACTGGTTCTATTCGGCCATACGCCGCGTCGGATTTTGCGTCAGTCCGGCGTTCGATGGATGGCGTTTGATGGCACGGAAAAGAGCTACAAGGCCCTCGATGACAGGGTGATCGATGGGCCGCTCGTTGCTCTCCGGAAAGGGGCTTCCGGCGTCCAGCGCACCATCGCTGAGAATGGGCTGATTGAGAGGCTCATTGCTGCCATGCGGCCATTCGTATCGGAGGACATGGCCGAGGTGGATGAGTCCATGCGTCGCGAGCGACATTGGCTGTATCCGGTGGAGGCACTGCGCGAGGCGATCGTGAATGCGCTTGCGCACCGTGACTGGACGCGCTATACGGAAGTCGAAATTGTGCGATATGCTGATCGCCTTGAGATCCTCAGTCCGGGAGCCCTTCAGAACTCAATGACGGTGGAGAAGATGGTTGCCGGCATGCGTTCTGCGCGTAACCCGTTGATCGTTGAGATTCTGCGCGATTATGGCTATGTGGACGCGAGGGGCATGGGAGTGCGCAATAAGATCATCCCGCTCTTGACTGAGCTGAATGGAACAGAGCCGAAATTCATTCCGACCGAGGATGATTTCAGAGTCGTCATGTACAGATGAACCTGGTAGCCAGCCCGCAAGGTCTGAACCACCCTCTTCGCCAGCCGAATATTCTGCTCGTCACCGGCCGAGTCAATGTGACGCCCTGCACGCGGAGCTGATTGGCATCCTGAGCGTGGGCGTGGCACTGCTGGGGCTGGGTCTTCGGCTGTCGTCGCGCTTGGATGATGTTGGTCGGCGGCAGGCGCGTGTCGAGGGGGCGCTCGATGGGCTGGGTCTTTCGGGTCGGGTTCTGTGTGTGCCTTTGCCTGGCGGCTAGGCGCACCCTTTCCGGCAGCAGGCGATGTCTCGCTGGCTGAGCGGGGTGCTCGTTCAGCCCGTTGCGAGGCAGTAGGCAAGCAGAAGGGCGGTGCAGAGATTCCGTGGGAAGGGCGATTCTAGGGCTGCTCTGTACTGCGGAATGATCCTTGCCTGAGGACTGCTGTTGGAGAAATCGCTCCGTAAAGGCGCTCGACGGTCGCCGAAGGTTGACCCCGCGACCTCCGCCGACAGGAACCACAATGCAAGCGGCAAAGTTGTTCTCCTCCGCCTAGGCGAGGCCGTCCTCCAAGCCCATGACATGGAGGACGGTTGGAGGTGCGTCAGCGACAAAGGTGTCTTCGCCTCGGTGAATGCCGCCATCAGGCTGCCCCGGTGCCGCATCCGAGGACGAACCTCGCCTGCTCCCGCCTCAGCATCTCGTAAGGGCTCATCCAGCGCACGTTGAGGCCGATACAGGCGTTCGGGATCTTGATTCTACTCGTGGAGTCGGAGTGGACTTCATGCGTTACGACAGTGCAGTCATGAGCCAGTCCGTGCGCGACGAGCCAATAGTCAGCGGCCTTTGAGAACGTACTGACAGCGGAATCGGCGTATCCGTTGTCGTTCGCCCAGTCGCTTACGCTTGGAAGCGCCGAAGCGACGGCTTCATCCGGTCTCAGAAAAAAACCATCGCCCCGCGCCGCGGCCCAGTCCGCGAGTTCGTCGCTTCCGGCATTAAGTTCCTCAGCGACTTTCTCGATACTCGCGACTCTTCCGCTGCGATTTGCCTTCACCAGCCAATCCCAAAAGGCGGGGCAGAAATCGAAGCCATAGTGCAGATTCTTGGCTTGGATGAACACGTTCGTGTCGATGAGGTACGCGGTCATCCTATCACCCCTACTTCGCGCCCCAAATTCTTGAATGTCTCGGTCTTCTTGATTCCCAACATCCTGAATGCGTCCCGATAGAGCGTATGCCCTTCGAGTGTGCTCACGATGAGTGCGCGGGCGAAGCGGTGGCTCACCCGCGCCAATGTCGTGTGATAGAAGTTGCCGCCGCCGCTACCGCCTTGAATGAAGGCCTCCAAGCGCTCGACTTCCCGCTCCCAAGCGACATCGAACTGGTCGGGGCGGATCCATCCCACATCGAGAAGACGTCGCAGAATGACCAGTGTGCTTACCTTGTAATCGTGCGCCAGCCGGGACAGAGCCTTCTGGAGTGTGTCGTCCTTTCGCAGATCAGATTGCAATTTGGCTAGCGGCACCAGAAGCTCCGCTGCTACCTTGTTGCACCACACCTCTTCGCGCCGAAACCCCGATCTTGGCGCTACGCCAAGGTTCGACAATGCAGAGGCTCCAAGCCAGACATGGGCAAGCTCGTGGGCAAGGGTAAACATCTGGGCCGCTTTCGTGTCCCGGCCGTTGATAAAGATGAGCGGGGCGAGAGGATCGGAGAGCGCGAAGCCGCGAAATTCGGCGGGGTCAAGACGGCGGTGGTTATTGCTCATCACGACACCGCTGACCATGACGAGGACACCGGCCTCGTCGGCTTGGCGGATGAACAATCGTAGAGCATCGGTCCATGTTAGGCACTTCCGGCGGGCAACAAGATCGAAACCCAGTCTCTGCCGCATCTCGGCCGCGACGGCTCTTGGCGATGTGTCGACCGTGGCGCTGCCTACGAAGTCAACCTCAGGCTCATGGTCGTCGCGAAGAAAATCCCGATACCAATTCTGCCGCTCCTGGCAGATGTAGATCATGTCCAGCAGGTTTGGGCTCGGTCGTGTGACTTCCTGTGCGGCGAAAGTGCGGAAATCGGGGATGGGGACGGCTTCCACTGGCGGTTTCGTGAGGAACAGGTAACCGACTGGCACATGGACCGCCCGCGCGAACGCCTCCACCTGCTTGAGTGTGGGCTGTGTCGATCCAGCCTCCCACTCCGGGAGCCGACCGAACTTCGCCGTCAGTTTCTCGTGCGCAATACCCGAGCGGTCGCAAGCCCAGCGCAGAACATCGGGGTTTAGGGGGACGCGGATCATTGGCGCTCCCCTGCCAGGCTTGCCAGCGCCGCTTTGAGAACTTGGAAGCAGACCTTGGCCGTGTGTTCGTCCGGTGTGAAGCCCGAGATCAATTGCTGATAAGGATGAATGTAGTTTCGGAAGTCACGCAACCCGTGACTGAATTTCTTAATGTCGGGCTGCAGAACACCGACCTCGCACGCAACGTCGATCAGTTGGGCAAGACTCCATTCGGGTAGGCGTTTCGGAGAACCATTCGCTTTTCTCGGTGCCGACTTCGCCTGATTGAAGGTCTTTGGGTCCCGATGGGCCGCGCCGAGCAGGACGGCTTCTAGGACGCTACCGCACAGGAAAATCACAGACAGATGCGCACCGACACCAAGCGCAACGCGGGCTTCCTTGAGCCGCGCTTCGACGATGAGCACGACCTGTGTTTCGATCGGGAGCCTGTCGATCCTCGGAACTGTGAACTCGCGGCTCAGGAACTCGCTTTCCTTCCTAGCAGAGTTGGGGACGACAGGTGGACCGGTCAAACGGCCAACGAATCCACGTGCTTTATCCAGCACACGTTTGTCTATGTCCAAGTCATTGAGCTCGCAGTCGGCCTCATAGGAATCCAGCGGCTCAGAGAGCACCGCTCCAACCAGGCGATCGGGTTCGGATCCCCAGAAGGTCCGAAGCTTGTTCGCCTTGGATGTTCCGAGGGTCTGATAGGTGTGGCCATGGATATCGACGTTGTGCCGTCGGAAGAACTCGCCAAAAGTGGCGTTGGAGAAATCGAGCACATAGCCGGTGGACATGCCGAACAGCTTCTCGAAGTAGCGCTTCTCGAGGTCCGTCAGAGAACTCATGCCTCGACCTCCTTCCCCTCTTCGGCCTCGGCCAAGCGAATTGCACTCGACGTAAGTTTGGGCAGCAGCGTGACTCGAAGAGTGACAAGGGTGTGTAATTGACGACCTGCCCTGCCGACTCGCTCAAGAAGCAATCCAGCGACTCCGTCGAACCGTGCCACCAGCCGCATTATGAAAGCGGCCGCCAAGGGTGCTTCCGCCGTGGCTGTCGACACCTGCCGGCATCTGCCGGTTTCGCTCATGGTCTGGATTGCGAAAACTCGGAATCCCACGCTTCGCACGAAGCAACATGCGAACTGGTTAGCCCAAATTGGACGCGCCCGTGGGACGCTGTGCTCCGTAGAGCCGCAACCGACCTCATGGTTCGGCAGGAAATCCACATTGGCTCTCTTGCAGTTTTCAAGGTAAGGGGTGATTACGGCGAAGAGCGTCTCGCCATTGGCAAATCGCGCTCCTGGGCCGAATGGGCGCTTGTCGACGGAATCCGGCACGATCCCTGGTTTGGCGTGACTCGTCTCTCCGGGAGCGGTCGCCTCACGTTGATATCCATCAGGCTTGTCGACCGAACTGCGGCCCATTGCTCCGGGATCCCGCCGATTGCAGATTCTACCAGCCGATCGGAGCACACGTCCGCAACGCCTGTCGGTGCTCTTGTGCCGCGACCACCACTTGGCCGAGTGCGAGTCCCTTGCCGCATCCTCTTGCATCAAGGCCTACCTCTGCGAGCCGCGTGACGCTGTAGACCGACAAGTCGATGCCAAGATTCTCCGGACCTGACGCGGGGCGCGCCGCCTGGAGTTCTTCGCAGTTGGGCCGTCCGTGCCGTTCTCGCAGCACCGTAGGCTCGACAAGACTCCCGCTCGCCTCCCACCAGCCTCTAGTCCGAACTTACACCCCCCAGTTTCTGGTCTCACGGACACGCTCGCACTGACTGGAA
>JAPPMB010000157.1 GCA_028819255.1 Bryobacterales bacterium | reverse complement strand
CTTCCGGCCGCGGATCCCTGCTGCCTGCAGGCTCGCCCCTCTCCGGCTGCGTCCGAATCATCCACAACGTCCGAATCAACCGAGAAAAGACCCTTGCCTACCGCCGAATTAATCCGAGAAAAGCTCGTCCGAACATTCCGACTTTCTACAGTGAACATGCTGCGCGCCATCCGCACCGCCCTTCCGCCGCGGCGCGGCCACGGCATCCCTGCGCCCGCCCTCTCCCTCGCGGGCCCGTTCCCGCAGCCCGTCCGCCCCGGCCAGCCCCTCGACCGCCAACCCGGCGGCCCCGGCGCGGCATCCGCACCGCGTGTGCCCTGTCCGCACCGCTCCCCAACTCCCGCGTTCCGCGGCCCGCACCCTCAGAAATCCGTGCATTCGCCATAGCGGACGTCCCAGCAAGCGGTTTACCCCAACCGATTCTTCGCAAGGACGAAAACTCTTCAAGATAATCACGCCACTGGAGTATGCACCTGATTCAGGTGACCACAATATGTAGTATTCGAGGATGGCGGAGGAATACCCTCGAGATCAGCTTGAGTTCGAAGCGTGGTTTGATACCGAGATCCGAATCCATCATCTGGACCACTATCTGGACGAATTCAGCTTCCGCTTCAACCGCCGCAAGTCGTGCAGTTGCGGCATGCTGTTCTACCGACTTGCGTAGCATGCAGCGGCGATCGAGCCGGTGCCGTACAAAGCGATCGTGGGTGGAAGCCTGAAAGGCCAGCGGCCGCAGCAACCCATTGGAGACCCACCACAAGATATAGTAGGTACCTGAATCAAGTGCATACTCCAGTCAAGCCAAAAAACGCTCTGTTTCACTGGCATAGAGTGACCACGTGTTCCTCTGCATGCTGGCGTACTATGTGGAATGGCACCTGCGGCGCAGGCTGGCCCCGTTGCTGTTCGAGGACAGCGAGCGGGAGGCGGCTGCGGCGCAACGGGACGCGCCGGTCCAACCGGCGAAGGTGTCGGAGGCGGCCGCGGCCAAGGCGGCCGGCAAGCGGACGCCGGAGGGGTTGCCTGTGCAGAGCCTGCGCACCCTGCTGGAGCATTTGGGAACGCTGACACTGAACCGGGTGACGCTGACGCGGGACGATCCGCATGAGTTCGACTTGCTGGCCCGCCAGACTCCACTGCAGGCGAAGGCGTTCGAGTTGCTGGGGCTGGATCCCGAACGGGTTGTTTCCAGTAAACTGACAGTTTGAATTCGCGTAACTGGCTGCTAATATACGGATTAGCCAGTAAACGGCGAATGAAGTTCAGTTTAGTCTCGCTGACCAGCACCTCGTCGATCATGTCTCCGAAGCGCCAATTCAAGGTGGCCGGAAGAGCACTTTGACGCTTCACCGTTCGAGTGGCCATGCGGGCCGTGATATTCTCGGCGAACGGTAATGGTCGACTAGGCAGTCACGAATGCTGCCTCCCGTCGCGAACCACGGCAACGAGCGCAGTCGAGATGGACGATCCTTCGCCATACCCGATTGGGCCCTGCATGCGTTCCGGCTGCCCCGGGACTGTGAGACCGTTTCCACGCCACACGACGCATGAGAGCCAAGCGGGCAGCTAGCGGAGGAATTCGGTGAACGGCCCAGTCGCATGGTTCGCCCGGAACGGTGTCGTCGGCAACCTGCTTCTGCTCGCAATTGTTGCCGCAGGCGGGCTTTCGATCGCTGGTCTCAACTCGACGCTGTTTCCCGACGTCACTCTTGATGTCGTAACGGTAACCGTTCCCTATCGAGGTGCCGCTCCCCCGGATGTGGAAGAGTCCATTTGCGTTCTGGTCGAGGAAGCGATTCAGGGGGTCGAGGGAGTCAACAAGATCACGTCGACAGCCGACGAGGGTGTCGGCGTAGCCGTGGTCGAGGTTCGATCTGGCTACGACGTTAAGGAGCTTCGCGAGGAAATCAAATCCGAAGTCGACGCAATCGAGGCCTTTCCGGAAGATGCGGGAAGACCCGTTGTCCGCTCGATTCCACTCCGCGTCGAGGTGATTGGCGCGGCCATCTATGGGGCTGCGGACCTCGCGACGCTCAAGAGAATCGGAGAGCAGGCTAGAGATGACCTCCAATCCCTCCCCGAGATTTCCCAGGTCGAGATGGCCAATGTCCCCCCTTACGAAATCTCGATCGAGATTTCGGAACAGGCAATGCGACGGTGGGGCCTGACATTCGACGATGTTGCAACCGCTGTCCGTCGATCATCCGTCGATCTACCGGGAGGATCTGTCAAGACCCCAGGCGGCGAGATCTTGCTCCGGACGAGCGGACGAGCCGACACCCGCTTGCAGTTCGAAGCGCTGCCGGTTATCAGACGTCCCGATGGCTCCGTGATTCGCGTGGGAGACGTGGCGCGGGTTATCGACGGCTTTGAAGAGATCGAGAGTTCGACCGCGCTCGACGGAACGCCCGCGGTCATTCTCAATGTCTACAGGGTCGGAAACGAGAGCGCAACGGATATAGCGGATGCCGTGTATGCCTACGTGGAGGGCTCGGCTGCCAGTCTGCCGGATGGCCTGAAGATTTCCGCTTGGCAAGACTGGGCCTATACCCTTCGGAGTCGGACTCGCCTGCTCGTCGAGAACGCGTTGTCAGGGTTGGCGCTGGTGTTCATCGTTTTGGCCTTGTTCATGCGTCTGAGACTTGCGTTTTGGGTTGTGATTGGCATTCCGGTTTCCTTCATGGGCGTTTTCGCACTAATGCCGGCGTTCGATGTGACGATCAACATGATCTCGCTCCTCGCATTCATCCTGGTGCTGGGCATCGTTGTGGACGACGCAATCGTCGTCGCCGAGAACATCGACAGCAAACAGGCCAGGTACTGGCCGGGTGTGGAAGGGGCGATCGAGGGGACACGGCAGGTGTGCGTGCCCGTGGTGTTCGGAGTCCTGACGACCATGGTCTCCTTCGCGCCCTTGTTCTTTGTTCCTGGGACTCAAGGGAAATTGATGGTTGCGATCCCGTTGATCGTCATACCAGTACTGTTCTTCTCCCTTGTTGAATCAACCCTGGTCCTGCCCAGTCACTTGGCTCACCGTCAGCACAGCGATGAAGCCTCACGTGGCTTCTTTGTCCGTGCCTGGAATCGCTTGAGCGGCCGGTTCTCGAAGGCACTCGAATGGATCGCCAGTCAGTTCTACAGGCCTGTTCTCCGGGCTGCACTCCGCTGGAGGTACTTGACTTTCGCTGTCGCCCTAGCTTGCATGGTATTGACCGGGGCCTTCGTCGCAAGTGGGCACATCAAAGTGATTCTGCTTCCCACCGACGAATCCGACAAGGTCGTGGCGTTCGTGACGATGCCACGGGAAGCACCGGTCGAAGCAACGAGAGCAGCCGTTGCACGGGTGGAGCAAGCCGCGTTCGCACTCCGCGACGAGATCGCCAGTGAGTCGGGCAGCGATCAGTTCCGCCACATCCTTAGCTCTATCGGTGAGCAGCCGTACCAGCTTGTGCTTGGTGGCCCCGCTGCACGGATTAACCCACCCAAAGGCGAGCACCTGGCGGAAGTGAATATAGAGTTGAAGCGAGCTGAAACCCGAACGATCCGAGCTGAGCAGATTGCTCGCCGGCTCCGAGAAAAGATTGGCCGGATTCCGAATGTCAGCGAACTCTCGATCACCTACGCGTTGTTTGGAGGGGGGAAGGCGATCGACATCCAGTTCAGCGGAGCCGATCTGGACGAGATGCAGTACGTCGTGAACAGGACCAAGGAGCAGCTACAGAGGTATCCTGGAGTCTTCGATGTCACCGATACCTCTCGCGGAGAAAAGCCCGAACTCCAACTCTCTATTTCGCCCGAAGGCGAAGCGATAGGTCTTTCTTTGATTGAAATCGGACGCCAGGTGCGACAAGGATTCTTCGGTGAAGAAGTGCAGCGAATCCAGCGCGGCCAAGAGGAAATTCGGGTCATGTTGCGCTACCCGAAAACGGAGCGGCGTTCGGTCGGCGACCTAGAAGGCATGCGATTTCGTACGCCCGACGGAGCTGAGGTTCCGTTCTCAACAGTGGCAGAAGCATCGTTAGGTCGTGGTCCCGCGGCGATCACCCGAGTGGACCGAAATCGCTCAATCAATGTCATGGCGGCTGTTGACACGTCGGTGACAACCAGCCAGCACGTTCTCGGCGACCTCGAAACAAACTTTCTTCCGGCCTTGCTAAAGAACCACGATTCGGTGCGATACTCGTTTCTTGGAGATCAAGCCGAATTGATCGAATCCACGGAAGCCCTTGCGTCCGCATTGGCGATTGCACTTTTTGTAATGTTCGCGACTCTCGCGGTTCCGCTCAAGAGCTATGTTGCACCCATTATCGTGCTATCTGCTGTGCCATTTGGAGCTGTGGGAGCGATATGGGGTCACGCGATCATGGGGATTCCTCTAACGTTTATTTCCACGTGTGGTGTAGTTGCGTTGGCCGGAGTGGTTGTCAACGATTCTCTGGTAATGGTGAGTTTCATCCAGGAAAGAGCCCAGCAAAAGAATTCGCGCTTCGAAGCCGTTCACACGGCCGGTGAGTCTCGATTCAGAGCAATCATCCTGACCTCATTGACGACAACTGCGGGTGTATCTCCCTTGATGTTCGAGAGCGATCTGCAAGCGCAGTTCCTGATTCCGATGGCAGTCGCACTCGCCTACGGAGTGCTTTTCGCGACACTCGTGACATTGCTGTTGGTGCCCGCACTCTATTTGATTCTTGACGACTTACGAGTCGCAACTCGTTGGATTCTACAGGGTGGTGACGACGGGAGTTCGAGCAGAAATCCATCCAGTAGGGTCCTCGACCCACACGTCAGGTAGCCCTTTTTTCCCGATCGCGCAAGGGGAGATTGTCGAAATATCTGTCCTGTATAGTGCACTCGTGACGCCGAGTAGACGGAGGCATTTCTGCGCCCCGTCCCTCACAGACCCCAGTGTGCGCGTCGAACACACTCGGTTCTTCACATGGCAGGTTCGCTCAAGCGAATGGCGGAGCGGTCTGGCGGGCCAGATGCGCGGCCGCGGCAGCGGGTACCGTCGCAGTAGGGCCTGCATCTTGTTCTGGGGCCGACGGGATTTCCAGCTGCGTCGTGAGAGCCACTTGCGCCAGCAATGGCATTCGTTTAAGGATTAAAACGCATTCGGTTTAAGCACCGCTGGCTGG
>JAPPMB010000067.1 GCA_028819255.1 Bryobacterales bacterium | reverse complement strand
TCCGGCAACGAGGCCAACTCGGCCGCCACCGCCGGAGAGATGCCATGCCGCCGCACCAGCGGCGCGGCGACGGCCTTGTCCAGCCACTCCCGCAGGGGAATCGTCAGGCGGATTCGTCCCAGGTTGTACAGCATGGCCACTTCCCAGAGCGAGATATCGGAAACCTCGAGCGGCGAGTCCACGCCGGCGGCCGCAATGACGTCCTGCTGCTCCCGGGACAGCCGGCCCCGGTCTCCGTGCCACCAGAGCAAGATGTGTGTGTCGAGCAACGCCTTCATCGCTTCAGGCTGTCCCAATGGTCCTCCGGGAGCACCGGCCCTACGACGTCGCCGACTATGGTGACCGTTCCCTCCAACTCGGCCTGAGGATAGGCCCTTCCCTCGCCGGTGACCGGCGACAACTCAGCGACCGGGCGGCCACGCTTCAGGATCACCATCCGTTCACCGGTCTCGTGGACCCGATCCAGGATGGCAAGGCACCGCGCCTTGAATTCGGATGCGTTTATGGTATTCATATGACCAGTATTCATGACCAGTCATAATGTGTCAAGGTCGGCACGCCCTTGCCGATGCTCTTGCAATGCACGCCGTCCCGCCCTCGGCGCAGCGGCTCCGCGAAGGCGTCTCCCAGAAGCTTGCCCGGCCAGCAGCGCCGCCGTGCAGGTCGTCGCACCAATCGCAATCATGCATCCGGCGCCGTCGGCTGGTTCCCCTCTTTACCTTGATCGCTCATGGCCTGCTTTAGCGATGAAGCGATCCGCTCTGACGCCCGCTGCAGGGGGTCGTCCGCGAGATGCGCGTAACGCGCTGTGGTCTCCGAATCGATGGCGAAGCTGCGACCGACGAGAGGGGAGCGGGATGTGACTCTGAAATGTCACGCGACACAGAAACGCCGCAAAGCGACGACCCGCACATCTGTACGCGACTGTACGCGACGGAAAGCCCCGGATTTGACGGACAGACGAGAGTACGGTTGCGCCGGATAGCGCCGTTTGTCGAGCAACTGAGGATAGGGGTGTGGTGAGCGTATTCTCCGGTTGGGACTTGGGAAATGCGGCGCTCGCTGGGGCATTGCGGAAGTCGGGTTACGGCGCCGCGCCGCTGGGTTGGGTCACGTATGGGCCGGAGGCCGGCCCCTCCCGATGGATCGGCAGATGCGCTCGGCGAAGGATCCTCGGCATGCCGATGCCATCGTCCTCGTCCGTCGACAGCACTTACCGGTCCGTGCCGGCATCAGGGCATGCCGCCCGCGCATGGATTTTTCGGAGATCGGCTTTTTTCATGCGCGTCCCGGATAGCTAATGAGGACAAGCGGACAAGGGAGAACCCAGGGTCGCGGCTGTATCCCACTCGAAAGAAGCCCGCTATCATATGACCAGTTTCATGACCAGATGAGGTTGTCATGGTCACCGTCAATCTGGCTCAGGCGAAGGCGCGTCTTAGCGAACTTCCGGACAAGGTGGAGGCCGGCCAAGAAGTGATCATCACCCGTCATGGCAAGGCCGTGGCGCACCTCTCTGCCGCTGTCCGCCCAAGAAACCGCTGCCCCTGCGGGAGCTGGCCGGGTTTCGAGCGACCATGCCTCGGTTGCGGCGAACCGCCGCGGAGCTGCTGCGCGAGGCTCGGGACGAGCGATTGTGAGATTGGCGCTCGGTTCGAATGCGCTATTTCGACACCAGTTTCCTCGTTCCCCTCGTGCTGCCCGAGGCGATCCATAAGGATCTCCTTGTCCTGCTCCTTCACAGACGGGACCACAGCTACCGCGATCTCCGAATCTGCCGATCAGAATCCCCGCCGTCGTCAGTTCGCGCGACACTCACTGACAAACCGACGGGGAGGTCGGCGTACTCGCCATTCGCCCACTCGCCGATGCTTTGAGGTCTCGCCGGTCATTTGATCTCTAAAGCAATAGCCAAATCCGTGATTTGGTATTTTATCGTTCCAAAAATAATATCTTAGTTTTGGTTTTGGTAGATGCGGACAACGCAACCCGAGCAGCAGGAACTGGGAGAACAGGGGATTTCGGAAACAAAAGACTCGGTGAAGAAGGAGCCCATTGAATCCGGGGCGATGGCCGGGAAGGAGCAAAAATCGGAGCGAGAGGTTCGGGGCTCTAGTGGGTCTTGACGAGCTCGTCGAGCTGCTCATCGACTATTACGAGCAAATGGACACCGAAGCGCGAAGACTGGTGCCACTGAGACGAGTCTACTGGGCTGTGGGGTGATATAGGCGAACTAGACCCAGCACTGTGCTCCGACCACAAGGCTGGATCGTAGGTAGCGCTCGCGATATGATAGCTACATTCCAGTCAAGGAGCACTGTTGCTGCAAGAACCTTCCCGGAATTCATAGGGTTACAGCGGATCAGACCGGGACTTCGATCGAATGTCGGTCTCGGGGGTTGCGAGCCACCACAACCAAAGAAGCCCCTGAAAACATTGATGTTTTCAGGGGCTTTCGATACCAGATATTGGCTGAATTTCGCGCGATCAACACATAGTCAACACGGCGAGGCTTCGTCGTGAACCGCCTTCCCCAGTGAGTGTGTTTTCGTTCGGCGGCAGGTGGCATCGGCGACCGGCCGGCGGCCCGGATGCGCGCCAATAAATTCGCTCGCAGGATGCGGGAGCGGGCAGGCCAGGTTCCATAGCCAGAGAGGGCTTCCTCTGATCGGGCGCCTACTGCCGCTTCGCACCGAACGCGCCGATCATGTCGGAGTGCTCGAAGATCCCCGCCGCCTCGGCGTGGCCGGCACCGTGGAAGCCGCCTTGGATGCGCGCACCCGACTGGCCTCTTGCGAAGGTCCCGTCCGGCCCGACTGTGAGGTCGGAGAAGATCACCGCCTCGACGCCATGTGCCGTCCCGCGGTCGATGTTCGTGATGCCGCTGAACCCCGCATCGAGCGCGCCCGCGTTCATGTCGTAGTTGAGCGCCGCCGTCCCGACCAGGCGGTCGCCCCGATCTTCCCCGGACACGGGCGTTCCCACCATGATGCCGAGCCACGAGGCGGACCCGGTCAGCGGGCGGTCGGTGAGATATCCCAGGGCAACCGCATGCAGGGTATCGCTCGCCACCTCCTCGCCGACCGCGTGCAGGCGTTTGAGCGCGAACGAGCCGTGCTCCATCCAGGCGCCGAGCGAGGTCGCCTCGACACCCATCTGGCTCCCGGTCCTCGACATCAGAGTGATGCCATGCGCCGAGCCGATGGCTTCCGCATCGCCGAGCCCCATCACGGCCGTGTCGAGGACGACCGTCTCGGTGTCGCCGGTTGTGGGGTCGAGCAATTGGCACTCGGCCCTGGAGCACTCCGACACCTGGCGGATCGTGAGCGCCCCCTCTGGAAGCGTGAGTTCCGTGTGCATCGTGGAAACGACCAGGGAATCGGCGCGCGAGACGATGTCCTGCTGACGCGCCTGCTGCTCTGCCGACGTCTCGATCGGCGCGGATAGGCCGGTGAGCTCCCGGATGTCATCGAGACCGAAGGCCGGCCGCGACCCGAAATCGCCGCTCCTATCGCAGGCCGCGAGGGAATAGATGGCTGCCGCGGCCAGGACGCAGGTAAGATGGTGTCTCATGTCGGTGTCCTCCGGAAAGTGCGATCGACAGAGCGGTCCGGCGCATCAACGGTCGAGGTCTTGCCGGCCGAATCGGGAGTCGCCCGCGCAATGCGCTCCAATTTGCGAACTGAAGACCGGAATGACAATGGCGCTGTTGCAGTACGTGTCGGCCCGGAGAATGCGCCTCGCCCTCCTTGGCAGCGACCTTCTCCGCCTCGAATTGATCGCCCGCAGCCGGATCACCACCTTGTTCCGTGGAATCCTCTGAAACAGATACGATCCTGTTGTCGGGAGGCGCGCCGGGATCAGGCGAGGTATCCTCTCCCGCCGAATTCGCGGCACGATCCTGCCGCGGTGGCGATTCCGCGGACGCAACAGATTCGCCGTCAGCAGAGGCCGGCACCTCTTCCTCTGAGGAAGTTGGCTCGCGATCGGAATTGCCTGCCAAACCCAAGGAATCGTCCGAATTGTCCGACCCAACGAGCCAGCCCTGTGCCAACGCCCACGCTTCCGGGTCCCTGCCGGTCGCATTGGGCACAATCGAAGGCTGCAAAGCCGCCTTCCCCCGGTCCCCAACTCACCAACGGTAGCATTGGCATCCAGGAACCCGGTGTTAAGCTCCGGACGCGCATGGGCGCTTGCGGAATACGCCGCGCGTCGAACAGATCGCGGGCCGCATGCCTGTCGACGAGCGCGACGAGCTTGCCGGCGACGATTTCGTGGAGGTCGAGGACGAGAACGTCCTTCGCCCGGATGCCGCCCAGGGGCAGAGCCCGCATTCGCGTCATGCCGAACAGTGGCTGGCGCGCCATGCGATTCACGTCGACCTCCAACGTGGCGTTGCCGCCGAGCGCCGAGGCGTAGCGGGCCAGCCACTTGCCGCCGGCGTGTTCGCCGGGCCTGCGGCGAATGCCGTATCCCTTGGAAACGAGGAGACGGTCGATCGCGGCGTCGACGTCAGGGCGTTCGGCTTCCATTGCGGCCCTGTCGAGCGCACCGACATAGTTCAGGTCGATGTCGACCGAGAGCCGGTCGAGACCGAGGTGGAAAAGGTTGAGCGCAGTCCCGCCCTTGAGGACGGGACGATCCCCCAGAAACCGATCGCGCGCGATCTCCTGCAACAGGTCCAGGAGCCGCAGCACCTTCTCCAGCGTGCCGGGCTGGTGGCCGGTCTGGTTGGCGAGACGCTGCAGTGTCTGCGCAGACGGGGCCGCCATCTATAGTCCCTCGAAGCGGCGTTCGAGGACGTCGACGGGGAGAATGACGTTCCAACCCTTCGCTGTCTTTCCCTCGCCCGACTTGGCACCAAGAGCATACCGGGGCTGACCCGGCATGAGCGTACGAAACTTCTTGAGCGCGGAATCCGGGACGCCCAACCGCTTCCGCTCACGCTCCAGCCAGAATCCCACGGCGCCGGCGACAGTGGCCTTGCCGAGCGCACGCACGTAGCGGACGAGCGTCGGGGCGTCGATCCGCACCACCAGATCCAGGGAGTTGAAGAGTTCCTCTGCGCCCCCGGCCAGATCGTAGCGGTCGAACAGATCGGCGATCGTCCGCTCGATCGTTGTCACCCTGACCTCTTGCCCCAGTCGGTCCATCGCCATGATGCCATCCGGGGGCGTGAAGCCGCGCGGCGGCCTGACGAACCGGCAGGCGAAACCGGCCGCTTCGAACAAGCCGGGTCCTCCGAGCGCGATGACCTGCACGTCATTCCCCTCCGTGCAGGCGAAACCTTGCAGTTCGAGGGCCGAGTGATAGGCGATCACCCCGCCATGGCGCAGACGGGAGGCGGCCAGGAAACGGTCGACCGGCCATGTCGCAGCGTCGGCATGCTTGGGCACCGAGGCGAAGACGCCACGGGCGATGCGCCGGATGT